>JADLAK010000001.1 GCA_020848275.1 Planctomycetota bacterium
AGCCTGCTCGGCAAACGCCCGTACACGCCGCGCGTGAACGCTACGCCCATGATGGTGCTGTCGGTGCGTGCGGCGAAATTGCTGATCGAGGCCGCGAAGTACGCCAATGCCCTGGCCCACGATCTCGTGGACCGCGGCGTCGACATCGAAAAAGAAGTCTACAAGCGGCGCATCAGCGATTACGTGTTGCAATACCTGCGCGAGTGCGGCATCGACATCACGCGCGCGTTTGACGACAAACCCAGCGCAATGCGATACGCGCTGGACCGCATCGACGACATCATTGAAGAAGCGATCGTGCGGCTGGGCGTGCTGCCGGGCCTTGGCAAACAGGGCCGCAAACAGCTCGAAATCGACGCCCAGCAATCGCCCCAAGGACCGTAGGAAAACATAGGGGCGACGCATGCGTCGCCCCTACGAGATACCTGGAGCATTTTCAAGGTTAGTGTGCCGGGTTCTGCTTGCGGCGAGCATCGCATCTCTGCGTCGCGCTCGCTCAGCGTGGCTTCCAGCCACGCTGTCGCTCGCGCTTCTTGATCTGCTCGCTCGGCGCAGCGCATAAACTCGGCACACTAACCTTGAAAAAGCTCTCAAGCATCTCCCGCAGGGTTACGGTCGCCGTTTCGACGGTAACGATGCCGGTTCGTCCCCTTGGGCGGCGGCGGTAACAACCCGGGCGCAAGCGCGCCTTTGAATGCCTATTTGTCACCGGCGCGAAACATCGCCGCAAGCCAACGCCGCTGCCGCCATCTGGTACGCCCGTTGCTCTTACCCCTCACCCTTGCCGTCCCCAATGGGAGCATGCAATGCGCACGGCCCTCTGTGTCCTGGTTACGCTCACTTCTTTGGCCACACCGCTTTTTGCGCAGGCCCCGTCACGATTCGATGTCCCGGGGCAAGTGCGCCTGCAAAACCCTGACGCCGCCAACAAGAACGGCGTCGACCGCCCCGTGGGCGGCGTGCAGGTCCGCATCGGCCCGGCGACCAACAATGGCAATTCCACCGACCCGTTGATCGTGATCGACCGCGTGCTGCCGCCGGACATCAAGGACGAACCCACGTTTTACGGCGAGCCCGTGGGCGACAACTTCGTGCTGATCCTTGACGCCTCGGGCTCGATGGCGGGGGCACGCGCGGCGTCTCTGCGCGCAGAAGCCACAAGCCTGATTGCCCGGCTCGACGAAGACAACAAATTCGACTGTATGTCCTACGGCACGCAGTTCGCCGACTCGACCATGCAACTTTGGCGAGGGCTGACCGTCGCAACCGAAAGCAACAAGGATGCGGCGACCAACTTCGTCAACGGGCCCTGCTGCAACCCCGGCTACGGCACCCCAACCCACGCCGCGTTGCAGCGGGCCTGTGAAACCTACCCGGTTGAGCTTGGCAAGATGTTCCTGATCACCGACGGGGTGCCCAACGCCACGGGTTCGGCTATGCAGATTCTGCAGCACTTCCCGGGCTGGTGGTCGAAGTTCGACCCCAGAACGGCGCTGGTCTGCGTATGCGTCGGCGGCATCGAAGAAGCCATCAACTTCATGCGCGACCTCGCGGCCCAGGACGACAGCACCGGCGTCTTCATCAATGTGCCGTAACTGGGCGCAAACTGCACAAAGCTGCATCTTGACCGCGGCGGTCAGCCGACTGAGAAGGGAGCCCACGGGCTTCCCTTCTTTGAATTAACGCTAAACTGGTGCATCACCCCAGGGCACTGTCATGGCGGCAAGAAACCAGGATCCTGTACCGCCAGATCCCTCCGCCATCATGCGCGAGGTCGCCACGCGCAAGATCGAGGCCGAGCGCCTGCGCAACCTTGAGCTTCTCACCGAGGTCGAGAAGCTGCGCCGCCAGTCGGCCGAGCTTCAACAAAAGCTCAGCCTGATCACCTCCGACCTCAACACCGCCTCACGCAAGCACAAGGCCGAACTTTCCGAAGCCCAGCAGCAATACGCCCGCGCGATGGACGAGCAAAAGGCGCAGTTCGACCATCGCCTCGAGGAAATCATCGCCGCGCACAAGCGCGAGCTCGGCCAGCATCAGAACCGCCGCGACCGCGACCTCGCCAAGGCCGACTCACTGATCCAGACCGACGCCGAAAAAATCGCCGACATGACGCGCCAGCTTGAGGAAGAAAAACTCGCGCGCGGCGACCTCGAAGGCCGCCTGAAAAAGCTGGAAACCGCGACGCGCAAGATCGGCCTGCGCATCACGCAGCTCACGGGTTTTGAAATCACCACGCCCGAGTCCGTGATTGCGGCGCTGGGCCAGATGATCCCCGACGCGGGCCTGCAGGTGCTGCGCAAATCCGTGCGCGACCTGCGCGCCGCGGCCGGCGCCGTCGAGCGCGCCTTTGCGCGCGCCGTGCGCGAGGACGCCGGGCGCAAGGAGCTTGCCGAGGCCGGCGCCGCGCTGCGCGCCGCGCTCAACCCGCCGCCGACGGAAAAACTTCCGCTGACGGTCGCACAACTGGTTGACGAAGCCTTTGCCGCCATCGGCGAGGAACTCACCGGCCGCATGAAGGGCCGCCATTACGCGACGCTTGCGGGCGCGCTTGCCGCCGAAGTCGCGGGCGGCCTGCGCGAAGAGAAATCCGACCTTGCGCCGCTACAGCGCCTGGTCGAGATCGCCGAGGGCACGGAACTCGCCAGCGCCGCGCGCCAACTGATGAAGGGCGCGACCAGCCACCAGCAGGCCGCCGCCAGCGCCGAACTCGTGCGCGAACAACTCAACGAGCTGCGCGATGAAGCCCGCAACCAGGCCGGCAAGGTCAAGAAACTCTACGCCGTGGCCGAACAAGGGCTCGCGGGCGAGTGGGCGGTGCAAGCGCTGCAAGCGATGGCGTCGCTGCAACCGCTGCCGCGCCCGGACAAAGACGCGCTCGACCGCAAACTTTACGCGCGCGTAATCGAGGCCGCGCAACTGGTCGTCAGCCGCATCGACTCGGCCATGAACCTCGGCGCCGAGGCCGAGGCGAGCCTGCGCGAAGCCGACGAAGCGACCACAGGCCTCGAGGGCCTCGTTCAGGGGCTGCACGAGCTGCTTGCAGCCGCGCGGCGCAACATCATGAGCGGCATGGAGGGCGAGCAGGACCAGCGCCTGCGCCTGACCGCGCAGCGCGCGGCGCTCGCCAGCGCCGGCAAACGCGGCCAGCGCGCCGCCGCGGTATATGACGAACAACTGCGTTTGATCGACCTGATGTTGAACCAGTGGCGCGCGACTTACGGCCAATACGGCGCCGTCAGCCGCGACCTCGACCGCATCGTGGCCAGCATCGAGGGCCAGATGCTGGACATCAACCAGCCCCTGGAATCCGAGGAAGGCAAGCGGCTGTTCCAGATCGTCCACGACCTCTCGACGCACCTTGTTGAGTACCGCGCGCTGAGCGTGATGAAGCAGCGGCTGTTCTATCACCTCGAGAACCCGAAGCAGCGCCTGTACGAGCTTGGCCAGGTTCACCAGATGGCCAAGAAGACTTACGAGGTGCTCGCGGACTCCAAGACCAGCGACGCGGAAGCCAGCTTCCAGCTTGCGATGTCGAAGCTCTATGATGTCTGGGCGATTCTCGAAACCGCGCGCGACGGCACCGCCAGCGAACTCGCCGTGGCGTCCGAGCAGATTGAGCCCTTGATTGCCGACGTGATGGTGTGGGCGAGCTCGACCCACGTGGCGGAACTTACTGACCAGGACCAAATCGAAATGCTGCGCACGCTGGCCTACGTGCGCCGGCTCAAGCGCCGCATCCTGGGCCTGCACGACCGCGCCACGCGCCACGTCGATAAATCGGACGTCGCCGTCGACCAGTTCGAGGCGCGGCTGGAGGAGCAACGATTCCCCGAGGAGTGGGAAGTCGTGCTGCATCGCCTTGAGGGCCGCGTGAAACGCAAATCAGAGCCCGTCGCGCCGGAAACCGAACGTGAACCCGGGATCAGGTAGCGCGATTAAATTGCAGGGGCACGCCGCGGCGTGCCCCTGTGGATTGTTCGTAGGGACACGCGGCAGCGTGTCCCTGCATCCCCCTAGATGTCGAAGTACAGTTCGAACTCGTGCGGGTGAGGCCTGAAGCGCATCGCGTCGACTTCGTTCTTCATCTTGTAGCTGATCCACTCGCCGATCACGTCAGCGCTGAAGACATCGCCCTTGAGCAAAAACGCGTGGTCTTTCTCCAGCGCTTTTAAACTCTGTTCGAGGCTGCCCGGCGCCTGCGGGATATCTTTGAGCTCCTCCGGGGGCAGGTCATAAAGATCTTTATCCATGGGTTTACCCGGATCGATCTTGTTCTGGATGCCGTCAATGGCCGCCATCGTGATCGCCGCAAAGGCAAGATACGGGTTGCTGCTCGGGTCCGGGATGCGGTACTCGAAGCGCTTGGCCGCCGGGCTGTCACCCGCCAGCGGGATGCGGACGCACGCCGAGCGGTTGCGGCTGCTATACGCGAGGTTAACCGGCGCCTCATAACCCGGCACCAGGCGGTGATAGCTGTTGGTGGTCGGGTTGGTAATCGCGCACAGCGCGTGTGCGTGTTTAAGGATGCCGCCGATGGCGTAAAGCGCGGTCTGCGAAAGGCCGGCATATCCGTCGCCGGCATAGGTGTTCTTGCCGTCCTTCCAGATGCTTGAGTGGCAATGCATGCCGCTGCCGTTGTCGCCAAACAGGGGCTTTGGCATGAAGGTGACAGTCTTGCCGTGCTTGCGCGCGACATTTTTGACCACGTACTTGTACTTCATCAGGTTGTCCGCCGCGCGCGTAAGCGTGTCGAACTTGGTGCTGAGTTCGCACTGGCCGCCGGTCGCGACTTCGTGGTGATGCAGCTCGGGCACCATGCCGACCTGGCCCATGATCAGCAGCATCTCGGTGCGGATATCGTGCAGGCTGTCCATCGGCGGCACGGGGAAATAGCCGCCTTTGACGCGCGGCTTGTAGGCGAGGTTGCCGTTTTCCTCGGTGCGGCCGGTGTTCCACGCGCCCTCTTTGCTGTCGAGGTAGTAGTAGCCGTGGTTGATGCCCTGGCTGAAACGGACGTCGTCGAAGATGAAGAATTCGGCCTCGGGGCCAAAGTAGATGGTGTCGCCCAGCCCGGTACTCTTGACGTAGGCTTCGACGCGGCGCGCCACGTTGCGCGGGTCGCGCGGGTAAGGCGTGCGCTCAATCGGGTCGACGATGTTGGCGATCAGCACCAGCGTCGGCTCCTTCATAAACGGGTCGAGGAACGCGGTGCCCGGGTCGGGCAGCGCGAGCATGTCCGACTCGTTGATTTTCTGCCAGCCGCGCAGCGAACTGCCGTCGAATGCGAAGCCTTCCTCGAAACATTCGGCGTTGAGGCGGCGAATCGGGAAGGTGTAGTGCTGCCAGAGTCCCGGCAAATCCATGAAGCGGATGTCGAGCATCGTGCAGCCGCGCTTGCGCGCGAAGTCGAGAACATCGGCGACGGTTTTTCCGGTGGGATAAAGAGGATCGTGGGCCATGTGTTGCAGTCTCCAAACGAGGATCAACGGCGTGCGGCCCCGCCATAGGCAGGCTCCATCGCACTTCGCTGAGTCTTGGGATATTTCCCCGGACGGGACTGAAAACCTACATGATTTGTCCGCGCGTGCAATTCAATTCGCCGCGAAGCCCGCTTGACGCAAGCTTTCCACAGCGGCTCCACTTTTTCAGCGCGACGTAAGCGGCGTAATCGCGGCGACTTGCGAATTTGGTGCGATTAACGCCCACGCGCCAAACAACTTTCTGACAGGCGGCGCAACAGGTGTCGCAGTTAATGCCGGTCTGTGGCTAAATGCGCGCCGATGGCCCCAAGGAACACAGTCGATGTCTCGGTGCGGAGCGCAGGCAGCACACTGGTGCGCGCGCGCGAACTTCTGCGCAAGGCCAAGCTCGACTTCGGCCAGGCTCACGAGTTCAAGACCCGCCTCAAGCTTGGCGTCACGGTCAGCCTCGCCGTGATGCTCGCGCTGTCCGTGCTGCTGGTCGGCGGCGACAGCGCGCTGATCGAATACGCCGAAAAACCCACGCAGAACATGCGCGTGCGCACGTTTGAATCCAACGCGAAAAAAGACCCCGACATCCTGATCGTCAACATCGACGAAGAGGCGCTGGTCTACGGCGACCTGCCGCCGTTTCTTGGCGCAAAAGCCGAGGACGCGGGCAACCGCTATGCCTGGCCCTGGCCGCGGCATGTCTACAACAAGATCCTGCGCTATTGCCGCGAGGGCGGCGCGCGCGTGGTCGTCTTCGACTTGATCTTCTATAGCTCGGGCCCCAACACCAATCAGCCCAAGCGCCTGGCGCCGGTGATGGGCCGCAAGCTGAAGATCGATACCTTCGACGCCGCGGGGGACGACCTGTTCGTGATGGAAGCCACGGCGCGCGAAGACGTTGCGCTGGCGCTTACGCTCAGCGCCTCGGCGCGCGACAAGGACGTGCGCGACACCTTCGCCCCGCGCTACAGCACGCTGCTGAACGCGCCCGATGCCTACCGCGACCAGCTCGTCACCCGTTTTGGCCACATGCGCGCGGGCATGCTGCCCTTTCCCGGTCTGCTGGACGGCACGCCCGACGGCATGCGCGGCTCGCGCGGCACGCCTGACGCCGAGCGCATGGAGCAGTTCGAGGGCTACCGCAACGCCGTCAACGCCGATCTCACGCTGAACGAAACGCCGCGCCTGATGTCGCTGTTGCCGATTGCGCCGCGCGAAAAGCTCACGGGCGTGGGCGCGCTTGGCGTCGTCAACGGCGTGGCTGAAATCGACGGCACGCTGCGCAGCCTCGACGTCTGCGCGCCGCTTGAGGGCCAGATCCACGCCGCCCTGCCGCTGGAGGCCTACCGCCTGTGGGTGCTGTCCTGGGCGCGCGAAGCCCTTGCCCAGCCCACGCGGCGCGCCGACTTCGCCAGACGCTTCCCCGGCCTGGCCGTCGACGACGCGGGCCTGCACGCCGACGGCCGCGTCTACGACTTGTCGCAAAGCCTGCGCAACGCGCCAATCAACATCGAGGTCGGCACGGCGCGCTATCTGGGCGCAAGCGCGCCGCTCGACAGCTCCGGCCGCATGCAACTGCGTTTCCGCAACTTCATCGATTACCACGAGATGCCGTCCTACAAGGTCGACCCCGGCACTTACTCGCAACGCGGCGGCGCCGAGCGTCCCTTTGCCACCTATCCCAGCGTGAGCGCCAAGGACATCCTGCTCGACTACGACTTCATCGACCAGAACCGGCGCATCGAGGCCGCCGAGGCCAACGTGCGAAAGCTTGAGGGCGAACTCGCGGCCGCAACCGACGACAAGAAGGCCGATGCGCAGAAGGCGCTCAAGGCTGCACAGGATTGGCGCACTAAACTTGCGCCGCGGCCCGGCAAAGTCGCCCACGGCGATCCCGCCAACCTCGTCAAGGACAAGATCGTGATTGTCGCGGGCAGCGCCGAGGGCCTCTACGACCGCCACAAAACGCCGCTTGACCCTGAGACGCCGGGCACCTGGGTGCTCGCCACGGCGCTCGACAACCTCAAGCAAGGCGACTTCATGCACGAGCAGCCGCGCTGGCAGGTGTGGGCCGCTGCCTGGCTTGCGGCGGCAATCGCGGTCTTTTTGGTGCTGCTGCTGCCGAAGTTGCGGCACTCGGTGCCCGCGATCCTGGCGCTGGCGCTGGTTGCCGTCGTCGCCGCTTGCGGGATGTTCGCGCTGCAGCAATGGTTTGCCGTCGCCGCGCCGCTGGCGGGGTTATTCGCGGGGTTGACAGGCGGGGCCGCGGCCAAGGCGCTGACGGAGGGCCGTCAGCGCGCCCAGCGCGAAGCCTTTGCGCGCCAATACATGGGCAACGAACTCGTGGCGCACGTCATCAAGCAGCCCGGCGCGCTCAAGCTTGGCGGCCAGAACCGCGAGATGACGATTTATTTCTCGGACGTCGCCGGCTTCACCACGCTGACGGAAACGCTAGGCCCCGAAAACCCGGAACGCCTGGTCGAGGTCTTAAACATTTATCTCGAGCGCATGACCGACCTGATGATGTCCAGCGGCGCGGTAATCGACAAATATATCGGCGACGCGATCATGTGCTTCTGGGGCGCGCCGCGCGACCTCGCCGACCACGCCGTGCGCGCCTGCCAGGGCGCGTTGATGTGCAAGCGCGAGATGGAACGCATGCAGCCGCTATTTGCCGACGCGGTGAGGGGTGTGGCGCCGCAACTGATAAGTCCCGACGGCCATGTGCTGTCGGCGCGAGCGGGGATCAATTCGGGCATCGTGACGGTGGGCAACATGGGCTCGAGCAAACGCTTTGCGTATACCGTGATGGGCGACGCGGTGAACCTGGCAAGCCGCCTGGAGGGCCAGAACAAGGAGTACGGCAGTTGGATCATGCTGGGCGAGAACACGGAGAAGCTTGTGCGCGGGCAGTTCACCGTGCGCCGGCTGGACCTGATGGTGGTTAAAGGAAAGACCAAGCCCACGCAGGTGTTTGAATTGCTGGGCGAGGCCGTCGTGCCGGACTTTATCGCGCAACTGGTGGAGTACTGGGAGACCGGCATCGAGGCGTTCAGGGAACGCGACTTCGAACGCGCCCTGCAGGCTTTCAAGCTTGCGCTGCCGCTGGAGACCGACAAGGACGACTTCAACCCCTCGCGGCTATACATCGAGCGTTGCAAGGCCTACCTTGAGGTGCCGCCGCCGCCGGACTGGAACGGCGTGTACGTCAAGAAATCGAAATAGGGCTAAGGGTAGACAAGCCAGTTGAGGGGTTTTTCTAGCCCTAGCCCTAACCCTGCCTTCTGTCCCAACGTATTCTTTATCGCCTGTCTAACTGGAGGTACTCATGAACAAATGGCTGAAAAGGCTATTGCCGGTGCTGATCATTGCGCTGGCGGTGGTGCTCGGGGTGGCCACGCCCGCCCAGGGCAAAGAGGTATACGTCGCCGTGCAAAACGGCAGCGCCGAAGGGGTGATCTACGACAAGCCCGCGTTCTTCGGCTCAGAGGTCGTCGGCTTCCTTGAGAGCAACCAGGCGCTGGAAGTGCTCGATGAGAGCAACAAGACCTTTTACCAGGTCAAGACAAGCGACGGCACGACGGGCTGGGTCGCGCGCAACGTCGTGCGCAATGAAAAGCTCGGCGGCGGCGATTCGACTTCCTCGGGCGGCACCGGCAGCTCCAACAAGGGCCTGGCCGCGATGGGGTTCTCCAAGGAGATCGAGGCTGAAGTGGCCAAAGACGACACGAAGTTCGCCGAGAACCTCAAGACCGTGAAGGAACTCGAATACGTCGTGCGCGGGCAACTCACCGGCGTCTGGCAACAGGTCGAGCCGATGCAGGAAAGCACCTGGCTCAACGCTGAGCAGGCCAAACAGGTGACTCGCGGCAAGCGCGACGCCTACAGCAAGTTCGCCAACAATGGCGGCTTGGCGGGGAGCAACCCATGAACAATAACCGCACGAAATACATGGCGCTTGGCGCCATTGCGCTGGCGGGCTTGCTCGCCGGTTGCCAGTTCTTCGGCAAGCTTGCCGGCGCGGAGATCATCGAGGAATACACGCCCGACAACGAGTACTACATGGGCCGCGGCGTATCGGCGACCATCGTGGCCAAGTTCCCCTCGGCGGACCTCAAAGAAGATCCCGTCCGCAAGGACCTTGAATACCTCAACAGCATGGGCGGCTACCTCTACCAGGCCAGCCGCAACATCGACCGCAGCAACCTGGGTGACCACGTGGGCCGCGGCGACAAGGACAATGAGCGCATCCAGAACCTGGTGCTCCAGAACGGCATCACCGTCGGCATCCTCGACACCGAGGAAGTCATGGCGTTTTCGCTGCCCGGCGGCTTCATGTGGTTCTCGCGCGGCATGATCAGCCTCTGCAAGGACGAGGACGAACTTGCCGCCGTGATGTGCCACGAGATGGGCCACCTGGTGATGAACCACGCCAGTGACGCTTTCCGCGACGCGCAGAACAACGCCGCCAGCACCGCCGCAATCTCCAAAAAGTTCAAGAATAAGCTTACGGCGAGCTTCGTCGCGGGTATGGGCGGGTTCTTCAACGACCTCGCAGAGAAGGGATACGCCAAGGACCTGGAGTACGAGGCCGATAACTTCGGCGCGCGCGCATTGGCCGCCGCGGGTTACGACCCGAACTCGCTGGTTGCGATCCTCAAGCGCGTGGACGAATACGAACACGCGCACGGCGAACACGGCAAGTATCTCGACAACCACCCGCCGATCGAGGAGCGCGTCGAGACGCTGCAGAAACTGCTGAAGAACCCCAAGAACGGCATCCAGGTGGGCAACTTCAAGGCCGGCTACAATGCTCGCCTTGCCCGCTTCAAGGAGTTCATGGGCAAGTAGTGGTGTGGGCTGTCCGCCCGCAAATACTTAAGAGGCCGGGATATCCCGGCCTCTTCTCTATTTGTGGCGCCCGCTTTGCCTGCTTAAGCCGAAAGCTTGGCCAGACGTTGGCGCAGGTTGCTTTCCGGCAGCAGGCCCGCGTGCTGGTCGACAACCTGGCCGTCCTTGATGAACAGCAGCGTCGGGACAGCCATCACGCCGTATTCGCCGGCGATGTCGGGGTTTTCGTCGATGTCGCACTTGCCGATGCTGACCTTGCCTTTGAACTCGGTCGCGAGCTTGTCGAGGATGGGGGCAAGCGCCTGGCACGGGCCGCACCAGGTGGCGGTGAAGTCGATGACGGCGGCCTTGGCGCCCGTAATGGTTTTTACGTTGCCGCCGTTGACATGAACGATCTCAGGTGAAGCCATGGTGGTGTCCTTGTTTTAGTCCGTCTCTCTAACGATTGGACATTAACGATTATTCCCGCCCGGTGGTAGTCGTCGTGTCGGCACTTACGGTCGCCCTTTCAGGGCTCATTTGTCTGCGCTGGTTTCCAGGGGCTGCGCCCGGCTTCGCCGGTCTTGCCCCTGGCTATGAACGTCGCGCCACGCCGTGGCGCAATCGTCCCCAGTCAATGTCGTCTGCACTGTCGTTCGGCCCCGGAGGGGCCGTCCGTCAATAGCCAGGGGTGAGGCCGCAGGCCGAACCCCTGGAACCCCGAAGAAGAAAACCCGAGCCCTGCAAGGGCGACGCGTTAAGCGCGGCGGTTGCGCCACATCTCGTAACCCTCTGCAACCAAAGCCGCAAGCAGGCCAAAGACTGCAAGGCCGAGTCCCAGTCCCAACAACTCACTTTCTGGCAACGGCCAGCGCCTCGCCATCGATGCCGAGACAACGCCCACCAACGCGAGACCTGATACCACCAGCCCGACGAACAGAAACCGAACGATTCGAGGCAACTTGTAGACGCCCGTTGGCATCGGCGTTCATCCGTGTTTATCGGCGGCTCAAATGCTTTTCATTGCGTCTTTGCGACGCTTTGCGTCGTTGCCACAAACGCTTTACCCCGCGCAACTGAGCATGTTGTCCAGGGCAAGCTTGGCGAAATACTTCTCGCGCGGGTCGACTTTCACCGGCTCCCACGTGTCCAACTGCTCGAGGCAATCGCGCAGATCGCGCGTGCTGATCTTGAACATGTTCGGGCACAGCGAGCGCACAATGGGTGTAATGAACTTGTCCGGGTTCTGCACCGCCATGCGATGGGTCATGTTCACTTCGGTGCCGATCGCAACCTTGTCGCCGGGCTGCATTTTCTTGACGTAATCCTGGATGAAATTCGTGCTGCCCACGGCATCGGCCACCTTCACCACATCCTCCGTACACTCCGGGTGCACCACAATCTTGATGCCGGGATACTTCGCCCGCACTTCCTCAATCATCGGCGCCGTGTAACGCGTGTGGACGTGGCAGTAACCCTTCCACAGGATCACCTTGGCGTTGATGATTTGCTCGGCCGTGTTGCCGCCGTTTACCTTGTGCGGGTCCCACAGGATGATCTGGTCGCGCGCAATGCCGTAGGCGTTGGCGGTATTTCGCCCTAAGTGTTCATCCGGAAAAAAGAAGATCTTCTCCCCGCGATTAAAACTCCAGTCGAAAACTTTGCGGGCGTTGCTGCTGGTGCAGACGATGCCGCCGCGCTCGCCGCAGAACGCCTTTAAATCGAGGTCGCTATTCATGTACACGACCGGCACGACCTTCTTGGTGTCCGTGAACTCGCCGAGTTCAAGCCAACTGCGCATCACTTGTGGCAGGTTGGCCATATCGGCCATCGGGCAGCCGGCGTTGCGGTCGGGGTGATAGACGGTCTGGTCAGGGCGGCACAACGTCGCGGCGCTCGTGACCATGAAGCGCACACCGCAGAAAATGATGTGTTGCGCGTCCTGCTGGCTCGCCGCGGCCTTGCACAGGGCGTAGCTGTCGCCCGTGACGTCGCCGCACGTGTGCACGCCAAGGCGCTGGTAGTGGTGGGCGAGCACGATAACGGACTTGCCGTATTTGGCCTTGAGGGCGCGGATGGCCTCGACGTTTTGCTGTTCGTCTTCCTCGATCTTGATCGGGGAAGGCATGATGTTTTGTTCGACGGTCCCGGCCATAGCGGCCTCCAATTCAGCATCAGATCTTCGACGCGTATCATACAACATGCGGCGGCACGCCGGTAATCCGCGATTCAACACCCGCCAAAGACAAAGGCGTTTTTCCCACAGATGAACACAGATCAACACGGATAACTGCGATTGTTAGGCGTTGGGGTTTGTCGATGTGTGTCCATCCGTTTTTATCTGTGGTTAAAAGTAGTTGCGGTCGGATGGCCAAACGGCGATTTGGCGGTAAAACGCTTTCACGGCGCCTCCGCGGTTTACATACGCAAGGATGGAGCAATGGCAAAGCGCATGCTGATCGGGTCGGTCCCGCTGCTGGCCTTTCTCGGCCTGGCGATCTGGGGGATGGTGCAGTTGTTCAAACCCCTGGAGGTCAAGGGCCGTCTGCCCGACCACATGATCATCTGGGCGATGTTGTTCTGCGGGATGTCTGTGGTCCTGGGCATCGGCGGCTTTACCTGGTTTGTGCTCGCGGGAACGATGGCCGCCTGGAAGAACTTCGCGCGCAGGCGCGGTCTGCGCTTCAAGGCCGGCTGGTTCTTCACCGGGCCCGTGATCTCGGGCGAAGTCGACAACGTGTACCTCGAAATGACCACAGTCAACCGCGGTGGCCCCCGCCGCGCGAAGACCAACACAACGCTGCACGTTGTGCTCCCGGGCGCTGTGCCCGGCGACCTGACTCTTATGCCGACGGGCTCCATCGGCGGTGCCACACAGGACATCCGCACCGGCGACGCGCAACTCGACCACTACCTCGTCATCCAGTCGCGCGATGTGCCCCGGGCGCGCAAGATTCTCTCCTACCCGCCGCTGCGCTCCGCGTTGCTTGACACCCTTGGCCGCGTCTCCACCTTCTCGCTTGTAAACCGCGAGATATCCCTCGAGTGCGGCGGCTTTCTCGACGCCGGCCAACTCGAAGACCGCGTGGGCACGGTCCTGACACTGGCGCACTTTCTGGTTGACGCCTCAAAAGCGTGATGTGCTTGCGCGCCGACGCGACCGCCGTTAGCTTCGACCGCCCGCCGGAGAATCCTATGGCTAAGCCGAAAAACCTTCTGGTCGTCAATGTCGCCGCGCTGTCGATGCGCATGCTCAAGGATTACGGCGGCGAGCTTCCGAACCTGAGCAGGCTTGCCAAAGACAGCCTGTGCTCGATCACGCCGGTGCTGCCGGCGGTTACTGTACCGATGCAGGCAACGTTGACCACGGGAGTGCTGCCCTCGCGCCACGGCATGGTCGCCAACGGCATTTATCAGCGCGCGCACGGCAAGTTCGACAACTGGGAGCAGCCCAACAATCTTCTTGAGGGCGCGCCGCGCTTCTGGGATCGCGCGCGTGAAAAGCGCCGCGATCTGAAGGTCGCGATGTTGTTCTGGCAGAACAGCAAGTACGGAAGCTGCGATTTCGTCGTCACGCCCGAGCCGCTGCACCTGCCGACGGGCGACGTGTCGTACTGCTACGGCAATCCCGCGGGCTTCTACGAAGAATGCGTGGCCAAGCTCGGCGCCTTTGAGCTGATGTGGTACTGGGGCCCGATGACGAATTTCAAAGGTTCGCGCTGGATCACCGACGCCACGATGCACACTTTGCGCACGCACAAGCCGGAACTCGCGCTGTGCTACCTGCCCCATCTCGATTACAGCGCGCAGAAGTTCGGCCCCGCGTCGAGCCAGACACAAGCCGACCTGAAGCTGATCGACGGTTTAATTGGCGAACTCGCCGCTGAGTGCGAGAAGGACGGTCGCGCGATCGCTGTCGTTTCCGAATACGCCATCACGCCGGTAAGCGCCGCCGTTGCGCCCAACCGCGTGCTGGCCAAGGCGGGCCTGCTTCACACCTGGACGGTCAAAGACATCGACTTTCTCGACGCCGGCGGCAGCGAAGCGTTCTGCATGGTCGATCACCAGGTTGCCCACGTGTTTGTGCGCAATCCGGCCCGCATCGCCGAAGTCAAAGCCCTCCTCGAGAAAACGCCGGGCGTGGCCAAAGTGCTCGACGAAGCCGGCAAGGAAGCCGCGGGCATCAACCACCCGCGCTCGGGCGATCTCGTGCTGCTATCAACGCCCGACCACTGGTTCAGCTACTACTGGTTCGAGGACGCCGCTCGCGCGCCGGGCTTCACACGCGGCGTCGACATCCACCAGAAGCCGGGCTACGACCCGCTCGAAATGTTCTTCGACCCGGCCACCAAATCCATCAGCCAGAACGCGGCGCTCATCAAGGGCAGCCACGGGTTGGTCGGCGCGGACCCGCTCGACAAGCCCGTGTTCCTGACCCACGGCTTCAATCAAACCAAGAAGCAGATCGGCGCTTGCGAAGTCGCGGGCGTCCTTGAACGGGTGCTGACGGGCGAGGAACTCAAGGACCGTGTCTAGTTTTCGTGGCTGGGGCCTCCGTGCCCCAGTTCGAGTGACCAACCAATCTTCGTGCTGGGGCAGGGACGCCCCAGCCACACGGCGATCCTATGCGACGCTTGGCTCTGATCCTGACATTGCCTCTCCTGCTCGCCTCCTGCGCGTCCGGCCCGCCGGCGTTTCGGCGCGGCGAGCGCGGCGACACCATCCAGGTCGTCGAGGTCAAAAACCTCTCCGGCGTCTCGCTCAAGATCCCCGCCATCTACTTCGGCGATGCGCTCGGCGCCGGCAAAGACATCAAGAACGAAAAACTCGACTTGCGGCTGCTGGGTCGCGCCGCCCTCTTCAGCTACCTGAAACAGCGGCAATACCGCGCCGCGCTCGAACAAACGCCTGCCCAGCCCCCAAAGTATGAACTTCACGCCGCCGTGACCGTTTTCAACCTGGATGCCCTGCGCGCCACCGGCCGCATTACGCTGGGCATGCACATGATGCTGGTGCAGACGCAAACTCAGGAAGTCGTCGTGGAGGCCGACCACGCCGAGGATTTCCAGCTTATGGACCAGGCGCCGGACAACGCCGGGTCCTTGGGCGCCGCAAGGTTCATTGAGGACCGCCTGAAGGCCTTTGCCGAACAACTGGCAGCCTCGCTGCTCCAGAAAGGCGGACTGTAACGGCATTTAGGCCCTCGCCGTTATCATTGTCAGACGTAGAAGATGGGCGGAACACTTTAGATTGACGACTCGGGGCATTCACTGGAGCGATACATGAACAGGATCACGATCACGGCGCTCACCGCTGCGGCGGTTTTGGGCCTTTCGGTGCTGGCGCTGCAGGGTCCCGCCGCAACCGCACAGGCGCCGAGCCGGGCCCAGCCCGCGGCCTACAAACTTTCGGACGACGCCGCCAAAAAGCGCGACGAAGCGACCGATAAGGCCTGGAAGTACCTCGAGACCATGTACGACAAGACCGGCACGAAGGAAACCGGCTTTATCGACGCGGGTTGGGGCCCGGGCAGCTTCAACATCGCCTACACGGCGCTGGTGCTGCAAAGCCTCGCGGGCACGAAGTACTGGGACGCGACCAACGATAAGTTCAAGAAGTCGGTCGAGTTCCTGGTCGAAAACCAGGAGGCCAGCGGAAGCTGGAGCATGATGCCCGCCAGCATCGACCCGAAGATGAAGGGTCAGCGCGCGGTGTACATCACCGGCATCGTCGCGGGCCTGCTGGTCGACCTTAACAAGGAAGCCGCCTGGAAGGGCAAGCTCACCCAGAAGATCGAACTCGCCCGCGACTACCTCAAGGCCTCGCAGGTCGGCAACCCCACCGGCCCCGCGGCCGAATTCAAGAAGACCGACACCGGCTTTGGCGGCTGGGCCTACAGCAAGGAAGAACTGCCCGCCAAGATCAAAGACGGCAAGCCCGCCGCCAACATGAGCACGACCATCTACGCCATCGACGCGCTGCAGGCTTGCGGCGTCGTGGCGAACGACCCCCTGTACAAGGACGCGGTGGTTTTCCTGCAGCGCAACCAGAACGCCGGTGAGGTGCAGAGCGACGATTACGTCGCCACGGACAAGGCCACGGGCAAGAAGGTCAAGATGGCCTCGCCAGACAGCCCCGACTACGGCGGCGCGATTTACAGCGAAGACTCGAGCATGGCCGGCAGCACCGTCAACGACGACGGCACCATCACGTATTTTTCATATGGGACGATGAGCTACAACCTGCTGCGTGCGTACTTGTTCGCGGGCCTCAAGCGCGACGACACGCCGGTCAAGCTGGTGCTGGGCTGGGTCGCCAAGAACTACAACCTGGCGCGCGTGCCCGGCTATCGCGATGAAAAGAAGTTCAACCAGGGCCTGTATTACTACTACGTCAGCTTCTCGCGCTCGTTGAAGGTGCTGGGCGACGATAAGGTCAAGGACGACCGCGGCAACGAGTTTGACTGGCGCGCCGACTTGATTGGCGAACTGGCCAAGCGCCAGAAGGCCGATGGAAGCTGGGTCAATGACAACAAGATGTGGCAGGAAAACAGCCCCGTGCTGGCCACTTCGTTCGCCCTGGATGCCCTGAGAAATACGCGGTAGAAAAACTGAGCCCGGCCCATCAGGGCCGGGGTTTCCACCAGCTCACACAAACCCCCGCGCTAACGCGCGGGGCTCTGTTTAACGCGTCTGCGCCGCAAGAGCGCAAGTGCGCCGAGGCCGCCAAGCGCCCAGGGCATGCTTGCGCCGGGCACGGCGGCGCAATCGACGTGGTCGCTCTGGCCGCCGTCATCGTAGTCGACGAACACCTTCTGGAAGTCGATGTCGACCGACGCTTCCTCGGCCTCGTCGGCGCTGATCTCGATGCGCACCTCGAAGCTGGAGTCGCCGCGCGGGTCGGCGCTGTCGATCTCGATGTAATAGCGCGGCCGCGGCGACTCAGCGGTGAAATCGAAGTCGATGATGCGGTCGCCGTCGGTATCCTCGCGCTGCTTGACCTCGCTGTAGTTGCTGTTGAGCACGCGGGCGCGCGGGCGCTCGGAGATGCCGCGCACGTAGACATCGACGTGCAGGGTTTCGTTTTCGCCGTAGGAATCAATCGAGAGGCGATAACGCACCGTCTCGTGGTCGTAGAGGAAAATCGTATCGTTGTATTCGGCGACTTCGGCGGCCTGCAACGAAGCGGCGCCGATCAATGCTGCCAGGACCAGTGAAATCGCGCGGAACATGTTTAGCTCCCCGCCCGCAGAACCCCGTCGCCAACATTCTAGCTGACGCCGCAACAGGCTCAACGGGCGGCAAATGAGAAAAAGCGCCGGTGTTCCGGCGCTTCTTCTCCCAACGGGCGGCCCGCTTACTTGATGTCCTTGACCTCGGCCTTGGGGGTTTCCTTGGCGGCTTCCTTCACGCCGGCGTCGCGCAGCGCCTTGTATTCCTCGGGCGCGACCAGCCCCAGCCACGGGTCGCTGGCCGGCGTCAGGAACAACTCGGCATACACGCGCTCGTTCAGCTTCAGGAAGTCGTCGCCGGCTTCGCCGTTGACGAACCAGTCGTGGATCCTTGCGTGCAACTGGAACTCGTTGTGCACGGTGTCGAGCGCAATGCTGCCCTGGAAGCGTTTGACCAGCTTGAAGAACGGGTCCTCGATGACCATCTTGCCGACCGCCCGTTCAGATGCGACCTCAGCGGGTAGCGGCTTTTCGCTGCGCATCAGCGCCAGGCTGCCTTCATCCAGCATCGACTCGCCCATATGGCGCTCGGCGATCTTGGCCCACAGCGCGTCGTCGAGCCCGCTTTCGAGCGCCGCACGGTCGTAGCGCATGAACGCGCGCAGCATCGGGCGTTCGACGGCGGACTTCGCCATCGCGGCGCGCATGGCCGCCTTGGCGTCAACGTATTTGACGTCGCCCAGGAATGCCGCGTCCCCGGCTTCGGGCTTGATGGTCTCGCTCGGCGTGGCGGCCTTGAAGTCCTTGTCGTCGGCGCGAATTGCGGCGACGTCGGCGGCAAAGGCGGTTTCGATTTCGGCCACGCGCGCGGTGTGGAAGAGTTTCACAAGGCGCGAGCGTTCAGCGTCATCCTTGCCCTCCAGCGCCTTCACCAGCTTCATCGGCGCGCCAACAGCGCGTTCAAAGGCGATGGGGCCGTAGAGGCCGGGGATGCAATCGACCGGGCGGCCCTTGGCGTCGAGCACAAAGTGCGCCGAGTTGCCGGTGATGGTGCAGGTCAGCGAGCGGCCATCGCCGAAGTCGATGCTGATTTTCGGCACGGGGCGCTCGGTGCTCCAGTACAGCACGAAGTTGTCCTTGAGGAATTTCGAGACGTCCTTGTTGGCGTACAGCACGGTGCGGAAGTAGCGCGAGTTCGCGCAGGAGTATTCGTCGGTCAGCTTGCCCAGCAGGCGCAGTGCGAGGATCGGCTTGCCGCTTTCCTTGCTGGTCGCCTTGGCGGTGTCGAAATCCGTGTGCCAGAACAGGCCCGAGGTATAGGCGTCAAATTGCTGCGCCACCTGGTTGGTAACGTCGCGCAGGCGCTCAAAGCGTTCCTTGAGCTTGGGGTCGATCTTGTCCGTCGAGATCGCGCTTTCCGGGATGTCGCTGCGATAGGCCGCAAACAGCGCGTCGAGGCCCTCCTGGCCCTTCTTGCGCAGGAAGCGGACCGCCATCGCGCGTTCGTAGGCTTCGTCGGACACCGCGTACTCGACGGCGTCTTCGATGGTATTGATGCAGGGGCCGCAGAGCGTGCCGATCTCGGCTTCCTTCGGGCTCGGGGCCGGTGCGGCGGCAACCGTGAAAGCGGCGCCGGTAGCAAGCGCAAGTGCGACAGCGAGAGTGCAGATGATTTTCTTCATGGCGAGTTCCTTTTCAAAAGAACGTTGGTCGTTTCGTACACGTAATAGATACGGCATGAACGCCGACCGCGAGACCTGGCAAATAGTGGGTTTACAGTCGTTTTACGAAGGTGGCCGTTGCGGCCTCGCGTTTACATTCACGTTACACGCGGTGCCTCTTTCCCGGGCGCCGCCGCACGCGGCCCGTCGCGATCTTTGTCGTTGCGTTTCTGCCGCGCGTTGGCGAGAAGTAGATGATGTTGGCGCTTCCGCCGCTCTTGCGCGGTCCCTTCAATGCCTGAAACGGAGCCATCCGAACTCACGCCGCGCCCGATGCGGCGGCTGTTTGCCTACATGGCGCCCATGCGCGGGCGGCTGGCGTTTGCGATTGGCTCAAGCTTCGGCAACAAGGTGCTCGACCTTGCGCCGCCGATTTTGGTCGCGTGGCTGATGGACGCGATTTTGCGCAAGCCAGCGCCGTGGCTCGCCGCGCTGATTCCCGACACCATGGCGCAGATAGTTTTTCTCGCTGTCGCCACGATCATTATTTTCGGCGGCGAAAGCCTGTTCCAGTGGATGTACCAGTACGCGTTCATGAACCTCGCGCAGGATGTGCAGCACAAGCTGCGGCTGGACGCCTACCGCCACATGCAATCGCGCGAGTATCAATTCTTCGAGGAGCACCGGCTGGGCAAGACGTTGAGCGTGCTCAACGACGACGTCAACCAGCTCGAACGCTTCCTCAACAACGGCCTGTCCGAACTGGTGCAGCTTGTCGCGCTGATATTGTTCGCGGGCGCGGTGCTGTTCGGCGTCAACCCGTGGATGGCGCTGGTCGGCCTGATCCCTGTGCCGCTGATTGTCTGGAGCAGCCTGAAGTTCTCGCGCATGATGGAGCCGCGTTACAAGGGCGTGCGCGGGGCCGTGGGCGAAGTCGTCTCGCGGCTGGAGAACAACATCGCCGGTATCTTGGTCGTCAAAAGTTTCACCGCCGAGGAATTTGAGTACCGACGCGTCGAGCAGGCGAGCCTCGCCTACCGCGACGCTAACGCCCGCGCGATCAGGCTCAGCGCCGTGTTCGTGCCCATCATCCGCATGGCCATTGCGCTCAGCTTCGCGGCGGTAATCGTGCTCGGCGGTTACTGGGCCGTCGAAGGCCGCGTCAGCCCCGGCGACGTCGTGCTGTTTGCGATGATGATCCAGCGTCTGCTGTGGCCGCTGACGCGCCTGGGCGAGACGCTCGACAACTACCAGCGCGCGCGTGTCAGCGCCGGGCGCGTCTTCAACATCCTCGACACGCCCGCCAAGGTGCAGGAGCCGCCGACCCCCAAGGAAATCGGCCGCGCGCGCGGCGCGCTGGAGTTCAGCCATGTGGGCTTTGGCTACGGCCAGGGTTTGACCGTGTTCAAGGATTTAACCTTCGCGATCAAACCCGGCGAAATGATCGGCGTCGCCGGCCCCACGGGCGCGGGCAAAAGCACGCTCATTAAACTGATCCTACGCCTCTACGACGTGACGGGCGGCGCGGTGAAACTCGACGGCGTCGACCTGCGCGAGCTGCGCCAAAACGACCTGCGCCGCCAGATCGCGCTCGTGAGCCAGGACGTCTACCTGTTCCACGGCACCATCGGGGAGAATATCTCTTACGGTATGCAGTCCGCTGACCGCGGTTCGCAGACCGCAAACAGCGACAGCCGTATCATCGACGCGGCGCGGCAGGCCGAATTCCACGACTTCGTGATGACGCTGCCGCAGGGCTACGAGACGATTGTCGGCGAGCGCGGGATCAAGTTGTCGGGCGGGCAACGCCAGCGCCTGTCGCTGGCCCGCGCGATTTTGAAAGACGCGCCGATCCTCGTGCTAGACGAAGCGACCAGCAGCGTCGACACCGAAACCGAACGCGCGATCCAGGTCAATCTTTCGAAGTTCACGCGCGGCAAGACCGCGATCGTGATCGCCCATCGCCTCAGCACCATCCGCCACGCGCACCGCATCGTGGTCCTCAAGGACGGCGGCGTGCACGAAGAAGGCGCCCACGACGACCTTGTCGCGCGCGGCGGCGTGTACGCAGAATTGTGGAACGTGCAGTCGGGAAACGTCGACGAAACGGTAGCCAGTAGTCGGTAGCCAGTATTCTATGCCGCACGACTGTCGTGATTCGCCTGCTGCCAACACTGACTACAGACTACCGGCTACTGACTACGCCTTTGCTCACCTTCGAGTTCCTGAAGCGTATTCACGTTGGCGAATGTGCGCTCGAGCGGCGCGAATTCGGTTAAATCTGCGTCGCGCAGGATCTTCGCGCCGTTGTTCTTCCACAACGGGACTACCTTCAGTTGCCGCGTGGCCAGCACGTCGCGGACTTTGGGCAACATCGTCGCAACATCCAGCGCGCAGACCAGCGGCTCGGGTTGGCCGCCGTGTTCGCAGAACGCAACGGGCTCCGCTTGCGCCGCCAGCCGCTTTAGCAAAGCCGCGGGGATGTTCGGCAGGTCGCAGGCCAGCACGACCGCGCGGCCTTTGCCCAGGGCTCGCATGCCCGCCGCAATGCCCGCCAACGGCCCGCAGTTGGCGTGTTCGGCGGCGTCGGACACGGCGATGGCGCCCTGCGGAACGGCTATTTTGCGCGGCCCGACCGCAATCACGATGCGGCCGCTCAGGTTGCGGCAGATTTCGACCGCGTGCTCGAGCAGCGTTTTGCCCCGAAGCACTCGCAGCGCCTTCTCGCCGCCCATGCGGGTGGCCTGGCCTCCGGCAAGGATGATCGCGCCGATTTCGGGCATGGGCCAACATTACAACTTAACGGAGCCCGGCGCGTCCGGTTTGGGGCGGTGCGTGAAAACCCCGCGCTCACGCGCGGGACACCGTTAAACGTCAGGGGCGGCCGAAGCCGCCCCTGATCCCCAAGTCACTCACTACGCCGTCAGATTATTGGCCTTCTTTGCGCTTGCGTTCTTCCTCGCGGCGGTGCTCTTCCTTGCGGGCCTCTTCCTTGCGGCGCTCATCTTCAACGCGGCGCTTTTCCTCACGGCGGTCGGCGGCGCGGTCCGCTTCGCGGCGTTCAGCGCCGCGCAGTTCCTCACGGCGCTTTTCTTCTTCCCTCTTGGCCTCTTCCTTGCGGTTTTCGGCACGGACGCGCCATTCCTTACGCTGGCGCTCGCGCTCGTCTTCGGTGCGCTTGCGCTCAATCACCTCATCCTTGGTGATTTCGTCGTCCTTGTTTTTATCGAGCGCCGCAAACAGCTCGTCGTGGTCGCCAATTTCGGCCTTTGAAATCTTGCCGTCGTTGTTGGCGTCGAGCTCCTTGAGAATGCCCTCCCACTGCTTGGTCTTCTCATCCTTGGCTTCAGCCTTTGGCGGCTTGGGCGTGGCCGCTGCCGGGCCGTCTTCGGCGAGCAGAGGCGACGCGCAAAACGCCATCAGACCTGCGAAAGCGATTGTCTTGAGCATGGATATCCCCGTCAGGGCCCTGAAAGTTAGGTCGTACAACTGGTACACGCCCTCAACTAGTAATATGTAACGCGCAATCCGGTTTTGGTGACAAAAAATGAAGTTTTCTAACGTCCTGTAATGTGCATTGCAGAGGCGAAGCTACAACACCCGTAGGAACAACGACTTACATCGACATCAGGTTCCCGCCTTGGCCTTTTTCTTCTTCTCTTCTTCCTCTTTAGCCTTCTCACTTTCACGTTCAAACGGGTAACGCGCGACCCGCACGTTGCCCAGCAACTGCTTTGGCTCAATCAGGCCGCGCACCACATCCGAGCTTGCGAGGCGCCGCTGACGCCAGATGTCGCCGAGGCTGTACTTGTCCTCGTTGAGAGTTTCCTCGGAAATGCGCCGGTCCACAATGCGCCGGTCGACCACGTGCGCCAGCATATAGGCCCACTTCTCGTCGTCAGGCCGGTCGAGGATGTCCGTGTTGTGCTTTTCCGGGATGATCTCCGACACGCCTTCCTTGACGTCGATGGACTTGATGCGGTTCATAAACGGCATGTCCGGGGTGGACGCGTTGGGGCTTGCGCTGAAGTCCAGCACGTCGTGGTCGGAGTTGCTGAACACCTGCGGCAGGTCGACGTTGTCCGAGAAGAACTCGGTCTTTTGCACCGTCAGCGCCGGGTACTTTTCCTTGGCGCGTTTGAGCGCGGCGTCCCAGCCGTCCTTGATGATCTCGTCGCGGATACGGTTGAGTTCGCGCACGCAGATTTCGCGCGAGCGGCGCATGGCCGCCAGCTTGACGACGCGCTCGCGGGTTTCCAGCGCGCCCAGCGGGTACTTCGGCTGCTTGGCGCCCAGCCGGATCATGTACAGGCCCTGGCCGGGCATGGGCAGGATGTCGCTGACGGCGCCCTTGGTCGACGCGGGGCCCTCGAGGAAATTCTGCGCGCCGCTGACGTGCTCAAGGAACGCCAGGCGCGGGTCGGCCAGCACCTGCCGCCAGGTCATGTTGGCGCGCGAGCGCTCGACGGTCATCTTGCGGTCGGCCGCCAGCTTGTCGAGCGCGAGGTGCGACAGATCGCCGGAATCCTTGCGCATCTGTTCGTTGAAGGCGTCGACTTCGACGGTCGCAAGCTGGATGCTGCCGTCAAGGTCGTCCAGCGCCTGCTGCGGCGCGATTGCGTCGCGGCCCTCGCGCACCACACGCACAAGCTCGAGGCGGCCCTCGACCACCAGTTGCTCAAGCGCGTACTTGCGCAGGGTCATTTCGCCCTGCCGTGTTGCGGCGGCGCGCAGAGCCAGCGACGAAAGCAACGTGCGCATGTCGGCGATGAAGCCGGTGACGGCCTTGATGTGCTGGTCGCGCAGGACCATCTGTTCCTTCAGGCCCTTGATCTTGAGCTCATCCTTCTCGACCTTGAGCTTGCGCATCTCGTCGGTCAGGGGTTCGCCGTCGTCGCCCTTGGCCTCGGTGTCGGTCTTGAGGGTCTCAAGGCCGGCCTCCATGTCCTTGAGGCTGCGTTCCATGTCGAAGGTCGCGCGGTTGGCGGTGCTCTCGAGGCTGCGCAACTGCTCGATGCTCAGGTCGTCCAGCGCGCGCAGCACGTCGGCGGCCGCGATGTTGAGAGCGTTGTCGTCGGCGGCGTCGCCGGCGCGGCGCTGGTTGTCGCCAAGGCGCGCGTTGATCTGCGTGATCATGGCGTCAAAGCGCGAACGCAGCTCCTGGCGCAGGCGGCGCAGGTCCTCGAAGTTGGCCTTGAACTGCTGCTTGACCTGCGACTGCGCGCTGAGCTTCTTCTGGCGCTTTTCCTTTTCCTGTTCGCACTCCGACTTCAGCGAGGCCAGCGCGGCCTGGGCAAGCGTGGCGGCGAAGTCGCGGCGCAGGGACTTCTCGAGCTCAGGGCGGACTTCGGTGAAGGTGCGGAATTCAAGCAGTTTGGGCCGCTGTTCTTCCTTAAGCTTGTTCCACTCGTCGGCGTTGGCAGGTTTGGGCTTGCCCGGGTTGTCGCGCTCCCAAGTCAGTTCGGCGGTGTTGGCCCATTCCTTGAGGCGGTCGTCGATCTTGGCCTTGTCGGCGTCGGTGGCCTTGTAGAGGTCGGACTTCATCGCCTCGTAATAGATGCGGGCGCGGCTTTCCTCGATGGGCAGGTTGCGCTCCATCTCGTCAAGGTCGGCGCGCACGAGTTCGAACTCGAAGGTCGCCTCGTTCTGCAGGTGCATGCCGCGCACCTTGTCGTACATTTCTTCAATCAGGTCCGGGCCGCTGGCGGGAGTGCCCGTGCCAAGGCCGACGGCGAGCCGGCGCGCGCGCGTCAGGAAGTTCTCGCGCAGCACTTCTTTGCGCGCCTCATCCATGAACACGTCAGGCGTCAGCCGCAGGTATTCGGCCCTGACTTCCTGGTTGTTGCCCGCGTCGATGGCGGCGATGTCGGCAAGCTTGGCGCGTTCACCGGCCAGCAGCGAGTCGACGTAGTTGCGCACCATGATGCACTCCTGCAGCACAGGGCGCACTTCCTTGAGTTCGTGGCCGAAACGTTCGCGATAGTCCGCTTCCAGTTTCTTGAGCGTCGTCTTTTCCAAGTCGCCAAGCGCCGCGTTCAGCAGCGCCAGCACCGTGGCGTCAACCTGGGCGTTGGTGGGCTGGACGATGTTGGCCTCGCGCGCGCGCCTGGCCAGCGCCATGTGGCACCACACCTGCGTATCCTGGTACTGCGGCCAGAGCAACAAGAGGCTGACGTCGCCAAGCACCTCGGCGCCGGCGCTTTGCGGCAGCGACGGCACGCCGCCCTGCGGCAGGGGGCTGAGGGCGGGAACGTGGGCGTAGAGCGGCGCGGGCTTGATTTGGTCCTTCTTGTCGTTGCCCTGGGCGGCCATGCTGTCGAGGGTGCGCGACGCCCACAGGGCGTTGCGGATCTGGTGGAACTCGACCATGCCCACGGGCTGGCCTTCGAAAATCGCCGCTTCCGTCGGCCGATGGCCGCCGCTGGGGCTGAGAACGGACATCATCGCGCCCGTGGCAGTGAACATCGCCGCAATGATGACAATCAGGCCGGTGATGACAATTTTTTGCGTCTTTGTGTAGTTTTCCAGTGCCACGGGAATTCCTTAAGCCAGTGTCCACAACCTATTACAGCGCCCCAGCAAGGGGGCCGGAGGTTAACAGAAGAAGCAACCGCCTGCCAGAGAGAGAATTGGGTGCTGCGGTCCGGAGTCCGGGGTCAAAAAGCATTCAGAGCGGCTGGACTAGGGACTAGGGACCTCGGACTACGTCTTTTTAGCTACCGGCATGCGGCGGCCGGCGCCGAACGCATGTCCTGACACGCGCAGCACAATGGGCGCCTGGCGCCGCTTGAACTCGGCGATTTCGACCATGCGCGCCACGCGCGCCGCAAGGTCGGGCTCGATGCCACGTTTGACAATTTCGGCGATGTCCAGCCGCTCGTCGATGTAAGCCGCCAGCACGCGGTCGAGAACGTCGTAGGGCGGCAGGCTGTCCTGGTCGGTCTGGTTGGGCCGAAGTTCCGCTGACGGCGCCTTGGTGTGCGTGTCGGGCGGGATTTCCGCAAATCGCCGGGCGAGTTCGTAGACGCGCGTCTTTGGCAGGTCGCCGATGACTTCGAGCGCGCCGCACATGTCGCCGTAAAGCGTCGAATAACCGACGGCGAGCTCGCTGCGGTTGCCCGTGGCCAGCAGGAGTTCGCCCCGCGCGTTGGCGCGGGTCATCAGCACGATACCGCGCAGGCGCGCCTGCAGGTTTTCTTCGGCAAGGCCTCCGGGCTTGCCGCAAACGCCGCGCAAGGTTTCGAAGCCCGCGTCGATGTTCACGACCTCAAAGCCAATGCCGAGCGCGCCTGCAAGCTTGCGGCTATCCTCGACGCTGCCTTCGCTGGAGTAGCGCGTGGGCATGGTGATGCCGTGGACGTTGGCGGGCCCCAACGCACGCGCGGCGAGGCATGCGGTCAGCGCGCTGTCGATGCCGCCGGACAGGCCGATCAGGGCCTTCCGGTGGCCAGTCTTGCGGAAGTAGTCGGCAATACCAAGCGTAAGCGCGTCAATCTGGTCCTGTACGCTGTCGGCAAGCCACGGCAGGACCTTGGACGACACGGCGGTGTCGAAGATATGCATGTCCTCCTTGAACAGAGGCATGCGCATCACCGTCTTGCCCTTGCCGTCACAGACCACGCTGCCGCCGTCGAAGATTAAATCGTCGTTAGCGCCGACCTGCGCGACAAGAAGTGTGGTGAGGCCCGTCCGCCTGGCGGTTGCGGCGACGAGTTTTTCGCGCAGCCAATGTTTGTCGACGCCCCACGGTGACGCCGTGAGATTGACAAGCAACTGCGCGCCCTTGCGTGAGCACTCAACGGCGGGGTCACTGGCGTATTCGACCTCGCCAAGCAGCGACGCGTCGGTCCAGATGTCTTCGCAGATCAGCAGGCCGATCTTGACGCCGCGAAATTCGGCGATGCAGGGCGTCGGGTCGGGCTCGAAGTAACGGCGCTCGTCAAAGACGTCATAGGTCGGCAGAAGCGCCTTGCGCTTGACCGCGACGATCTTGCCGTTGTCGCAAAGCACCGCGGCATTACTGAGCGGCTTGCCGGGTTTAATAGGGCTGCCCAGGACCAAGCCAAACAACAAGCCTGTCCTAAGTTCGCCCGACAGCTTGACCAGCTTGTCGCGGGCGGCTTCGTTGCGGGCGACGAAGCCGCTAGTGAGCATCATGTCGTGCGGCGGGTAACCCGAGAGCGCGATTTCCGGCGCGATGCAGAGTTCCGCGCCGGCCTTGGCGGCCTTGCGCGCCGCAGCCGCGATGGCTGCCACGTTGGCGTCGAAATCGCCGATTGTCGGGTTCAGTTGCAGGAGCGCTATCTTCATGCCCGCCATTTAGCCACAGTTGAACGCAGATAAACACAGATTGGCGCGTTAACCATGTTCATCTACGCGGGCCCGCGGCTATATTCCGGCCATGATCGGCTACTATCCCATCAATCCCGCGGGACCTGCGTCAGAGGACGCCTTTGGGCCGCGTTTCTTCAAGACGCGCTTTTATTCGTGGATCCGCGAGACGTGCACCACCGGCGACAAGACGCCGGTGCTTGAGATCATGCTGACCTCGGGCCAGGTGCTGGACATCTCGCACATCGTCGACCTGCGCGACGAGTACATGCTGGTGTCGGTGTTCTCGGACATCCGCGACTGCTCCAAGACCTACCACACCTACGTGCGCTACCTGACGATTTATCGCATCAACGTGCTGGCAGAGCCGCAGGAAGACCGCCCTCTGGGTTTTAATGTGAAACACGAACCCCTGGTGATTACCAACGGCAAGAAATCGCCCGACCTCGACGAGATCCTCGCCAAACGCAAGGCCGCGGAAAAGGCCAAGGCCGAACCGTCGGCCAAGAAGAAAAAGTAGTCGGCTTCCTGATTTTGCGCCGGCGAACTCTTCATCACGCCGCGGGAATTATTTCTCCAGCCAGATAGTTACCGGGCCGTCGTTTACCAGTTCAACCTGCATGTCCGCACCAAACACGCCCCGCGCCACTGGTTTGCCCAGTTTGGCCTCAAGCTCGGCGCAGAAAACCTCGTAAATCGGCTTGGCAGCTTCGCCCGGCGCCCCGTCGGAAAACCCCGGCCGGTTACCGCTGCTCGCGTCGGCATAAAGCGTGAACTGGCTGACGGCGAGCACCTCGCCGCCGATATCGATCACGCTTTTATTCAGCTTGCCGGCCTCATCGGCGAAGATGCGCAGCGCGGCGACCTTTGCGGCCATCCAGTGTGCCTGCTCGGCGCCGTCGCCCTTGCGCACGCCGAGCAGCACGAGCAACCCGCGGCCAACGCTGCCGACGATTTTGCCGTCGACGGTGACCGACGCCCTGCTGACTCGCTGGATTAATGCGCGCATAAATAAAGTTTACGGTTTACGGTCGACGGTCGACAGTTTGCTTTGGCGTCGACGTCCGTTTTCCAACTGTTGACTGTCAACTGTCGACGGTTCATTTCGGTTTGGCGACCCAGAGGGGAACTGCGCCATCGTCCAGCCGCAGGATCAGCAGCCAGTGCGCGGTGGTCCAAACGCGCGTGAGGTCGCGGTCGAGGTTGATGTTCAGGCGTTTGGTGTCTTCGGTCGGGCGATAACTGAAGGCGCCGTCTTCACTGCGCACCATCGTGAACTCGCGGCGCTGGGCCCTCCAGTATTCCTCCCAGGCCTCGGGCCCGGCCCTGTAGCTCGCGATTGCGACCGACAACTGATGCATCGTCGGCGTGCTGTGGCCGCCAAAGGCGCGCGCGACGTGCTTCTGCACGAACTTCTGCATTCGGTCGTACAGCGGGTCCGCCGTCAGTCCCAACGCGGCAAAGGCGTTGGCCGCGCCCGCCGTGCGCCCGACTTCCTGCTGCCGGATTTCGCCGGGCCGCGTCGAGTAGCCGACACCGCCGGTTTCGCCGGCGCACGCGCGCACGTAAGCCACGGCCTTCTCGAGTTTCTTGTCGTCAACGGAAATCCCCACGGCCTTGATCGCGCCAAGCGACGCGAGCACAAAATTCGACATCACTTCAAGTTCGACGTAGCCCAGGGCATTGGGACCGCCGGGCCCCGCTGCGAAGCCGCCGCTGTCTTCCATGTTGGCAAGGATGCGGTCGCGCACCCACTCAAGTTTGTTCTTGAGCCGTTTGAGCGAGGATTTGCCCAGCCACTTCTTGTCGGCGCGTTCGTAGACCCAGGCCAGGAACAGCCCGCCGTAGCCGAGGCTCCAGTTGGTCTGGTCGTAGCGTTTGCCGTCGATCATCTTGAACTTCTTCTGCACGCCGACGGTTTCCATCACGAACTCGGCCGCGCGCAACACGTGCGCGCTGTACTTGCCTTCTTCAGCGGTGTTGCCGGCGGCCATCAGCGCCATGCCGGCGATGCTGGTGAGCACCACCAGCCCGTTTTCGACGCTGAGCGTGGTGAAAAACGAGCCGTCGGCCTGCTGTTCGCCGGCCAGCCACTTGGCGCCGCGCTCGAGGATGTCCTTTTCCAGCGCCGCGCCGGGAATGGTTTTGCCCGCGCCTTCGCCAAAAACGCGCATGGCCACGGTGACCTCTAGTGTCCTGGTCGTCGACTTCGTGGTTTTGCCGCTGCCGGTGGTTTCCGTGCGCTGCACCTTCAGGACGACCTGCGCCTTGGCATCTTCGGTTTGCGATTCGGCGGCCTCGATGGCATCGGCGAGTTCGAGGTAAGCGTTCTTTTCGAAGACCTTGCCGCCCGCGCCATAGATGACGTCCTCGGCCATCAGCCCGGCCTTTGCGCCGCGCCACTCCGCCACCACGGTCTTGACGTGTAAAGCCCGCTTGGCGTTTTCGGGCAGCGCGTCGCCGCAGTAATCCTCGGCCTTGCCGCCTATCACAGAAAGGTTGTAGCGGTCGGGCACGCCCATAGGCGGGCTCTTCACCTCGGCTTGCACGTGGGGCCACGACACCGCCCAAAGCAGCATCACTGCGGTGGCGGGTATCAGGCGGAGCGTTCGCACGGCGAGCCTAGCGGGGAGTTACCGGGGCCTGGTGCGCGGGCGCGTGGGGTCGACGTTGGCCGCCGTCCACATGTCCACGACGATTTCTTCCTTGCGGCCGTCCCAGGTGCCGCGTGCAAGCTCGGTCACCACGGGTTGGCCGCGTTTATCCTTCTCGGTTTTCTGCACGGTGATGCGCGGCACGGCGTTGGGGTAACGCGCGCGCAACTGGTAAAACCAGCCGTAGATCTGCTGGCGCTTCTGGTGGTCGTACAGCTTGGTCCACGCCGCCTCAGTCACCTGCACCACGACGCTGACGTTCTCAACGAACTTCTGGTACTCGGCGCTTTCGACGCCACGCGCGAAGTTGCCCTCGGCGCGGTCGGCGGCTTCAAGCGTGATCACGGTCGATTCGACGACCTGCGCGCCGGCGCCGTTGGTCCACTCCGCCAGCGCTTTGCCCGCTTGACTGGCGTCGAGGTTGGTGCCCGTGGCGCGGTCGAACGCTGCACGTTCCTTGACCCGCTTCTCGACCTCGGCCTTGAGGGCCGCTGCTTTCTGGTCGGCGATGTCGGCGCCGTCGCGCACGCGCTCGATGCGCTTCATCTGCGCGTCGACTTGCTCCTTGAGCTTGGCGTTGCCGGGGTCCTGGGCGCCGGCTTCTTTGGTCCATTTGCGGGCGTCGCGGTGGTCGCCGCGCTGCAGCAGCAACTCGGCGTAATAAAGGAGCGCCCGGGGGTCGCGTTTGTCGGTCGTCAGCGCGACATAGTGCTCCATGGTCTTGAAGGCCTCGGTTTCGCGGCCAAGGTTGACCAGGCTTTTGGCAAGGCCGATGCGCGCGCCGCCGTGGCGCGGGTTTTCGCGCACAAGTTCGCGAAAACGCGGCTCGGCGTCGGGGCCATCGTCGTCATCCAGCACGCCCTGCGCGACCTTGAGGCGCTCGTCGAACGTGCCCACCTTCTCGACGCGGTCAATTTTCTCGCGCGCGATCGTCAATATCGCCGTGTTGCCGTTGTCCGAGGTGACCGCAACCTTGACGCCCTCGGCCTTGTCCTCAACCACCATGCCCGACAGGCGCGAGCCGCTGCGCAGGTAAATAGTCTCAGCGCCGGCAAAACCGGGCGCGAGCATGGCGACAGCCGCAAGTGCAATGACGAGCTTCTTCATGGCCGAATCAGGCGAGGGACGCCCAGGGGCACGACCGCCAGAGAGTTTAGCAGGAGAGCGGCGCGGATGGCAGTTATTTGCCCGGCTCATAGGCCTGGTCGTCGCTGTGCATCGACCGGCAGACCTCCCGGACTTCATCGAGCGCGGCGAAAAACGCCGAGGTGACCTTGGGGTCGAAGTGGCTGCCGTCGCCTTCGTGAATGATCTCGAGGCTGCGGTCGACCGGGAAGGCGGGCTTGTAGCAGCGCTGCGTGGTCAGGGCGTCGAACACGTCGGCCAGCGCCACGATGCGTCCCTCGATGGGGATCTGGCTTTCCTTCAGGCCCCGCGGGTAGCCGCTGCCGTTCCATTTTTCGTGGTGGCTCAGCGCAATCAGCTCAGCGACCTTCAGCACCGGCGAGTGCGAATTGCCCAGGATGCGCCCGCCGATGCCCGGGTGTCTCTGCATGATCCTGAATTCGTCAGCGGTGAGTTTGCCGGGTTTGAGCAGGATGTTGTCGGGCACGCCGATCTTGCCGACGTCGTGCATCGGCGCAGCTGTCGTGATCATCTCGACCTGCGCCGGAGTCATGCCCATTCCCCGGGCTATGATGGCGCTGTAGGCGGCCATGCGCGACAGATGCTGGGCGGTGTCGTCGTCGCGGTACTCACAGGCGACGGAAAGTTTCATGATCGTCTCGGTGCGCGCCTCGGAAAGGTCGGTGAGCGCGCGCGTAAGTTCGCGCGTGCGCTGCTCGACGCTTTGCTCCAGCACCTCGGCGTAAGTGCGCATCAGGCCGCGCGCGGCGCTGACGTTGGCGAGGTTGCGCACCCGCAGCTTCACCTCGTCGAGGTCCGCGGGTTTGCACACGTAGTCGTCGATGCCGAGTTCGAGGGCGCGCAGCTTGAAGTCGCGGTCGGCGTTGCCGGTCAACAGCATGATCGGTGTTTCGCGCAGCCGAGGGTCGATGCGCACGCGCTGGGACATCTCCAGCCCGTCCATGCGCGGCATGTTGACGTCGGACACGATCACCAGCGGCGTCTGGGGCGCACGCGCCAGCAGGTCCAGGCCCTCGCGCCCGTCTTGGGCGGTAATGGCCTTGAATTCGGGAAGCAGCGCCTCGGCAATCAGCGCGCGGTTGTCCGCGTCATCGTCGACCACCAGCACGGTGTTGTTTGCGGAATCCTGGAGCCCCGGCATGCGCTTTCCCTTTGCTACTTCAAGGCTCCGCCAAGGAACATCTTGTCGTCGGTATGCATCGAGTTGCAGACGTCTTTCACGGCGCTGATGGCGCCAAAAAACGCGCTGGTAACCTTCGGGTCGAAGTGGCTGCCGTCGCCCTCACGGATGATCTCGAGGCTGCGCTCGATGGGGAACGCCGGCTTGTAGACTCGCTGGGTCGTCAACGCGTCGAACACGTCGGCAAGCGCCACGATGCGGCCCTCGATGGGGATGTCCTCGCCCTTGAGGCCGCGCGGATAACCCTTGCCGTCGAAACGTTCGTGGTGCGTCAGCGCAATCGCCTCGGCCGTTTTCATCAGCGGCGAATTGCTGCCCGCCAGGATGCGCGCGCCCATGCCCGGGTGTTTCTGCATCACCTTGAATTCCTCGGACGTCAGCTTGCCCGGCTTGAGCAGGATGTTGTCCGGCACACCGATCTTGCCCACGTCGTGCATCGGCGCGGCGACCGTGATCATCTCCACCTGCACGCGCGAAAGGCCCAGGTTCCTGGCGATGATCTGGCTGTACGTGGCCATGCGCTTGAGGTGCTGCGCCGTGTCGTCATCGCGGTATTCGCAGGCGACGGACAGGCGAAGGATCGTCTCCCAGCGCGCCTCTCGAAGTTCCGTGTCGATGGCCGACAACTCGGACATGGTGCGGGTAAGTTCGCGCGTGCGTTCCTCGACGCGGCGTTCGAGTTCGTCGGCGTAGGTCTCGACCAGGTGGCGCGCGATGCTGACATTAGCCAGGTTTCGCACGCGCAGCTTTACCTCCGCGAGGTCAAAGGGCTTGAGCACGTAGTCGTCCACGCCCAGCTCAAGGGCCTGTAGTTTGAATTCGCGGTCGGCGTTGGCCGTGACCATGATGATCGGTATTTCGCGCAGGCGTTGGTCGGCACGCGCGCGCTTGGCAAGTTCGAGGCCGTCCATGCGCGGCATCGAGACGTCGGTCAGGATCACAACGGGCAACACTTCCATCTTGGCGAGAATCTCGAGTGCGTCCTGGCCGTCCATCGCCGGCACAGGTTCAAACTCCGGCGACAGGCTCATTGCGATCAGGGAGCGGATGGACTTGTCGTCCTCCACGACCATCACGCGACGCGTTGCGGGGCGGCGCCTGGGTTCGAGTTTGGTTGTCATTGCAGCCTCAGCTCTCTCACTCGCATTGCCCGATCTTTGAGTATTTATATACTTTTGATATTATATGGGAAGTATCCGTATCGCCCGGACCACAATTATGAATTCTACACCCGCCGATGCTCAAAAGGCACCCAAGGAATCGGGTTCGCGAATTCTTGTTATCGAAGACGATCCCGGCGTCCTCGATGTTATCGATTACCTCTTCTCCGAGCTTGGGCTCGTCGGCGAGATATTCGACGACACTGCCGAGGCGCTCGAACACGCCGACGCCGCACCGGGCTTTGCGGCGGTGCTCTTCGACCTCGACGTCTGCCGCACGGGCCACTCCGAATTCGTGCGCAAGCTCGCCAGACACGGCCCCGTGGTCGCGCTGGCTGGCGCGGGGCCGGGCGCCAACGTTTCGCTGGGCGCGCTTGCGGTCGTGGTTAAACCTTTTGGCATCAAGGCGCTGTCGCTCGCCATCGAGAAGGCCCTGGGCTGGGCCGGCACGCGCCGTTGACCCGTAGAGAGGGCTTACAGCCTGCCTGTCGTCGCCTTTTGAAATCACGCCAATTGACCCACGTGTGTTTGGCGCGCACACTGACGCAATGACCGGCGCCGCGGACTTCGTCGATGCGTTTCTGGATTCGACCTACCTCAAGCTTGATGAGGGCGCGCTGGCGTTCATTTTCACGAAAGAGCGCGTCAAGCAGGCGCAAGCCCTGCCTCTCGAGAAAGCCAAGGCGCTGGTCGCCGCCAACCGCGACGAATTAGCCAAAATTTATTCGGGCGTCGCGCGGCGCATCCTCAAAGACGCGTTTTACATGAACCTGTTTGTCGAGCTGGCGGAACTGCCCGACGACATCGCGTTCGCGTTCATGAACCTGTGCCTGCGCCGCGTTGAAGACGAGCAGGTCGAGGCCGCCCGGCGCGAAGTGGTGTCGAAAATCGCCGCCCAGCGCAAAAAAGCGCCCCCGCCCATGGACGATGACCATGGAAAAAAACACTAGCCAGCCATCGCCGCCCCAAACCTACGTCCCGCCCGCGCCGACGCGGACCGACCAGGTCACCGGCAAACTGAACAACATCCTCGACGTCGTGAACTGGCTCAAAGGTTTAATCTGCGTCTGGTTTCTTCGCGTAGCGTGGTTTCCCTGCCTGTGCTGGGGGCTCTACGACCTGTACATGCTTTTCACCGCCGGCGAGGCCGGCGCATCGCACCGCGGCCGCGAATCGGATGCAAGCATCCGCATCACTGTCGGCGTCATCTTGGGCCTGTGCTGGTTCTTCCTCGCGCGGCGCTGGGGCCGATGGACACTCAATCGCGGCGGCATCCTCGAAACGCCACCCTGGAAACGAACTACTTGAGCCACGAATCGACACGAATTTTCACGAATTCAATTTGTGCTTTTATTCGTGGTGATTCGTGTTCATTCGTGGCTGGTAGGCTTTTGCCGTTTCTTGGTGTACAACTAACGCCATGAACGCCCGCAAACAGCGCCTGTTCAAAGCCTTTGCCGAACGCGCCCTCATTATTGACGGCGCGATGGGCACGGAGTTGCAGGCGCGCGGCCTGCCCTCCGGCGGCCTGCCGGAAAGCTTCGTACTCGACCACGGCGACAAACTGCGCCAGATCCACGAGGATTATCTCGCTGCCGGCGCCGACATCGTGCTGACCAACACATTCGGCGCCACACGCTACCGCCTCGAAGAATATCCGGGCATGAAGGAACGGGTCGCCGAGATTAACGAGAAGGCGGTCGCGATTGCGCGCGCGGCCACCAGGGGCGACCCGACGAAATTCGTCGCGGGCGACATCGGCCCCAGCGGCCTTGTGCTCGAGCCCATGGGCGAAGCGAAGTTCGAATACGTCTACGACCTGTTCAAGGAACAAGCGCGCGCTCTCGCCAAAGCCGGGGCCGACCTGATCGTGATCGAAACGATCATGGACATCCGCGAGCTCAAGGCCGCCGTCATCGCCACGCGCGAGGTCTACGACGGGCCGATCTTCGCCTCGATGTTCTACCAGGAAGGCGCCCGCACCATGACCGGCACCGACCCCGTCACGCATCTAACGGTCGCGCTGGCTTGCGGCGCCGACGGCGTCGGCGCGAATTGCTCCATGGGCCCTGAAGGGTTGATTCCCGTGCTGGCAGAGATGGCGTCGAATTCATCCTGTCCGCTGCTGGTTGAGCCCAATGCCGGCTTGCCCGCGCTGGTACAGGGCAAAACCGTGTTCCCGGGCTCGCCCGAGTACATGGCCGAATACGCGATCGAGTTCGCGAAAATCGGCGTCAATATCATCGGCGGCTGCTGCGGGACCAACCCGCGGCACATCAAGGCCATTGCCGACAGCGTGCGCGGCATGAAGCTGCCCAAGCGCGACGAACCCGACGAATCGCGCCTTTGTTCGCGCTGGCAGACCGTGCGCATCGGCAGCCAGCACGCCGTCGCGGTCGTGGGCGAACGTATCAACCCGACCAACCGCAAGAAACTAGCGCAGAGCATTAAAGACCTCGACCCGAAGGTGATCACCAAAGACGCCGAGAACCAGGTCAACGCCGGCGCGCTGATTCTCGACTGCAACGTCGGCGTGCCGATGATCGACGAGCCCGCGGCGATGCGCTGGGCCGTTCGCGCGTTGCAGGGTGTTATTAAATGCCCGCTGAGCATTGATAGCCCCAACGTGACGGCGCTCGAGTACGGTTTGATCGAGTGCGAAGGCCGCCCGCTGATTAACTCGATCACCGCCGAAGAAGGCCGCTTGGACCCGGTGCCCGTGATCGCAAAATACGGCGGCGCGGTGATCGCGCTGCTGGTCGATGACGACGGCATCCCGGCCGATGTCGCGGGCCGCCGCCGCGTCTGTATGAAAATTCTCGAGTGCACCGACAAGTACGGCATTCCCCGCCGCGACGTTTACGTGGATTGCCTGACACTGCCGATTTCGGCCGAGCCGCAACAGGCCAAGAACACCATGCGCGCGATCATGGAGCTTAAACGGGAATTTGGCGTGCGCAGCGTGTTGGGCGTCTCGAACATCAGCTTTGGCATGCCGATGCGCGAGATGCTCACGGGCCACTTCCTGAGCATGGCGTTGAGTTACGGCCTGGACCTGCCGATTATCAATCCTCTGGCCGAGGAAACCCGCCGCGCTGTCGATTCCGCCAACCTGCTGCTGGGCAAAGACAAGCAGGGCATGACGTTCACGACCAAGTACGCGGCGCTCGAAAAGCAGGAGCGCGAAACGGCTTTAACAGAGCGCGAAGCGTCAGCCAGCAAGGGTAAGGTGTCGGGTAATGGGTCTCTGGTATCAGGTAAAAAATCCGATACCCAAAACCCGAAACCTGATACCTCGGGTGCAAAGCAACCTAAACCAACGCAAAACCTCAACGAAGTCATGCGCGACGCCGAGCAACTGATCGGCATCCCGCTGCCCAAGGGCGCTACGACCGCACATAAAGGCCCGCCGCCGCTCAATCGCAAGAACGAGCTCGCGGGCAAGGGCAACCCGCCCTATGTCGAGACCGGCGACAAACTGGGCAATGAAATCGCCGCGTCCGTGATCGACGGCGACGACAGCATCATCGCCGGCCTGTGCAACGAAGCCATCAAAGGCGGCATGACGCCGCTGGACGTAAACAATAAGTTCCTGATCGCGGGCATGGGCGAAGTCGGCCGGCGCTTTGCGCTACGTGAATACTTCCTGCCGCAAGTCATGCGCAGCGCCAACGCCATGAAGGCCGCGTTTACCGTGCTGAAGGAAGAAATGAAGAAGCACGCGGGCAGCAGCAAGCCGCGCGGCACCATGGTGATTGCGACGGTCAAAGGCGACGTCCACGACATCGGCAAAAACATCGTGATCGCGGTGCTCGAGAATTACGGCTATCGCATGATTGACCTGGGCAAGAACGTGCCCACGGACGCGATTGTCAAAGCAGCCGTGGACAACAACGCCGACATCGTCGGCCTGTCGGCCCTGATGACCACGACCATGACACGTATGCCCGAAGTGATCAAACAATTGCGCGACGCGAAGTGGTACGGCCCCGTGGTCATCGGCGGCGCGGTCACGAGCGTTGAGTACGCGCGCGAAATCAATGCCGCGGCGCACGCCGAAGACGCGATTGCGGCGGTCAAGGTCGCCAACGACCTGCTGGTGAAGTTCCAGAAGGCGTAGGTGGCAGGGGCGTCCTCGTCCCTGCGAACTGCCCCAGGCGAACGTCAACGAACCTTCACAGGGGCCGGCGGCCCCAGCCACAATTGACCCCGTTGCCACAATGGATACACGCCGTATAATGGCGCTGGAGGAAAGATCATGGTTAAAACCCTGACCAAACACGGCAACAGCTGGGCGCTGATCATCGACAAGGCCATTCTTGACTTGCTCAAGATCGACCCGGACACGCCACTGGAAGTCTCGACCGACGGCGAATGCCTCGTGGCCCGCAAGGCGGCGAACAAGCAACAGTCGGCCAAGGTCGCCAAGGCCATACGCAAAGCTTCAAAACACTTTGGGCCCCTGCTGAAGCGGTTGGCATAGCATGTACTTCCTTACCATCGACGACGTCATGGCAATTCACACCGAAGTGCTGGCCACTTACGGCGGCTCTGAGGGCGTGCGCGATCAGGGATTGTTGATATCGGCGCTCACTACGCCGCAGGCAACCTTCGGCGGCGACTACCTGCATCCAACCATTTACGACAAGGCCGCCGCGTACCTGTTTCATCTGGCGCGCAACCACGCGTTCATCGACGGCAACAAGCGCACCGCGTGGCAAGCGGCCGTTGTGTTTCTGGAACTCAACGACGTGGATCTTGCTGTTGATTACGACCTCGACGAAATCGAATGCTTCGTCATCGATGCGGCGACAGGGAAGCTCGACAAGGCTGAAATCGCGACCTATTTGCGCAAGCTCTTCGGCCGCGCGGCGTGAATCGCCATTATCTGTGTTGATCTGTGTTCATCTGTGGCTAAATAGACTTGGTCTCACGAAGGAGCCCCAAAGTGTCCGATCTCGTTTTCAAAGTCAAAACCACCAAGATCACCACGCTTACGCCGGGCAATAAGTTCCTCAACATCGACCTCGACGTCAGCTACGCCGAATTCCTGAGCATGACCAAGCAACTGCAGCCGCCGTTCAAGGCGAAGTTCGAAATTCCCGGCGGCAAGACCTTTGAGAGTTCGGTGGGCATCGGCAAAGGCGTCGCCGCTATGGCCGACGCGCGCATCACACTTCGCAACTTCGAGGGTGAATTGCCCACGGGCACCATCGTCACGCTGCTCGAATAAAGTGTTTGGGGTTTCCAAACCCCAGTGTCATGCGGCGTTGCCGCATGACACAAGCGAGCCAAAAGGCTTGCTACCGCTGCGGTTAGGAAACCGCAGCCACTAACTACCGGTACTCGATGTTCACCGGCATCGCCGACAGCCGCCGATAGGTGCGCTGGCGCGCCTTCACCGGCCACCATTCGTACAGCAGGATTTCGACGGGACGCCACATCGCCACCCAGCCAATGATGATGATCGCCTCGCCCGCAAGGTGAAATTCGTGCTGCGCCGCGCTTTCGCCCGCCCGGGCCATCAATTCTCTGATCAACATGCACGCGCCCAGCACCGCGATGCCGATGATCAAGTTGATGCGGCCGCGGCGCATCAGGTCCTTGAACTCGCGCCCGGCCATGTCGGCCTTGTACTCGAAGAATCGCTTGATCGCGGGCTGCACAAATTTCTCCGGCTCGCGCTTGCGCTGGTCCTCGGGAAGGTCGATCTGCAACCGCAGGTTGGCGTCGCGAGGAATTTCGCGGGCCCAACTGGTGATGAACTCCTCCGCATCAAGGTCGAGGTCGCGCTCCTCGATCGGCGCGGGGTCCATCTGGTCGAATAACTCGTCGATGTTGTGGAAGCGCACCTCGACACGCCCCTGGTGTGCGGCGGCCTTCAGTTCCTTGGCGGTCGGTTCGGTGGACATAGGGGATGGTAGCAAGAACCATGTGGCTGGAGCCTCCCGGCCCCGGCACGGTAGCCAACCAGCATTCGACTGGGGCCGGGAGGCCCCAGCCACATCACACATTAAACCGGAACAACAGCACGTCGCCGTCGGCGACGACGTACTCTTTGCCTTCGGTGCGCATCTTGCCCTTGGCCTTGGCGCCCTGTTCGCCGTTGAACTGGTCGAAGTCGGCGTAAGCGATGGTCTCGGCGCTGATGAAACCGCGCTCGAAATCGCTGTGGATTTTGCCGGCCGCCTTGGGAGCGGTGTCGCCGGCATGGATCGTCCAGGCGCGGACTTCCTTGACGCCGGCGGTGAAATACGTGCGCAGGCCCAGAAGCGTGTACCCGGCTCGAATCAAATCATCCAGCCCCGAACGCGTTAAACCCAGGCCCTCGAGGAAATCCTTGCGCTCGACTGCAGGCAGCAGCGCAATTTCAGCCTCGATCTTGCCGCTGATGATCACGCAAGGCGCGCCTTCGCCCGCCGCATGCTTAATAACCGCGTCGCTATATTTATTTCCCTTCGGAAGATCCGCTTCTCCCACGTTGGCGACATACATGACCTTCTTGGCCGTCAACATGCGCATGTCTTCAATCCACGACAATTCCTCTTCGTTCATCGGGAAGTGCCGCGCGCCCTTGCCCTTGTCCATGTGCGCCTTGAGCTTGGTGAAGAACTCGATCTGCACCGGCGTCTTCTTGTCGGCGGTGCCCGAGCGCACCGACGCCGCAAGCTTGGCAATTTTCGCGTCGACTTGTTCAAGGTCCTTCAGCGCAAGTTCGGTCTCTATGACCTCGATGTCGCGCAGCGGATCCACCGTGCCCGACACGTGAATAACGTCCGGGTCCTCAAAGCAGCGCACGACCTGCGCAATCGCCTCGACGTCGCGGATATGAGTAAGGAACTTGTTGCCCAGGCCTTCGCCGGTGGCGGCGCCTTTGACCAGCCCGGCGATATCGACGAACTGCATCATTGCCGGGATGGTCTTGACGGGTTTGACCAGTGCAACCAGCCGGTCCAGGCGCGGGTCGGGCACCGGCACCATGCCGACGTTGGGCTCGATGGTGCAAAACGGGTAGTTGGCCGCGGCGGCCTGTTCACTGGCCGTAATCGCGTTGAAGAGGGTGCTCTTGCCGACGTTAGGCAGGCCTACGATGCCGCATTTAAAACCCATAGGAAGCGTGCTCCGTGTGTCGTGCTACGTGTTACGGGAAAACCGTCGCAAACTCAACGGCGACGTAACACGAGACACGTAGCACGCGACACGATCTTTAGATGTCGATCGGCATCACGAGGTAGTAGAACTTCGCGCGGTCGCCGGCGTGCATGACCGCGCCGGTTTCCTTGTCCTTGAACTCGATCGTGACTTTTTCGGCGTCGATGCCGTCGAGCCCCTGCAGCAGGTATTGCGGGTCGAAGCCGATCGCGGTCTCGGGGCCCTTGTACTCGATTTCGGCGTTGACCTCGGCCTGGCCGTGGGCGGGCGCCTTGGAGCGAATGGTTAGTTCGCCGGTCTTGATTTCGAGTTTGACCGCCTGGCTCTCGACCGACGTCAGGTGTTTGGCGCGGTTGAGCGCGCTGCGGAATTCTTCGGTCGCGATCGTGAACGTTTTGTCGAGGTCTTTTGGGATCACGCTGCGGTAATCCGGGAACTGGCCTTCGACCAACTGCGTGCTGACTTCCGTCCCGGCGATGTTGGCGACAAGCCGCGTCTCGGAAATGCCGAGCTGGATGTCTTCCTCGGCGGCGCCGATAACCTTCGTGATCAAATTGTAGCCCTTGGTCGGCACGATCACCTGGAACTTCACTTCCTTGCCCTTGGCGGCGACTTTCACAAATCCCAGCCGGCGGCCGTCCGTGCCGCAGAATTCGAGGCTATTTTTGCCCGGTTCGAGCAAGACGCCGTTGAGCGCGTAGCGGCCTTTTTCCTGCGCGACGCTGCGGCCGACCTTGCGGATCGCGTCGTTGAAGTCTTTACCCTTCATCGTGACGTTGGTATCGCCGGCTTTCTCCGGCAGTTTGGGGAATTCTTCCGGGTCGGCGCTGGTGAGTTCAAATTTGTCTCTGCCCGCCCGCAATTCGACCTTTCCCGCGTTGGCGACGATTTCAACCGTGTCGCTGCGGATGTCTTTCAGCAGGCCGGCCAGCAAACCCGCCTGCACAAGGCAGGTGCCGGGTTTCTTGACGTCGACTTCGGACAACTTCTTGCGCAGGCTGCACTCAAGATCCGTCGCCCGAAGCTCCAGGCTTCCCTTTTCAGCTACCAAGCAGACATTTTGGGTGACCGGGTTGGTCGAGCGCTGGTTGACCACGCTCGTTACCAGGTTCATGGCTTCGGCTAGTTGCTCTCGTGCTGTCGTTACATGCATAGAAGGCCTTTGTTTCAAAACCTCTGTTTAATAATGGTTAATTAAACCTCGTATTAACACTAGGGCCTGTCAGTAAGTCAGAAAGGGCCCTATCCCACCTTGAAACCCGCGCCGGCAAAGCACCCGGCGGCGACCGACTATGTGAACCGTTTCCGCAGCTTCAAGCCTGCCCCGCCGGAAACTTTTGAAACCCGCAACGCCGGCCAAAACGAGATGTCAGTTTAAACCGGCTTGCCCCAACACACCCCACAAGCTTTGCGGCAGTTTCCGAAACCCCGCGTGAAACGTGAACAAGGCCGGGAGAAAACCGGGATAAGCCTTCATTTATCCCAAAGGCTTGCGCAACTGAAGCTCGAAACGCTCGAGTTCGCTGCGCAGGTCCTGGTCCTTCAGCCGTGAACTCTTGATCTTGTTGATGGCGTGCAGCACCGTGCTGTGGTCGCGGCCGCCAAAGAAATGGCCGATTTCCGACAGCGTCAACTGCGTCATTTCCTTGGCCAGGTACATCGCCACATGGCGCGGGAACGCGAGGTTCTTGGTGCGTCGCTGGCTCAGGATGTCGTTCAGCCTTACAGAGTAATGGTTACAGACGAGTTCAATGATGTCCTCGGCGGCAACGCGCGTTGGCGCCGGGCGGGCCTTGATGAGATGGCGCAGGGCTTCGTGCGCGAGCGCCAGCGTGATCGGCCGGTTGCTCATGGACGAAAGCGCGGCGATCTGGACCACCGCGCCCTCGATCTCGCGGATGTTGGTGGTGATGTTCTCGGCCAAAAACGCCACGACATCAGCGGGCATGTCGATTTTGCGCATCTCGGCCTTCTTGCGCACGATCGCCATGCGGGTTTCCGTGCATGGCGGCTCAAGTTTGACCGCGAGCCCCCAGTGGAAGCGCGAGATCAGCCGGTCCTCGAGGCGCGGGATGTCGCGAGGCAGGCTGTCGCTTGAAAGCACGATCTGCTTGCCCTGTTGGTAGAGGTGGTTGAAGGTGTGGAAGAACTCTTCCTGGGTCTGCTCTTTGCCCGCGAGGAAGTGGATGTCGTCAATAATGAGGGCGTCGGCGTCGCGAAGCTCGTGGCGCATTGAATCCACGTTGCCGTTCTTCAGCGCCTGCACGAAACAATTGATGAACTCCTCGCACGAGATAAAGCGCACGCGCGGCATGTTCGGCACCAGCTTGTGGCAGATCGCCTGCAACAGGTGCGTTTTCCCCAGGCCCACCGACCCGTGGATGAACAGCGGGTTGTAGGACTTGCCCGGGTTCTCCGCCACGGCCTTACATGCGGCGACGGCGAGCTGGTTGCTGGGCCCGACCACAAAGTGTTCGAAATCAGCGGCGGGCGGGAGCTTCTGGCGTGTCAGGTAGCCCGACAGCTCGGAATGTTGCACGCGCGCGGTATCGCGGCGCGGCGATGTGCCGGTAGATGCCGCCGGGTTGAACGGCGCCTGGCCCCGGGGGCTTCCGGTGGCCTGCACTTCGAGCGCAGGCTGGAAGCCGAGGATCTGGAAGCAGGCCTTGCCCACGCAGTTGCGCAGGCTTTCGGTGGTCGTGTTGTCGAGATGGACGGCGTCAACCGAAAGACGCAACACTTCGCGCGCCGGGTCGTAGGCGACGGCGCGGCTGTTGCGCAGCACGTCATAAAGCGGCAATCCGCGTGAGCGAGTCAGGGCCAGCTCTTCGATTGCAGGCCACAGGCTAAGCACATCGCGGTCCTGATCATGCATGGAGTTCTCCCTTGGGACTTCAGGACGCTGCTTTGTGTCGGCGGGCGCAACAAGGATAACGGGGTCTGCCGCCGCAAGGCACGGCGAAGAACCCTCGACTTGTTATTGCGAGCCCGAAACGACAACAGAAGGAAGCGTCAATTCACAACGACTGTGAAGCAGTTGCCCATAACCACCCCGAGCAGTCGTCAAATAGGTCTTTGTGCGCCAAAGAGCAAAGGGCAGAGGGGTTGACAGCTTCGCCGTCCCCGGAGACGGAAAACTTCCCCGGAGAACCCGACTTGCCCTAACCCCGGCGGCCTGAACAACAACCGCCGGAACGCTTTGCACAATCGCGCTGCTGAGGCCAGTAATTATCAGGCTGAAAAATCGAGTCAACGAAAGTACGAAACCGACAGGCTTGAAAAGCTGTCAGGAACGCCCAAACTCCTTGTCCCAAAGGCATTTAAGATTTCTTGAGAAAGTTAATCTGACAGCCACCCCGCACCCCGCCTAAACACTTGACGGCGCAAGACTTGGGGAAGAATTGGTGGACAATTTCGCGTAATCCCGGGCCTTCTATTGTGACGTCAAGCCCTGATAAAGGCTCTGGCAAGGGCGTTGGCGGCTTTTGAAGAGTTGAATCGGGGTTCAAGTCTGCGGCCTCGAGTTGTCGCATCAGCGACGAAGCGCGCGCGCGAAAATCAGCCACAGGCCCGGCAAACCGCAAAGCAAAGCGCCGCCGATACGCAGCTCTGGACGTGTCAAGAGCGCCGCGCACGCGACAGCAGCGCCGACAAGGGCGCCGCCGAAAAATAGCGGCGCGCGCGGACGCTTGCGCGAGAAGCGCCTGCCTGTGAGTTGTTCGAGCGTGGCGTGGTCGGCGCTGGATAGATCGGCGGCGCGCTCGGCGCCAAACAGCGGGACCGTCACGGCCGCCGCGCAGCGCGGGCATTCGATGACTATTCCGCCGCGCGAAGCAGACATTTCTTCGCGCCAGCCGCAGAGGCAAGCGGCGGTGACGGTCTTCCCGGCATAGCGATCGTTGGGCATGAGCACCTATGTTTTACAAACCGCGGGGACGCGGGGACGCGGCGAAAGCACTGGTTATTGGACGAAGATGGGCAAGCCGCGCCGGGCGAGGCGAACGCGGCCCGGCGACGCCGCAAGCAGTTTCTGGCGAGCGGCTTCTTAGAGCTTTTTCAAGGTTAGTGTGCCGAGTTTATGCGCTGCGCCGAGCGAGCAGATCAAGAAGCGCGAGCGATGGCGTGGCTGGAGGCCACGCTGAGCGAGCGCGACGCAGAGATGCGATGCTCGC
>JADLAK010000002.1 GCA_020848275.1 Planctomycetota bacterium
AATGCCTTTCGTAGCGCGGGCGTCTCGCCCGCAGTCGCGGGCCAAAGGCCTGCGACGATTGCGGCCAAGATGGCCGCGCTACCCGCAGGCTGGAAGCCTGCATCAATCAAACTGACCCACTACCCGCAAAAGGCGACAGGCGACAGGCGGCAGCAAATGCTTACAATCCGGTTGCCGTTAACTGTTGCCTGACGCCTGGGGCCTGTCGCCTGACGATGCTCAGTTACCTCCACTTTCCCAACTTCGACCCGGTGATCTTCCAGATCTCCGGGCCTGCGGCGTTACGCTGGTACGGCTTCATGTACGCCGTTGCGTTTGCGTTCGGCTATCTCGGGCTCTGGTGGCTGCAGCGGTCGGGTTATGCGCGGATTTCCAAGACCGACGTCGTGAATTACATGATCGCGGGCGTGCTGGGCGTGTTCATCGGCGGCCGCATCGGCTTTCTCGTCTTCTACGAGTTCGACGCGATGTTCCTGGGCTCGGCGCCGCTGGGCGCGCGTATCGAACAGGTCTTCCGCGTCTGGGAAGGCGGCATGAGTTTCCACGGCGGCGTGATCGGCGTCTGGCTTTTCGTCGGCGTCTACGCGCGCCTGAAGAAACAAAGTTTCGTCAACCTGCTTGATTGCATGCAGCACTGGGTGCCCGCCGGCATCGTCTGCGTGCGCATCGCCAACTTCATCAACGGCGAAATTTTCGGCCGCACGATCAACGACGCCGCGGGCAACCCCATCACCGACGGCGACAAGCTGCCCTGGTACGCGATGAAATTCCCGACGGACCCGCAAGCCATGGGAATGCTGCGCGAGCGCGGTGAAAGTTTTGTCGGCGGCAACCCGCTGCCCGTCGACCCCGCCCTATGGGCGCAGATCGAGCCGCAGATCGCCGGGCGCTACCCCGTGCAACTGGCCGAAGCCGCGCTCGAGGGCCTGGCGCTGCTGATCCTGATCTGGGTGACGCGCCGCTGGCTGCGCAAGCCCGGCATGATCGTCGCAATGGGCCTGATGGGTTATGCGGCGGCGCGCATCCCCATTGAACCGCTGCGCCAGCCGGACCCGCAGATCGACCCGAATCTCGCCAGCAACGCGACAACGCAGTTGCTGACGGCGCTGAACATGACGATGGGCCAGTTGCTGTGCGTGGGCATGTTCATCGTCGGCGCGGTTTTCATGTTCGTGTCGTGGAAGAAAAACTGGTTTGGCCCGGCGTACTCCGACGCGGAACTGCGTTACCCCTTCCAGAAAACCGTTTCAAAGAGCGAGCGCGCGACCGCGGCGTAGATCAAGCTGTGGGCTTGAAGAACTTGCTGAGACGCGGGCCGCGTTGTGCGGCGTAGTTGCTCTTTACGCCCACGCCGTAGAGTTTGTCCGGCGCGGCCGTGAGTTTCTCGTAGGCCATCTTGCAGACGGGTTGCCGATGGCGGACGATTAAATCGTCTTCGTACGGCCGTACTTCGAGCACGGCGGGCGTGCCTTTGACTTCGCCCTTCGCGCCGTAACCAAAACCCGGGTCGAAGAAGCCCGCGTAGTGCGCGCGGAATTCGCCCGCGCTGGTGTCGTAGGGCAGCATCTCGACCGCGTATTCCGGCGGAACACTGACGTATTCGTAGGTGCTGAAAATGTAAAACGCATTCTGTCGCAGGAACAGCGCGCCGTCCTTGGGACGTTTGATCGCCTCGAAGTAATCGTCAGCGTCGTGCGCGCATATCGCGGCAAGATCGATCGGCTTCGGTTTGAGCGACTTCTTGGCGACGTAGCCAACGATGTCCTGATCGAGGTCGAGCGTCATCAGGCACGCGCCGTCGTCGGTGACGCTTGCGGCGGGCGCGGGCTGGCCGTCGCGCTGATACAGCAGCGTGGTCTTCTTCTTGCCGCCCTGGATGTCGTGCATCGCCTTGTGCGTGAGGATGTCACGGCCGGCGTACAGAATCGCCTGGTTGAGCGAGTCGCCGGCACGCACGCGTACGTCGAAGCTCTTGGGAATCACTTCGAGCCAGAGTTCGCCTTCGTAGCCTTCGGGGACTTTGTCGTAACGAGGGTTGCGGTCGCAAATCACACGTGTCTGCAAATCAATGCGGCCGGTGCTGCTCTTGTTGTTGGCGTAGGCGGCGACGCCCTCCGGCAGCCTTAGATTTTCGCGCAGCCGCACGAGATAAACGTTGTCACGCACGAGCACGGCGGGGTCGCGCAGGTTGATGGGGTAGCGCGCGAAGCGTTCAATCAGGTCGCGGACTTTCTCGCCGCCCAGCGGCAGCAGCGAGCCGGTCATCGAGTAGGCTTCGACGCTGAGCGTAAGGTCCAGCGACGACGGCTGAATCTGCTCGGCCGATATGCCGCCAGTGCTGGAAACAGCGCCGTCTTTAACCAGCTTGCTGATTTCCTGTGATGGGAACGTCCCGCGCATGCAGGGGTTTTATGTTCGGTTGGCCAATCTCGGTAGGGCCGGGCCGGGCCCCGAAACAGCGCGGTGGCAAAGCCCCGCCCGCGGCGACAGAATCAAGCCGCGTTTACGCGGGTTTTACACGATAGTGGGGACCATCTGTGCCCCCTGTGCTGTCATAATAATGAATGGAGCGACCATGGCCGGCCAACGCATACTGGTTGTCGAAGACGAAGAAGCCCTGCGCGAAGGATTAATCGAGTCCTTCACCGGCCAGGGTTTCAGCGCCCAGCCGTGCGCGCGCGGCGATCTCGCGCTTGCCGCCGTGGAGTCGTTCAAGCCGGATCTCATCGTGCTCGACCTGATGTTGCCGGGCATGCACGGCCTCGAAATCTGCAAGGCGCTGCGGGCGCGCGGCGCGTCACTGCCGATTATCATGCTGACGGCGATGGCCGACGAACAGCAAGTCATCAACGGCCTGCAGGCCGGCGCCGACGATTACATCGCCAAGCCCTTTCGGCTGGCCGAATTGCAGGCGCGCGTGCAGGCGCAGTTGCGCCGCGCGCAGGCGGCGTTCGGCGCCGCGCTGGAATTGCCGGGCTGCCGCGTCGATTTAATCCGCGGCGAGGTGGTGCGTGAGGGCAAGAGCACGTCGCTGACGCAGCTCGAGGTCGAGTTGCTGAAGTTCCTGTTAAAATCGCGGCCGAGTCCCGTCAGCCGCGAAAACCTGCTGGTCGAGGTCTGGGGCTACAAGCAGGCGATTGCGACGCGTACCGTCGACATGGCCGTGGCGAAGTTGCGCGCGAAGGTTGAGCGCAACGTTGGCAAGCCCGAAGTAATCATCACCGTGCGCGACAGCGGCTACAGGCTCGAACTACCGGGAGCGGCGAAGTAACGAGTCACGGAGAGCAAGCGAAGAAAGGGCTGTAACGAGCCATGGATGGCGAGCCGCGGCTGAGCGCGTTAGCGCGAAAGCCGCGTGAAATCGCGGGGAGTAGCGAAGCAGTGACGAGGCAGGGATGCCGAGCCGCGGACGAGCGCACTAGCGCGAAGTCCGCGTGAAATCGCGGGGAGGCAGGATGCCGACTCCGCGACACCAGAAGAAAGCAACACATGAAATCGGTCCGGTTAGCCATGTTCCTGTTCGTCCTTGCGGGCTTCGTCCCGCTGGGCGTGCTGGGCTGGTTTGCCTGGATCCAGCTTGCCAAGGAAGAATCGCAGGTGCTCGCCGACTCGCGGCAAAAGGGCGAGGCCGCGCTTGCCGCCGTCGAGCAACGCTACCACAACCACCTGCGCGAACTCATCACGCGCGAAACCCAGCGCGACTTCACCGAATACCAGCACTGGCACGCGCCCCTGAACATCCAGGCCGCCGCACCCAGCGTGGTGCGTTCGCCGCTTGCAGGCCAGCCCGAAGACCGCTTCGTGCGCTACTACTTCCAGCTCACCAGCGACGGCAACACCGTGAATTATTCGTCGCCGCACGACAGTGAGGCCGCGGACCTGCCGCTGGAGCAATACCAGACGCTGAACGCGCAGAGCCCCGACTTCCTGACCGCCAACAGCATCGCGCGCCCCGAAATCATGGGCGAACTCAACCTCCTGGCCGCGCGCGCGCCCGTGACAGTCGACGTCGCCGACGTGCCGCCGCAGCACCGCGGACTGTCGCCGGCCAAGCAGGGCCAAGCGGCCGTAAACAATGACGGGCAGCGCGAGGCGCGCGAAGAGCCCGCCAGGGCGCCCTCAGACGGCTTGCGGCTGGCGCTGGTGCGCAGCGGCCTGCGCCCGGTATCCGAGCAATCGCTGATCAACGAAGTGTTGCTGGTGAATTTCAACTCGCGCGAAGTAGCGATGAACGCGCAGCGCCAGCAAATCGATCGCGTGGGCAAAAAGGCCTACAACAACGATTACAACTGGGGCAACCTCAACCGCGGCCCCGACAACCTCGACCCGCTCGAGCGTTCGCTGGTCAAAGTTTACCCGTACTGCCTCTACGTTGGCGGCAGCGCCGCGCGGCCGCTGGTTTTGCTCTGGCGCTCGGTGGTCACGCCTACGCACACGCTGGTCCAGGGCATGACCCTCGACCTCGGCTACCTGTCGTCGACCTGGCTGCCGCAGCAACTTGATAACAGCGGCGACTTGCGCCTGACCGGCGCGATCACCCTCAATGCCGCCTCGCAGGGCACGGTGCTGAACCCGGAGGCGCGCGACTTCGAGAATCAAACGCGCAGCGCGTTCTCGGCGCTGCCGCTTGCTGTTGTCACGGAAACCGGGCCGGTCAAGGCGCGCTTTGAGACCACGCGCAGCCACTACATCCTCGTCGCTTGCGGCTACTTGTTTGTGCTGGGGCTGCTGGGATTTTTGCTGGTGCGCACGATTGCGCGCCACGCGGCGCTGTTGCGCCAGCAGCAGGATTTCCTTGCGGCGGTCAGCCACGAATTGCGCACGCCGCTGTCGTCGATGCGCCTGTACACGGAACTCGCGCTGCAGAATACCGGCGGCAATGAGACGCTGACGCGCCACGTGGACCGCATCCTGAAGGAAGAAGATCGGCTCACGCGCATCATCGAGATGCTGCTGCTGTCGGCCAAGATCGAGCGCGGCGCGCTGACGCTTGAGCCCGCGGATATCCCCTTGCACGAGCCGCTGCGCGAAGCGGTCGCGCTCGCTCGGACTTATCACCCGCAACGCGAGATCACGTTGGTCGATAACACGTTGCCTGCGGCGCGCCTTGACCGCGCTGCGGCCTCGCAGTTGTTTTACAACCTTATCGACAACGGTTTGAAATACAGCCGCGAGACGGGCCGGCCCGTGGATGTCGCGGTGCAGACGACGCCCGAAAAAGTGACGGTGCTGGTGCGCGATTACGGTTGCGGCATCAGCAAGGCCGACCTGGGCAAGTTGTTCCAGCGGTTTTATCGCGGCGCGGGGGCCTCAAGTTACGGCGCGGGCACGGGGCTGGGCCTGTGGCTGTGCAAGACTTATGCGGACGCGATGGGCTGGAAGCTCGAGGTAAACAGCCACCCCGGCGAAGGCACGTGCATCTCGGTACACATCCCGCTGGCGTAACTGTGTTGGCGGCGCTAAGCGGTCCAAGATAATTGTCTTTAGGTGGCGCGGACATTCCTGTCCGCGGTGGCGAGCTTTGCGAGCCACAATTCGACCGGCTACGCCGGTCGGGCGGACAAGAATGTCCGCCCCACAACT
>JADLAK010000003.1 GCA_020848275.1 Planctomycetota bacterium
GTGTGGCATCTGCGCCACTTTCCATTTGCCGAGGCGCTGGATCGCATGCGCGAGGGCATCCTTGCCTACAACTTCTCCAAGGGAATCACCGAGGGCTACCACGACACCGTGACTGTTGTGTACGTGCATCTTGTCGCCGACGCGTGCAAGCGCCTTGACCGCGGCCAGGGCCTTGGCGCGCTGGCCAACGCGGTGATCGAACATTTGGGAGTCAAACCCGAGCAACGCAAAGCGCTGTTCAACCAGTATTACTCGGAACCCGAGGCCCTGCTGAAAACCGACGAAGCACGCGCGGCATTCATCCCGCCGGACCTCAAGCCCCTGCCGACCTAGGCTCTGCCTGGCGCATTGACGCAGCCTTTGACGTAAACTGCGCCGCACAACCCGGGAGCCCGCACATGCGCACCACCCTGTTGTTTGCAGCCAGCCTGCTGTTTGTTTGCGCCGCCATCGCCAATGGGCCCGTGAGCGCACAGTCCGAACAAAAATGGACCGCTGAGGACTTCACCGGCCTCAAGGACGCTTTGGCCGCCGCCAAGAACGTGCGCGCCAGCAGCCTCGGCGAGAACGCGCTGGTCGCCATCGACGACGGCAAAGCTATCCGGTACTGGACGGCCTCGGCAGCGGGCGCCAGGCCCCTGAAATGGGCCGACGGTAAGGACTTCACGGCGCAGGACGTGACCGTCCACCAGCAAGGCAAGATTGCGTATTGCGAATTGAGCCGGGGCGAGTCCGCGCCCAACGAGGGCTTTTGCATCGAGAACGGCGTCGCCTATTCGGTCACCAAACCGGACGGAAAACCCGTGTCGGACGTGCGCGTCCAATTTGTCACCGCCGCCGGCGTGACCCTGGCATGGGCAACGCACGAAAAAGAAAAGCGGCTCTTTGCGCTTGAAGGCAGGAAGGCAAAGCCGATCGTGGACAGTGAGGGCAATGAACTCGTCGTTTCGGGCTGGTTTCTGTCCAATAGCGCCGATGGCGGCATTTACGCCCGCTACAACCCCATCGACGGCAGCCCGCAGAAAGTCGAGTGGTTGCAGGGCGACCGCGTGAAACCCCTGGACCTTCCGGCGATGCCCGAGGAATACAGCGGCGAGCAATGGCGCACAGACTACATGCATTTCAAGGACCGCGTGCTGGTCACCACACTGGACATGACCACCGCGCACGGTGCGGCGTGGCTGGATGTGGGCGGCAAGGCGCAAAAGCTGGTGGACAGCAGCGGCAACCCGATCAGTCACCGCGGGTACGATACATTTTGCTCCGAGGGCAAGGTCTACCTGCAGGCGTCGGACTTTGACGACGAGGGCACGCAGTTCACCACGACATTGTACAGGGTTGACCCGGACAAATGCGTCAAGCTCAAGTTGCCAAAGGAACCTGCCCTGGAACTGTATGTCAGGGTCACTTTGGCCAACCACACGATGTTGTGCACCATCGGGCGCGGCAAACCCGCGTGGCTATTCTCAATCATCGGTGACGAGGTCGTTCCCATCCGCGAGCCCGATGGCGCCGCCGTCGTGGGGACGCCGGTCGCTGTCAGCGAGCGGCACGGCGAGAACACCCTGGTCAAGTATTCCGTAGGCGGCAAGCCGCGCTGGGGCGCGCTCAAAGGCTCGACCATGAGCCCGCTGCTCGCGACGGGCGAGGACGAACTGGCGCCGCATCCGGTCGCCATCGCCGGCAGCACGCTGTTTCGCATTTGGCAGGCCGACGGCGTCGGGCACGTCGGGCCCTGTGTGCCGGGCAAAGTTGCGGCTGATCTGCACGACAAATCCAAAGCAGTGGTGCAGGGCGCTGATCTGAGCGCCGCGGGTGCAGGCGACTGCCTCCTGGTTGCCTTTCAGGACGCGAAGGCGAAGAAGTGGCGCCTGTTGATCGCCAAGAAGAAGGGCTGACCGCCGTTCACAGGTTCATGCAACATTTCTTGTACTTCTTGCCGGACCCGCAGGGACACGGGTCGTTCGGGCCGATTTTGATGGTCGAGCGCCGTTGTTGCTTCTTCAGCAAGTGCGCCGTCGCGGTGTGGCGCGCGTGGCGGCCGAGGTCCTCGCCGCCACCAAGGCGGCCGCTGGATTCGAGATAAGCAAGGAAACCTTCGAGCAGCTCCGGGGCTTTTTCGCGTTCGGCGTCGGTGAGTTGCAGGCGTCCAAGCCCTATCGCCACGCCGTCGACGATGTTGCTTTCGCCGATGTCCTCAGGCGCGACTTGGCTGCCGCAGGCGTTATCGAGGAACGACACAAGCACCACGCCCGCGCGCTCGCCAAAATCGCGCGCGACGCGTTCGCCCTGCGTGCTGGTGACGAATTCGCTAACCCAGTGCTCGACGGTTTCGGTAAACGCGCCCATTACGATCCCTGCTTTTGAGCCCACGACGCAAGTTCCAGCCCCAGCTGCGCCTTCCACGCGCGAAGGTTTCGCCGATAAGTCGCCAACGCGCCGCCGAAGATAAACGCCGCCATGCCAAACCCCGCCAGGATCGCCGATAGCGCCGGGCTGACGGGCCATGAATCGAATGCATAGGCCGTGCTCGCGTTACTGAAGTGCAGCACGCCGCCGTGATCGCGCCGCGCCGTGGCATAACGCCCCGCGGCGCCGACCTGCACCGTATACATCGCTTCGCCGGCGTAATCGCCAAAGTCGTAGCCATCACGCCCGGTGTTGTGCAGAACGCGCTCGCCCTCACTCGACCAAAGCGTGAGCTCGCGGCTGTTTTCCGGCGCACCACTGATCGGCTTGCCGCCGACCACGCTGCGCGTCTCGTGATAAATCGTGTAGTTGCCCGGCTTCAAGTCGACCGCCATCTCGCGGTCGATGCTGACGCGCTGCATGCTCCCAAGCCGCCACGAAAACATGCCCCAATACGCGCCAAAGCCCGCGATTGCCGCCACAACGACGCCGATCCACAAGATCCACGCGGGTTTTGCAGGCGTCACGGGCTGGTTTTCGGTGCCGGGGAGCATATCAACCAGTAAATCAACTCGATTGGCAGTCAAAAAGGATGGCAAAATTAATAATGGCGTTATAAATATGCCTGCTGGCCATTTCGGCGGTGTGGGAATCACGGACGGGCATCTGATATCCCGGGTGGTGCGTTGCACCGCCCGCAGGCGCTTGCGCCGCACACCGCCCCTAGACGCTGTTTCAGAACCCTGAGCGAGGCTATTTTCGCGCGCCGAGCGAGCAGATCAAGAAACCCGACCGCGCCGTATCCCCAGCGATACGGCACAGGGAGGGTGACGCAGAGATGCGACGCTCGCCGCCGAAAAGAGCCCGCGAGAGGGTTTTGAATCAGCGTCCAATGCCTCCGGCGGGCGCATCAAGCAACGCACCCATGACGGTAGCCCGCCGGAGGGCTTTGCTCGCGATAAGTGATTGATCCCCTGCTCGCTTTCTCACCAACGTTCTACGCCGCCTTGACGCGATCTTGGCGGCACATCCCTACCATTGCGGCGACGCGCGACGTTCTTTCGGACCCTGACCGGAGACGACCATGCGAGTGCCGATCTTCTGCAACGACTGCCGCTACCTGTTCCACCTGCCGGTTTCGAACCTGCGCTTTTTGTCGGTGTGCCCCAACTGCTACGGCCCGCGTGAGCACATGATTTACCCCGCGCGCGGACCGGAGTACTCGCCGCGCAACGCCAAAAGCGCGGGCGCCAACGCCGGCCGCCACGAGAAAACCACGTGGCCCTGGCGCGCCGCGCAAAGGGGTTAAGAGGACGGGCTGATGCCCGTCCTTTTTGTTGGCGTTCTGACCCTTGCCCCTTGCGACGGCAATGGCGACAATCCCGGTCCACGATTTTAAAGCCGGGGCCGACATGACTCGCTGTGCTATCCTGATCGCTTTGCAGGTGTTACTGGCCGGGTCCGTTTTTGCCCAGGCCGGCGAGAAGCCGCAGACCGTCGACGAGATCAACAAGCTCTCGGTCGAGACCACTGCCATCACGATATCAACGGCCAACAATGAAATGGTCGCCGCGCTTCCGAGGCTGACGAAGCTGAATCGCCTGAATATCGGTGGTGGGTTCTACATCCCGGGCCAGGAGTCCAAGGTCGGCCTCACCGACGACGGCTTGGCACACCTCGCGAAGCTGCCGGCGCTGGCCGTGCTCATCCTGAACACCCACCCGCAAGTCACCGACGCCGGGCTTGAACACCTGGCCAAGTGTACGGCGCTGAGCAAACTCACCATTAGTCTGTTTCCCAAAGTGACCGACACAGGCCTTCGCAAACTTTCAAAACTCGAGAAGTTAACTGAGTTCCACCTTGAGCGCTGCGCCGAAGTGGAGGGGAGTTTCCTTGCGGATTTCAGCGACAAGTTGCCGCTTAAGGCCTTCAGCGCCAGGGAATGCCAAAAGTTTGGCGCGGCCGGGTTCAAGGCGCTGCCACGCTTTGCAAACATCGAGGACTTGTACCTCGCCAATACGCAGGTCAGCGTCGAGGGCGTCGCCGCACTGGTTGGCCTCAAGAACCTGAAGGAGTTGACCATCGGCGGCCCCGGCACCAACGATGCAGTTTGCGCCGAACTTGCCAAGCTTCCAGCCCTGGAGAAGCTCAGCTTCGGCGCCACGGCTATCACCGATGAAGGCGGCAAGCACCTCGGGAAAATCAAGACGCTCCAGCGGCTTGGTGCGTGGCTGGTGAAGCTCGGCGACGGCACGCTTGCGGCGTTCCGCGAACACAAGGCGCTTCGCGCATTGTCGCTCAAGAACGCCGACGTAACTGCCGTCGGGCTGGCCCACTTGAAAACTGTGCAGTCGTTTGAGGAGTTGTACCTTGAGGACATCACGGTCACGGCCGACGGTTGCAAAGCGATCTCCGAGATCCCGACCCTGAAAAAGCTGGCGCTGCGCGGCTGCGCGATCAAGGACCCCGCGCTCGAACACCTTGGCAAAATGACCCAACTGACGCGCCTGGACCTGACCGATAACATGCAAATCACCGACGCGGGTGTCGCGCAGCTTGGGGCCCTGACCAGCCTCACCAACCTCGAGCTCAGGGGTGCGGGCGTCACGCAGCAAGGCGTCGACAAGTTGAAGGAAAAGCTGGCCAAGACGAAAATCGGGTTCAAGAAGTCCAAGTAGACCCTGCGGCACAACCAAAGAAGCGGACGACCCTCATGAAGAACTACTGCCAGGAAGCCATGGACACACTGACGTCACTGGGCGCGAGCTACGGCGACGTGCGCATTTTGAATTACCGGCGCGAAGACATCTTCCTGCGCAACGGCAAACCCGGCGGCCTCAACTTCTACGAAAGCCTCGGCGCGGGCGTGCGCGTGATCGTCAACGGCGCCTGGGGCTTTGCCAGCACCACGGAAATCACGTCCGCCTCGATGAAAGATTGCGCGATCCGCGCGATCACGATCGCCAAAGCCAGTGCGATGGTGAAAAAGCAGAACGTGAAGTTGTCGCCGCGCAAACCCGTCGAAGACGTGTGGGGCACGCCGTTCACGATTGACCCGTTCAAGGTCAGCCTCGAGGAAAAGCTTGGGCTGCTGACCAAAATCGACGACATCCTGCGGAAGAAGCCGGAGATTAAAGTTGCGTCATCGAGCATGCAGTTCGCGCGCGAGCAGCAGTGGTACATGGACAGCGAAGGCAGTTACATCGCGCAGGATTTAATGCGCTCAGGCGCGGGCTACTCGGCGACCGCCGTGGGCAACGGCGACATGCAGATTCGCAGCTACCCGCAAAGCTGGGGCGGCAACCACAAATCGATGGGCTACGAAATCGTCCACGCTTACGACCTGCTCGGCAACGCCGAACGCATCCGCGACGAAGCGATTGCGCTGCTGACCGCGCCGGAATGCCCCAGCGGCCGCACCGACCTCATTCTCGACGGCCCGCAACTCGCGCTGCAAATCCACGAGAGCGTCGGCCACGCCAACGAGTTCGACCGCGTGCTCGGCTTTGAGGCGAACTATGCCGGCCGCAGCTTCATGGTGCCGAGCCTGCATTTCGCGCCCTCGGGTTTCAAATATGGCAGCGAGATCGTGAACCTCGTCGCGGACACGACCGTGCCCGGCGGCCTGGCGACTTTTGGCTACGACGACGACGGTGTGCGCGGCGGGCGCTTCCACGTGGTGCAGAACGGCCAACATCGCAACTGGTTTACGACGCGCGAAACCGCGAGCGTGCTGGGCGAGGAAACCGAGAGCAACGGCTGCAACCGCAGCGACGGTTATTCGAACATCCCGATCACGCGTATCCCGAACCTGTCGCTGATGCCGGGAAGCTGGAAGCTCGACGATCTAATCGCCGACACCAAAGACGGCATCATCATGGAAGTGAACAAGAGCTGGTCGATCGACCAGATGCGATTGAACTTCCAGTTCGGCACGGAGATCGGCCGCTTAATCAAGAACGGCAAGGTCACGGGGATTGTGAAAAACCCGAACTATCAGGGCGTGACGCCGGAGTTCTGGGGTTCGTGCGACGCGATCTGCAACCAGGACCACTGGGACCTGTGGGGCGTGATCAATTGCGGCAAGGGCCAGCCCGGGCAGACGGCGGAGATGTCCCACGGCGGCGCCCCCACCCGCTTCAAAAACGTCATGTGCGGGATCAAGGGGTAGTCGAATCAACGCAAGTTGCCTTAACATTCGCGCCGATAAGGTGATACGCTCTTGGCGGCGGGCTTGCTGGCTGGTAGCGTCAACAGCCGCTCGAGGTTGAAAGCCATGGCAAGGAAGGCACGAACTGAAGCCAAGCCCCCTTCAAAAGCTTCGCCGCATGTTTCTGAAAGGCCGAAGGTTGTTCCCTACCACTACGTGAAGTGCACGGATTTTCGGACCATTCATGTCGACGGGGCCATCGGTGGTCCTACGCCTAGAGGGCTTATTCACGTAGCCGTATATAGCGAACGTCCTGCAATCCCTCAGAGAATCGATGTAGGAATTGGTGTCGACGGCAGACTGAACCAAGAAGTTTCACGTAGTGGTAAGGACGGAATACTGCGTGAGTTACAGTGCGACTTGGTGCTCGACCTGAACGCGGCAGAAAGCCTCGCCAACTGGCTAAACAGAAATATCGCCATGCTAAAGCAGGCAATTTCTGAACAGAAAGAAAAAGGAAATGCCCAAAGGTAATACAGCAGAATTGCGCGCAGTACGTGATACCGGCTACGCCCCGCTTTTGATTTACGATGTCGGGTCCGGGTATCAGGGTGGTGGGTCGGCCTCGAGGGGAACCATTGGGGGATTTGTCCTTCAAGACACCAATGCCCAATTGTCGGACGTTGACGCAATTGAATCTAAGCACGTACAACGGCTTCTTCGGGTGATTGCGCAAGACTCAATGCGCCATTCGGATTTTGCCGAGTGCCGTAACCACACTCTTTACAAAACGATCATGCGCGACTGGAACACGCATGCCTTGAAGGGCGTATTGTCCGCTTTGGATGAACACCCGTGGGTCGCTATTTTTCTGTTACAGGACATCACCAAGTTTGAACCCTACGAAGGGAGCGGAGACGACCTCGAAGCAATCAAAGGGAGCTGGAAAAAATGGGCACGAACTCAGGGCCTGCTCCCATCAGCCTAACTGAGGAACAGAAGTGGGTGGCCAAAGAATTTCAGATCGATCCTGCAGATTTCAAGGTAGTAAGTGGCAACAGTCCTAAGTTCAACTGCATTGCCCATGCAGCTGGCGACAATACTCAGCCTTGGTGGCCGAATAATCAGTTTGGTTTCTATTGGCCTCCAGGTGTAACCAGGGACACGTCCTTGGACGCGTTCGCTGCTGCGTTCGCAAAGATAGGCTACAATCGACACAAATCGGACAAGATACCAGCAATAGCAGACGCTGAGTACGTAGCACTGTTTGTCGGCGAAAAAGGAGTGACCCACGCCGCACACATTTCAAAAGGATCATCGAAATGGACAAGCAAATGTGGCACGGGTCCGACGATTGAGCATGATCTCAAGCTTTTAGAGAGTGCCAGTGATGGCAACCCGCCTCGCTATGGGAGGGTTCAGCGATATTTGCGGCGACCGGAAGGAGCCGCTAGACCCAAACCGCCTCTTGCGCGAACTAAGGTAGGGCCAAACGCTTAAATAGGCTGATTTGGCCGCAGTGGTAGAGGTCGTGGGCGGATACACCGAAGATGACCTCAGCGTACGACATGCCCGTCAGTGCGGCGCGGGCATCCAGCAGCGATTCCGGGAACGCCGCAACAGCCAGGATCAGCTTGCGGTGTTCGTCATCGAGCAACTTCAGATCTTCGCGCCAGCGGCGGGCGTCCACGGCTTCGTCGCGGCTGGGAAAGTTAATCGGCGAACGCTGGAATTTTTCGGCCTTGAACGCGACCGCAGCCTCTTTGTCGTCGCGGGCGGTCGCAGTGGCGGCATTCAGCCAGCGCCGCACGACGAACTTCCAGTACGCGCAATGAATCACGAGGTCGCGTATGCTGTTACGCTTCGCGTCGGGTCGCCAGAGCGCGGTTTTCACCTTCACGCCGCGCAGCGCGCCTTTGAGCACGGGCCCATGCCAGCCCAGCCGATCATAAGACCGCGCAAGCCCTTTTAATAGCAGATCAATGCGCGGCGACTGGTTGGCCATGGCGCGATTGTAGCCGTCCAAAAACACGGGGCGGACAAGAATGTCCGCCCCACGAGATGTTGATTCCATCGGACTGGGGTCAGGAGACCCCAGCCACAACTGCGATTACGGGCCGATGATAGTACGAATGATGCCGTTGTTGGCCGGCGTCATAATCGTCAGGTTGCCGTCGTAGAGCGCGATGCATTCGATTTCCATGATTGTCGCCTGCACAGCCTGTCCGCCGTTGCCGGTATTTCCCCACTGGCCGTTGCCGCCCACCGTATTGACCTTGCCGTCCGAGGCGTTGACCTTGCGGATGCGGTAGTTGTACTGGTCGGCGATGAAGAGGTTGCCCGCGGCGTCCACGGCAATCGACGCGATGCGCGCAAACGAGGCCTGGATCGCCGGGCCGCCGTCGCCGGTGTAATCCCAGTTGCCGTTGCCCGCCACAGTGCTGATGGTTTGCGTCGAGGCCGTCACCTTGCGCACGCGGCCGTTGTCCTGGTCCGAGATAAACAGGTTGCCCTGTGCATCGACCGCCAGCGAGCCCGGCCAGCCCATGCTGAGTTCGGCATAAACCGCGGGGCCGCCGTCGCCGCTGTAGCCCCAGTTGCCGTTGCCCGCGACCGTCGTGACGATGCCCGTCAGCGCCGCCACTTTGCGCACGCGGGCGTTGCTCTGGTCGTGGATGTACAGGTTGCCCTGCGCATCGACCGCAAGCGCCGCGGGGCTGGCGAACTGCGCGGCCAGCGCCGGGCCCTGGTCGCCGCCAAAGCCGTAGTTGCCGTCGCCCGCGTAGGCGTCGATGTTGCCCGTAGCCGCGCTGATGCGGCGCACGCGCTGGTTGTCGCCGTCGGAGATATAGACGTTGCCCTGCGCGTCAGCGGCGATGCCCAGCGTGTAGCCGAGGCCCGCCTGCGTCGCCGGGCCGCCGTCGCCGGAATAACCCGGGAAACCGTTGCCCGCGATAGTCGTGACGATGCCCGTGTCGGCGTCGATGCGGCGGACGCGGTAATTGTTGCTGTCGGCGACGTAGCAGTTGCCGTCGGCGTCAAAGCAGATGGCGCGCGGGTCGTAGAATGCGGCGTCGCGGGCGTCGCCGCCGTCGCCGGCAAACGCCTCGCTGCCGTTGCCCGCGACAGTGTCAATCTCAAGGCTGGAGAAGTCGACGTAGCGCACCCAGGCGGACTGCCCGCCGAAGTGTCCCCCCCACATCATCTGCGTGAAACAGTAGCCGTCCGCGCCGCAAACCAGGCCGTAGGGCTCGGCGATGTCGGCGGACAGTGCGGGTCCGCCGTCGCCGCCGTAGCCCCAGTTGCCGGTGCCCGCGACGGTGTCGATGATGCCGTTGGTGTCGATCATGCGCACACGGGCGTTGCCGCGGTCGCAAAGGTAGAGGTTGCCCGCGGCGTCGAAGCTGAGTCGGGCCACGCCGCTGAACACGGCGTCGACCGCCGCGCCGGTGTCGCCCTCGAAGCCCCATTCAAACGCCCGGCCCGCGAAGTGGTCGATGTTGCCGCCGCTGACCACGCGGATCACGCTGTTGTTGGTGTCCGCCAGGTAAACGCCGCCATTGGGGGCGACAGCAATGCCCTCGATGCCGCCCATCTCGGCGTCCAGCGCAAGGCCGCCGTCGCCGGAGTAACCCCAGGCCCCGTTGCCCGCAAAGGCGTAGATGTTGCCGTCATTGAAGTCGATAAAGCGCACGCGCGGCATGGTGTCGGCCAAGTACAGGCGGTCCAGCGCCGGGTCGTAGGCCATGGTCAGGACCTCCGCGATCTCGGCCTGGTCGGCGGGGCCGCCGTCGCCGCTGTCGCCCCAGTTGCCGTTGCCGCAGATCGTGGTGATTTCGCCCGTGAGGGCGTCGACGCGGCGGACGCGGTAGTTGTTGCTGTCGGCGATATAGACGTTGTCGTCGGCGTCGACGGCAATGGCGCGGGGGTAACTGAGCATCGCGTCAACCGCCGGGCCGTTGTCGCCGAAGTAAGACTGGTCGCCGGTGCCCGCAAAGGCGGTGATGACGCCGGTGGCGGCATCAACCTTGCGCACGCGGTGGCCATCGCTCTCGCAGATGTACAAGTTGCCCGCGGAATCCAGCGCGACATCCGCCGGAGTCCTGAGGCAGGCGTCAACGGCGGGACCGTTGTTGCCGCAACCGCCGCCGCCGGTATGGATGATGATGCCCTTTTCGTAGTCAATGCGCACCGTCAGCGTGCCGGTGTCTTCGCGCCCGCCGGAATCACGCACGCGCACGTCAAAGGTGTATTGGCCGGGTGTCGTTGGCGTGCCGCTAAGCGTGGCCGAAGGAGAGCCCGCAGTCGAAAGCGCGAGCCCCGGGGGCAGCGTCCCGGACACGAATTCCCAGCTATAGGGAACCTTGCCGCCCGCCGCCGTCACGGGCGCGCTGTAGGGTGACTCGTCGTAGCCCTTGTCGAGCACCGTCGTGACGACCTCAAGCGGGTTATAGACCCACAATTCGTAGTTGCGCACGCCGTAGTAGTTGAGCGAGTCCGTCACCTTCGCGGTGAACATGTAAATGCCCGCCGTCAGCGGCGCGCCCGAAATAATGCCCGCGGGGCTGAGCGTCATGTTGCCCGGCAGCGCGGAACCCGTGGCGAGGCTGAAGACGTAACCGACGCCCGAGCCGCCGCTGGCGCTGAGCGTCACGGTGTAAAACACGTCGCGGGTGGCGTCGGGGATGACCGTCGGAGTGATGATAAGGCCCTCGATCACCTCGATGTCGAAGTTGCGCGAAGCCGTATTCTGCGCGTTGTCGGTCACGCGCAGGGTGAACGAGAACACACCTTGTTCGGCGGGCGAGCCGCTGATCAAAACCGGGTTGCCCCAGTTCTGCACGATGGCCAAGCCGTCGGGCAGTGAACCCGCGGTAATGTCCCAGGTGTGGCCAAAGCCGCTTCCGCCCGCGGCGGTGATCACCGCGTTGTAGGGGTTGGTCTGCGCGCCCTGCGGCAGCAAGGTCGTGACGATCTCGAGCGGCGGGTCGACCGTAAGCTGGAAAGTGTGCGTGACGCTGCCGCTGTCGCTGTCAGTGACGCGGATGGTGAAGGTGTAGTCGCCGCGTTGCGTCGGCGTGCCCCACAGCGAAACCGCGGCGCCGAGCGGGCTCAGCGTCAGGCCTGGCGGCAGGGTGCTCCCCGCGTTGACCGTCCACACATAGCCCGTGCCGGACCCATAGATCGCGTTCATCGGCGCGGTGAAGTAATGGCCCTCCATGCTCGAAGGCAGCGTGGTGGTGGTGATGGTAAGGTTGGCGGCCTGCACGACCAGCGTGTAGTCGTTGGTCACGGTCTCGCCGCGCGAATCGACGCAGCGCACGCCGAAGTTGTAAACGCCCGAAAGTGTGGGCAGGCCGGCAATGGTCGTGGTGGGTGTGCCGTGGGCGGCAATCGACAAACCGGGCGGCAGGGCGCCCACGACAGCCCAGTCGTAGCCGAATTCAGAGCCGCCGCTCGCTTCAATAGTTGAGGAGTATTGGTTGCCGACCGAGGCGCCGGAAATCGACGGCGTGGCAATCTTGAGCATCTTAAACACGGCGACGCTGGAAACGCCTTCGCTGCCGTCACAGCCCGCGACGACCAGCGCAACAGCCGCTAATAGAAGAAGGATTCCGTGAATTTTGCCGCGCGAGGCAAAACGAGAGAGCGTCATGGCTGGCATCCAGTGAGAGATGAAGCTGCACCAACGCTTGAAACCTCAACTATTGTTCTCAAGTACGTTCACTTCAGTTCAGCAACTCAGGGTCATCGCAAAGGAAACACGGGACGCGACGCAGCAACTTAACTGACAAACTGAAATATCTTCTTCGACGCGCCCACAACGATTGGCCTATTGAGACAGTGGGATTACTGCAATTTGCAAGCCTTTGCTCCGCAGGTTTCGATTTCGTAACACATCTGTAGAACCCAACCGAGTTTTCTCACGCTCGTGTCATAACTGAAGAAGCCATCGCAACTCGTTCGTGTAAGAAATACGCGTGTTGGCGATCTAATATCCGCGGGTAAAATGACCCCGTGCCCTACGATGACGACATCAATCCAATCGAAAGCGCTCTGGATTCCGGATTCGCCACCGAGGCGCGATCCTTGGCGCGCGACCTTGCCGCGCGTTGCAACGCCGCAACCATGGCGCGCCTGGCCGAGGCTTACAATACACGCGGGAAAATCTGCCCGCTGACGGACCTGTGGCTGCACCGCGAACGCAAGCGCGGTCTTGACGCGTCAGAGGCTGAGCCGTTTGCCGACACGCTCAATACCTGCGCCGTCGACCACATGCGTAATGGGCGCATGCCCGAGGCGCGCACGCTGCTTCACACCGCGCGCGAGGTTGCGCCGAAGCTGGTCTACGTGCGGCGCAACCTGGCGTCGGCGGCACTCGAGATGGGAGAATTTGCAGCGGCGATGGACGAACTTGACCGCGCGCTCACGATGTTTCCCGACGAGCCGAGTTTGCTCGAGATGCGCGGGCGCGTGCTGTACCAGTCGGGCGACGTCGAAATCTCGACGGAATTTTTCCAGCGCGCCTTTGACGGCGGCAGCGCCGATGCGGGCCTGTGGCTGATCAAGGCGCAGTGCGTCGATGCGCGTATCGACGAGGCCATCGAGGACATCGAGGCGCTTCTCAAGCGCCACCCGGAGCGCGGGCTGGCGCTGCTGCAGGCGGAACTCGAAAACGAACACACGCCGCTGCACATCCTGTTCGACGATGAACGCTCACGCGAACTGATCAACGACATCAGGCAAGGTTGACGCGGCTGCGGTTTCCTAACCGCAGGCCAGGTTGATCCGCGCTTGGCTATTTCTCTACCGACTTCTTTTTGGTTTTTTCGCGCGGCGATTTCGGCGCCGACTTTTCGGCCGCCTTCGGCGGTAATTTTTCCGGCGTGGCCCCGGGGGCGCCTTCCGGCGGCGGCTGGACCACCGCTTCCGCGGGCTTGGCTTCCCACGCTTCGCGCAGCTTGTGGCCGCGGTCGATCATGTTCTCGACGTCGCGTCGAAGCTGCGGGACGTCGTCCACGGGCGAATGTTCTGGATGGCGGCCGTAGAAATACCCCGCCGCCGTGGCCAGGCCCACGGCAAAGAAAACGATAAATGTCAGCAACGTACGCACGCACAATCCGCGGTTTTGAGACTCCCGTAGCTACATCGGCAAGTGGTGAGGCGGCGCTGGAACGAAAGTTTGCGGCCCGCAAAGCCGCTTGGCAGGCCGATTTGCGACCGATGTGCCGTTTGTTGCGCCGGTTTGCCAGTCACGGCTGTGTCAGAAACATTCACAGGAAATACTACCCTCGCGTGAATTGCACATGATACGCGCGGTTTACAGTAGAGCCCACTAGACAACACTGTAAGGAATTGGCAAAGAGTCGCGCCGCACAGGAAAAGGGCGCAACACGAAGGTTCCGAATCACCGAAGTTGCGACCCGGGCGCGAGCACGCGCAGGCTGCAAAAACGAGGAGATGATCGCGGCGAGCAGCAACCGTCGCGCTACAAGTGTGAAGGCCGAAAACGTGTGGGATGTCGCTGTTTAAGGGGGGGCGGCATTCCGTCGGCCTTGGTCCATGGGGCGGAGATCTACGGATCTCCGCCCCATGAGTTTTAACGTCCGTGGCACTGGCCTCCGGCCCGTGGGTGTCAACCCATGTGCCCGCTTCGCAACGCTCCCTTCGGTCGCCACGCAGTTTACCCGTGTCTTCCCTGCGGTTTCGCTGTACCTATCGTTCCCTCCGTTCGTAGAACAGTCACACGGAGGAAACCATGAAGACCCTCGCCTGGGCGCTTAGCGCCGCAGCCCTGTTCTCGCTCGCTTCGATCAACGATGCACAGCGCTTCCCGCGCCCGGAACGCCCTGACCGGCCCGAGCGCGCCCAGCCCGCCGTCGCCGCACAAATCCTCCGCCAGCCCGCGCTCAGCCCCGATGGAAAACATCTCGCCTTCATCTATGACGGCGATCTCTGGACCGTCGCTTCCGCCGGCGGCGATGCGCGCCGCCTCACCATCACCGCCGACAACGAGGGATCGCCCTGCTTTTCACCGGACGGCAGGACGCTCGCCTTTCGTTCGCGCCGCTACGGCAGTGACGACATCTTCCTGATGCCCGCCCAGGGCGGCGAGGCCCGGCGCATCACCTTCAGCGACGCGGCCGAGGATCCTTGCTGCTGGACGCCCGACGGCAAGGCTCTGTTGTTCTCAAGCGGCGAGCGCGGCCGCGGCGCCGATCTTTGGGCTGTGCGCGCCGATGGTAGCGAACCTTGGCCGATCACCGACGGCGGCTACGCTGAAAGCGAAGGACAGGCCAGTTTCAGCCCCAGCGGCCGCAACATCGCCTATGTGCGCCGGCCGCAAAACCCCTTCTATCGTCGCGGCTACAGCGGCACGGCCGATAGCGACATCTGGCTGTGCGAGTTTGACGGCACGACCACGCGCAATCACCGCCGCCTCACGCAGTCGGCGGCCAACGACAGCTACCCGCGCTTTCTCGACGACGACAGCATCGCCTATGTGACGTTTGCCGACGGCAAAAACGCCGCGAGCAAGCAAAGCCGCCTGACCGCGATCAACCTCAAGGGCGACGAACTTAAGGGCTGGGGCGGCGACACGCGCCTGGACGCGCGCGAAATCAGCCTCGGCGGCGGCATGATCGCCTTTGCGACCGGCGCTTATGGCGGCTGGCGGGTGCACGTTGGCGAACTCGGCAAACGCCCGCCCAACGAAATCCGCACGCCGGACATCCGCATCGGCGCCGACAAGCGCGTTGCCGACGTGAAAGTCCTCAAGCAGGCGCAGGCCAACGAATTCAAACTCAGCCCCGACGGCAAGAAGCTAGCGTTCACCGCGGGCGGCGACGTCTTCGTCATGCCCGTCGAAGAAGGCGGTACGCCGCGACAGATCACCGACAGCATGGGCCGCGACCGCGACATCGACTGGGCGCCGGATTCCAAGCAACTGTGCTTTGCGGCCGAAACGATGGGCGCGCACAACCTGCGCACGGGCCCGAAGTACGGTTTCTTTGTGCAGGTGGCCGACCTTGCGGCGGGCGCCATCGCCGCCATAGAAAGCGACGGCGGCCCCGAAACGCACCCGCGCTTTCTGCCCGACGGCGAACGGCTGATCTACCTGCAGGGCGACGATCACCTCAAAAGCGCCAGTTTCAAGGGCCGCCCAAAAATCAACGCGATCAAGGACAATTTCTTCGACGCGCTGCATTCGCCCGGCGATTTCTTCGACATCTCGCCCGACGGCAAGTGGCTTCTATACACCCTGCCCAACGAAAACTACGACGAGACGCTTTGGGTGGCCAACGTCGAGAGCGGCAACAAACGCTGCCTGCTGTGCATGTTCGGCGACAGCTTCAACGCGCGCTTCTCGCGCGACGGCAAGCGCGTCGATTTCGTCTGCTCGCAGAACGACAATCTCGATATCTACAGCGTCGACCTCGCGCAGCCGCCCGTCGAGTTCAAGGAAGACAAGCTCGACAAGCTGTTCAAGGAAGAAAAGAAGGACGAAAAGAAAGAAGACAAACCCGAAGCAAAGCCGGACGTCAAACCCGATGCCAAGCCGGCCAAAACGCCGCCCGCGACCGTGATTGATTTCGAGGGCCTGCAAAAGCGCGTACGCCGCATCACGTCACTCGATGGCAACGAAACCTGGCCGATCTCGACCGACGACGGCAAGACGTTCTATTTCATCGCGGCGGTGCAGGGCCAAAGCAACGTCTGGAAGCTGACGCTGGACCCCGACAAGGGCCCCGACCTCAAGCAACTCACCCAGACCAAATCGCAGAAGTCGCAACTGCGCATAAGCGCCGACGAAAAATCGCTCTGGTATCTCGACGCCGGCGTGATTACCGACCTCAACCTCGCGGGCAACAAGATCACGCCGCACCCCTTTGCCGTCGAGCAACGCCGTGACAGCCGCAAGTTGCGCGAACAGGTCTTCCATGAGGCGACGACGTTGATGCGCGACCGCTTCTACGACCGCACGATGCACGGCGTGAACTGGCGCGAAACCTGCGACCGCTACCGCGCCGCGCTGGAATCGACGCCCACCGGCGACGAGTTCGGCAGCGTGATGAACGAACTCTTCGGCGAACTCAACTCGAGCCACCAGGGCTTTACCGCCATCGACGAGCGCAGCGACGGCGTCATGGAGCCCGTGGGCCGCCTCGGGCTCGAATTCGACCCGCTTGACCTCTTCGACGGCGAATATCGCGTCAGTTGCGTGCTGCGCGGAGGCCCCTGCGACCTCAAGACCGCCAAGGACGGAGCCTTTGAACACAGCGTCAAGGTCGGCGACTACCTCGTCGGCGTCAACGGCAAGCCGCTTGAGCGCGGCGGCGTGCTGGCGCGCAGCCTTGTCGCCACCATCGGCAGGAAAACGACGCTGCACTTCAACAGCAAGCCCGAGTTCGCGGGCTGCCGCGAGGTCGCGATTAAACCGACGGACCGGCGCACCGAGGGCAACCTTGGCTACCAGGCCTGGGTCGACCAGAATCGCGCGCAGGTGAAGGCGCTGTCCAAGGGCCGGCTGGGATATGTGCACGTCGAGAGCATGGACGCGCCGTCAATCGACGAGTTCAGGCACCAGCTTGGCGAAAGCGCGCTGGGCGTCGAGGGCGTGGTGATCGACGTGCGTTTCAACGGCGGCGGCTACACCGCTGTCGACCTGCTGGAAATCCTCATTAAACGGCCGTGGCTCAAGCGCGAAGCGCGCGCGGGCGGCGGCAAGGTCAGCGAAAACGTTTTTCGCTCGGTCGCGCTCGAGAAACCCTCGTGCCTGCTGATCAACCAATCGAGTTTCAGCAACGCCGAAATCCTCGCCGAGGGCTATCGCCGCCTTGCCATCGGCAAAATCATCGGCGTCGACACTGCGGGCGGCGTGATTGGCACCGGCGCGATGCGGCTGAGCGACGGCAGCTTCATGCGCATGCCCCACATCGGCGCGTGGACGCTCGACGGCGACAACCTGGAGACCAGCGGCCGCAAGCCGGATATCTACGTCGAGAACACGCCGGAAGACCTCGACCACGGCAAAGACGCGCAGCTCGAAACCGCCGTGAAAACGCTCCTCGAAGACCTCGACAAGAAGAAATAGGACGCCATGAAAATTGCCGACTTCCAGAAGCTGATTGAGAAGACGTACGGTGTTAGAGACCGCAAGCGCGGCGTGGAAGCGACGTATTTGTGGTTCGCCGAGGAAGTCGGCGAACTCGCGCGCGCGATAAACGGGCGTTCATCGCGCGAAAACCTGCGCCATGAATTCGCCGACGTGCTGGCGTGGCTCTCGACTCTGGCGAGCATCACGGGCGTCGATTTGCAGGAAGTCGCCGACGAGCGTTACGGCAAGGGCTGCCCGCGCTGCAAAGCGATTCCCTGCAAGTGCGAAGAAAAACGCGCCACGGCTTATCGTTGTTCGTAACGGCAATTCACCGCGGAGACGCAGGGGCGCGGAGAACTGCAAATGCGATTGAGCTTGCGCTTTTACCTGTGAAAATCTGCGTCATCTGCGGACAGCAGTTGCCTTCTCTGCGTCACCGCGACTCCGCGGTTGCTTCAGTCGCATTCGGTATGACTCCGTGCCAGCGAAGTTCGCGCAGGATCGCGGGCGTTAAATCGTTGGCGGGTTCGTAGCCAAGTTCGCGCCGCGCCTTTTCCCACGAGTAATGCTGGCCGTAACGCAGGTGGTAGTAGCTCGTGAGGCTCAACGCGCCCGGCGAACCGGTTATCAAACCCGTCCATTCACTCGCCAGCGCGGCCCAGTGCGCCAGAAAGCGCGGAACCACGGGCGGGCGGCGGATGCCCGCGAGCGACGCGACCGTCGCCGCAAAATCCTTCAGCGTCGTGTTCCAGCCACCGAGGATATAACGCTCGCCGGGCCGGCCCTTTTGCAGCGCCAGCGCGTGGCCGCGCCCGACGTCGTGGCAATCCACGAAACTCATCGGCGCATCCACCATGAACGGCGACAGGCCCTGGTAAAACACGCAGACCGCCGACAGCTTCACGTTGCGGCTGCCCTCGCCCACAAGACCCGTCGGGTTCACGATCACGGTCGGCGGGCCGATCGGGTTGGCGCCCGTGGTCGCTTCCAAGACAGCCTTCTCGAGTGCAGCTTTGACGGGGTAGTAGTTGCCGCCCCTTTGGCGTGCCGGGTCGAAGGGAAGCGACTCGTCGGCGAGTTTGCCGGGCTCGGCCAGCCCGATGGTCGAAAGGCTTGACGTGTAAACAGCGCGTTCAACGCCCGCGATTTTCGCCAGCGCGAACTGCCGCCGGATCTGCCCCGGCCACTTCGCAAGGTAGCCGGGCAGCCGCAAATGCAGGCCGCTGGGCGGGTATGGTGCGGCGCTGTGCACGAAATAGCGGCAGCCTTCGAGCGCCGACTTCAGCGCGGCATCGTCGTTCATGTCGCCGTAACGGATTTCACCGCCGCGGCTTTCGATTTCGCCAAGGTTCCTGTGTCCCCTGCTGCGCGCGAGGCTTATCAACCTGTAACCGGCGTCGATCAGCGCATGGGCAACACGGGAACCGACTGTTCCTGCGGCACCGAGAAGTAGGACCTTATCTGGCATGCATTAGCCGCGGCGGGGCGATACGAACAAACACGCAAAGGTTTTAGGTTGTCGGTGTTAGGTTTTAGGGAACAACCTCGGCGCTTTGCCTAAAACCTACCACCTAAAACCTAGAACCTGGTTACTCGACCTTGATCCAGCCTTTTTGAATGTAGAACTCGGCGGTTTCCTTCATCCCTTCGTGGATGCGGATTTTGGGCGCGAAGCCGAATGTTTTCTTGGCTTTCTCGCCGCTGCAAACCCAGTAGAGCGGCAGCAGCTCGCGCATCTTGTCGCTATTGGGCAGGCGCGGCGTGCCGGTCACGAGCTGCAGCACGTCGTTGAAGCGCGCGTAAAGTTTCGCGACCCAGATCGGTGCGCTCAGCGTGCGATGTTTGGTCGGCTTGAGGATGTCGCGCAGCAGCGCCATGGTCCAGCTCATGGCATAGGGCTTGGGGTCGGTGAGGAAGAACGCCTCGCCGACGGTATTTTCGTGCATCGCGGCCTCGATGATGCCGCGCGCGAGATCCTTGCCGTGGATCATCGAAAACGCGCGCTCCTCGCTGCCAAGCTGCATCGCATAGCCCTTGGACATGAATTTGAAAAATTCGAGGATGCCGGTGTCCCTTGGCCCATAGACCGCCGGCGGTCGCACAATCGTCAAAGGCATCTCCGGCTCGTACATGTGGGCAAATTTCTCGCCCAGCAGTTTGCTGCGGCCGTAATACGTCTGCGGGTGCGGCGTGTCGTCCTCGTGGACGGCGTGGCGACTGTCCTCGGCGGGGCCGATGGCGGCGAGGCTGGATACCAGCAGGAATCGCTTGATCGACTGCTTGTTGAGTTTGACCGCTTCGCAGAGGTGCTTCACGCCAAACGCGTTAACTTCGTTGAACTCGCGCTGTGTGCGACCCTTGATCAAACCGGCGACGTGGAAGACGTAATCGCAGCCCTCGACGTGCTTTTGCAAGTCATGGGGCTTGTTGGTGACGTCGCCGCGCGCGATCTCGTAGCCCGTCTTGAGCTCGGGGAAGAGGCGTCTTTCGTCGCGCACCAGAAGGCGCACGTCGTGGCCCATGCCCTTGAGGATTTCAGCGACGTGGCTGCCGATGAAGCCGGTAGCGCCTGTAACGAGTGAACGCATGAAGTAGCCTCAGCAATGGTCGGAATACTACCGGTCTTGGACGATGTGGGAAAGGCGGAGGATTGCCTAAGGTCTTAGGTGTTAGGTGTTAGGTGTTGGGTATTGGGAAAACAACGCGCGCTCTTTCCCAAAACCCAACACCCAAGACCCAAAACCTAACGTTTTTTGCCTTTGACCACCAGCGGCGCGGGGGCTTTCAGCACGCCGGTGCGCACGAGGTAGCGTTCGATGCACTCGCCGATCACCGGGCTGATGTCCGAACCGTAGAGGTCGCTGAATTCCGCCAGTATGCAAAACGCGACGCGCGGCTCTTCGCTTGGCGCATAGCCCGCAAACCACGCGTGGTCGGGCTTTCCCTTGCCGTTTTCGGCCGTGCCGGTTTTGCCCGCACAGCGAATTCGCTTGAGAACCTGGTATTCGCGCGCGGTGCCTTCGCTGCCGGCGACCACGCGTCTCAAACCCTCGCGCACGGATTTGAGGGCATCCTCCGAAATCTCCAGCGGCATTGGCGAAACCATCGCCTCGGCGCTCAGGTGCGCGGGCGGCACGATTTCGCCGTTGGCGATACACGCGTACAGGCGGCAAACATCGAGCGGCGTCATTTCAATTTCGCCCTGGCCAATGGCCAGCAGCGCAAGATTAGGCGCCCAGATATCGGCGCCGTCAGGCAGGCGCGCGGTGCGCACGCCGCTGAGGTCGAGGCCGCCGTCGATGCCGATGCCCAGACGCTCGGCGTAGCCGCGCAAGACTTCCCAGCCCTCGCGCGGCGAGCCGCCAAGCTTCTGCGACATGGTGTAGAAGTAGCCGTTGCAGCTTTTCTCGAGCGCGCGAGTGAGGTTGATATTCGCGCCGGCGGGGTGACCGGTGCGCAGCTTGGTGCCGCCGATCTCGATGATGCTCGAAAGTTCGTCAAAGGTGTCGCCGGGCGTGATTGCGCCGCTGTCGATCAGCGCCAGCGCCGTCAGCGCCTTCATCGTGCTGCCCGGGTGATATGTGCTGCCCGCGGCGCGCGACATGAAGCGCGTTTTGCGCAGCCAATAAGGCAACTCTTCCTCACGTGCGGCTTCGTCGAGAATCGCGTTGCGGTAGGCCCTGTCAGCCTCGCTGCCGCCGGAAAACTTCGCGGGGTCGTAGCCGGGAAAACTCGCCAGCGCCAACACTGCACCGGTTTGCACGTCCATAACGACCGCGGCGCCGCGCCAGCTCCACGGGTAGCGCTGCCAGCGGTCGAACGCCGCCTTGCCACGCGCAAACGTTTCGGCGGAATCCTTGCGCGCCTTGAGTGCGAGCCGTTTCTCCCATTGCGCGACGGTGGCGAGGATGTCGCGCTGCAACTCGAGGTCGAGGGTGAGCTGCATGTCCGGCGTATTAAGCGGCGCGCGTTCGAATTCGATTTCGCGCTGGCGGCCGCGTGCGTCGTGGACGCTGACGCGCGCGCCGTAAAGGCCGCTGAGACGTTCATCGTAGCTGCGCTCGAGGCCTGAAACACCGGCGGCTTGCAGCGCGACGGCGCTGTCAAAGCGGGTGGCGAATGCGGCGTGGTCGTTGTCGAACCAGCGCCCGACGAATTCCTCCAGCCCTTCGCCAAACGTGCCGCGGTTGACGAGTTCATTCACTCGCGCTTCGTCGGGCAGGCCGACGCTGCCCAGCACGTGCGCCAGCGCCTCGGCCTCGTCATAGCTGCGGCTGGCGCGGTGTACGCACACCACGCCCGGGAGCAAGTCGGCGTTGACCTTGATCAATTCGACCACGTCGCGGGACGCATCTTTGACCAGCAGCAGCGGGCTTTCGTCGAAGTCGTAGTGGCGCCAGCGCGCATCGTAGTCGCGCTTGTATTGCTCGATGACGTCCTTGCGCAGACGCTCCAGCCGCTCGCGAAGGCCCTCAATGATGCCGTTGTGGCGCGTGAGGTCGTTGACGGCTTGCTCGATCACGTTGCCGCCGCGGCGCACAGCGTTGTTGCACAGCGACGCCAGGCGCTTCCACGCAGCGTATTCCTCGCGGCTTTCGCCGCCAAGCACATCGGCGACGGAGGCATCGGGCGCGATGCCGCGCGCCTTTTGCTCGCAGTTTTTTGCGGCGGCCCAACAGAGATCGCGAAGCTGCGTCGCGTCTTCGGCGCGCGCCGCCAGCACGCGCAGGAATTCGGCTTCGCGCTGCGCCCAGGCCAGCCGCGCGGCGAGCACGGGCTCAAAGGCGAGGCTGCGCGGGTAGCGCCGTACTTTTGACCAATACTCGGTATCGCCGACGGCGGGATCTGCGCGCAGCCATGCGGCGTTGATGTCGCCGCCCTTGGCGGTTTTTGGGTCCGCCGGCATCAACGCGTCGACTTCGTTTTCGATCAGCGTGAGTTTGGCCAGCAGGCTTTCGCGTGTCAGGCCGGTCAACACGCCGAGGCGGTCGGCGCAGATTTCGAGGTCGCGGCGCGCAACGGGGTCCTTGCGCAGTTGCCAGTTGAGGAAGAAGCGGCGGCGGCCGGCCGGTGCGGCGAGTTTGGCGGTTTCGAGCGGTTTCACCGACTTCGCGAGGAATTTTTCGACCGCGTCGAGGTCGTAAATGTCGGGGGAACGCGTGGCCCGCAGGGCCAGCGTCTGCGGCGCCGCAAAGGCCTCGTAATCGAGGTAGATGTCCCAGACGGTTTCGGAGTGGGCAAGCCGCTTGCCGTCGGCGCTGTAGATGTCGGCGCGGTCGGGGGGCAACAGTTCGATACGGGTGCGGCCGTCCTGGCTGCGTTCGAGGTAGCGCTCGTGCTGGTTGACCTGAAGGAACGCAAAGCGGCCTAGCAGCAGGAGAAACACCAGCGCCACGCCGCAAATCAGGTAGTTTAATTTCGCTTCAAACACGCGGCAGTCTCCCTGATCGCTCTATCGGCAATCAGGGGCCAATTTCTGCAGCAAAGGCGGGTCTGAACTTGGCAAGCGGAAGGAGGTACAATCCGGACATGAAGAACAAGCAACCCGAGCCTCGGACCTTCAATGTCATCATCGAACGTGATGAGGCAGGTTTTTTTGTCGGTTCGGTGCCTGAACTGCCCGGCTGTCACAGCCAGGCAAAAAGCCTCGACAAGTTGATGGCGCGCATCCGCGAGGCCATCGAGCTTTGTCTTGAAGTCGAAGGCGGCGGCGGCCGGTCCGAATTCGTGGGCGTCCAGCGGATCACTGTAGCGGCATGAGCAAGCTGCCGCGCATCCGTGGAAAGCAACTGCTGGCCGCGCTTGAGCGTGCCGGTTTTCGCGTCATCCGCGTCAAGGGAAGCCACCATTTTGTTCGGCATGCCGACGGGCGTTCAACCGTTGTCCCGATTCACGTCGGTGAAACGATCGGCCCCGGCCTGCTTACGCGGATACTCCGCGATTGCGAACTAACCGCCGAACAACTGCTCGAACTGCTGTAACTGTCCGCCTGATTTAGGGACGTTTCGGCGGTTGCAGCCTGTTAGCTAACTGGACAGGCGCGGTCCACGATTGTTTGCTGACGGGCGACCGACGCAAAACGCCGTTTCAAAGAGAGAGCAATGGCCTTCACCGAGCAAGCCGTCAAAGACGCGTTAAAAGGCGTACAGGATCCTGACCTTCACAAGGATCTCGTCGACCTTGGCATGATCAAGAACATCAAGATCGACGGCGGCAAAATCGAGCTGACCGTCGAGCTGACCACGCCCGCCTGCCCCCTCAAGGACCAGATCGGCAACGAAGTCACGGCGGCGATAAAGAAAAACCTGAATCCCGGGGAAATCAAACTCAACTGGTCGGCCAACACCAGCGCCACCAACCTGACTCAATCCGACCTGATCCCCGGCATTAAAAACATCATCCTTGTCGGCGCGGGCAAAGGCGGCGTGGGCAAAAGCACCGTTGCCGCCAACCTGGCCAACGCGCTGGCGCAGCACGGCGCGGAAGTCGGCCTGCTCGACGCCGACATCTATGGCCCCAGCGTCCCGACGATGTTCGGCATCCACGAACAGCCGGTCGCCACCGAAGACCAGCGCATTATCCCGCACGTCAAATACGGCCTGAAACTGATGTCGATGGGCTTTCTGCTTCAAGAAGGTCAGGCGGTGGTGTGGCGCGGGCCGATGCTCGATAGCGCCCTGCGCCAGTTCCTGGGCCAGGTGGAATGGGGCGCGCTCGATTACCTCGTCGTCGACTTGCCGCCCGGCACCGGCGACGTGCAGCTCTCGCTTTCGCGCATGGTGCCTAGCGCGCAGGCCGTGATCGTGACCACGCCGCAGGATGTCGCGCTGGCCGACGTCAAACGCGCCATTGGCATGTTCAACACCGTCCACATCCACGTGCTGGGCGTAGTCGAGAACATGTCCTATCACGTGTGCGGCAAGTGCGGCCACAAGGCCGAGATTTTCGGCAAGGGCGCGGGCAAACGCTGCGCCGAGAAGTACGGCATCAGCTACTTCGGGGAAATCCCGCTCACGGAAGAAGTCGTGCGTTCGGGCGACAGCGGCAAACCGATTTTAATATCGCATCCCAATGACCCGGCCTCTGTTGCGCTCAGAGAGATGGCGTCGCGGGTGGCGCAGCAGATCGCGATCCATGCCAACAAGGCCCAGCCCGCGACGGCGTAACAAAAGCAAAAGGCAACAGCCGGCACGAAGGTACGAAGAAAAGGCAAGGGCATTTAAACGCGGAGTTCGCGGAGAGCGAACGCCCGGCAGCAGCCCCAGAATTTCTTCGTCAGCATAACGAAGTAGGATGCGCTAACTTCGCAATCTTTGTTTTTGCGGTTCTTTGTGTCTTCGCGACGCAGTAGCCTTTCGGTTGTTATTGCAGGGATACAAAAAACGCGCCTGACCCCTTATCAGCCCCGCGACTTTCACGCATAATCTTCTTTTCGGGCAGGCACAGGAAAACAACATGGATCCATCAGCGGTCGGCGGTCTCATCCACATCATTGGCGGCAGCCTGATTTTCTCGACAATTCTTTTTGTCGCCCTGAGTTCGCAGTTCGGCGGCGGCGACCACGCCGAGCCCGCTGAAGAAAAAGCGCACCACTAAGATTTCGGGTCACTGTCACTCGTGATCGCAGCACGCCGATTTTCCCCGGCGTGCTTTGTTTTTTGGTAAAATCAGGCGACCGGGCAGCGGCTACAAGGACGTCTGCCATGGACACTCTCATTGCAATCACGGGCATCGGAATCACGGTCATCAGCACGCTGGTGATGTTACGCGTGCTGTACGTCGCCCTGTCGTCACGGGCGGCCGACAAGGATCTCGACAGCGAAATTGTCGATTACGAGAAGCACACGGCCACGCGCAAACGTGCGTAGCTAAGCGGTCCTACATATATTCTGAGCAGTTGTGGGGCGGACATTCTTGTCCGCCCGACCGGCGTAGCCGGTCGAATTGTGGCTCGCAAAGCTCGCCACCGCGGACAGGAATGTCCGCGCCACCTA
>JADLAK010000004.1 GCA_020848275.1 Planctomycetota bacterium
GCCGAGCGAGCAGATCAAGAAGCGCGAGCGACGGCGTGGCTGGAAGCCACGCTGAGCGAGCGCGACGCAGAGATGCGATGCTCGCCGCAAGCAGAAACCGGCACGGTAATCTTGAAAATGCTCTAAGCGACTACCGCGACAGGGATGTTTACCCCGCGGCTTTGTCCAGCGCCTTGGCGAGATTGGTGAGGTACTCGCGCACGGTCGCCGGGTCACGGCGCGCCGACGTCCCGAGTCTCTCAGGCACGGTCACATCGGAGTCCTTGATCGCCTTGGTCAGCGCTTCGAGGTAATCCTCGTCGAGCCACTCCATCAGCACGCTCAGGAGTTCGTCGGGCGTACGCCCCACCACTTTGGCGAACAACGTTTCCAGGTGGCGCACGGCGCGGGCCTCACTTTTGCGGCTGCCAAGGCGTCTAAGCGCCTGCGCCATGAGTTTGTGAAGCTGGACCTGCTCGTCATTGACGCATTCCGTCTCTTTTTCGAGGCGGCGACCCAGGGCTTCGCCGACTTTGGCGATGTCGTCGCCGCCGCGGCTTAGGCCGCCCTCGGCGGCAAGCCGCCCCGCCATCGCGACGATGCTGCGATCTGTGTAATTGAGAAGTTCGAGCAGTTCATTCAGCAGCTCGCCGCTCTTGGGTGGGTTGCCGTTGCGCACGCGGCCCGCCAACAGCGCCAGGGCGCGCGCGAGGCCGTCGGTGTCCTGCTTTTCGCGGCGATCTTTAAGTTCCCGGACCACAATGGCTTCGTCGCTGGAAGTGCGCGCGCGCATGCTCAGCAGCACGAGCTCCAAGCGCGTGCGCCAGTTGCCCGAGAGCGTGGTCTTGTCGAGATAGTCCGTCAGCCACTTGACCGCAAGCTCCGGTTCTTCCAACGACACATCGAGGAAGATGACGTAATGTTCGGCGTGTTCGCCGCGCATGTCCGCGGGCAGCAAGTCTTTTTCATAGGTCGCCGCAAGCTCGTAGTAGTTTTTGGCTGTGAGCACCAGCAGCTCGTAGGCCTTGCGGTTTTCGCCCGTCAATTTCGGGTCGCGCTGGCGCAACTGGATGGCGAGGTCGGCGTTGGCCTTGCCCAGGAAGTGCCGGGCGATAATGGCAAAACGCGGGTCCTGCTTGGTGTCGATGTCCTGGATGGCCGCGTCCATCCACGGCAGCGATTCCTGGATTTTGCCCGCCTGCGCCAGCACCTGCGCGGCGACGGCGCGCGCGTGGGCGCGGCGGCGCGCCTCGAGGCTCGGCCGTTTCAGCAGTTCCTCAACCTTGGCGACAAGCTGGTCGGTGCTGGTGGCGATGGCGTAAAGCTGGGTGGCCTGGACGAAGTCCTCGACATCGGTGTTGTCGAGCGCCAGTGTTTCCTCGATGAGCTTGATCGCCGCGGCGGTGTCACCGGCGTCGGGGTCGAGCAGGATTTCGGCCTTGAGCAGCTTGGCGTCAACGAATGTGGGCCGAAGTTTGAGCGTGCGTTCGACGTACTCCATCAGCGGGCGGCGGTTGCCGTGGCGCGCCATCAGGATGCGGGCCAGCAGGTAATTCGGGTATTCGTAATTGTCCGCGACCTTGGCGGCGTTCTTGAGCAGGTCCTCGGCCTCCAGCACGTTGGGGCGGCCCGGCGGAAACGAGATAAGCAGCATGGCGTACAGCGTCATGAAAACCGGCTGGTCCTTGAGCTCGGTGCGTGAGAGCGCGTCGAAGTGCTTGGAGAACGTCGCGCCCATGTCGAGCTGCTTGACATAGAACTGAAGCAGACGGCCCATCTGGTGGGTGTATTCGAAGCGCTTTTGCGGGTCAGTCGGGCTCTGGATTTTCGTGAAGTCGTGGGCGCCGGCGGGGTCAACGCCGGGCAGGTATTTCTTGATGAAGTCGGTCAAGTCACCCTTGGTTGCCGTCAGCCCGACATCCTCGGTCGCCTCTTTTTCTTCTTTGGCTTTCCTCTCAGCCGCGGCTTTCGCGTCAGCGTCGGCCTTGGCTTTGTCGGCCGCGGCTTTTTCCGCGGCCTTGGCCTTCTCTTCGGCGGTCGTTTCGGGAGCGGGCTTGGTCTCGGCCTGGGCGTAGACACCAACAGTCGCCATCGCAAGCAACAAGAGGGCCAGCATCATCGTCCAGCGCATATTCGTCTCCATCGTCAGGCGTTTACGGTCTCAAGCAGGTTATAGCGCGAATCGCGCCGGCACGGCGCGCGGCCCGCCTCGGCAATCATGGCGCGCAGGGCGGCCTCGCCGACTTCCTGCGGCGTATTGCTTCCGGCATCGTGGAAGATGCGTTCGTGTTCGTAGACGATGCCGTCGAGGTCGTCCACGCCGTAGCCGAGCGCCACCTGCGCGAGCTTCAAACCGGCGCTGATCCAATAGCACTTGATGTGCGGCACGTTGTCGAGCAGCAGGCGGCTGGCGGCATAAACCTTCAAATCGGTCATGCCGCCGGCGCGGCGCACGCCGCGCAGGGCATTGTTTTCCGGGTGGTAGGCGAGCGGGATGAAAACCTGGAAGCCGTTTGTGCGGTCCTGGAAGTCGCGGATGCGCAGGATGTGGTCGACGCGCTCGGCATTGGTTTCGATGTGGCCGTAGAGCATCGTCGCCTGCGTCTTGAGGCCAAGCTTGTGCGCGGCCTCGTGGATGTCGAACCAGCGCCGTGCGCGGATTTTGTTGGGGCACAGGATGTCACGCACGCGGTCGGCGAAAATTTCCGCCCCGCCGCCGGTTAAACTGTCCAGCCCCGCGTCGACGAGTTCGCGAATCACTACATCGAGCGACTTGCGCGCGATGCGGCAGAACCAGTCGACCTCGACGCTGGTGAATCCCTTGAGCGCCGTGTCGGGCAGGATCTTTTTCAGGCCGCGCAGCAGGTCGAGGTAATAGTCGTATTTCAAACTCGGGTGCAGGCCGCCGACGATGTGCATCTCCTGCACGCCCTGGCCCGCGAACTGTTCGGCCCACTTGAAGATTTCGGCCAGCGGCTTGGTGAACGTGCCGGGCTCGCCAGGCTTGCGGTAGAAGCTGCAGAACTTGCAGGTGTCCCAGCAGACGTTCGAATAATGCAGGTAGCGGTTGACGATGTAGGTCGTGACATCGCCGCGCATGCGCTCGCGCACGAGGTTGGCGGCATAACCCAGCGCCGCAATGTCGTCGGTTTCCATAAGGCGCAGGCCGTCGTCGCCGCCCAGGCGCTGGCCGCGCTCCACTTTATCAATGATGTCCGCGATGCCGCTTTGGGCAAAGAGTCGGTTCATGGTTTCGTTGTGGCCCCTGCCGCGAGCAGTGTACTGAACCGGAGCCCGCTGCGTAAGCGGCCGGTGTTTTTTACAACAACACTTGCTGACGCAAGGGGCTCTGGTTCACTGCTGCGAACCTTGTTGGGCGGGCGCGAGACCGCTACAATCCAGCTCCCTTGGCAGTCCCCGCAGAGGATCACGCTTGCGCCGCACCCATTTACTTCTGATCGCCGCACTGGCCTTGCTCTCGCTGGCCGGTTGCGCTGAGTACAAAGAGTACGTCTTCAAGGACTTCCAGGTCAGCCGCGAAGAGGCCTACAACAGTGTCGTGTCGGTGCTGGCCGAACAGGGCTATGAAGTCGTCAAGGTCGAGGAAATCGCCGCCCACGAGCCCGAGGTTTACCTCGAGAGCAAGTGGAACCTGCGCCAGACCGGCAGCATCTATCCCGGCAACAATATTCGCCGCCGCGCCTACGTGAAGGTCATCACGCGCTTTACCGACCGCGCGCCGGAGGAATTCCAGCCGCTGGCCAAGGCCGACAAGCCCATGACGGCGGAGGAGCGCAAGGCCTGGGACGAAAAGGAAGAAGCCCGCAAGAAGGGCGACCTTGAAATCACGCGCATCGGCGTTGCCATACGCCGCGAGAAACTCAACGATATCCGCTCGCCCGCGGATTTCATGGAGGCCGACTGGGTGTACCAGGGGCCCGACGAGCTGGCCTGCGACATGATCCTGGGCGACCTTGACCTGTTGATGGGCGCCAAGCGCGGAGCCGGCGACCCGAGTGAACGCATCATGGAAGCCCGGCGGCGCCACATGGCCGGGGGCTCGAACAAGTAGGGAAACCATGCCACAGGAAAAACTGATCATCGACTCGGACTGGAAGGACAAGGTCCACCGCGACAAAGAAAAGCTCGACAGCGAGCTTAAGAAGAGCGTGCGCCGCGAGACGGACCTTCCGCCCGTGAGTTTCATGTTGCATTGCGCCAGCCTCGCGACGCAGGCGCTGATCTTCCTGGGCGTCGTGAAGGACCCGGTCAGCGACGAAGTGCACCAGGACCTTGAGCAAGCACGCTTCATCGTCGACACACTGGCGATGCTCCAGGAGAAGACGAAAAACAACCTTTCGCCCGAAGAAGACCAGAGCCTGAAGAACCTGCTGGGCGAACTCAAGCTCGAATGGGTTAAGGCGCTGAACGCCAAGCCGGCGTCGGACGAATGCTGCGGGGAACACGACCATTGCCACTGATTTCTTCGCGGCGGCTGAAGGCCTGGGCGCCAGTGATTGCACTGGCGCTTTTCGCTTGCAGCCCCGCGCCTAACGCGCCCGCCAACACGCCCGGCATCAAACCCCGCACGCTGGCGTCATTTGACGTCGGCGCTTACGGCGCAGACTTGCAGTGGCCGGACATCAGCGCCTATTGGCGGCTTGCGGCGAAAAACAACGGCAACACGCTGGCGTTTCGTTGCGCGATCAAGGACGCGCAACTCGTGGTGCGCGTCGACAAAGACGGCGGCACGGCGCTGCTGCGAGAGGGCAAGTTCGACGCCATGAGCCTCGAGTCGCTGGGCGCGAACTTCCAGCGCGTTGGCAAGGAACACTGGAACGAGGGCGTGGGCGCAAGTTACGCCGTGGTGCTCGCGCTGGTTGATCGGCGCGCGCCCATGCGCGCGTTTTTGGGCGTGCAGCGGCTGGCGGTCAACACGCGCGTCGCCAACGTTTACCTTGTCACACGCGACGCCGAGCACGACGTGCTGCGGCTGTTCCCGCTGCACATCGGCTACGACCGCGAGGCGGACATCGGTTACACGCTTCCCCCCGAGACCGCAAAGACCACCGCGCGCCTGACATGGGCCGCGGGCGCGGCGGAGGCGCAACTGGCGATACTGGACAACAGTTTCAACTCGCGGGCCGCGGGCGCCGAGTGGGGGATTCAACTCGTCGACCACGCCATGGAACGCCACACGCACATTAAGCGCCTGCAGCTCGACCTCGACCAGGAAGCGACGGTCGAGGTCTTCGAGACGGCGCTGAACCAGATGGCCGCGATGGGCGTGCCATTGGTCGAATGCCTGCCCGAGACGCTCGACCGCCGCCAAATCGCCCCGGCCCAGCCGCCCACACGCAAGCTCGAGGCCTACCCCGACCCCTTTGGTGTTACTAAACGCATCGCGCCGCCTGTTTCGGGCGATTATTGGTTCCTGGCAAGCCTGGCGGCGTCGCGGTTGCCGGCAGCCGCAACCCTCGATGACAAATTGCCGCTGCTGGTGATTGCACTGGAAAAGGACAAGAAGGTCGCCTGGCGCGGGCGCGCCGATGCGGCGTGGGTTGAGGGCGACGAGGACGGTCTTCGCGCCGCCATGCGCAAGGCGTCAGAGCAAAGCATCGACCTGAACAGTTCGACCTCGGAACTCCAGGTCGTGATTGCCGCCGACAGCACCTGCACATGGGACCGCTTGCTGGCGGTGCGTGAGATGCAGGCGCAGTTTCGTTGCCCGCTGTCGTACCTGGTGCTGATGGACGCCCTGGGGCCGACGTTGCGGCTGCTGGATATTTCGCTGGGCCTCAAGGACAGGGCCGAGGGCGACGCCGCAGTGAACGTCGAACGTGTGGTGTTGGACGGTCGGGCAAAATACTTCGCCGAGCTCGCGCTGCCGGATGTGCTGCCGCAAATGTTTGACGGCAGCACGTGGCTGACGGAGCTGATTCGCGCGGCGCGAGCCGCCAAGACGCCTGCCGAGACCTGCCACTATCGCCTGCCGCGCGAAGAGACCCTGCGGATGTTCGTCGACGTGCTTGATGCCACAGCGACGTTAGGCGCCAGGCGCATCAACCCCCGGCCTTGAGCGATTGCAGCGGCCTTTGCGCCTGTTAGAGTGCCCAACATGAACATCCTGTTGAATGTGCCCGCCGCTAAACCGCCCTACCTGGCCGCCAGGAAAGCCCTCGAACTGGGGCCGGACAAGGTCATCGACCAACTGAAGCTGTCAGGCCTGTCGGGCCGCGGCGGCGCAGGCTTTCCGGCGGGGGTCAAGTGGGACACAGTTAAAAACGCGTCGGCGAGCCCGAAATACCTCATCATCAACGCCGAGGAATCCGAGCCAGGTACGTTCAAGGACCGCCAGTTGCTGACGGAAAACCCGCATGCGGTCATCGAGGGCGCCTTAATCGGCGCGCTGACCACGGGCTGCACGCAGGGCTATATCTACATCCGGCCGGACTACCGCGCCCCCGCCAAGGCCTTTGCCAAGGCGCTTGAGGAAGCGCGCAAGGACGGCTTGCTCGGCAAAAACGCCGCGGGCAGCGGCAAACACTTCGACATCGAGGTCTGCCACGGCGGCGGCGCGTATATCTGCGGCGAGGAAACAGCGCTGATTAACTCGCTGGAGGGCAAGCGCGGCGAGCCCAACACCAAGCCGCCGTTTCCGGCCAACGAAGGTTTTAAAGGCAAGCCGACGCTGCTCTCGAACGTCGAGACGTTTGCCTACGTGCCGTGGATTTTGCTCAATGGCGCCGAGACTTATGCGCTGCTTGGCGTCAACGGCTGCAAGGGCATGCGCCTGTTCAGCGTTTCCGGTGACGTCGCCAAGCCCGGCAACTATGAACTTCCGGTCGGCGTCACGGCGCGGGAGTTGATTTTTAAACACGCGGGCGGCATGCGCGACGGCAAGAAACTCAAGGCCTTCATCCCCGGCGGCGCGAGTTCGTCGCCGCTGCCGCCGGAATTGCTGGACACGCCGATGGATTTCAAACCGCTGGCGGCGGCCGGCAGCATGCTGGGCTCGGGCGCCGTGGTGGCGATTTCGGACGAGCATTCGATGCTCGATGTCGCGCGCAACGTAATGGGCTTCTTCGAAGACGAAAGCTGCGGCAAGTGCAGCCCCTGTCGCATTGGCTGTGTGAAGATCAACGAAATGTTGGACGAACCGGCGACGCTCGGCGCGAAGCAGCCGCTGCTCAACGAGCTGGCAGACGGCGTGATGCAGGGCAGCCTGTGCGGCCTTGGCATGGCGGCGCCCAACGTGGTCAAGGGCGGTTTAAAATACTGGGCCAGGGATTTCGCAGGCAAGTAGCGGAAAGAGGGGGCGCGCCGCGCGTCATTTGGGCAGGTCGCGCGATCGGGGCTGAATTCGAGCCATGTATGGCGAGCGCGGCCGAGCCCGGCAGGGGGCCGCGTGGCAGTTACGTGGCGAGCCATGGATGGCGAGACACCAAGATGAAGATCGGATATCTGGGTGAACGTGGGTCCTTTGCCGAAGCCGCCGCCGCGGTGCTGTACGCGCACGAGGACATCCACACGGTATCGCTCAACAATTATCGCCAGATGTTCGACGCCCTGACCGACGGCAGCATCGAGATCGCCGTCGCCCGCATCGAAAACACCTATACCGGCCCGAACATCCGTTTGCTCGACTTCCTGCGCCATGCTCGCGCGTTCATCACGGCCGAGACGCGCCTGGCCGAAGTCTACAACCTCGCGGGCCACAAGGGCGCCAAGGCCGCGCAGATACGCCGCGTGTTCGCCCATCCCACCGTAATCGCCCAGTGCCAGGATTACCTCGAGCGCATGGAAGGCGTGGATATCATCACGCGCTTTGACACCGCCGCGTGCGCCAAGGCCATGATGGAACGTCGCGACCCCGCGGAAGCCCTGGTCTGCGGCGACTTCGGGGCTGGAATCTACGGGCTGGCGGTGCTGCAACGCGGCATCCAGACCGAGCGCGAAAGTATCTCGCGCTTTGCGGCGCTGGGGCCTCACCTTGTGGTCCCGCCCGTCGAGGCCGGCGAAGCCCACACGCTGATTTTGCTAGAGCTCAAGCACAAGCCGGGCGCGCTGCTCAACATCATGGCCGTGATGAAGAACTACGACCTTAACGTGCACCTGATGGGCAACACGACCACGCGCACGAACAAATGGCAGTACCTGCTGGCTCTTGAGTTTCCCGGCCGCGCAACCGATGAACATGTAATTGCGGCGATGAAAGACGTCAAGCAGCACACGCAATACGCGCAGATGGTGGGCAGTTACGCGTTGGTGGATTCGTCGGTGAAGATGAAGAAAACAGGCAAGATTGATTAGGTTTAACCGCCGATAACGGCGGACGAACGCCGATACGGCAGAACTTAGGAAAGACAAAACGGCGCGAAGATGCGAAGGAACAACTGAAGACCGCGAAATTCTTTACCACATATTTGTTCTTCGCGGCCTTGTGGCGCTTTTCTTCGCTTCTTCGCGCCGGCTGTTGCGGTGCTTGAGATGTGTTTCTTTGTGAGTGAGCGATGCCGGAATTGAACATCAAACTAAGCAAGCGCGTGCAGCGCATCAAACCGTCGGTCACGCTGGCGCTGACCGCCAAGGCCCGGGCGCTGCGTGAGCAGGGCAAAGACGTGATCCCGCTTACCGCGGGCGAGCCTGATTTCGAAACGCCCGCGGTCGTGCGCAAGGCCGCAATTGCCGAAATCGAAAAGGGCGGCAAAGCCGGCCGCTACACCGCCGCGGCGGGCCTGCCCGAGCTGCTCACGGCCGTGGCCAAAAAGTTCGAGCGCGACAACGGCCTGAAATACGCAACCGACCAGTGCATCGTTTCCTGCGGCGCCAAGCACAGCATTTTTAACGCGATCGCCTCGGTCGTCGACGACGGCGACGAAGTAATCGTGCCCGCGCCATATTGGGTCAGTTACCCGGAGATGTTGAACTTCCTGGGCGCAAAGCCGGTCATTGTTGACACGTCAACAACTGGCTTTGTGCTGACGCCTGAAGCGCTCAAGAGGGCGATCACGCCGCGCACGCGCGCGATTTTCGTCAATACGCCAAGCAACCCGACCGGCACGGTCTGGAATGAAGCGCAGCAGCGCGCGATCGCCGACGTCCTGAAAGGCACCGATATCGTCGTGATTTCCGACGAGATTTACGAAAAACTGGTCTACGAAGGCACCCACGTCAGTTTCGCCGCGGTTTCGCCCGACGCTTATGCGCGCACGGTTACCATAAACGGCGTGGCCAAAGCTTATGCCATGACCGGCTGGCGCATCGGCTATTCCGGCGGGCCAAAAAACATCATCCAGGCCATGATCGCGCTGCAGAGCCACTCCACGAGCAACCCGACGACGCTAAGCCAGCTTGCGGCGCTGACGGCCCTGCAAAAGGACCCGGAAGAGCTGCCGCAGTGGCGCGAGTGCTACCGCAAGCGCCGCGACATGGTCGTTGAGGCGATGAATGCGATGCCGGGCGTGAAGTGCGCCAAGCCCGGCGGAGCCTTTTACGTATTCCCCGATGTGCGCGGCTGGGTCGGCAAGCGTGCGGGCGACGTGCTGTTGAGTGACGACGCCAAGATCGGCGAGGCCCTGTTGGCGCAGGCGCTGGTTGCGGTGGTGCCGGGCGGCGAATTCGGCGCGCCGGGATTCCTCCGGCTGTCTTATGCCGTCAGCGACGAATCCATTGCCAAGGCCATGGGCAACATTCGCGACTTCGCCAACAAACTTCGCTAAGCGGTCCTACATATATTCTGAGCAGTTGTGGGGCGGACATTCTTGTCCGCCCGACCGGCGTAGCCGGTCGAATTGTGGCTCGCAAAGCTCGCCACCGCGGACAGGAATGTCCGCGCCACCTA
>JADLAK010000005.1 GCA_020848275.1 Planctomycetota bacterium
GGGTCAGTTTGATTGATGCAGGCTTCCAGCCTGCGGGTAGCGCGGCCATCTTGGCCGCAATCGTCGCAGGCCTTTGGCCCGCGACTGCGGGCGAGACGCCCGCGCTACGAAAGGCATTCGGCCAAACTGATGCACTACCGAACTGCCGTCTTCGACCCCATTTGCGCCCCGATTTAGCTATACTGGTCGGATTGGTGCGCCGGGTGATTTAATGACTGAACAGGCAATTCTCGATCTGCCTTTGGTCGAATTCGAGCAGTTCAACGGCTCGGGCGAGGCAGTCCGCCGTCATTGCTCCCAGGTCTACGGCCTCGTGGGCCTGCCGCCGCACCCCGATACCGTTTTCCACTTCGCCGCAAGCCTCTGGCGCTGCCACGCCAACGAAAGCCAATTCCAGGTCGCCGCAATCGCGGCGTTTTACCTGCGCGCAGTTTCGCACTTCTCGGCCGCTGAGCGTCGCTCCGCCGCGGCGCGGGAGGCCGCCCGCGAACTTCGCGGCCAGGACGCGACCGACACCGTCGCTAACGCCGACGAGAACCTGCGTTACGCCCGTGAGGACGCCGAAGCCCTGGGCCGCGTGGTGATGGCAATTGCCGCCGAACTCAACCTCGAGGGCCGCAATCGCGGCGAGGCGCAGCGCCGCCTCGAGCAGAACCTTCGCGCATTGGCCGACGAACGCTGGCAGACCGAACTCGCGCAGATGGTGACGCCGCTGCTGGGCGCCAACCCGGACCTCGTCGACTGGTCCCTGCCGCTCAACGACGTGCTGGACGAAATCGCGCGCGAACGCCAGATGATCCTGCGCGTCGCCGCCGCAAGCTCGCGCAGCGGCCGCCTTGGCGCGCTGATGACCGCAAGCAGCCCGGCGCTCGCGCCCGTGGCTGAGACGCGCCAGGCTGACCCGCGGGCCGTAGCCGCACAAGTGGAGGCCCAGGTTGCGCCCCTGCGCCATGAACTCGCCCAGGCCCGCACGCACGCCGACCAGCTCAACGCGCGCCTTGAGCAAGCTCTGCGTGATAAGGGCGATGTCGAGGAAATCCTGCACGCGACCGAACGCAACTTCACCGAACAATCGCTGGCGCTTGAAGAAGCCAAGAACGCGTTGCAGTTGACGCTCAGTGAAGTGCGCGACCGGCTCAACCGCCTCGAGAACGACTCCGCGCCCGCCGCCGAGATCGAGGCATTGCGCCAGCAACAGGCCGCGCTGTCCGAGGAACTCACCCACGCGCTGGAACAGGCGGCGGTCAGCGAAGCCCAGCGCGAGGAAATGTTCGCCGGGCACGAGGCCCAGCAGGCCGAAGCCGTCAAGACCATCGAAGACCTGCGCCTCAAGGTCCAGGAGCAACAGGCCGTCATGCAGCAGGCCGAGGCGCAACTGGCCGAGATGAACAGCACGCTCGACGGCATGCGCAAGGAGCTCGTCGAGAGCGAACAGCGCTTCAACGGCGCACAGAAGAGCATGGGCATGCTCGAAGCCGAATCCGCCGCCATGCGCGCCGAGGCCGACCGCTTTGCCCAGGCTGAAAGCCTGCTCACCGAAGCCGAAAGCCGCCTCGCCGAGGCCGAGCAGCGCGCCGTCGAGGCCGACCTGCGCGTGCAGCAAATTGAGCAGCGCGTCGCCGAAAAGGACGTCAAGATCGCCAACGCCGAGCAGCGCCTGCGCGACCTCAAGGTCAGTTTCGACAAAGTTGCGGCGCAGGCCACCATCGCCGACAAGAATTCGCAGGAGCGCCAGCAGGTCATTGCGCGCAACGAGGCCGAGCTCAACCGCATGCGCGCCGACGCCGCAAGCGCCCAGCGCCAGGCCGCCGACTTGCAGAAGCAGGTGGCGGACCTCCAGAAGCAGCAGGCCGAGCTGCGCAAACAGCTTAATGATGAATCATCGCGCTTCCGCCAGATCGCCGACCGCGAACGGCGCATGAACGAGGACTCCGGCAAGCTGAAGGATTCCCTCGAGCACCACCGCGAGACTTCGGCGCGGCTCAAGGCCTCGCTGGACCAGCGCGAGCGCGAACTCGGCGACCTGCGCACGGAAGTGCGCGAGAAATCGACCTTACGCGACCGCACCGAAAGCGAAGCCAAGAACCTGCGCTATGACTTCGACAAACTGGCGCGCGAGCACGAAGACCTGCGCAAGGCGACCGAGGAATACCGCAAGCGCATCACGGAAACCGAGCTGCGCCTGATGGACGCCGAGCAAAAACTGCTGGCGGCCGACGAAGACGCATCAGCAAACACGGCGCGCGCCAGGGACGCCCAGGAAAAGCTTGGCGGCGACCTGTCGCTGCTTCGCGACCGGCTCAAGAACGCCGACAACGAAAAGCAGATCCTGCTCGACGCACTGTCGCGCAGCGAAGAGAACCGGCGCGTCGAGAAGTCCGAACTCGAGAAGCAGATGGAAACCCTGCGCGCGGAATCGGCCCAGCGCCACCAGACCATGCTGAAGATCCAGGGCGAAAGCGAAAAGACGCGAAAACGCCTGGACGAAAGCGACGCGTTCTTGATTTCGCGACAGCGCGAGATGGACCGCGTCAACAACAAGTTGCGTTACGTGCTCGGCGAAATTTCGGCGATTGCCGACCTGCGCGCGCGCATTGAGAACACCCGCAACGATGACGAAGTCAATCAACTCGGCAGCGAAGTCGCCAAGCGCCTGGACAACCTGTTCAGCGAGGCGGGCTCGCCCATCCACGCTGACCGCAAGACCGAGAAGATCCTGATCCTGCACCTCAAGAAAACTGCCGACGAACAGGCCAAGGACGCGCCCAAGCCCGTGCTGGCCACAGGCTCCGGCGCGCAGGACGACGAGGACACACGGGAACAAACCTCGCTCGGTCTCGAAGTTCCCGAGGCGATACGCAAGCCAAAGAAAAAGTAGTCGGTGGCCGGTGGCGAGCTACGGGCCTGAAAACCCATTGAACGGACCGCTCGCCGGCGCTCGCGGCTCGTAACGAACATGCTCAACTCCATTCCCGGCTGGAAGGTTTTTTCAACCGGCATCGGCATCGCCGGGCTGGGCATCGTGGCGTTTTTCCTCTGGTCGTGGTTTTTGAAGGCGCCCGACGATCTCAAGCCGCTGGAGCGCGAGGCCTATGAGGACGCGCTCAACCGCCTCGCCGGCAGATACGAAGAAGAAGTCCGCAAGCGCGGGCAATTGCGCGTCGTACTGATGCCCGTGCAGGACGAAACCAGCCACGGCGAAAAACGCGAACGCGCCTTTGGCCGCCTCAACGCCACGCCCGGCCTGAAGGTGATCAAACCGCCGGACCCGGACCTCGAATCGCGCGCGATCACGATCTTCAAGGGCGTGATTGGCAACAAGGAGGAGCCCGTCGAGCCCGCCAAGGTCTTCGACCGCGCGGCCGAAGCCGACGAAGTCTTGACGCTGCAAGCCCCGGTCAAGGCCGGCGCCGATTCCGGCCGCTGCGACCTGATCGCCGTGCGCATCGTCCGGGACAGTGAAGACCGCAAGAAGGCGACCGTCGCCGAGCCTTGGAACATTGAGGGTTTAAGCGGCGCCGCGCGCGTGGCGAGCACGCCGGCGGCGACCGGTCCCGGCTTCTGGTCCAATGCCTGGGATGTCACCTGGCGCGTTCTGGTGATGCTGTCGGCGCTGGTGGTGATTGCGTTTGCGGGCCTGCCCGTGGCGCGGCTGATTTTCCGCCTCGACAGCAACCTCGTTAACGGCGTTTATCTCGGCGTGCTGACACTGGGCGACATCGCGGTGCTGCTGGCGCTTTGCGGCTTCCAGTTTGCCTGGTGGATCATCGCGCTGGCGGTTGTGGTCATGCTCGCGGGCGGCTTCATCAACCTGCGCGTCCTCAACGCGATGGAAGAGAACTTGTAGGGACACGCGGCAGCAAGTCCCTACTGCCCCTTCCATTCTTGCTCGGCGCTTATCACCTGCATGCCGTGCCACCAACCTGAACGATAGACCAGCGAAAACGGCCGCGTGCCTTTTTCGGCCGCCGCATCTGTCGGCGTAAACAGCACAACGGCGCGGCCCTCCACCAGGTTCGCCTCGCGTACTTGGGGCGTAAAAAAGTCGCCAAGCACGCGGCCCATGTGGTCGAGATAGTTCGGCACATGTTCGCGGCACTTTTCGGGCCCGTTGCGCAACATGCGCGCCCGAAGCTCAGGCTGGACGCTGCTGCGCCAGCTCGCCAACCGCAACCGCAGCGAGATCGCCGGGGCTGCCTCAGCACGGTCCGGCAAGAACTCCGGGGCAACCCCCACCAGCGCGCCGTAGTAAGCCCAGAACGCTCGCAACACGTGCGCGCGAGAGCTGTAAACCGCAGCGGTCGCACCCGGGATCACCGGCTGAAGCGACAAGATGTTGTCGACCTGCAAGCCGCGATCGTCGACAATGTAGAATCCCAGGTCGACGCTGCCGCCTTCGCTCGTGACCTTCACCGATTGAAACCTGCCGGGCGCGCCGTTGCGGCTGTACAGCGCGCCGAAGTCAAGCTTCGCGTCCGCAAAACCGTCCAGCCACTCCTCGGCGCTGCCGTGCACCGCCGAAGCTTCCTGCGCCAAAAACGTCGTGGTCAGCGCCGCGACCGCGTCGGTGTCTTTCTTCGCGGCGGCTGCGAACAACGCCTCGACCAACGCGCGTTCGCCGCGGTCGGGCAGTGTCACCAGCGTTTCCTTCCTGGGCGGCGCGGTCTCAACCGTCGGCGCTGGCGCAGGGACTCCCGCCGCGCAGGCGCTAAGCAGGCACAACAAAGCAAATGGCAGTGCGGTTTTCATGCCCGTGCAAAAGCAAACGGGGTGCCAGAAGAGACGTGGCTGCGCCTTCCAGACGCAGCTACGGCATGCCCTGGCCGGCGGAAGAAAATGTTTCCGGCGCGGAAAAACCTACCGCGAAAACGCACCCTTGAGCGGGTCGGGCTCGAAGCCGTCGATGCGCCACATTTCGTAGTCCTGCACGAACAACACCGTCAGCGAGTGCGGTTCCGCCGGCACGCCCTTGGGCGGCTCGCGCTTGACGCGAAACGTCACGGTCAGCCGCGCGTGGTTGGGGCCGCGCGCCAGGTTGTAATCGCCGCGATACTGAATCTGGTAAACCGGCGCCTCGCACTCGACGAAATTGCCGGCGATGCGGTCCTGCAGCATCTTCATGTAGCCCGCGGCAAGTTTACGCTGGCGCTCGGCGTGCGGCTTCAGTTCTTCCGTCAGCCGCAGCTCTTCCTTCTCGGCGTCTTCGGCGGTTTTGCCGAAATTGCGCGGCATGTCGGGCATGATCGACTCATGCATGAAGCGCACGCTCAGCAAGTATTGAAAGCGCCTGGCGTCGCCCGCTTCCGCCGCGGCGACGGCGTCCCAGAAGGTACCGTCAGGCTCGATCGCGGGTTTGTCCAGCGCCGGGCGACGCGTGGTCGTGCTGCCCTGCGTCGGGCAGGCCGCAAGCAACAGCGCACAGATTCCAAGCAGCAGGTATTTCACGCACCACCCCCGCTGCGATCTTTGCGTGCTTTGCGCACCGCCGCAAGTAGCCCGCCGTCCTGTACAGGGGCTGGGGGCGGCGCGACGACCGGGGTCGGAGCGGGGGCAGGCGCGGCAAGCGGCGCAAACGCGGGAATCTGCGGCTCGGCTTTGGCCTCCAGCCGCTGTTTGACGCGCTCGTAGGCGGCGCTGACCGCCGACGTTTCGGCCATTCGGCGCGGACGCTCGGCGGTCCGGCGTGCGGTCGGGAAGCGCCGCGCTGACAAATAAATTAACAGTGCCGCAATGCCCAATGGCAGCAGGTAGTCCGCGCCGCGCGTGTATTGCGTGACGCTTTGCGCGCTCTGCCCAAGGAAATCACCCAGGCGCGCGATCAGCCGTCCGCCCGTGGCTTTGCACAGCGAATTCAGCGCCGCAAGATCAGCAGGGCGCTTGCGAAGTTCATCCAGCGGCACGTACACGAGGTGCTCGCGCGCGGCTAGTTGCGGCGGCTGGCCCTCCGGCTGGTCGCTGACAGTTGCCGCGTAGACGCCGGCGCCCGCGTGCGAAAATTGGACGCGATAGCGGCCCGGCCCGACGGCGAGCACCGGCGCCGTGAACTGGCTGCCGTCAGGGGCGGTGAGGTCGGCCTGCGGGCGGCTCAAGGTGCGCGCTTCACCGGCGGCGTCAAAGAAACTCAGGGTCAATTGAGGGCCCTCGCGTCCCACGGACCACTCCCCCTCGACGCCCTGCACCGCGCCCGGCGACGCCAGCAGCCAGCGAATCCAGCGTTGCCACAATTTCGCGTAGCCCTCCCAGCGCAGCCACTTTTCGGCCCAGCGGTCGCGCGCGTCCGACATGAACGCCAGCGAACGGCCGAGGCCGTAATAGCCGCAGGCCAGCAGCGGGCGCTGTTTGTCCTCGTCGGCCCAAAGCAGCACGTTGGCGTGGCCGCGCGCGGTAGTCGCGATGTAGCCGCGCAGAATCTGCTCGCGCGTAAATGTCACGCCGTCGGTCAAAGCGCCGGGCTGACCCAGCACGGGCGTGAAAGGATCTTCGCGGATGTAATTGCCGCCGGCTTGCGCCGTCTCGCGCGAAAAGACCGCGGGCAGGCTGCTCGCGTCGTCGACCAGCTCGAAGCGGCCTTTGCCGGCGCCGGCCACGGCGCGCAGGAACTCAACGTCGGCGCCGCGGCCCATGCAGATCACACTGACGGTAATCTGCTCGTCCCGGCGCGCGCGCTCGACCATCTCAATCACGCCCTTCTGGTTGTCAGCGTCGGACCCGTCGGCAAACAGCACAATGTGGCGGCTGTTTGCTTTCACGCCGCGTATAGCCTCAAGCGCCTCGGTCATCGCGACATCGCAGAAAATGCCGCCGCCGCCCACGTGGTTGGACATCGCGCGGCCGCGCGCCGCGTTTTTGTCCTTGAGCAAGGCGAGGTTCAGCACCCAATCGGGCCCGGTGTCGACTGCGAGAATGCCGAAGTAACTGCCAGCGGGCGCGAGGTCGACAGAAAGCGCGCAACCTTCGTTGGCGAGTTCCATTTTCGTGCGGCCGCCGACGGTCATGTTCATCGAGCCGCTGCGGTCAAGCACCATCAGCAGCGCGGGAATCTGTTTGCGGCCCTGTTCGGTCACGTCGCAGGTCACCGGCAGTGCGCGTTCCACGGGCGTGTCGTAATAGCCGCCGGGTGCGAAACTGCGCGGGCCGCCAATCATGGCAAGGCCGCCACCCTGGCGCGTGAATTGCTCGATCACCGCTTGCGCGCCCGACGGCAGGTCCGTTGCGGCGACGTCGCTGAGGATCAGCGCCTGGTAGCGCGCGAGTTCGAGGGGGTCGCTTGGCAGCGCAGACGGGTCGCTCATCACCACGCGCATGCCTGCGTCCATCAGCACCTGCTCCAGCGAATCTTCGGGCGCGCCCTTACGATGAATCAACAGCACACGCGCCTCGCCGGGCCCGGCGACCGGCAATTTCAGGCTGTTGTTGCGCGTCGAGGTGTCCTGCGGCGCATTGACGGATACTTCGACGATATAACTCGCCAGCCTTGAGTTGAGCGGGATGCGCAGGCTGACGGGGTTGCGGCCGACATCGACGTCGCGCTCCTGCTCGGCGGCGGGCTGGCCGTTGATGCGCACGGAAAACGCGGCGCGCTGGCGCACCGTCGAGTACAGCACAAACGCGACATCCAGCGCCGCGCCCTCGCGGCCCGCCAGCCGCGCGGAGAAGTCGGCCATCGCGACTTCGGGCAGCGGCTCCGAATCGACGCTGAGCGCGCTGACGCGCACGCCGGCCAGGCGCGCACCGCGCTGAAGGTCCATGCCGTAACGTTGGCTGCTGTCGTGGCCGTCGCCGATCAACAGGACTTCGACCGAGGTGCCGGGCACGCCGCTGACCGACGCAAGCTCGAGCGCCGCACGCACCCACGTTTCTTCCGAGGGCTGGGCGCGGGACAATTCGAAGTCGGGGTTTACTCGCGAGGCAAGCCGCGGCTCGAGCTCCATGCGCGCGGTGTCGGAAAAGCTAACCACACCCAGGTAGTCACCGGGGCCAAGGTCGCGCGTCAGGCGCGAAAGCACCTCCGGCAGGCGCGCGGTTGCGGCGTTGCCCGCCGAAAGCGAGCGATCGACCAGCACGATCACGGTGCGGGCGCTGCTGGAGGTTCCGACGACAAGCTGTACCGCCGCAAGCAGCAGGCACAGCGCGCCGACCACGAGGCCGACGCCGCCGGCTGCGCTGCGAAACGAACTCAGCGGCGACTCGGTGCGCGTCAGCGTCCACGTCACGGCCACAGCCAGCGGGATCGCCGCCAGCAGCAACCACGGGTTTTCAAATCCCAGGGTGAACAAGCTAGGGCTCGGCCTTCCAGGGCCGCAGATTTTCAGGAAGCGTCCGCGAGGTAAGCTCGCAGTAACGCACGAGCACGCCAAATCGCCGTTCCTTGTGCAGCGGCGCAAAGGCCTTGTCGATGGCCACCAGCAGCGGCGGCGAATCGGACTCCAGCGCCATCTCGAGTTCGCGCAACGCGCCGCCCTCGTCCTTCTGTTCCATCATGATGCGGGCGCGCAAGTACCGGGCAAAGCTTGAAATGTCGCCGCCGTCGGGCTTGGCGCCCAGGGCCTGCTCGACGCGTTCGAGCGCCGAGTTCGACTCTTTCAGGCCGTTGAAGTAGATCGCCGCAATCTGCATGTGGATCATCGAGATCGAATAAGGGTCCTGCTGCCAGCGCAGGCTGCCGTCGAGGTCGCTGATCACGCGGTGCAGGGCTTCCTTCTTGCCCTCACCGCCGAAGAAATAGCAAAGCTGCAGCGTGACGTTGGTAAGCTGGCGATAACCCCCCCAGTAGTTCTGGTTGAAGTCGTCGGCGTCTTCCATGATGTCGGCGAATTCGCGTTTGAGCTGCTCTTTGCGGTGCTTGCTCAGGGCGTATACCGCCAGCGCGCCGACTTGCAGAAACGCGTTTTCCTCCTGGTTGTAAGGGTAGTAGTAACGCATGCCGCTGAGGTCCTTGCGGATTTCAGACGCCACGCCGCGCAGCATGTCCATCATCAGGTCGTCGATCTCCTCCTTGACCGAATACAGCTCGGCCTCGCGGCCCTCGTAATCGAGGAGGAACCGATTGATCGCGCTGTCGCGCGTACAACAGGCGCGGACGTGGTCCTTCAGCAACTGGTTTTTGATTTCCTTGCGCGTGGGCGCATCGATGGCCGAGGCCGGCAGCGCGTTGACCGTCTCAAGCGCAAGGCGGCCATAAGCGCGCAATGCATCCAGCGCGGCTGCGGCGATTTCGGGCTGCACATCGGTGATATACGGGACGATCAGCGGGATGTCCGCCTTGTCCTTGCGGCTGCCGGTGAGCTCAAGCGCGTCGACAAGGTCGCCGACGTTGCCGCCGTCCTTGAGGATGGCGCGTACGCGCATGCGCGCGTCGTCTATGTCCAGGTCGTAAATGGCCTTGGCGCGCTCGCTGGCAAAGGGCGAATCGTCGCCCTCGTAGCTGGGGCCGGCGGCTGCATCCTGGGCGCTGAGCGTCGAGGAAAGGACACTAACGAGAATTAAAGCGATCCACGATGCTAGGAGGGGCGTTGCCCTCAAACCAGTCCTTGAACGCAGGGACGGCACGCACGTGGTCGAGGTCCGAGTCTTCCAGCATCCATTCGTAGTCGCCATATCCCGCCTCTACCGAGCGTCTCAGGCTTTCCAGGCCGCTTTCGGCCTTCAACTGAAGGCCCTGGGCACAGGCCAGATTGTAGTAGAAACCGCCCAACATGGCAGACAAAGTTCCGCGCTGCCGGGCGTTGGCGGCGGGCTGGGTTACCTTCAGGTCGGCGATCATCTGCTTCCACTCCGACTCGGCCTCGGCGAAGCTGGCGTTCCGAAGCAGCAGGTACGCGATGTCGTTACGGAGGCGCAGTTCCGTGTCGGTCACGCTGCGAGCCGCCACGGCGGCTTCCGGCGCCTGGGTGCGCGTCACCTGGCGGCGCATGGCCGCAATGCGTTCCTCAAGCATTTCCGGCTGGCCGAAACGCGACAGCGCAATTTCGATTTCCACCTCGATGCGTGAGCTTTCGACAATGCGCTTGAGGTACGGGTCCTCCGGCTCAATTGCGAGCCCGGCGTACACCGCCTGCAACTGGCCCGGCAGCACCAGCACCGAGTCGCTCAAGGCAAGCGCGCGCGCCGCAGCCGCACGCAAATCCTGCAACACCGAAATCGCGGAGACCAGCGTACCTTCGGTAAAGTCGCGCAGCTTTTGGCGCAGGACAACGCCCGCCTTGCCCTCACGCACCCATTCCATCGCGGGTACAAAGGCCTGGCACGCGCCAAGGCGGCGCCAGTTGAGGTTGCGGCGCATCTCGCTGCTTGCCGTGCGCGAGACGCTTTCAGCGGCCGCGTCGCTCAGCGCTTCGGCGACTTCCTCGCGTAGATTCAACACCCCGAGCAGGTCCTCATCGAAGTAAGACGGCTCGGCATCGCGCAGGCGTTCGAACTGCGCAATCGAACGACCGGGTTTGAGCACGGACTCGATCAGTTCGGTTGAGACGTGGCGGCGGCGTGCGTATTCGCCGAATTTGCGCCACGCGGAGAGCTCGTTGCTTTCCAGTTTGTCGGCGGCGATCTCGGCCGGGCCCAGGGTGTAGAGATATTCACGGGCCGCTTCGCGGAACTGCCCGTCGGATTTCGTCAGTGCGCGCGCGGCCTGCAACATCAACGCGTCGTCCTTGCGGCGGCGCGAAATCTCGAACATCTCGAGCTGCTCGGCCTCGGCAGCCTCGTCAAAGGCCAGCCGCAACTGCGTGCCGATGTTGCCATCGTAATCAACCAGGACGCGGCTTGCTTCCTCGCGCTCGATCGCCATGGGCGAACTCAACGCAAGAATGTTTCGCGCGACAAGGTCGTCGTCCTCGGCCAATGCCGCGGTCGACGCAAACGAAGCGCAACCCCCGACGATCAACGTAGAGGCTGCGCGAAATAACGCTGTTTTGAAATGCCCGGATTTGCCCTGCATGATACCGCTCCCGATACCCCGCGATGTTTTGCGGGCGTTGCAACCATCGCTTCAATTAAACAACATGCGATGTGCAATGTGGCCGAAAAATGGCTCTATTTAGCGGGTTTCAGGGAATCGGCTCAAAGCGGCGGCGGTCGTGATTTTGTTACGGCGGCGTAACGAGTCGATGCGTGGCGTGAGTGTCAAAACGGCTCAACCCATTACGTAGTTCGGCACACTTGGTGAAAAAATTGAGCAAAAGCGACCCATTTGCAGGGTTGCATCGCTCTATGTCACTTCTGGGTTCGAGGATTACTTCGAGCCTAAACTTTTCACCGCGTCGCGCACGCCTTGTTCCAGCCAGTTGCGGCAGCGCACGACCATCGTCCCGGCATCGACGTCCTTGATCACAAAACGCGCGTCGCCCTGGTTTGCCTCGGGGCCAAACAGCGCGCGCAGGCCCGATTCCATCGCGGTGATGTTGCGGTGTTCGGTTGCAACGACGTCAAACGTGACGAAGCTGCGGTCGTCGGCTTCCTTGGCATCGGCGCGCTGCTTTGCCGCGGCGTCGGCGGCATCTACAGCAGCGTCCATGAACGGGGCCATCTCGGCCGGCACGTTGCCGACGATCAATTGCGCCGAGCTGTCCCACGTCAGCGCCAATTCTGTTTCATCCAGCGAACGCGCACGGGCATAACGCACCATGAACTTCGACAGCGTGCTCGCCAGCGCGCCAAGGTCGGTGCTGCTGCGGCGTTGATAGGCCACGGGCGGCTTATAGGTGGTCTCGGGGTCCGAGGCGCGGACGATTTCAAGCAGGCGCGGCAGGTTCGTGGCAGTGTCTACGAGAATCAGCGCCGTGCCGTCCTCACTCGCCAGCGCCGCACCGCCATTGAGCGTCATGAAGGGCCGCACCAGCGAAATCAGCTTCTTGGCGGACTTTCCGTTCAGCCGCAGCGTAAGGGTAGCCCATTCGCGCGGCGCCAGCTCGCCCACTTTAGCCGGGTCGACGGCGGGCGCCGACTCCAGCACGCGGCCTGCGCCGATCACACGGAAGGTGCGCTCGCCATTGCCTATCAACGTCAGATTGTTGAGCGCCAGCGCCGTCTGGCAAAGGTCGAAGAGGCGGCCTTCGTTGACGGTGCGGATGCCGGTGACCGTTAACTTCGGGATGTTGGCGATGTCGCCCGCGTCAAACGATATCTGCACCGCACCCTCACGGGCGAACTCGGTCAGCAGGTCGCCCGCGTTGAACTCGTACTGGTTCTGGTCGCGCGGGTTGAAGCGCTTGGCCAGGAAGTCCGGCCGCGGCTTGAGCTCGCGCCAGTTCGGCAGTTCCTTGGCCGGCGGCTTAATCTCACCATCGGGCGGCGTGGCGAAAACAACGGCGGTAAGGACAGCGAGAACGACGGCGGCGGATGCAAGCTTGCGCATGGGCACCTCATTGAGCAGACAGCACAAAAAGCGGATAGCAGTTAGCGAGTCGCGGCCAGCATCCCTAACCGCAGGCCTTCTGCCAACTGCTATCTGCTATCCGCTATCTGCGATTTCGACGCTACTTCATCGCGGTAATCAGCGATTCGACGATATTCAGGTCGACCTGCATGCCCTTGACGATGACCTTCGCACCGTTGGACGACGCCGTCGCGGTTACGCGCGGCATGGTGGTTTCGTTGATGACCGCGCCGTTTTCGCGGATGATCTGCGTGTTGCGCTGCGGAAAGTGCACGCCGATGGCGCTGACGATATCCGCCGCCTTCAACCCCGAGGGCACGTCAAAGGCCTTCACGCCGAACTCCTGCTGGCTTGCGGCGCCCGACTGGTCAAGATCGCGCGCCAACTGGTAAAGCCTGCGAACGCGGTCGACACGGCCGCTGATCACCAGCACCGAGCCGACCATCTGCATGCGAATCTGCCCGCGGTTGTTGCCCAGCGTGGCTTCCAGCGCGTTCTGCACGGCAACGCGCGAATCCATGCGGTCAAATGGCAGCCGCACCAGCACCCACTCTGCGTCGTTGATGGTCTTGAGCGCGGCTTCGTCGACGTAGCGCGCGTAAGCGTGCGCTTCCTCGATGCCGATCACGCGGGTACGGCCTTCGGTAAAGCCGACGACAGTCCAGCGGCCGCCCGACGACAACAGGTCAGACACGAACATCGGGATCGCGTCACTGGCAATGGTGTAGCCCTGGTCGGGCGCGGTGTAACTTGCGGCGCCGCGCTGGACCCCAGCCTCCGAATAGGACACAAGAGAGTTGGTCGCGTCCGCAAACAGCGACATCAGCTCTTCGATACGGACCTCGCCGCGGCCCTCGACCTTCCACGAAATCTTGCCGTCTTTGGCAATCACCTCGATGGGGTTGGGATTGAGGCGGCCGAGGTTGGGCCGCTCCTGCGCGTTGGCCACCAGCAGGGTCAGGGCGATTGCCGCGATGGCGGCGAAAAGGCGGGTCATTGGGATCTCCTTGAAAGCGGCGCGGCCGCGAGACGTCTCTGGCTATTTTCAACGCTGCAACGGCGCCGCCGTTGGCGGGAATGGCGAAAAAGCGGCGACGCCCGCTTTAGGCGAGCGTCGGGGTGACATTGACACGTCAAGACTATTTTGAGGCGTACAGGGCGATCACTTCGTCGACAAGCTTGTGATCCGCTGCCGTGCCGCGCACCAAAATCGCCTTTTTGGCGACAGCAAACGTCGCATTGGTGGCCGTAATCGGCGCATGGGAGCCTGGAACCACCGGCGGCATGATCTGCTTTATCACCACAAGCAATTCGTTGGCGTCGACGCCTTCCGCAAGCTCGTGGCGCTTGAGGGTCATTTCATCGACCCGGGGCTTGTCCAGCACCGCGATCATCTTGACGACGCTGCGCACGTCTTCGGCTCGCCCACCGACAAAGATGTTGCCACTCATGGGCATAACGAAGTTGGGTTGGCGTACGACCGCGCGCAAGGTTCCGGCGACGGTATTCGCGTCGGTGTGCTTCAGCGGGATGACGTAGTTGACCATCTCTGATGCCGACAACGGCGCGAGTTCCTTCTCTTCGATCACGCGGCCGTTCAGCACGGCATCGACCTGGTTGACTACGGCCTCGTGGCCCGCCGAAAGGCGCAGCAGGGCCAGGCCGTGTTGGCGCAGCAGGTTGCCTACAAACGTTTCAACATCGTCGGCGCTGTACTCGACGCCCGCACTGGGAGCGGCAAAAGTGCAATCCTTGTTTTGAAACACGTTCTTGTCGAAATAAACCGACCGCTTGTCAAAAGAGTCGGCGTACATCGTCAGCACGTCATGCAGCTTCACCGTGCCGCTGCCGCGAACTTTCCAGACAACTTTGCCGCCGGTCCTCACGACATCGACGGGCGGCTGGCCAGCCTCCGGCCGTGGATAGCCGGGCCATTCGGCGTTGACACTCGACGTTGAACATACCGCAACCGCCAGCACCAGGGCCATCAGGCCCGGGAATACAACTTTGCGAATCATGGTCAGCTCCATGTTTGAGTTTTCGTTCCGCACCGCCGCATAAAACGCGCGCGATGCCGGCGCGTTGCCGGTTTCTCGCCGGATTTTCACAAAATGAAAGTTGTTAAAAGCGCCAACGCCCGCACAAGGCGGGCGTTGGGATACGTGTTGACACATCAATGGTTTGGCATTTTGTGGCGCGGACATTCTTGTCCGCGGTGCCGCGCATTTTGCGGCACAACTCGGCCGGCGTTGCCGGCCGCGCGGGCAGGAATGCCCGCGCCACAGTAAAATCCTAATGCTTGGCGACGGCGACTTCGCGTGCCGCGAGCGCAGCCTTGACCGCCTTGCCGAGGTCCGCCGGGCTGTCCGCTACGGAGATTCCCGCCGCACGAAGCGCCGCCATCTTGTCGGCCGCAGTTCCCTTGCCGCCGGAGATAATCGCGCCCGCGTGGCCCATGCGTTTGCCCTTGGGCGCCGTACGGCCGGCGATAAACGCCGCCACGGGCTTGCGCATGTGCGACTTCACCCAGCTTGCGGCTTCTTCCTCGGCGCTGCCGCCAATTTCGCCGATCATGATTACCGCGCGCGTAAGCGGATCGTTATTGAACGCTTCCAGCACATCGATGAAGTTGGTGCCGTTGACCGGGTCGCCGCCGATGCCCACGCAGGTACTCTGGCCCCAGCCCATCTGCGTCACCTGGTGGACCGCTTCATAGGTCAATGTCCCGCTGCGGCTGACGATGCCGATGTCGCCGGCGCGGTGGATGTGGCCGGGCATGATGCCGATTTTGCACTGGCCGGGCGTGATCACGCCGGGGCAGTTGGGACCGACCAGGCGGACACCCGGGTATTCGCTGCGCAAAATCTTGCGCGCGCGCACCATGTCCATCACCGGGATTCCTTCAGTGATGCAGATGACAAGTTTGACGCCGGCGTCGGCGGCCTCGAGGATCGCATCAGCCGCGCCCGCGGGCGGAACGAACACCATGGACGCGTCGGCGCCGGTCTCGCGCACGGATTCCGCAACGCTGTCGAAGATCGGCAGCGATGCTTTGCTCCCGTCGGGACGCTTGATCTCGTTGCCGTCGGGGTCCTTGTCGAACTTCTGGCCACCCTTGCCCGGCGTGACGCCGGCAACCATGTTGGTGCCGTATTCAAGGCAGCGCGCGCTGTGAAAGCCGCCGTGGCGGCCCGTGATGCCCTGACAGATAACGCGCGTCGCTTTGGTGACCCAGATAGCCATGTGAACCTCGATAAAAACATCAAGCTACAGGCTAAAAGCTAAAATTTGCTTTCAAGCCTTTCGCGATCAAACATCCCAGTCAAATTTTAGCCTTTAGCTTACTTCTTTCCGCTTCCCACCTTCTGTTTGCCGGTGCTCTTGCTGATGCGCTCTTCTTCTTCTTTCTCGGCGGTTTCCTTGGCGTCTTCCGCTGCGTATTTCTCGCGCAGGCGCGAAGCCTCCTTCGTCACCTCGGCCCACTCCTGTTCCGCGTGGATGATGGCGTAGTAGGCAAACGCGGCAAGTTCCTTTTCGGGCGCGACCGCGCGCAAACGAAGCAGCGCCTCCGCAACCGGCAGGTCGGGCTCAACCAATCCCTCGGCCAGGCCAACGCGCCAGACCGCCGAGAACGGGCCGCGTTCGGCTTCGTCCCACGCGATCATCGCGATGTGCGCGCCGTTTTTTTCCGTCACTAGCTTCGGGTCCAGCGGCACCGGGTCGTTCAACACGCGCTCCATGTCGACAAAGCCCGGCGTCTTGGGATCCGGCGGCAGGCCGGATTCGCGCGAGACCGGCTCATCTTCGTCGTCCTCCGCTTCCTCGGCGGCCGCGACAGGCGCGGGCGCCTTGCCCGATTCATCCTTCGGCGGCGGCGGCGGGGCCACTTCCGGGATTTCCATGCGGTCGAAATTGAGGTTGGTCTTGGTGTATTTCGAAAACAGGTCGCGCAGGAAGCGGCGCAGGCCGTAAGCCTTGGCTTCGGCCTCGGGCACGTCGTGTTTCTCGAGCACCTCGACAACCTCGGCAATGGGGCTGACGCGGATCTCGTTCCAGTCGGAGAACCGCTCGCGCAGGGCCTTCTCGGCCTGGTTGGCGTTGCGCACCGAGTTGTTGCGCATCAAGATCGTCATGCACAGGTGTGAACAGACGCTGCGTTCGTCCTTGGCCAGCACGGTATTGTCGTACTTGCGCCAGGTGACAAGCAGCTTCTTTGCCTTCGATTGCAGATCGCGAATACTCGCCATTCATTCTCCAGGTCGGTCGAGCTAAGAGCATGTTTAATAAGTCATTCGCCAGGAACTGCTTGCGGCGTGCTTCGCATCTCTGCGTCGGCCTCACTTTGCGTGGCCTTTGGCCACGCGGTCGTTCGGCCTCCTGGATCTGCTCGCCCGGCGCGGCGCATTTCCAAGGCTCAGACTTTTAAACAAGCTCTAAGGTTTTAGCCTTTGCCCTCACGCTTTCAACGTATTGTTGCCGCCCACGCGCGCCAGGCGCTTACTTCGGCTTCCTGCAGCGCCGGGTCTTTGTACGGGTCGTAGGTCGGGGGCTTGGCCGCCTCCGAGCGCTTCTGGTGCTGTTGCAGCAGCACCGCCATCGCATCGGCGCGAACATCCGTCGACAGTTTTCGGTCGCCCAGCGCCGCCGCCAGCCGCACAACGTGCACCGGCTTGAGCTCAAGCGGGTTGTCGGTGTAGCGGCGCACGACGCTCCAGCGCACCGCACGCTCGGCATCGAAGAGGGCGTTGACAAATTCGCCGTCATAGTCAGCAGGCCCCAGGCGCTGGAAAACTTCCGCCGCGGCCACGCGGATGGCGGTCGTGGGCGACGCAAGGCCCGCGATGGCGCGTTTGCGGACTTCCGCCTGTTGTTCCGGCTTAAGGCCCGCGAAATCCGCCGTCGCCAAATATCTCAGGGCGCGTTCGCCGTAATCGGGGTCGGCGGCGTAAGCCGCGGCGGCGAGCACACCTTGCACCCCGGCGCGGCTGAGGCGCTGCGAGGCCTTGAGACGTTCGAGCCCGACGGGCGAAGAAAGCGCTTTCACGAGCGTTTCGAACTCGGCGGGCTTTGGGTCGTCGTCGGCGTCGGGCTGGATGCGCGGGCGGATTTCGGGCTTGAGGATTTCCGCGCGTTTTTCGGAGCGCGTGTCCTTCTCGGTGTCACGGGCCGTGGGGCCCGCGCAGGCGGCCAGGGCCAAAATCAGCAGAGCCGGCCCGAAGAGCCGGCCCCGAGGGTCATTGGCGAGGCGACTCACTAGGCCGCGGCCCCGGAAAGCTTGCGCTTGGTATCGGCAGTGTTCTTCTTGTTGATGCCGTGTTTGCGAAGCAGGTTCCATACGATGAGGGTAGGTTGCGCGCCCTTGCCAATCCAGTACTCGACGCGGTCCTTGTCGAAGGTGAGCTTCTTGTCCGCGGTCGTGCGCGGGTTGTAGTTGCCGAGCACCTCGATGAAACGACCATCACGCGGACTGCGCGAATCACAGGCCACGAGGCGGAAAGTCACCAGCTTGCGGCGGCCGGTACGTGTAAGGCGAAGCTTCACCATCCCTGATTCTCCAAAGTCAGATAAGGCGAAAGAAGGTAGCGGTCTATGGGCTGACGCGCAAGAGGGTGGTGCACAAGTACATGCCGTTATGTAGCTGCGGCTATAGCCGCAGTGGGTGACGCAGAGCAATTCCCCTGCGTCTGAAGCCGCAGCTACCGGGCAATGGATGGCGACCTTACGCCTTACGGAAGTCTCTGGGCAGGCGATTTTTTGGCGTGGCGACCTGCCTGGTGTCAAACATGTCCTCGAAACTCGGGCCGTTGAGGGTGTCCTCGAAGGGCGCGGGCTTGCTGGCGACCTCATCGCGTTTAGGCGCGCGGTTCTTCAGGCCGTTCTGCAGCAGGCGCTGAAGGAACTGCGGCATGGGCTGGCCGTTGTCCGCGGGCGTTTCGCCCTCGGCGCGGCGGCCGATGTCGAGGCCGACGATGCCGCCCAGGTTGTTGAAGAGCAGCTTGACGTCGAACTGGACTTTGCCGTTCTCGGTGAGGTTGACCATCATCTCGCGGGCGCGGGCAAAGGCCTCGCACAGGGTTTCGATTTCCTCAAGGTCGGTTTGGCTGGCGTAAGCGACGGCCTGTTTGCGAAGCAGGTCCATGTGTTCGGGTTGCTCGCGCTCTTCAGGCGTCATCGCGGCCTGCATGCGCTCAAGGCGCGTGATGTGTTCCTCGAGGTCATGCTCGAGCTCATGGATCAGCTCGGCGACGGCGTCCTTGTCGAGCCCCAGGTTGGCCTGCGCGAGCGCGCCGCGAAGCTGGTCGGCCAGCTCACGGTTACGCAGATCCTTGATGGATTTAATCAGCAGGTCGAGGGTGAACTTGTCGGTCATGGGCGCCTCTCTTCCTTCAATATATACGAATCGAGCGTTGGAACCCAAGCCCATTGCGACACGTTGAAGCCGCTGCCGCCGCGCGCTAGACTCCCCGCGTTCGCGGAGCCCAGCATGTCCCAGAAATTCGACGTCATCGTCATCGGCGCCAGCCCCTCGGGCCTGATCGCATCCATCCTTGTTGCCAAAGCCGGCCGCCGGGTTGCGCTGGTTGAAGAACCACTCACTATTTCCGGCGTGCGCCTGCTGTCGCTGCCCGCCCTCAAGGACGCCCTGGGCAGCGTGCCCAACAGCGAAGCCCTGATGCGCCGCATTACCCAGATTCGCGCGGTCTCTACCCACGGGCGGCAGTGGGCCGCCACCGAATACAATACCGCCGATGTCGAATCCGCCGACCTCGTCAGCGTCGAGATGGACGACTTCTTGAGCGGCCTGGGGCACCTTGCTGACTCGGCCGGCGTGCACCGCCGCAGCGGTTTCAAGAGCCTGCTGGTGGAGGACGGCAAGGTCCGCGGCGTAACAACCACCGAGGACGAACACCTCTACGCCCGCGTCACAATCGTCGCCGACGGCGCCGACAGCCGCAGCGCCGCACAGGTCGCGCCCATGGCTGAAACGCTTGCGGGCCACCAGGTGCTTTACGCCGAGCGCCTTTGGCGCTTCAAGGAAGGCGCGCTCAACATGCGCCTGAACATGTCCGCGAAGATCGGCGGGCTGGTGCGCATCAGCGGCGACGTGCTGGGACGTCTCCCCGGCGCGACAGGCTGGATTTATCCGGGAACCAACACGCTCAGTCTCGGCCTGACGCTGCCGCGTGAGGCCGCCGACGAAAGCCATCTTTCCGCCGACAAGGCGCTCGAAAGCGTCGCCGCCCACCCGGCGTTTGCGCCCCTGCTGGCGGGCGCTGCGCCCGAAGCGCGCGTAAGCCAGGTTCGCGACCGCGGCGGTTACACGCGTGTACGGCGTTTGTTCGGCGACGGCTGGCTTATCGCCGGCGACGCCGCGGGGCTGTTTGACCCGCGCTGCCGCTACGAACTGCGCATGGAAATCACCAGCGGCAAGTGCGCGGCCGAGGCCGCCATCAGCGCCGCGGACATCAACGACGCCAGCGCCATGACGCTGGGCCTGTACAAGCGCATGCTGCTGGACAGCTACGTTGTCACGGAACTTCGTGCGGCGGAAGCGGAACTCGCCAAGCGCGAGAAAACGCCGGACCTCGACGCCTATTTTCCCGAACTCTTCGTGCGCCGCCTTTCGCTTGGCGTCGGCGCGGGCATGACGCCGCGCGTCGAGCAGCAGAAGCAGTTCGCCCAGGACACGCTCAACGAGCGTCCGCTGTGGGAAATCATCAAGGCGGGAGTCGGCGGCTTCGGTTTGTTTGGTTAGCACTGCAACGCCGGATTCTCAGCCGCGGCCGCAAGGCCGGGGGAAAACGAGAGTCTAAGCGGTCCTACATATATTCTGGGCAGTTGTGGGGCGGACATTCTTGTCCGCCCGACCGGCGTAGCCGGTCGAATTGTGGCTCGCAAAGCTCGCCACCGCGGACAGGAATGTCCGCGCCACCTA
>JADLAK010000006.1 GCA_020848275.1 Planctomycetota bacterium
AATGCGATACGCGCTGGACCGCATCGACGACATCATTGAAGAAGCGATCGTGCGGCTGGGCGTGCTGCCGGGCCTTGGCAAACAGGGCCGCAAACAGCTCGAAATCGACGCCCAGCAATCGCCCCAGGGACCATAAAAAGTGTAAGGACACGCTGCCGCGTGTCCCTGCAAAAGCACGGTCGATGCCACGACCGCGTGTTCCTACGAAAGCGGGACACAGTCCACCTGCTACTTCCTCTTGACCGGGAAGCGGTAGGCCCATTCGTCGACTTTTCCGTCAGGCAGCGCGTCAGCGACAAGGTCCAGCGACTGGTCCTGGGCGCCAGGCAGCGCAAAGAACTGGAACAACGTGTTCTCCGCGCTCAACCCGCTGGTCTTGAACATGTCGCCGACTTGCTTGGCAAGCAGCGCCATGTCGCTGGCGTAACGCTTGTTGTCGCGGTTGTTTTCGTTGTGGCCAAGCGCCCCCGCGCTGTTGGGCCCGTCAGTAAAGAAAATCACCGCCGTGCTCGCCCCACCCAGCAGTTCCGGGTTCAACACCTCCTGCAACGCCTTCAGCCAATCGGTGTCGGCGCCGTGCATGTTCGCCGCGCCGGCATTGGAGGCCAGGCTGTTGAACAGGCTGTTGATGGCATCAGGGTAGTCGCCCTCGGTGCTGCCTGATTCGACGTTGTAATTGAAGTCGACCACGCGCACCTCCACTTCGTCCTTGCACCAAAGTGCGGCGAGTTTTCGCGATACCCACGCCGACAAATCGCGATAGTTGCGGGCTTGTCTGTCCAGGTCTTTGGAAGTGCCCTTGTGCTCGATCTCGATGTCGCGAACCAGCATGCTGTCGATCTTGATGCCGGTAAGCGTCGAGAACTCATCCGTCTTTTTGGTGAGCACGGCCTCCACAAGCATCGCAAGCATCGACGCGGGGACCGTCTCCGCCGTGCCTTCGCGCGTCAGCTTCAGGCGCGGCATCAGCGTCAGCGCCGTCGCCCAGCGCGTGAACGCCGCCTGGTCGAAGGAGTTCCAGTTTACGCGGCCCTGCATGCTCGCGCTGCTGTCGATGGCGATGATCACGCGGTCATAGGTCGCGCTTTCCAGCGGCGGCCCCGTATAGATAAACCCCGCATCGGCAAGCTTCACCATCACTTCGCCCCATTCGCCCTTGGGATTCTTTTTGTCGACCGGCTTGGTCACCGTTGGCAGCGGCGACAGCGGCAGCGAACCCCTGCCGTGATGCGGCGGCGAATCGATCGTAAAGCGCACGGGCGTGTGGCGCGCGCGGAACTTGCGCAGGTATTCAAGGAAGCGTTTTTCGAGCGTGGGCATGTCGAGCTTGCCAAACGTCCCCTTGTGCGCGTCGGCGACCTCGCGGCCTTCCTTCATGGCTTTCCAGAAGTCGTAGTAAACGCGCTGCAGGTCGGGCGTGTTGCGCAGGAAGTCGACGAAGCAATAGGCCATCAGGTAGTTGATGTCCGGCCGCATGTAAAATTTTTCGATGCTGAGTGACAGGAACGCCGCGAGGTCCAGCGGCACGCCGGCGTCGAGCAAGCTCAGCAGGTAGCCGCAGGCCGCGTAGCGGAAGGCTTCGTGCGTGACGAGCTTGCCGTTTTTCGGTGGCGCCTTGTCGAGCCATTCGGCCGTGCCCTCGGAAAACCAGGGGCAGTAGATGCTTTTGGGCGCGACGCGGCCCTGGTAAGCGTGGAAGAGTTCGTGGCGCAGGACTTCGGCAAGGCACACGTGAGCCAGCACCGGCGCGCAAACCAAATCCCACGACGGCGCATAAAACCCCGCGGACCACGCAGGCACGCCGATGTTCAGGCGCTTGTCGCCGAACTCGGTGATGGTCGCGCGGTCAGGGAACAACACGAAGTCCAGCGGCTGAGCGTCCTTGCCTGTGCCGACCTGTGACTCCCCGTACTCGCGCTCAATGGCGTCCAGCACAGAATCGAGCGCGGCCGGCGTGATCTTTTCGTGCACGCGCCGTGTGAGCGGGATCGAGTCCTCGCCGCTGTTGGGGTTTTCTTCCTTGGGAAGTTTCACACCTTCGCGTAGCCATACCGCGATGCGCCTGCCAGCTTCGACCTTGAACGATTTCGTGTCGACGTCGGGATTGCGGAAGTCGGCGGCGATGCCCGAGGCAAGTTCCTGCTTTTCGTCGGTAGTGAATTCGCGCTTCAGCCGCACCGCCGAATACGTCGAGTACGGCGATTTCAACCGATCCAGCGTGGCGTCGACGCGGCGCAGTTCCTCGCGCTGCGCCGCGGCGTAGGTGTCGGCGAATTCCTGGAGCCTGATGGCGCCGTCAGCCTCAAGCACCAGCCTGCGAAAGCGCGACATCGGTGGCAGCGTCAGGTCGTAGGGCGGCTCGACCGGCTCTTCGGCTTTGGCCTCTGGTTGGGCGGGCTGCGGGGCCGGTTTGGGTTTAAGCGGTTTGACCGCACGCTCAGGCCGGTTCACCGGCGCGGGGCGGTCGGCGAGTTCTTCATTGGCCGAGTCGTAGCGGGGCGTCGGGCGAACGGGCGGATGGGTGACGAACCACGCCCCGCCCCCGAAAAGCAAGAGCAGCAGCGCCAGCAGGGGCAGCCAGCGAACAAGGGAGCGGTTATCACGATTGGCGGTCATTTAGGGCGTTTTTTTCGCTACTTGGTTGCTCGGGGGTGTTTAACCGTTAGAAGTGCAGCTTCGGACAACAAAAAGCGGGTTGGGACATGACTGTTACATCTAATAACCCCGGCGGCGACTATCGCGACGACCTCGCCGCATTGCTTGCGGGCGAATTACCGCAAAGCCGTGTCCGTGAAATACTTGCGGCGGCCGAGCGCGACCCGGCGCTGGCTCGCGTGCTGGCCGAGCATAAGTCCCTTGACCGCCTGCTGAACTTCTACGAGGTGCCCGAACCCTCCAATCAACTGCGCAAGGAGTTCTGGGCGCGCTTCCACAACGACAAACTCCTGGGCAGCACCGGCATGATGAGTGTTGGCCGCAGCTCGCGCCTGTGGCTCAAGCTCGTCGGCCCGATCGCTGCGGCGCTGGTGATCACCCTGGGCATTATTTTCTGGCCCAAGCCCACAGGGCCGGTGATTGTCGACAACACGCCGGTGGCCGAGAACCCGGCGCCCGAAGAAACCGAATTCGACGACGACGAGTTCGACCGCATCATCCTTGGCGCGCAGCCTGATGAGCCGGTGACCGGCACGGACCTTTTCCGTCGCCTCAAACAACTCGATGACCCGCGTCTTGCGGTGCTCGACAATCTCGACCCGGACGACTTCAAGTTGATGGACGATCTCGAGCTGCTTAGCGAGCTTGAGTCCGAGGAGGGCAATTAGCCATGCGCCTCTCCATCGCGATCATCAAGGGCATTCTGGCGGGCGCGCTGTTATTCCCGGTGTCGCTGTGCCTTGTTGCTGCGCCGGTATCGGCCCAGGAAAGCGCTGAGACGTTGATTGCCGCGGTCGACGAAAAAATCGAGATGGAGGACATGCGGCAGTGGTTCGAAAGCCTGCCTGCCGAGAAGAAACAGGTGCTGCAGCGCCGTTCCCGCGCCCTGCGCGGGCTTTCCAAGGACAAGCAGGAAGCCATCCTCAGTGCGCTCAAGGGCGACAAGGACGTCTTTTCGCCCGGACAGAAGGAAGCCCTGAAGAAGATCGCCGCACTCAGCCCCCTTCAGCGCCTGCGCCTGCACGGCCTGCGCATGGAAGTCGAGCAGATCAGGAAAGTCAGCCCCGAGTTCTTCAAGGGCCTTGAGGGCATGTCACGCAGCGAACGCGTTGCGGCGTGGTCGCGCAAGGTAAGCCAGCTCCGCGCCAACCGCTTCGTCAACGGCCTCGATGAAAAGACACGCGAGGAACTCAAGGCGCTGCCGGATGCCGAGCGTATCCGCAAGGGCCGCGAGATGTTCGTGAATGCCGCGCGCGAGCGTCTTGAGGCGCTTGCCAAGGGCCAGCCGCAACTGGCGGAGCTGCGCGCCAAGGCCGAAGGCGGCGACAAGGAAGCCAAGCGCAAGCTGGCGCAGATGATGCGGGACCTCGGGACGCTCGACAAGCTGATCGAGCGCCTGGAGGAGTCCAAGCGCGCCGGTATCCGCGCCAAGGTCACGGCGATGCCCATCGATGAAGCGGTCAGGCTGGTCAAAGACGAGCTTGGCCGGGACTTCAAGGGCCGTCCCAAGCGCGACGGGCCGCGCGAGAAAGATGGCCGCGACGCCAAGGACGAATCCAGGCACCGTCCCCCGCGCGACGAGTTCCGCGACCGCGAGAAGCGCTAGCGGCCCTTGCGTCGTTTTAGCGGCGTCATTAACATCCTTCCTTTAGCGGCGGGAACGCTAAAAACGTTCCCGCTGTGTGCTTTTTCCGGAGGAAACATCGTGGCAGCGCATGAACACGTCGCGATTCTCGACCTTGGCAGCCAATACACGCAGTTGATTGCCCGCCGCACGCGCGAGTTGGGCGTCTACAGCGAAATCCTGAGCCACAAAACGACTGCGGAAGAGCTCAAGAAGCGGCCCGGCATCAAAGGCGTGATCCTGTCCGGCGGGCCCGCCAGCGTGTACTGGAAGGACAGCCCGCGCGTCGACGAAAAGGTTTTCTCCTGCGGGTTGCCGGTGCTGGGCATCTGCTACGGCATGCAGCTTGCGGCTAACGCGCTGGGTGGCAAGGTAATCCCCGGCGAAAAGCGCGAGTTCGGCCACGCGACGATCGATATCAGGCACGAAGATGTGCTGCTGGCAGGTTTAGCCCGTTCACTGAGTGAAAACCCCGACGCGCTGCGCGTCTGGATGAGCCATGGTGACAAGGTCGCCGGCTTGCCCGCCGACAAGTTCGACACGTTGGCAACCACGCCCAATTGCGAGTATGCGGCGGTCAAACACAAGAACCTGTCGTTCTGGGGAGTACAGTTTCACCCGGAGGTGCGCCACACTTCCAGCGGCATGCTGGTGCTCAAAAACTTTCTCTTCAATGCCTGTGGTTGCCGCGGCGATTGGCAGATGAGCGGCTTCATCGACGAACAGTGCGACAAGATCCGCAATCAGGTCGGCAAAGGCCACGTGATCTGCGGCCTTTCGGGCGGCGTCGATTCCAGCGTGGTTGCGGCGCTGATCGCCAAGGCAATTCCCGGCCAGTTGACGTGCATCATGGTGGACAACGGCCTGTTGCGCTCAGGCGAGGTTGAGGGCGTGCGCAAGGCCTTCGAGGGCCATTTCAAGGTCAAACTCGTGGTGGCCGACGCGGCCAAACGCTTTCTCGACAAGCTGGCCGGCATCACCGACCCCGACGAAAAACGCAAGATCATCGGTGAAATCTTCATCCGTGTGTTCGAGGCCGAAGCGCGCAAGGTCAAAGGCGCGGACTTCCTGGCGCAGGGCACGCTGTACCCCGACGTGATCGAAAGCGTCGCGGCCCACGGCGGCCCGACGGCGATGATCAAGCGCCACCACAACGTCGGCGGCCTGCCCGAGGATATGAAGTTCGAACTCGTCGAGCCCCTGCGCTATCTGTTCAAGGATGAAGTCCGCGAAGTCGGCAGGGAAATCGGCCTGCCCGAGCACCTTGTCTGGCGCCAGCCCTTCCCCGGCCCCGGCCTCGCCGTGCGCTGCCTGGGCGATATCACCGAAGAGAAGCTTTCCCTTCTCCGCCGCGCCGACGTGATCGTTCAAGAAGAGGTCGAAAAGGCCGGGATGACCCGGCGCCTGTGGCAGGCCTTTGCGGTGCTGCTGCCGGTGAAGTCGATTGGCGTGATGGGCGACGAGCGCACCCACGAGTTCACCTGCGCCCTGCGCGCAGTCGAAAGCGTGGACGGCATGACGGCGGACTGGGCGCGGCTGGATTACGACCTGCTGCGAAATATCAGCAACCGCATCATCAATGAGGTTCGCGGCTTCAACCGGGTGGTGTACGACATCAGCAGCAAACCCCCGGCGACGATTGAATGGGAGTAGTGCTTTGGCGCTCCGCGCCAAAGCGAATTCAAAATGAAAAATTCAAAATTGACTGCTTCGTACCAGCCCCGGCGTTATTGCCTTTCAATTTTGTATTTTGCATTTTGCATTTTGAATTTGTGTCTAGCCGCTTGCAGCGGCGGCAACGCGCCCGCGACCAACGCCATTCCCAGCCTCGATGCGCCCAAGGACGCGCCCGCCAAACCCGATGGCCCCGCCGCACCGACAGACGCCCACGACCAGATGCAGCGCCTGTTTCCCAAGAGTGCGCTGGTGCCGGGCTCGATCACGCACGGCGGCTGGGACGGCGCGGGCAGCAACTTTTATTCAGATGCCGAGAAGGGCGAGGGCGCTACCCGCAACGCCGTGATGCCCGCCGTGCGCGCGCGGTACAACTCGGTCGGCTTCAAGATCGAAAACGTGCCCGAGAGCGCCAAGGACAAGCCCAGCATCTCGGCGCAGCAGAACCTGCCGCAGACCTGCGATCTCTATATTGTCACGGCGCCCGACGAACAGGCCGCACTGACGCTCGAGCGCAACGTGCACGAGAAGCTCAAGGCCGCGGAATTCGGCGACCTGACGGATCTACTGGGACCCAAGCCCAAGGGCGAAATCGAGCGCAGCATCAAGCGCAAGCTGCGCGTGCAGCCCGGCGACAAACAGGAAAGCGCCCACGTGGCCTACACGCTGGTGATCGGCAATTTGTTCTGCTACGCGCTCGAGACGGAAAACCGCAGCACGGTGATGGGCCCTGACGGTAAACCCGACCCCCAGTTCACCGTCAACCAGCGCGGAAGCTCGCTCGGCGGCCAACTGCTGCTGCTGGTCGACTTCGCGGCCACCCACAAATAACATTGGCTGGGGCTGATTAGCCGGAGCGAGGACACCCCAGCCACATTCTTCAAAATCCTGAACCCCTGCCTTTGTCGGCCAACGGTTATTAGATGTGATAACCGTGACCACACCCGCGCAGGAATTCGAAGCCATCGTCCGGAGCCACGTCGGCCCGCTCTGGCGCTACTTGCGCCTTCTGGGCTGCGACGGCGCCCGCGCCGATGACCTCGCGCAGGAATCGCTGCTGACACTGTGGCGCAAAAATCTTCTCGATATGGAGCCCGCCGCAACCCAGGCCTGGCTGCGCAAGACCGCCCGCTACCTTTACCTCGATACCCTGCGCGCGGACCAGCGCCGGCGCGAAACCGCGCTGGCCGATGCCGCCGACGCGGTGTTTTCCGAGTACGAGGGCGTCGACGGCGGCGAAAGTTACACCGCGCAGCTCAAGGCCTGCCTTGAACGCCTTGCCGGCCGCGCGCGCGAAGCCATGGACCTGCGCTACCGCGCGGGCCAGAGCAACACCGAGGTCGCGGCGAAACTCGACCTGACCGAAGACGGCCTGAAGACCTTGCTCAAGCGTTCCAAGGAGGCTCTGCGCCAATGCCTGGGCGGGAGGTTCGAATCATGAGCGACCTCGAATTGATGCGCGAACGTTATCTCGATCTCGCCCTCGATGACTTCAACGGGCGCGATCACAGCCGCCTCGCTGCGAGGATTGTCGCCGCGGCGCAGTCTGGCCCCGCCGCCGACGCGGTGCTTGCGTCGGTGATTACGCTGCCTTCGCGTTCGCGCTGGACTGCGCTGCGCCCGTGGTTGCAGGCGGCGTGCCTGGTCGTCGCGCTGGGCGTGATCGGCTGGCTGATTGTCCAGCGCGCGACGCCGCCGGAAATTCCCAGGGCCGAACCCTTGCCCGCCGGCGTGCGCGGCTTTGCCGGCAGCAAGCACCACCGCGAGGCCGAAAAGCCCGTGCTCGACCAAGGCATCTTCACCATCGAAACCGGCGCGCCGGAAATCAACGCCGCGGGCCACAGCCTGCGCGATATCAGCGGGCGCGCGGTGCTGAACATCGGCGCGGCGCCGGACCGCGAATTCCTTACCCGCCTCATACCCCTGTTTGCGGCTGAATCACTGCCGCTGACAAAGAAAGAACAAGCCATGTTGCGAAACCTGAAACGCTGGAGCATCCACGGTGCGCTGGCGCTGTGCGTGTTGTCCGGCAGCGTGATTCTCGACGGCGTAAAGCTCGAACTGGAGGCGCAGGACGACGCCGCCGACGAAGTAGCCGCTTACTTCGCCTCGTGTGACACCAACGGTGACGGGAAAATCACCTGGGACGAAGCCTTGGCGCGCGAACGGGAAAGTAATCGCGTCCGCAACGAAGCCCGCAACGAGGCTGAACGCAAGGCGTACTTCGCGCTTTACGAATACGTCATTGAGCGCGAATGGTTCCTGCGCATCGACGCCGATGACAACCTCGAGATCACGCAACGGGAACTGGCCAAGGACATTGGCGGCACGCCTGCCCTTAAGGAAGGCGAAGCGCCCCCCGACGACCCGCCGCTGAACGACAAAGACCTGCGGCAGCTTGCGGCGGCGAATGTCGCCGACACCTGGGACGGTTTGATTGCCGACGCCGATGCCAACAAGGACGGCAAGTTGCAGCAGCAGGAAATCCGCGATCACTTCCTGCTGGATGAAGTGAAGAGGGGCGGGCGCATCCTGCCGGACGGTACCAAGGAAGATTGGGAAGACGGCGTCGACGAGGACATCAGCGAGGCTTTCGACGCCGCTGACAAGAACAAGGACAAGAAGCTCGACAAGGCCGAATACGCGGAGTTTGCGGTGATTGAGTTCAAGGCCGGGGATGAGTGCTTCCTTTACTACTCGGAGCAGGCCGACAGCGGCCGCAATGACCGCAATACCTCGGCGCAGCGCGTCGAGCCCATCAAGCTCACGGCGGGGACGACGCTTTTCATCAAGGAAATGACGCCGCTGAAAAAGGACAAGGCCGGCAACTGGACGCGCAAAATGGAATACAAGCTGGTAACGATCGAGAAATTCTCGCCTCTGGGCTTCAGGGCCCAGTCAACGGTTGTCGACGCCAACAAGCGGACTGTCCCCAACGGCGGCAGTGGCAGCTATCACCGCGGCTGGCCCAAGGGCTACGACCACGACGGCTACAAGCTCGATACGCTCAAGATCGGCGGCGTCGATTACATCTGCGGCTACAACGAATACGAAGTCCCGCACCAACAGGACATCAACGGCGAAAAGGTCGGCGGCAAAGGCGCCAAGAAGGTGCAAGTGTGGCACCTGCGCGGCCTGCCGGGGCTGGAGGTCAAGCGCATCGACGACGGCGAAGTCGTGTACGAGTTGCTTGAAATCAACATCAAGAAATAACCGCCTCGTAGTGCTGCGCCTGGAAGGCGTATCTGCACGCGCAAGCTTGCTTCGAAGCAAATCCTTGCCAAACGGATGCACTACCCTAACTCGTGACCCGTTGACGAAAGCCGCATGGGCGCTATACCCTTGACCCCGCGCAGAAATGCGCCGATGCGGCTGGTAGCTCAGCTAGTTAGAGCGCCTGACTGTGACTCAGGAGGTCGCGGGTGCGAATCCCGTCCAGCCGCCCATAAATTCATTCAACCGCTCCGGGGTTCTCAGAGCGGTTTTGTTTTGCGACCTGCCGCTACGTTTACGCCCGCCTTCAGGCGGGCGACTTCGCTTCGCAGTCGCGCCACTGGCGCTTTTCCGGCACGCTCCGAACGTCGCCTCGCCGCAAGCAGAACCCGGCACGGTAACCTTGAAAATGCTCCAGAACAAATGCGCCGCAGCAAACCGGATGATCCGGCCTGCTGCGGCTGCCATTGGCTGCAACAACGGCTACTTGAGGTGCTTGTTGACGAGCTTGGTCATCTCGAACATGTTGACCGTGCCCTTGCCGCCGAACACAACCTTCAGCTTGTCGTCGGCGTTGATGTTGCGCTTGTTCTTCTTGTCCTGCAGGCCGTTCTTCTTGATGTAGGCCCACACGCGCTTGGTAACTTCAGTGCGCGGGATCGCTTTGTCTCCAACGATTGCCGCCAGCGAGTCACTCGGCTGCATCGGCTTCATGAAAGCTGCATTCGGCTTCTTAGCCATCTTGATCTCCTTGGGTCAGTGATTTCTTCAACGTGGACGCAGAGCCTAATTACGCTGGGCCGTATAGGGGAACTGTGGGTAAAAAGTTGAAAGATTTTTGGACAAGCTTGGGACAAGTCTGCCGGGAAAGCGCCAAAAGGCCTCAACTAGCGGCCTGGCCGGGCACTGCGTCCCCCGGCGCGGGGACGGTTTTGAGCGGGGCGTTGAGGACGTCGCGCACTTTTGCAAGCAAAACCGCCGGCCGCAGGGGCTTTTCAATGAACGCCGTCCCGGCCTCAAGCACGCCGTGGTGGACAATCGAGTTGTCGGTGTAGCCCGACATGAACAACACCTTCAGCTTCGGCTGCAGCGCCTGCATTTCCCGCGCCATATCGGGCCCCGCCATCTCCGGCATCACCACGTCGGTGACCAGCAGCGCCACTTTGCCGACGTTGCGCTTGAGGGTTTCAATCGCCGCACGCGGGTGGCCCTCAACCAGCACCGTGTAGCCTGCGTTGCGCAGCACGTTTTCGACCAGCCCGCGCACCGCGGCCTCGTCGTCTACAACAAGGATGGTCTCGGTTCCCTTGCTTGCGGCGGCAATCGGCGCCGCAACCTCGGCCTGCGCGGGCCGCGTGGCGACCGGGAAATAAATCTTGAATGTCGTGCCGCGGCCAAGCTCGCTATAGACCCAGATGTTGCCGCCCGCCTGCTTGACGATGCCGTAGACGGTCGCCAGGCCAAGGCCGGTGCCGTGGCCGCGTTCCTTGGTGGTGAAGAATGGTTCGAAAATCCTGGGCAGCACCTCCGGCGTCATCCCTGTGCCGGTGTCGGTGATGGCCAGCATCACGTGCGGGCCGGGCCTGGCGTCGACGTGCTGCCGGCAGTATTCCTCGTCGAGTTCAACCGTCGCGGTTTCGATGGTCAGCTTGCCGCCCCTGGGCATGGCGTCGCGGGCGTTGACCACGAGGTTCATGATCACCTGTTCGATCTGTCCCGGGTCGAACATCACCGGCGGCAAGCCCGGGGCGCGCTTGCACGAAAGGTCGATGTCCTCGCCGATCAGGCGTCGCAGCATTTTTTCCATGTGCGTCACGACGTCATTGACGTCGATCAGTTGCAACTGCACCACCTGCTTGCGCGAGAAAGCCAGCAACTGGCGGGTCAACGCCGCGGCGCGCGCGCCGGCATCGCGCATCTGCTCGATTTCCATGCGGTGCGGCGCGTCCTTGGGCATCAGTTCCAGCACGAGTTCCGCGTAGCCCAGGATCACGGTCAGCAGGTTGTTGAAGTCGTGGGCGACGCCGCCCGCAAGGCGGCCGATGGCTTCCATCTTCTGCGACTGCATCAACTGTTCTTCTTTGAGGTGCAATTCACGGGTGCGTTCCTCGACCCGGCGTTCGAGTTCGGCCTTGTCGGCCCTCAGCGTGTCGGCGGCGGCGAGGCGCTCCTCGGCGCTGCGCTTGAGCGTGGCCCGGTCGGCTGACAAGGCGTCGGCGGCGGCCCGGCCTTCCTCAACCTGGCGTCCAAGGCCGACGTTGATGCCCGAAAGCCGCTGGTTGAGGCGGCGCATGCCGTTGTGTACCCGCGCCAGCCAGAAGAAGGCCCCGACCGCGACCGCGCCCAGGATCAGCCCCGAGATCACCGTTTGCAATGCGGCGGCGCGGATGGGCGCAAACGCCTGCTCTGTCGGCTGCTGCGAGATCACAATCCAGCGGCTGGGCCCGGCATGGGTTGCGGTCGCGGTTGCGAGCATTTCCTGGCCGCTGATCGGGTCGTTGTAACGCAAGTTGACCGGATCGCCGTTGATGGGCGCTTCGACCGCGGCGGAGTCGGCGTATTCATGGCGTTCGCGTTCCCGCAGGTTTATGCCGGGGCGCGAAGCGAGCACCCCGTTGTGGTCAACCATTACAATAAACCCGCCTTCGCCGATGTTAACGCGCTGCAACAGCGCGCCGAATTCCTGCAGCGGCACCTGCGCCACGACGAAGCCAAGGACGACCCCGCCCTCGTCGCGCACGGGCGTGGCGACGGCGACGCTCAGGATTTGCGGCTTTGCGTTGCGCTGGTAGACGCCTGATACATAGGAGCCCCCGATCCGGGCGGCGCCCTTGAACCAGTCGCGGTCGCTGAAGTTGACGCCTTGAGATTCCGGCGCGACGGGGAAATCCGCCCACAGCGTGCCGGTTTTGTCGGTGAGAAACGCGCGGTTAGCGCGCGGGTGGGATTCAATCAGGATCTGCAGGCGTACGCGCGCATGGGAGGGATCGTTCTTCTTAAATGCTTCGCGCAGGCCGGGCAGCCGCGAGAAACCCTCGACGGTGTCGGTCCAGTAGTCGAACTCGGTCTCGACCAGCGTTGCCGCCATTGCCGACGCGGACTTGTTGCTGCGAACGACCAGGCGCTCCGCCTGGGCCGCGCCTGCGCTGTAGGTGGCAAGGCCCAACGCCAGCAGTGGCAAGAGCGCCAGCAGCACCGCCACCGCGTAGGTTTTCCAACCCACGGTGGATGCGACGTCCGCCAGTCTGCCTGTCGCGCTCGGCATCACCTTCCCCCGGGATGCCCTTTAGTGCCCGGGTAAATTGTAGCTCGCCAAGCCCGGCGTAATGTCCACTTTATGTGACTTGCGTGCGGTCTCCTTGCCGCCGCAGTTGTGGGTGCCGCGGTTTAATGTTAGTGCCGTGTTGCCAAGCGGGGACAACTGGGATGGCCGGCTCGAAAACCCTGTCGTTTATCAAGCAATTCCTGAAGCACCCGGGCCAAGTCGGGGCGTTGACGCCCAGCGGCAAGGGCCTGGTCAACGCGATGGTCAAGCCCATCGACTTCGACAAGGCGCGCGAAATTGTTGAGCTTGGTCCCGGTACGGGCCCGGTGACGCGCGTGCTGCTCAAACGCATGCATCCCGACGCGCGCCTCAACGTCGTTGAAATCAACGCAGAGTTTTGCGAGCAGCTCCGCGAGATCGGCGACAAGCGCCTGAACGTCATCCACGGCGACGCCAGCAAGCTTTCGAAGCTCGTGCCGAAAGCCGATTGCGTGATCAGCGGCCTGCCGATCGTCAATTTCCCGAAGGAACTTACGGCGGCGATCCTGGACGAAATCGCCAAGATCGCGCCGATGTACATCCAGTTCAACTACTCGACGCTGGCCGAAAAAGTCCTGCGCAAGCGCTTCAAGAAAGTCACCCGCAAAGTGGTGCTGTTGAACGTCCCGCCCGCCGTCGTCTACACCGTGACAGTCTAGGTTTGTGGCATTTGCCCTCGCCCATGCTTTTTGCCTTGTATATTTATAAAGGAAATGCTTTACTAATTGCGTCACGGGCGGGAGGCGACCATGGCTGACATCAAACGCAAACATGCCAGGAATGTCCCCGGCGGTTTTTTCGTCGATACAACGTGCATTGACTGCGATACCTGCCGCTGGGTCGCGCCAGAAACCTTCAACGACATCGGCGACCAGAGCGTCGTCTACCACCAGCCCCAGGACGACGCGGCCAGGCTGCGCGCCGCACAGGCGCTGCTGGCGTGCCCGACGGCGAGTATCGGCCAGGAGAAACCCGATGGCGCGTTGATTCGCAACGCGCAGGCGAGTTTCCCGGCGCCGATTGCCGACAACGTCTACTTCTGCGGCTACACCAGCCAGAACAGCTACGGGGCTGCGCCTTACTTGATCGTCCGGCCGGACGGCAACGTGCTGGTGGATTCGCCGCGCTTTGCCGCGCCGCTGGTCAAGCGGCTGGAGGAAATGGGCGGCGTGAAGTGGATGTTCCTCACGCACCAGGACGACGTCGCCGACCACGCGAAGTTCGCCGCGCACTTTGGCTGTAAGCGCATCATGCACGTCGACGACATCCACGGCGGCACGAGCGACGTGGAGATGCAGATTGAGGGGACGGAGCCGGTCGCGATCGCGCCGGATTTGACCGTGATCCCGACGCCCGGCCACACGCAGGGCAGCGCGTGCCTGATTCATGGCAAGTTCCTGTTCACGGGCGATCACCTGGCGTTTTCGCCGAGCCGCGGCCACCTGTACGCGTTTCGCGGCGCGATGTGGTATCGCTGGAGCGTGCAGATCGAATCCATGAAGCGTCTGCGCGATTACGAGTTTGAGTGGGTGCTCCCCGGCCACGGCCGCAGGCATCATGCGGCCACTGCCGCCATGCGTGAATCCTTGGACAAATGCATCGCCTGGATGGAACAGCCGGAAGTGGTCAACGCCCGCGGCTGGGCGGAATAGATTTGAACCGCCGATAAATGCAGATTCACGCCGATCAGCTCGCGCTATCGGCGTTTATTCGCTTTGATCGGCGGTTTGCTTTTCTTTTTAGTTTTTGAAGTCGCCGCGACCAGCGCGCCTTGTGACCATCGCGCCAGTTGCGCGCGATCTTCAAGCACGTCGGCGGGCACCGAGTAATAGTCCATCTTGTGGCCGGGCCAGGGCTCAAAGGCTTTGCAGCCCGCCTTCTTGAGCGTCTCGCGGTTGTTATCCCCGCCCTTGAGGTAAAGCACGTCATCGTCCACCAGCGCGAACATGCGGCCATCGAGGTAAACGCCGCCGCCGCCAAACATGCGTTTGACGGTAACCGCGCCGACGCCCGAAAACTGGTCGGTGACGTAGGCGATGAATTCCGCACTCAATGCCATAACTTGATTCTCGTGAATGAACCGGGCGGACACGCCAAAAAACTTGTCAGCCACGAATGAACACGAATTCGCACGAATAGACAATCGGTTGGACGATTTTATTCGTGTCAATTCGTGGAGATTCGTGGCTAAGAAATTCTGTTACTATTCGGCGCATGACCAATCCCGCGCACACCAATCGCCTCGCCAAAGAATTCAGCCCGTACCTGCTTCAACATCAACACAATCCCGTCGACTGGTACCCTTGGGGCGCCGAGGCCTTCGACAAGGCCAAACGTGAGGACAAGCTGGTCTTTCTGTCGGTCGGCTACGCCACGTGCCACTGGTGCCACGTGATGGAACACGAAAGTTTCGAGAGCGAAGAAATCGCAGCGCTCCTCAACAAGGATTACGTCGCGATCAAGGTTGACCGCGAAGAACGCCCGGACATCGACAACGTCTACATGCAGGTCGTGCAGGCGTTCACCAGCGGCCACGGTGGCTGGCCGATGAGCGTGTTTCTCGCGCCTGACCAGCGCCCCGTGTTCGCCGCGACTTATCTGCCGCCGGCAAATCGCTTCGGCCGTCCCGGTTTCGGCCACGTCCTGAGTGAACTCGCGCGCTTGTGGAAGTCCGACCGCGACAACCTGCTGAAATCGGCCACTGAGGTCACGACCTGGCTGAACGAGCGCGGCGCGCCGCAAGGCCGCGCGGAACTCGGCAAGGCGCACATCAATGTTTTCGCGCGGCAGCTTGAAAGCATCTTTGATTCCGACCGCGGCGGTTTTGGCAATGCGCCGAAGTTCCCGCGGCCTCACTCGCTTTCGCTGTTGTTGCGCCACTACCGCGATCACAAAGAACCGCAAGTGCTGGGAATGGTCGAGAAAACCCTCGAATGCATGGATCGCGGCGGCATGAACGACCAGATCGGCGGCGGGTTCCATCGCTATTCGACCGACGAAAACTGGCTGCTGCCGCACTTTGAGAAAATGCTCTACGACCAGGCATTGATGACCAACGCCTACCTTGAGGCTTGGCAGGTCACGGGCAAGCCGCAGTACGCGGCGACCGTGCGCAACATCTGCGATTACGTCCTGCGCGACCTGAGGGACGAAAAGGGCGGATTTCACAGCGCCGAGGACGCCGACAGCGAAGGCGTCGAGGGCAAGTTCTATGTCTGGAGCATGGCCGAACTAAAGCAGGTGCTGGGCGCCGATGCGGCGTTGTTCGCCGAGGTCTACGGTTGCGGCGAGAAGGGCAACTTCCACGACGAAGCTACGCACAAGCAAAGCGGCGAGAACATCCTGCACCTGCCGGCGCAGCTTGAGGTGCTTGCGTTCAAGAACAACATGAGGGAAGAAGAATTGTCGGCCAAACTGCGTCCCCTGCGCGAAAAGCTGCTCGCGGTGCGCAGCAAACGCGTGCGGCCCCTGCTCGACGACAAAGTACTCGCCGACTGGAACGGGCTAATGATCGGCGCAATCGCACGCACCGGCGCGGCGCTCAACGAGGCGCGCTATCTCAAGGCCGCGCAGGAGGCGGCGGATTTCATCCTCACGACGATGCAGAAGGATGCCCGCCTGCTGCACCGCTATCGCAAAGGCAACGCGGGCATTCTCGGCTATCTCGAGGACTACACCTTCCTTGCCAACGGTTTGATTGACCTTTACCAGTGCGATTTCAACGCGCGCTGGCTGAGCGAAGCCCAGCGCCTGTGCCGCGAGGCTGTGCGGCTGTTCCGCGTCGAGAAAGAAAACCTGTTCCATACGCAGGGAAGCGACGACCCGGAACGCCTGATTGCGCCCTCGCGCGTGACCTACGACGGCGCGATTCCCTCGGGCAACGCGGCGGCGGCGCTGGCGCTTGTTCGCATCGGCCGCCTGTGCCAGGACGAAAAACTGGTCGAGATCGCCAAAGCCACGCTCGACGCGTACTCAACCGAGATCGAATCGCGGCCCGAGGCTTATCCGTACGCGCTGATGGCGCTGGACTGGCTCGTGAACCCGACGCAAGAAATTGTCGTCGCCGGCAAGCGCGCCGAAAGCAAGTCGCTTTTGGATGTGCTTGCGCGCAAATTCTTGCCGCGCGCTGTTGTCGCGTTGCACGAACCCGGCGATGCGGAGATCGAGAAATTGATTCCCGCGATCAAAGCCCAAGTTGAAGTCGGCGGCGAAGCCGCTGCGTACGTCTGCACCAACTTCGCGTGCCGGGCGCCCGTCACCGAAGCCGCCGCACTCGAAAGGGCGTTGTAGGGACGCGGCTCAGCCGCGTCCGCGGTCCATAGGCCCTTGCACGGTGGACACGGCTGAGCCGTGTTCCTACGCCTTCTTCTTGTTGACCTGCACGACAAGGCCGACCAGTGCCGCGATCATGACCGCCGCGAAGATCTTGCGCAGGATGTCGCCATCAACAACCTCGCGCAGGAAAATGCCGCCGATGGCGCTGGCAATGCCAAAGGGCACCATGATCGCCACCAGCTTGAAGTCGATATTTTTCGCCCGCGCGTGCAGCGTCGCGCTGAACAGGCTGACGGGCAGTATCATCGCCAGGCTCGTTGCCGTCGCGGTCTTGAAGCGCTCGCCAAACAAGTCAAAGCCGATCGCCAGCGCCGGCACCACCACCACGCCGCCGCCGGGGCCAAGCATCGCCGCCGCAATGCCCGCAAGCAAACCGACGCCAAGCAGGTATAGCACCGAGGGCAGGTGGGTCAGGTCAAGGCTGGTCGAAAGGTGCAAACTGACGCCGAGGGTTGGAAACAACAGCCGCCACGCGGCAAGCCCGAGCATGAAACAAAAGCAGTAGGTAAACAGCCGCACGGGAACGCGCACATTCAGCCAGCGGCCAAGCAGCGACCCGGGCACCGACCCCGCGGCCAGCACCAGCGCCACGTCCAGGTGAATTTCATGGCGTTGCGGCGACAGAAACAGCGCCGTGACGCTGACGGCGCTGACGCAGAAAATAAACGCCAGCGAATTGCCCGCCGCGCGTTTGATGGGCACGCGCGCGAACATTGTCAACGCGGGTACGACCACAATGCCGCCGCCCACGCCCAGCATGGTGCTAAGGACACCGGCGACCAGCGCCGAAATCGCCGCGACGGTGTAATTGGGTTTGACGACCTGCGGCTCGACGACTTCGGGCAGGGCTGCAGCCTGCGGTGAATCCAGCGTGGATGATTGCGGCACGGCCAAGACTAGTCCTTTTCCTCGGTGCTCATCACGGTGCTTTTGCCCTTTTCGTCGACAGCGAAATCCGCGTCGTGGCCGATGCCGCCGGCCCTGCCGTCGGCGCCGCGGCAGATGATGCGGCAGCCGCTAACTTTGCCTTCAGCGTCCTTGACCTGTTCGTACTCGAACTTGTTGCCCCAGGGATCGGTGGCGCTGTTGTCCTTTAGCTCCAGGTCGTCGAGTTTGTCAGGGTACTTCTTGTTGGTTTCGTTGTAGGCGCTGACGGTCTTGGCGATCGCCTCAAGCTGCTGGCGAGCATTTTTGGCCAGCAGCGCGTTGAGCTCGGGCACGCGGGCCTCGCCGAAGCCTTCGGAGTTGCTGCCCGGCCTTGGCGAGATAGCGTCGGCGGCATCGCTGATGCCGCCCGGCAGGTTATCGTGGCCCAGGTGAATCACGTAAAATTCGTCGGCGCCGAAGCTGATATAGATGTACTCGTTGCCGAATTTGTCGCGCGGGATGTTCTGGCGCACCTTGCGCTGGCGCAGCTCGTCGAGGTCCGCGGGCAGGCGCTTCTGGTCGCGCTTGAACTGGCGCACACCGTCGGCGAGGTCGTTGACGGCGCGCGCGTCGCGCGCCGATTCGTCGAACCAACTGTCCGTCTGGCGGCCCGATTCCATCTCGATGCGCACGTCGTTTTCGCTGATGACGAAATCGCCGGCGCGCTCGCTGCCGCCTTCTTTGCCGTCAGCGCCGTAACACACGACCGCGAAATTCTCCTTGGCCAGCGTCTTGTATTCGTAGGCATGGCCCCAGGGGTCATCAAAGCAGCGCTTCTGTGCCGCGTCGTCCTTGGGCGCGATGTCGGCGAGATTCTTGGGCCAGTCCTTGCCCGAGCGGCGGTGGGCGATAAGCAGCTTCGCAGCCACGCGCATTTCCGCCATCGCCAATACTTTGCAGCCCCAGAACGCCTGCTCTTCGCGGCGCTTGGCGAGTTCGGCCTTTTCATCCGCGGTCAGCTCACGCACTTCGCCGTTTTCGTTCCAGGTGATGTCGGCGTCGGCGCCGTCACCGCCGACTTTGCCGTCGGCGCCTCGGCTGATCAGCTCAAAGCCGCCTGCGGCTGCGCGGTAGGTGAACGCGTTGCCCCAGCCATCCTTGGGAATGGTCTCGCGCACATTGCCCTTGACGAGGTCGTCGAGTGCGGCGGGATAGGCCTTGGTGGACGCGTTGTAGGCGTTGATGTCGTCGGCCAGCTTGCGCATCTCGGTTCTTGTGGTGTCGATCCTGGCGCGGTCGGGCGTGGAAATCGGCTTGGCGGCTTGGGCAAAGACAACGGTTGCAGCCAGAATCAGCCCGAGGATCGAAAGGATGAGGGGGCGTCGCATAAAAACTCCGCTGTCTGGCGCGAGGCGGCATCCTATCAGTGGCGGCGCGGGTATGACACGGATAACGGCAAGCCTTAGCGCCCAGTTCGCCGATGGCGGAACTGGGGAATGGAAGCCCGGAGCCGCGCGGTTTGCGGCGTCCGCGCCCGTTTTGTGTTCGCAATCTGCAGCGGGCGTACTTGACGGCGGCGGGTTTGGCGGTATCTATGCTACCCGCCGATTTCTATTCCGCGGTAGCTCAATGGTAGAGCATTCGACTGTTAATCGACAGGTTGCTGGTTCGAGTCCAGCCCGCGGAGCCAGAACTTTGCCGCCTTCAGAGCCACTCTGAAGGCGGTTGTGTTTTCCGTGCAACATCCAAAAACGACAACCAAAACGCGAAAATTTCCCCCTGCGATTTCGCCTCGCGAATTTCGCGAACAGCCGCATGAAGGTTTCGCGGCATTTGTCGCCCGATGGAGAGCCGTTTCTGGAAAAGCGGTCCAATCTTGCACTTTGGTGAATCTTCATCACGACTGCATGATTTATCGCTAGACCACATCATTACAGACCGTAAGATCATTCGCCTTCGAACAACAAATGCACAGCGCGCCCAAGAAGCGGGGGCGCTGTCGCACCATACAGGATGACATAAATGGATTCAGGTATGCGCGGTTTGGAGTCAGATCGGAGTTTCGTTCGCAGTTTGTCTGCTCGTGTTCTGGTTTCCGCGATCCTGTTGATCGCGGGCCTCTCACTAAGCGGCTGTCCACAGGGTGATGGCCCCAAAGCAACCCCCGACGCCTACTCCACGCCCGCTAACACAGTGCTCAACGTCGATGTTCGCCACGGGTTGCTGGCCAACGACCGCGGCTCCGACCTCAAGTGCACCGCTGAAACCCTGGCGACGGTCCAGGGCGGCAGCGTCCAGATTTTCCCGCAAGGCGATTTCATCTATACGCCGCCAACCGATTTCATTGGCGACGACGCATTCGTTTATCACGTGAAGAACGGCAACGGTGAATCCACCGGCTTTGCCGGCGTGGTGGTATTTGCCGTGAGGCCCGACGCCCGTGACGACGCCTACGTTGGCGCGATGGGCGCCACGCTGACGGTTGCCGCCGCAACCGGCGTGCTGGCCAACGATTCGCTGTTGGGTGCAACGATCGTTTCCCCGGCGACGGGCACCGCGGTGGCGACCAGCGCCGGCGGCACGTTGACGCTCGATGCCGACGGCAGCTTCGTTTACATGCCGCCGTCGCCGACGTTCTTTGGCCTCGACGACTTCACGTATGTGCTCTCGAACACCGCGGGCAATGACGCCGCCACGGTTGTGATCGACATCCACAAGCCCGCCGTGGCCAACGATGACAACTACTCCACGCCCGCGGGCGTGACGCTGAACGTGCCAAGCGGCGCAAGCGACCTGACCGCCAACGACGTCGCGGGTTTCCCGATAGCGACGCTGACGACTTTCGGCGGCGGCAACCTTGGCGGCGCCGTGACCGACCACGCCGCCGGCGCCACCGCGACGTTTGCCGGCGGCGGTTCGGTGACTGTCAACGCCAACGGCAGTTTCGACTTTGTGCCGGGCACTTTCACGGGTGTGTTCACCTTCAGCTACCGCCTCCAGAACATCGACGGCTTCAGCGACGCCCTGGTGACCATCGGCGTGCCCGAGGCCCCCACTGCCGTCGACGACCCCAACTACCGCGCGGCAACCGGCGCGCTGATCACCATTGACGCCGCAAGCGGACTGGTGCCCAACGATGACCTGGGCTATCCGGTCGCGACGATCACGAGTTTCGGCGGCGGCGACGCGGGCGGCAGCGTGACGAGCTTCAGCGCCGGCGGCACCGCCAACTTCGGCAGCGGCCATCTACAGGTCAACGCCGACGGCAGCTTCGAGTTCCAGAGTGACGCCGCATTCACCGGCTTCTTCACTTTCCAGTACCGGCTCAGCAACAGCGAGGGCACCAGCGACGCGACAGCGACCGTTGAAGTGCAGCTTGCTCCCGTCGTCACCGACGACAGCTACGTGACGTTGCGCAACCAGGCGATTTCGCGCACACCCGCCGATGCCGACGATCTTCTCGACAACGACATCAGCGTCCCGGCCACCAGCGTGCTTACCTTTGGCGGCGGGTCGCTGGGCGGCAACGTGGCTGACAACAGCGCCGGCGCGACCGTAGGTATCGGCACCGGCTCCTTGACGGTGCTGGCCAATGGCGGCTTTACCTTTACGCCCGACAACAACTACATCGGCGATTTCACCTTCGACTACCGCATCACCAACGGCTTTGGCACCGACGAAGGCACCGTGACGATCAGCGTGCAGCTTGCGCCGACCGCCGCCGCCGACGCCAGCTATCTCGCCGTCGAGGGCATGACGTTGAGCATTGACGCGGCGTCCGGCTTGCTCGGAAACGACATCGTCGGCCATCCGCCCTCGACGCTGGTCAGTTTCGGCGGCGGCACGCTGGGCGGCACGGTGACGACCTACGGCTTTGGCAGCGCCGCGCCGTTTACCACCGGCACGCTTACGGTCAACGCCGACGGCAGCTTTGTGTTTGACGCCACGACGTTTACGGGCCTGTTCACGTTTGACTATCGCATCTCCAACGTGCAGGGAACCAGCGACGCGACGGTGACCATTGACGTGCGCCGGCTGCCGGCCGCGGTCGCCGACCTTTACCAGGGTGCGCCGGGCGTGACGGTTTCGCGCCTGACCTCCGATCCTGACGACATTCTCGACAACGACACACTGGGCGTGCCGGCGGCGACGCTGACGCACTTCGGCGCGGGCAGTTTGACCGGCGCCGTTACGGACAACGTCGCGGGCGCGACGATCACGCCCATTCCGGGCTACACCAACGGTTCGCTGACGGTAAACGCCGACGGCAGCTTCACGTTTGTGCCGGGCACACTGCCGACGATGCAGACGGGCATTTTCACCTTTGAGTACCGGCTGACCAACAGCGTGGGCACTTCCGACGAGCTGGTCACCATCGCGCTCGAGGTCGCCCCGGCTTTCACCAGCGCCAACAACGACACCTTTGCCGTGGGGACAAGCGACACCGCCAACATCGCTGCTACCGGCGTGCCGCAGACGATGACCATCACCATCACAAGCGGCACGTTGCCCGCGAGCCTGACGTTTTCAGACAACGGCGACGGCACCGCCACGATCTCGGGCACCGCCGCCAATGGCGACGAGGGCGCACATGTCATCGAGTTGACGGCCAACAACGGCGTTGCTCCCAACGCGGTTCAGACCTTTACACTGACCATCACGCGCGGGCCGGTCGCCAACGATGACAACCCCGGCGCGCTGTACACGCTGGTATTGGGCGGCACGCTCACGCGCCCGGCGGGCGATCTGTTCGTCGATCACGGCGCGGGCGCCGACATACGCGGCTTCCCGCTTGCCACCGTCGCGAGCTTCGGCCCCAGCACCGGCACCGAGACCACGGCGGGCAGCGCGGGTTCGACCAGCGGCGGCACGGGTTTAACCGTCAACGCCGACGGTAGTTTCAGCTATACGCCTGTGGCCACCGGCGTACATACCTTTGTCTACACGCTCACCAACGTAATCGGCAGCGACACGGCCACCGTCACCATCACCGTCAACCAGGGTCCCACGGCCAACAACGACAATCCCGGCGCGCTGTACACGCTGGTGTTGGGCGGCACGCTCACGCGACCGACGGGCGACCTGTTCGTCGATCACGGCGCGGGCGCCGATGTGCGCGGCTTCCCGCTTGCCACCGTCGCCAGCTTCGGCCCCAGCACGGGCGCCGAGACCGCGGCGGGCCGCGCGGGTTCAACCAGCGGCGGCACGGGTTTAACCGTCAACGCCGACGGCAGCTTCAGCTATACGCCTGTGGCCAACGGGGTACATACTTTCGTCTACACACTTACCAACTCGACGGGCAGCGACACGGCCACCGTCACCATAACCGTCAACGAACTGCCCACGGTCAGCGCCGATCCCACCGGCGGCATTCCCAGCAACAGCACGCCGCCCGCGGGCGCCAATCCGCATCCCTATCACATCGCGATCAACACCAGCATTAGCAGCGGTAGCAGCCCCGATCTTATTGCCAACGACAACCGCGGCTTCCCGCTTGCCGATGTCGTCAGCTTCGGCCCGACCACCGGGAGCGAAACCACCGTCGCCAGCGCGACCAACGGCGTATCGGCGGGCGGCGGCGTCATCCGCGTGTTTGCCAACGGCACCTTCAATTACGCGCCGCCGAGCGCCACGTTCACCGGCATCGACACCTTCACTTATCGCCTCCAGAACGCCGGCGGAACCTCCGGCGCCGCAACGGTCAGCATCGCAGTGGGCATCCGCCCGGCCGGCGTCAACGACACCTACGCGCCCGTGCTGATCGGCAATTGCGCCATCAACACCGACACCAGCACCGATTTCACTGTGTTGACCAACGACACCGGTGACCAGCGCACGGCGGCGCTTGTCAGCGCCACCAACGGCAACGCCACGGTCGCCAGCGACGGCAAATTCACCTTCAACCCGGCCCCGGGCTACGAAGGCACAGCGACCATCACCTACAGCGTCAACAACGGCTTTGGCGCCGGCGCGACCAACGGCGTCGTCACGCTGACGGTTTCCGGCATGATCTGGTTTGCCGACGATTCGGGGGCCGCAGGTGACGGCCGCAACAGCACGCCGTTCAATTCGATCGCCGGTGTCAGCAACATCGCTAGCGGTGGCCTCTACATCTTCTTGTACTCAGGTACCTATAGCAGTGGCTTGAACTTGAATGGTAACAACAAGCTGATCGGCCAAGGTGCTACGGCTTCGCTTGCTACGATCACCGGCTTTACGATTCCAGCCGACATGACGCCGGCGTTGCCCGCGACGGGTGGTGCAAATCCAGTCATCAACGGCCAACTCGACATTGGTACGGCGACAACCATTCGTGGCTTCACACTTGGCACATTCAATGGCTTGTCACTGGACGGCACGGGCCCAATCGGTTCCTTGAACGTCAGCGAAGTGGTCATCAACAACGGTGACGCGGCCGGTCGAGCGATGCACCTTATTGGCCCAGCGTTGACAGGCAGCTTCACCAGCGTGACCGCCGGCGGGGGCGGCAGAATCGTCCAGCTGCGTCAATGCACCGGCTCACTGACAATCGGCGCGGGTGGAACGGTTACGGGCGGGGGCTCGCCAGCGGTGCCCTGCATCGAAATTGATGGCGGCAGCCTCAACCTCACATTTGAGGGAAATGCTTCAGTTTCTCTCCCAGGGCGGCCGCTTCTGGAGGTGATGGGCGCGCACAGCGGAACCCTCACTTTTCAAACCGGCACGCTAACCGACACCGGGGGCGATGGACTGAACTTCATCAGTGGGGGCGGCACTTACAACTTCAACGGCACCGTCAACCTCAGCAGCGGCGGCAATGCCATTCACATTGCGGGTGGATTGTCCGGCACATTCAGTTTCGGTTCGGGTGTCTCAATCAGCAATCCGGGCGGCAAGGGCCTCTACGTTGCCAATGGATCGGTAACTATTACTTACGCCGGCAGCATCGCCCATAGTTCGGCCAACAAAGCGTTGGACCTCAACAGCGCAGCAACGTCCAGCATCACCGGCAACATCACATGTACGGGTTCCAGCACCGGCATCTTCATCAACGCCATTTCCACCGGTACCCACACCCTGAGCGGCAACCTGTCGTTGAGCGGTTCGAGTGCGGCCAACATCTTCATCACAAACTGCAGTGGCGGCACTATCAATCTGTCGGGGGCAAGCAAGACACTTAGCAGCACAACTAACAACGCTGTGACTACGACGAACAACACCGGCGGCACCATCAACTTCACCGGCGGCGGGCTCGCCATCACGACCACGAGCGGCGAAGCCTTCCTCGCCACCGGTGGCGGTACGATCACCGTCCAAGGCACCGGCAATACGATCACGACAGGTTCCGGCACCTGCGTCGACATTCAAAACACCAACGCCGGGGCGTCAGGCATCACCTTCGACAGTTGCATTTCCACCAGCGGCCAGATCGCAAATATCACCACCAGCACGGGAACCAAGACCTTGGGCCGCATCGCCACGTCCAGCGGCGCGACCACCTCGCTGAACCTGATAACTGCGGGCACCGTCAACGTCGGCAGCACCACGGCCACCAGGAGCGCGGTAACGTCGACGGGTTACGGCATAGCGATTTCTGCCACGGTCTTGTCGCTTGATGGCGCCGGCAACGACGGCCTGGATTGCAGCGCACCTGGCGGCATCGGAGTCTATGTGATCGGCGGAACGGTGGACATCCTTGGCGGAAACCTTTCGATCAGCGCCGGTAGCGGCCAGGGATTGGGCTCGATCGTGGCGTCAACGCTGACGATTCAAGGCACCGGCAACACCATCACGACCACAACTGGCACCTGCGTGAGCCTCAGCAACAACTGCAACGCAGGTGCGGCGGGCATCACCTTTGACAGCGTGACCTCGACAAGCGGACAAGTTGCCAGCATTACCACCAGCACCGGCACCAAGACCCTTGGCCGCATCAGCACCTCCAGCGGCGCGACCACGGCGCTGAATCTCAGCTCCGCGGGCACCGTCAACGTCGGCGATACCGTTGCGCCGCTGGCGGCAAGCAGCCTGACCACCAGCACGGCGGCGTGCATCCAAATCAACACGACCACACTGGTCCTTAACGGCACGGGCGCGGGTGCGGGCCTTTCTGTCAGCACCACCGATGTTGGCGCGGGCATCGCCGTATCCGGCGGCGGCGCAGTCGACATCAGCGGCGGCGGGCTCGTCACATCGTGCACCGGCGGAGGCACCGGCCTGACCGGAAGCGCCGGGGCGGGACTGCTGACGATCACTGGAAGCGGCAACACGATTACAACCGCCACCGGCGGCTGCATCGTTATCAACGGCCGCAACATCGGCGCGGCCGGCATCAACTTTGAAAGCTGCATCTCCACCAGCGGCCAGGTCGCCTTTCTGCTCAACACCACCGGGGCCAAGACTCTTGGCCGCGTCAGCACCTCAAGCGGCGTGACGACGGCGCTGAGCCTCCTCAATGCGGGCTCCGTCAACGTCGGCAGCACGACGGGCGTCAAGAGCAGCGTCACGACTTCGAGCGCCACGGCGCTTCTCCTCAACACAACCACGCTTTCGCTCGATGGCCCAGGCAGCGCCGACGGCCTCGATATCACCACCACGGGCTCCGGCTTTGGCGTGGATTGCCAGGGCGGCACGGTCAGCATTACGGGTGGCGAGTTGGACATCACCACCACCTTCGGTGTCGCTTTCCTGGGCGGCGCGGGCACCGTCGATGTGCAGGGCGCGGGCAACACCATCACAACCGGCAGCGCCACTTGCGTCTCCATGAGTAGCTGCAACGCCGGGGTTTCCGGCATCACTTTTGACAGTTGCATCTCGACCAGCGGCGCGGTTGCAAGCATTGCCACCAGCACCGGGACGAAGACGCTGGGCCGCGTCAGCACCTCAAGCGGCGCGACCACGGCTCTGAGCCTCACCAATGCGGGCTCCGTTAACGTCGGCAGCACCACCGGCGTCAAGAGCGCCGTTACCACCACCTCCGCCACGGCGCTTCTCCTCAACACAACCACGCTTTCGCTCGATGGCCCGGGCAGCGCCGACGGCCTCGATATCACCACCACCAACGGCTATGGCGTGGAATGCCAGGGCGGCACCGTCAGCATCACGGGTGGCGAGTTGGACATCACGTGCACCAACAACGGCATCGGCTTTGTCGCGGGCGCGGGCACCGTTGATGTGCAAGGCACGGGCAACACCATCACGACCACCTTCCTTGGCTGCGTCGACATCCAGACCTGCAACGCCGGCGCCTCGGGCATCACCTTTGCCAGTTGCGTGTCTGGCAGCGGCAGGGTGCTCAACGTCGTTACCAGCACGGGAACCAAGACCTTTGGCTTTGTCCAGACCGGCGGTGGTTCCGGCGCGTCCATGAACCTGGTCAGCGCGGGCACCGTCAACATCGGAAGCCCCACGGCCACGCGCAGCAACATTACCGGCGGCAGCGGCTGCCTGACTATTGAAGCCACCACGCTCTCGCTGGACGGTCCCGGCGCCGGCAACGACGGCCTCACCGTCAACGGCGGCGGCGCCAACGGAGCCGTGTACATCACCGGCACGGGCACCGTCAGCATCAGCGGCGGGCCGCTCGTCATCAATTCCGGCGCCAATCCCGGCGTGCGGTCGGACACCGCCGCAACGCTTAACATCTCGGGCTCGTCCAACACCATTACCACGACCACGGGCAACCCCATTCAGCTTGTCAATTGCGGCTCGGGCACAGGCATTAACTTCTTCAGTTGCATCTCGGGTAGCGGAGTGTTCATCCTTACCAACAGCCCCGGCACCAAGACCCTTGGCCGCATTGCCACCAGCAGCGGCTCCACCACGTCGTTGCAGTTCTCAAACGCGGGCACCGTCAACGTCGGCAGCACCGACGCCAGCACCAAGAGCGCCGTGGCGACCAACGGCGGCGCCGCGGTCTCGCTCAGCAGCACCGTGCTGCAACTCGCGGGCACGGGTGCGGCGACGGGCCTGAACGTCACGACGGTCAGCAGCGGTAACGGCGTGAATATCAGCGGCGGCACGGTGAGCATCACCGGCGGCAACCTGGTGATCAACACCACGGGCAGCAGCGGGACGGGCACCGGTTTCAGCGCCACATCGGGCACCGTGGATGTTCAAGGCGCGGGCAACACCATCACCAGCGGCGCGGCCACGGCGCTCAACATCGTCGGCGCCACTGTCGGGGCAAGCCACATGACGTTTGAGAGTGTTTCCGCCGACGGTGGAACCACATCGGGAATTCTCATCCAGAACACCACGGGTAGCACCGGCACGGTGTTTGTGACCGGGACCGGTACGACCGCGGGGTCCGGCGGAACGATCCAGAACAAAACCGGCGCAGCTATCACGACGGGTAGCTTCAGAACGCCGGACGGCACAACGCTGGGTTGCGGCGTCTACCTGCGCAATGCAACGAGGGTGTCGCTGAAGAACATGAACCTGCACGACTTCACGAACTTCGCCATTTATGGCCACACCATCAGTGGGCTCAGCCTTGACAGAATTGTTACGTCCGGAACCAACGGCGACGATGTCGGCCAGGAAGAGGGCGCCATACGGCTCGTGGAGTTCACCGGCGCGTCGGGCACGTCCAGTTTCACCAACTGCACCTTCGGCGGTAACTCCATGACGCACGTGGTCAAAGTGCCCAACTCGTCGGGCACACTGAACCTGACCATCACCAGTTGCACGTTCACAAACCCCACCCTTGCAAGCGGCGATGACGGCCTGATCTTTGACTGCACCACGACTGCAACCGTCACCGTGAAAATTGAAACGTGTACCTTCACTGCTAACAAAGGCGACCATTTCCAGGCCGCCGCTTCCAACTCAGCGAACATCAACGTCACGTTCAAGACCAACATATTGAACGGCGGTCACCCGACGGCGCTGGGCGGTGGCGTGACGATCAACGCCGCCACTGGCGTCGCGTTTGGCGGCTACACCGGCACGGTGAACTACGACATTGATGGCAATACCATCAACACGCCGACTTCCAACGCAATCATCGTGAACCTCGGCACGTCCGGTGCGGCGGGAACATTCAACGGCTTCATCCGGAACAACGTGATCGGGACAGTGGGCGCGGCGGACTCTGGATCGGCGCAGGCCAACGGTATTGCGGTCGATGCGCACGGAAACGGGACGCACACTTGCTCGGTCACGGGCAACACGATCGTCCAGGCGTTTGACCGTGCAATCAGCGTCCTTGCCAACGATGGCAACGGCGTGCTGAACCTGACGGTTCAGAGCAACAGTCTTTCCGTTGGCACCAACCCCATTGGGTCGAGAGAGGCGTTCTTCCTGAATAACGGCTCGACAACCACCAACGTCTTTGGCTTGGTGGACAGCCATACTGTGCGTCTCGACTTCGGCGGAGCGGGGGCGCTCGCAAACACGATTGCTCACGGTGTTGGCGCACCGGACGACTTCCGCATTCGTCAGCGGTTCCAGTCGCGTATTGAAATGCCCGGCTACAACAACGGAGGCAACCCTTTCGCCACCGCATCGGTTGTGACCTACATACAGGGTCGTAACACCGGCAGTGCTGGCGAGCCGGGAAGCGCAACCTCGCAGGACGATGCCGGAACAACTAACGACGGATTCTACGGCGGCACTGTGCCGCTTCCGGGCCCGGTTCCACAGCCGTAAGGCCGGTGGCATGAAGGCTGACCGCATGCCGGCCCCTGGGTTAGACCTGACGCAGGAGCAAGTCGCGCCGATCTCGCCGAGGCGATCAAACGCTGGGAGGCCGCGGGCGCAACGGCTGACCAACTGGCGAAGATGCGCACGGTCAAGGTTGGCATCTGTGATTAATCGAAGGGCCGCTTCGCGATCGGCCCTTCGGGCCTCAACGCTTCGCTCTCAAAACGCCACACTGTGGCGTTTTGACAGCGCTCAACGACACGGTTGTCCGCCTCGATATCAACGCCGGCGGCTACGGCTGGTATGTCGACACCACCCCGGGCGACGATGATGAATTTGAAACAGCCCCGCGTGTAAACGCGGGGGGCCGTTCGGACAAAGGCCAAAACACCCCGGCATTACTGCCGGGGCTGTCCCGCATGTTTACCACACCCGACAAGGCACCCGCCGGGCGTATGGACCTGCTGACCGTCGTGATGCACGAACTCGGCCACGTGATCGGCAAGGATTCAACCTTCGACGAATCCGACCGCGACGAACTGATGTATGCCTACTTGGTTACTGGCGAGCGCCGGTTGCCGTCTGTAGGGGTACGGCTTAGCCGTGCCCGCCGTGCAGAGGCCGCAGACCGTGGACGCGGCAGAGCCGCGTCTCTACCTGTGGGTCCCGCCGCCGCCACACGCCAGTGGATCGCCCGGCTCTTCTGGTAGCTGCCCGGAACAACGCAAAGCGTGGTTGCGATGTGGGCTCGTAGCTGCGGCTTCCAGACGCAGCTGTGCCTGGCAGGCGCAGCTACACGCGCAAACTTGCTTCGAAGCAAATCCTTGCCAAACGGATGCATTACGAAATCACCCGCCAATTGGCGGGCGGTTTCGTTTTATGGTTTGCTAGAGCTTTTCCAATATTCGTGTTCCGGGCCTTATGCACCGTGCCGAGCGAACAGATCAAGGAGTACGAGCGACGGCGTGGCTGGAGGGCGACCAACGGAGCGTCCTGAAAACGCCAAAGGCGTTTTCAGGGGGCTCAGCGAGAGCGAGGCAGAGATGCGATGCTCGCCGCAAGCAGAAGCGGACCACTAATGTTGGAAACGCTCATGGCACTGAGGAGGAATGACGATGGCCAAAAATCGAGTCTTTGCCCTGAAATTCGCCAGCATCTACCCCCTGTACGTTCAAAAGGCGGAACGCAAGAAACGTACTAAGAAGGAAGTTGATCAAATCATCTGCTGGTTGACGGGCTATGACCCGGCGGGCTTGCGGCGGCAGATCAAACAGGAAGCGGATCTAGAAACCTTTTTTGCTCAAGCGCCGGGCCTTCACCCCAAAAGCTCGCTGATCAAGGGCGTGGTGTGCGGCGTGCGCGTAGAAGAAATCGAAGATCCGCTGATGCGAAAAATCCGCTATCTGGACAAGCTGATTGATGAACTCGCGAAAGGCAAGGCGATGGAGAAGATTCTCCGTCAATGAGCCGGTTTTGCCGCGAGAAACTCGTCCGCGGCCGCGCCCATCATTGACGACAGGTCGATCTCATTGCTGGGATGCGCTATGGTGTTGCAAGTGACGATGCGTGGGCCTGCCGCGAGCAGGGCATCGTAGGCGTCGCCTGCGAAGATGGCATGAACGCCCACGCAAATCGGCGTTGGCGTGCCGGCTTCCCGCAGCCGTTTGACCGCGGCGAGCATCGTGCGCCCCGACGAAATGATGTCATCGGCCAGCACCGGCGTGCGGCCGCGCGATTGGTCAATATGCGGGATGGAGACCTCGACGTCGCGGTCGCCGCGGCGTGTCTTTTCCAGCGTCGTCCACGGAGCGTTGATGCGCGCTGCGATGTCAGAGACCCATTGCGCGCTTTCGCCGTCGGGCCCGATCAACAGCGGCAAATTGACAATGCGGCCGATCCAGTCGGCAATCGCCGGCGCCGCATGGACCACGCGCGTCGGTATCGAATAAATCTCCGACAGCGAATGGTAGCGATGCAAATGGGGGTCCACAGTTAGCAGCCAATCAAACGTGCTTGAAAGCAGCCGCGCGTAAGTTCGAGAGGTCACCGCCTCGCCGGGGTTGAATTGCCGGTCCTGGCGCAGATACGCCAGATAGGGCGCGACCAGGCCGACGCGTGTTGCACCTTCGGCCCTAAGCGCATCGGCGAGCGCGAGCAACCCCGGCGTCTTTTCGTCCGGGCGATCCAGCGCCGCTACCACCGCCACGCTTTGCCCAGCGCAACTCGACAGCAGACGCAAGTAGATTTCGCCGTCGGGAAAGCGTCGCGTCTGGAGCTCGATAATTGAACTGCCGGTGGTGGCCGCGAGGCCGCGCGTTTGCGCCTCGCTTCCGGGCCACGCGATCAGGAGCGTCATACCCGTTCCTCCACGATCGTGAACACGTTGTTGCGGCCGACATAATCCATGGCGTAGGCCAGCTCGCCGGTGCTTTCCGCGTGCACGGTAAGCAGAGGTTGCCCGATGTCCACCGTGTCGCCGACGCGCACATGCAACTGCACGCCCGCCGAAGGCGCACGAGGCGCCCCGGCCAACTTGGCGATGCGCGCAAGCCGCCGATTGTCCGCGGCCGAGAGCAATCCCTTGCGCCGCGCTATCAGGGGCTGGCGGTGCGGCGCCAGCGCCGGTTCGCGCATGCCGCCCTGCGCCTGGCAGATTGCGGCGAACTTCCGCCACGCCTCGCCGCTTTCCAGTGTGCGCGTTGCCGCCGCAAGGCCTTCGCCGTCGCGGGAAACGGCCGCGATTTCAAGCACCGCGCCGGCCAGCCGCAAGGAGCGGTCGCGCAGGTCTTTGGGCGCGTTCGCCTCCTGGCGCAGCACGGCGAGAACGTCGCGCGCTTCGAGCGCCGGTCCGATGCCGCGGCCGACTGGTTGAGTGCCGTCCGTTAATTCGGCGCGAACGGCTAAACCCGTGGCGCGCGCGACTTCCTGGAAGAGCGCAGTGAGTTTTGCCGCCGCCTGTTCGGAACGCACCTTGGCGGTCGGCCCGACGGGAATGTCCAGCACCACGTGGGTGGAGCCCGCGGCGACCTTCTTGGACAAGACCGATGCCACGAGTTGGCCCTCGCTGTCGATGTCGAGCGCGCGCTCGACGCGAATCAGGATTTCATCTGCGGGGCTCAAATCGACGGAGCCGCCCCAGACAATGCAGCCGCCCTCCTTTTCAACCACGGCGCGCATCTGTTCAAGCGACAAGTCCACAGGCGCCAGGGTTTCCATGGCGTCGGCGGTGCCGGCGGGCGAGGTAATGGCGCGCGACGAAGTCTTTGGCATGCACAGGCCGTTGGCAGCCGCAATCGCGACTACAACGGGTGTCGTGCGATTTCCCGGCAGGCCGCCAACGCAATGTTTGTCCACCACCAGCGTGCGTGGCCAGGACAGGCGGCGTCCTACGGCTACCATCGCGCGTGTGAGCGAGATGGTCTCGGCGCTCGAAAGATGATCGTCGGCGCAGGCCGTGATGAAGGCCGCGAGGTCTACGTCGGCGTAGCGGCCCGCCACGATGTCGCGCACGATTTCCGTCATGCTCTCGTCGGAGAGCGCGTGGCCGAAAACTTTGCCGCGCACGGCGCTGAGCGAATCGACGGGGCGCGGATGCGAAAACGACGCATGCTGCCCTTCCTGCGCGCCGAGCAAACGCCAGGCCGATTCCGACAGCCCCGCATCGCCATGGCTTAGCCAGTCGCCGTGCACGACGTTCAAGGTGGCCAGCACGGTGCGGCCGCCGGCGGCAATCTGCACGCGCGACTGGGCGGTGAAGCCCTCGGAGCGGCAGACGGCGCAATCGGCGCGCATGTAGACGACGAGTTCCTGGTGTGTGTCGATTCCAAGCCGACGCAACTTCAGGTGGCCTTCGGCTGCCGTGCATGGATGTTCCGGGTTCATGGTTTTGATTCTCCTGCGAAAATACGGCGAACAAGCTTGGACAGTTCCAGCACTGTTACCGGGATGAGGCCTATGCCGATGGAAAGCAGGCAGTCCTGCAACGACAACGTGCCGAGGTCAAGGAACTGCTGGGCCGCAGGGACGTGGTGCATGGCAATCTGAACCACTGCGACTGTGGGATCCATCAGGGCGCTCCGGTTGCCATGCTTGCGGCGCGTTTCATCTCGCGTCGGAGCCGGCGTTCCATCCACCAGCTCATCATCACCGGCACCATGAACAGGGAAATCACGTCGACCAGCATCCCGCCGAAAATCGGCAGGGCCATGGGCTGCATCACGTCGCTGCCGCGGCCCGTCGCCCACAAAATCGGCATCACGCCGATGATGCTGGTCAGCGTCGTCATGAATGCCGGGCGAATGCGCCGCGAGCCCGCCTCCACCACGAGGTCGCGGACTTCCGTGACCGCGCGCGGTGGCTTCTCGGCGGCCAGTTGGTCGACATAAGTGCCCAGCACCACGCCGTCATTGAGCACCACGCCCGCAAGCACCATGAAACCGACGATTACCGCGACCGTGACGTAAATCGGCGGCCCCTGCGGCTGGCCGGTAAACAGGCTTTGGATGAACGGCCAGTAACGGATCATCAATGCCGCACCCGCAAGGTTGAGCGGCAGGCCCGTGAAGACGATCAGCGTCCAGCTCCATTTGCGGAAGTGCTGGTAAATCACCAGCAGGATAATCAGCAGCACCAGCGGGATGATGAAGGCCAGCTGCGCATTTGTGCGCTGCAGCTCCTGGTACTGGCCCACCCAGTTGTAGGTGTAGCCGCGCGGCCAGTGAATTTCGCCGCCGTCGATGGCGCGTTTGAGGCGCTCGGCCACGCGGCCGATCAACGTGGTTTCGTCGATCTCCACCGTATTGAACGTCACGTAGCTGGCGACCTTGCCGTTGGCGCCGCGGATTTCGGACGGGCCGACGACGTATTCGATGTCCGCAACGTCGGCGATGGGGATCTGCGCGCCGCCCGGCGTGGCGACGAGGATGCGCTCGAGGTCTTCGAGTTTGTCGCGCAAGTCGCGTTCGTAGCGTATGCGCACGGGGTAACGCTCGCGCCCCTCGACGGTGGTGGTGAGCCGCGTACCGCCGATGGCGACCTCGATGGCCTGTTGCACCATCATTACGGTCAGGCCGTAGTGCGACAGGCGGTCGCGTTTGATCTCGAACTGGACGTAGGGCTTGCCGCCGGTGCGCATGGCGACCACGTCGGCGGCGCCGGGGACGTCTTTCACCAGAGGCTCTAGCGCCAGCGCGAGTTCCGCAAGGCTGTTGGCGTCATCGCCAAGAATCTCCAGGCCGATGCGCGAGCGAATGCCGCTGGAAAGCATTACCACGCGCGTCTGGATTGGCTGCAGCCAGCTTGGCGCGACGCCCTTGAGGTTGGTGACGCGGCGCAACTCCGCCACCAGCTTGTGGCGGTCCATGCCCTTGCGCCACTGGTCGCGCGGCTTGAGCAGCACCACCGTCTCGATCATGCCCACAGGCGCGGGATCGAGTGCGGTCTCGGCGCGGCCCAGCTTGCCGATGGCGTGCTCGACTTCCGGCACGGTCAGGATCTGCTCGGTCTGCCACTCCATCACACGCAGCGTCTCCGACAGCGATGCCTGCGAAAGCAGCGAAGGCATGAACAGCACCGAGCCCTCGTCCAGCGGCGGCATGAATTCCTGGCCAAATCCCGGGTAATGCTCCTGTAACGCCGCAATCGGCCGGACGCGGTCAGCATCGCCGCCCAGTGCGGCGATGCCCTGCTTGATCGGCCACAGCACCACGCCGGCGCCCAGCGCCGCCATCGCGCCAAGCAGGAGAATGCCGAAGCTGGCAATGCGAAGGACGTTCTTGTGCGCCAGGAAGTAACGCAACATGGGGCGATAGGCGCCCACCAGGCCGCGCGCAACGGGGTTGCTCTCGATGGGCGTGAGCGGTTCATGCCACAGCCGCAGAACGGCTAACGCCGCCAAAATGAAGACGGGAATGGCCACAAACGTCGCATTCAGGCCAAGCCACGCTTCGACATAGGCGCGCGAGCGCAGCGTAATCCACGCCAGCAGCGCCGCTATGCCCAGCGCTGCCACCCACTTCAAGGCTACGCCAAAGCGGCGCTGACGCGGCGGCAATTGACCGTTGCGCCGACCTCCGCCGAGGAACAGGTAGCACAGCACCGGCGAGAGGCAGATCGCCAGAAACAACGACGCGGTGAGCGTGAGGGTTTTTGTCCAGGCCATCGGGGCGAACAACTTGTAGCTCTGGCCGGTGAGGAAAAATATCGGCACGAAGCTAATGACGGTTGTCGCCACCGAGGTGACGATCGCGCCGCCGACCTCGCCCGCCGCGGCTTTCACGACCTTCATGCGCGGCGACTTGCCGGCATCGGCCAGCAGGCCGACATAAATCGTCTCAACCATGATGATGGACATGTCGGCGATGTCGCCAATAGCAATGGCGATGCCGCCGAGGCTCATAATGTTGCTGGAGACGCCGAAAGCCTGCATGCCGATGAAACCCAGCAACATGGCCAGCGGGAAGGTGCTCGCGACGATCAGGCCGCTGCGCAGGTGCAGCAGGAAAATCAGGATGACCAGCGCCGTGACGATGATTTCCTCGATCAAGGTGTCCTTGAGCGTGTCGAGGGTTTCGTGGATCAGGTCCGTGCGGTCGTAAAACGGGTTAACGCTCACGCCCGCGGGCAGCGTGTCCGATATGCGGGCGATCTCGGCCTTCACGCGGTGGATGGCGTCGAGCGGGTTGGCGCCAAAACGGATGGTCACGATGCCGCCGACGCGCTCGTTGGCGCCGTCAGCAAGCGCGCCGCGGCGGAACTCGGGGCCGACCTGCACACGGGCGATATCGCCCACGCGTACGGGCACGTGGCCTTGGTTCTTGACCACCAGAAGCTCGATGTCGTCGAGCCTCTTGAGGAAGCCCACGCCACGCACCAAAAATTCGCTGCCGCCGGCTTCAATGGCCTTGGCGCCGACATCGAGGTTCGAGGCCTGCAACGTGCGGACCACGTCGTCGAGCATGATGTCGTGGGCGCGCAGGCGCTCAGGGTCGATCTCGACCTGGTACTCGCGCACGAAGCCGCCGATGCTGGCGACCTCCGCCACGCCATCGACCTGCTGCAGCGCGTAACGCACGGTGTAATCCTGGATCGAGCGCAACGCCGCAAGGTCGTAGGGTCCGTCCAGCGTGTACATGAACACCTGGCCCAGCGCCGTCGCGTCAGGGCCAAGCGTCGGGACCACGCCCTCGGGCAGGCTGGCGGCGGCAACCGCCATGCGCTCCAGCACGCGCGAGCGCGCCCAGTAAATGTCCACGCCGTCCTCGAAAATGACGTATACGCGCGACATGCCAAAGCCCGACATGCTGCGTACGTCTTCGACGCGCGGCAGCGCCTGCATCGCCGCGGCCAGCGGATAAGTCACCTGGTTTTCGACATCCTGGGGGCTACGGCCCATCCATTCGGCCGACACGATCACCTGGTTGACGCTGATGTCGGGAATGGCGTCCTTGGGATTGTCCAGCAGCGCCTTGAAACCGAACACGACCGCGCCCGCTGTGGCCAGCAACACCAGCAGCTTCATATCCAGACAGGCGTTAATGAACCGCGCGATCATCTTCCGTGCCTCAGATCTTCACCGACCGCAGCCGCAAGGCATTGGTCACGACCGAAACAGAACTCAACGCCATTGCCGCCGCCGCGATGATCGGGCTAAGCAACCAGCCAAAGAACGGATAAAGCACGCCCGCAGCGACCGGCACTCCCGCGACGTTGTAAACGAACGCAAAAAACAGGTTCTGCTTGATGTTGCGCATGGTCGCTTCGCTGATACGCCGCGCGCGTGCTATGCCGCGCAAATCGCCCTTGAGCAGCGTCACGCCGGCGCTTTCCATCGCAACGTCAGTGCCGGTCCCCATCGCGATGCCGACGTGCGCCTTGGCCAGCGCCGGTGCGTCGTTGATACCGTCGCCCGCCATTGCCACGACATGGCCCTTGGCCTGGTAATCGGCCACGATCTGAGCCTTTTGCTCCGGCAGCACCTCGGCCAGCACTTCGTCGATGCCAAGTTTTTGCGCGACAGCTTCGGCGGTCGCGCGGCTGTCGCCCGTCAACATCACCACGCGCAGGCCCGCCTCATGGAGTTGTTTGACTGCTTGCGGCGTCGTTTCCTTAATGGGATCGGCGACGGCTACTAAACCCGCGAGTTTTCCGTCGGCGGCGACGAACAACACCGTGGCGGCTTCCTTGCGCAGTTCGTGCGCGCGCGAAGCGAGCGGTTTGGCGTCAACGCCAAGTTCGGCCATGAAGGCTGGATTGCCGACCGCCACTTTGCGCCCGGCGACATTGGCGCGCACGCCTTTGCCCGAAAGCGTCTCGAAGTCCCGCGCTTTTCCGATTGGAAGTTTGCGCGCCGTCGCCGCCGCAAGCACCGCGTGGGCGTATGGATGTTCGCTGGGCTGTTCGACACTGGCGGCCAGCGCAAGCAAGTCCTGCTCACTGAAGGTTGCGGCGGGCTCCATCGCGACCACCTTGGGTTTGCCTTCGGTCAGCGTGCCGGTTTTGTCGACGACAAGTGTGTCCACCTTGCGCAGGATTTCGATCGCTTCAGCGTTGCGAAACAACACTCCGGCTTTGGCGCCGCGGCCCGTCGCGACCATGATGGACATCGGCGTGGCCAGGCCAAGCGCGCAGGGACAGGCAATAATCAGCACCGCCAGTCCGTTGACCAGCCCGTACACCGCGCCGGGTTGCGGCCCCCAGAGTGACCAGATCGCGAAAGTTGCCACCGCAACCAGCACTACACCGGGCACAAACCAGCCTGCGACCTGGTCGGCGAGCTTTTGAATTGGCGCGCGCGAGCGTTGCGCCTCGCTGACCATGTGGACTATCCGGGACAACATCGTGTCCGCGCCGACCTGCGTCGCCTCCATCACCAGCGCGCCCGAGCCATTGATCGTCGCGCCGATGATCTTTGCCCCCGGCGTCTTCTCGACAGGCACGGGCTCGCCGGTCAGCATCGATTCATCCACGTGGCTGTGGCCCTCGCGCACCATGCCGTCCACGGGCACTTTTTCGCCCGGACGCACGCGCAGTTGATCGCCGGCGGCGACCTGTTCGAGCGGGACGTCCTCCTCCCCGCCCGCCGTGACACGCCGCGCCATCTTGGGCGCAAGGTCGAGCAGTTCGCGGATCGCCGCGCTGGTGTTACTGCGGGCCCGCAACTCAAGCACTTGCCCGACCAGCACGAGCGTCGTGATCACCGCCGCGGCCTCGAAGTAGACCGGTACGACGCCGTGAGCGTCCTTAAAGGCGGCGGGAAATGCGCCGGGGGCCTGGGCCGCGACGAGGCTGTAAACGTAGGCCACGCCCACGCCCAGCGCGATCAACGTGAACATATTGAGCGAGCGATTCTTGATTGATTGCGCGCCGCGCACAAAAAACGGCCAACCGCCCCAGAGCACCGCCGGCGACGACAACGCCAGCCCGACCCACACGCCTGTTGAACCGTGAAACACGGGTAGCGAAAGGCCGAGCGCGTGGGTCGCCATTTCAATGACGAACAGCGGCAGGGCAAAAGCGCCGCTGATCCACATGCGCCGCGACATGTCGCGCAACTCGGCGTTGTCTTGCGCCCCCGCGCCGTCGACGGGCTCCAGCGCCATGCCGCATTTCGGGCAGGAGCCGGGGCCGTTTTGGCGGATTTCCGGGTGCATGGGGCAGGTGTAAACGACGCTCCCGCTTGCCGGCTTCTTGGAACCGGCGGTTTTAGCTGCGGTCAGAGGTTTCGCCTCCATCGTCGCGGCCTTGGTCGCTGGCACTAGATTCATGCCGCATTTCGGGCAGCGGCCGGGGCCGGACTGCCGTACCTCGGGGTGCATCGGGCAGGTGTAGACGCCGGCACCGTCAGCCGGGCCGTCGACCGCGGGACTTCCTCTATGAGCATGATCGTGCATGACCAACTCCATTTGCCACCTCAATGCCCGGAATGCTCGCCGCCCGCACCGCCGCCTTGCGGCCGGAACAACGAAGGTTTGCCCGCAAGTTCCTGCTGGCTGTCGATCAGGAATTGCCCGTTGGTCACGACGCGCACGCCCGTCGGCAAGCCCTCGATCACCGGGTAGTATTCGCCCAGTTTGTGGCGCGTCGTTCCCTCAACGTGATATTCTGCGGCCAGGGGGCCGAGTTTGACCGCGAAGCCCTGATATTGCGGCTGTTCCATTTTCATAGCGCGGTGGTTCTCGTCGTGGATGACGGCGCCGTCGGCGCTTCGCTTGGCCCACCACTCCACATAGACCAGGTGGCGCGTGCCCGTGGACAACACGGCTTCGCGCGGCACCGCCAATGTCTTCCCGGGCGGTTTGCCCCGGCTTGGGACGCGGCGTTTCATTTCCATGCCGCACAGGCGGCAGCGCGCGCCGGCCTGGTCGGCGTATTGCAGCGGGTGCATGGGGCAAGCGAACAGGCCCGGCAGCGGCGGCCGCGCAACCCCGCCGTCGAAGGTGAGATCGGCGATGATCGTCGCCGTCCCGAACATGCCGGGCTTGAGCAAACCGTCCTCGTTGGCGACTTCGACGCGGATGCGCGCGGTGCGGGTCATTTCGTCCAGCGTCGGGTCGATGAAAGCGACTTGGCCCGAAAAACGCCGTGAGGGCAGTGACGTGATCTCGACCTCGACCGTTTGCCCCAGCGCGACAAAGGGCAGGTCGCGCTCGTGCACGCTGAGCATCAGCCACAGGCGCGATAAATCCGCCACGCGATAGACGGGCATGCCCATCTCGATGTACTGGCCCTCGCGTGCCATTTTTTCCATCACCACGCCCGAAATCGGCGCGGTGATGGTGAAGGTCGGCGAAGAGACAGATGACTTCTCCAGTTCGGCCAGTTGTTCGGCGGTCAGGCCCATCCGGCGTAGTTTCTCGCGCGCGAGTTCCACCAGTTTGCCCGCGCCGGAAGTTCCCTTGGCCGCCGCTTCCTGCGCGATTTGCAGCTCGCGGTGTGCCGCATAAAGGTCAGGCGAATAAAGATCGAACATGTGGTCGCCCTCGGACACCGTCATGCCCGTGAAGTCGGCGTACAGGCGGTCAATACGGCCCGAGACCCATGCGGAAACCATGCGGTCGCGGGCCTCGTCGGCGGTAAACGATCCCAGGGTGCGGATTTCGCGCGCGAGTTGCCGCGCCACCGGCGCCTCTGTGCGGATGCCCATCGCCGCGCGGTCGCGCTCGTTGAGCGGCAGCGAATCGCCGGTGTCCACAAATTGCTCGAGGTCCATGCCACAGACCGGGCATTTGCCGGGCTTGTCGACGCGTGTGCAAAGCATGGGGCAGGCCCAGTAGACCTTCTGGCCGCCCTGGTCGTGCCCTGCGTGAGGGTCCTTCGCCGCGGCCTTGGGCGCCACCAGCCACTGTGGCGGCACTACCAGCGCTCCGATCAAACCCGCCGCGGCGCTCCCGAGCATGCTGATGACAAAGGCGCGCCGCTGCAGGAAGGAGCGCTTGTCATCCAACTTCGGGGCATCGTTGAGATCGCTCATGGCAAGTTCTCCGGCGCTACTTGCGCACCAGCTTCCCGTCCTTTTCGACCAACCCGTAATGCGCGTAATGTTTGGCCGGGTCTTCGAGGAACTCGTCGGCGCAACCGCTCCAGCAGCAGAAGTAGAACTTGAAGCCGCGGTGCAGGATGAAGACGTCGCCCTCGGGATCGATGTCGCCGCCCATGATCGGGCAGGTTTCGGCCGTCGCCTTTTCGTATTTCGAGGCATCGACTTTCGTCCACTTGCCGTCGGCGCCGATTTCGAGCGACAGTTTGGCCGAATAACGCGTGGCGTTCTTCAGGAACTTCTTGCTCGATGCCTCGTCGGCAAAGCCGATCTTCCAGCCCTTGTGCTCGATCACCGTTTTCTTGTCGTCGAGCTTGGCGCCGGACACCGGATCGGCTTCGTTGCCGAGGTCAACGGCGACAACCTTCACAGGCGCTTTTTCGGGCGATTTCTCGGGGGCTTTCTCCGGCGTCTTTTCCGCCGCGTTGTGGCCCGCGTGTTCGTCCACTTTCGGCTGTTCGGTCTTGTTCGCCGCGGGCGGGGCGGCGTCCTGGCTCAGCACCGACGCGCGCACCAGCGCCACGACCAGCAGCACCGCCGCAAAACTGGTAAGTCCGCCAAGTACGTATTTCATGGTCATTCTCCTTCGCCCGCCATTGTGAGGCCGGTCAGCGCCGACAGCGCCGCCCGCGCCTTTAAGATTTCGTTGCGCGAATTGATCGAGATCAACTCGCTCGCCAGCCAGGTGCGCTGAGCACCCAGCACGTCCGTCAACTTCGCTTTGCCAACGCCGAAATCGCTTCGCACCAGGTCGTAGGCCTGGCGCGACTTCGGCCCGATGTCGGCCGCGTAAAGTTTTTGCATGCGCTCGGCGTCGGCCAGTTCAAACAGCATCGCGTCGAGTTCCGCCATCAAGTCCAAACGCCGCTGCTGTACCACCAACCGCGCGGCTATTTCGTTGGCCGCCGCCGCATCGGAGCGCGCCTTGTTGACGTGGAATTGCCAGGGGATGGAAACGCCGGCGCGCACCTCGACGGCGCTCCAGGTTCCGCCCTCCATCTGGTCGCCCATGTCCATCCAACCGGCGCCGACCACGAAATCCGGCACCCACATCCAGTTGGCCTCGACTTGCTGCGCGCGCGCCAGTGCGGAGCGGGCGTGTTCCATCTTCAACATCGGGTTCTCTTCAACCGCGACAAACAAGTGCGCGCGATCGGGCAGCTTGGTCGGCAACTTGACTGGCGCCGGCGCATCGACGGCGACCGCCGGCAAAAGTTCAACGCCGCTGGCCGCCACCAGGACGCGGACAAGCGCCGCGCGCCGCAGGTTCAGGCTGGCGAGGTCTGATTCGACCTCCGCGCGCTCCACCTGCATGCGCAGCAGGTCCGCCTGCGTCGCCATGCCCGTCGAAAGCATCGGCTCCATGCTTTGCTCGACGCCGCTCGCAAGGTCCACCAGTTGGCGCGAGACCTCTACGCGCGCGTCCAGCGCCTGGATGTCGTAGTAAGCGCTTGCCGTGCGGCGGCGCACTTCGCGGCGCATGACCTCGAAATCCTCGGCCATCACGCCGGCATCGGCGGCCAGCATTTTCTCGCGCGCGACCAGTTTGCCGGGGTTGGTGATGGGCTGGGTGAACATCACGCCGCGCTTGCCGCTGTCGAGCATGATGTTGGAGCGTCTGTCCTCTACGGCTTCAAAATATTCCAGCATCGCCTCGGGCAACTCCACGGCGACGCCGATTTCCGCGACGGCCCCGCGCCAGCGGTGATAGGCGGCGGCGAGGCCGGGACTGCGCAATTCGCCCAGGCGCAGGATTTCGGCGAGGCTGATGGCGGGTATCGCCGCGGTGCGGGCCGGGTTGGCCGCGTCGGCGGGTCCGCGTGCGGCTTCGTTCAACGCGCGGGCCGTGGGCTCAGGCACCTGCTCAAAGGCAAATCGCGCGTTGCGCGCCTCGGACGTGCAGGACGAAACGAGGGCGGCAAAGAAAACTGCGCCTACAGATTTGCAGATAAATCGCATGCGGCGGCTCCGTGATGGTTTGAACGACACCATTGCCGATCCTCGTCGCGAGGGGCGGCATCACGATAGCTAGATGCGCAGCGAAACGGTGCGAAGCAAGGCAAGTTTCGGCGGCGGCCGCTCGACGCTGAAGACGAACGCGCCGCGCGGGCGGATGCGAAGCACGCTCAGCGCGGACAGAACAGTGAACCCGGGTTGGACCTCAACGGGGTCAACGCCGGTGATTACGCCGCCGCTGGACAACACGTCATAAGATGCCTGGCAGGACTGGCCTGATTGCTTTGGGGCCGGCAGTGGCTGCCCGTGATCGTCCTGCGATTTGTCATCGTCGCGGGCTTTATCGTTGTGGCAGTGGCCGCAACAGTGGTCCTGGGGCGGCGCTTCGGCGCGCGTATTGTCCGCGAGATTGTGGATAGCGCAGCGGCACTGGATTTCAAACCCGACGCAATTGCAGGGCGCGAGCACCGGCATCACGGTGAGCAGCAGCGCGGCGGCGATGTTCAGTGCTCCAACCATAACGTCATCATAATCCTGTATCCGGCTACAGATACAAGGGTGGTCAGGTTGAAATGTCGCGGGAAAATTGGCTCCAATAAGCTGCGATCCAAAAAGGACCTTCCGGCTCCGAAATTATTTGTCTTGTGGGCGAACATGCAGCCGCCGCGACCTGCGATTGCCTTGCCTACTTACATAAATCGATAAAAAGGCCTGTATATCGGATTATAAACCGGATATACACCATCCTGTTTTACATGCTCCTGGGCCAAGGGCGCCGCCAACGCGGGCGTTTGGTCCTTCCGGGATCAAGACCAAAGGCAATCCATGATCACGACTACCAGCACGCAACGCGCTGTTCCCAAACATCCCGGTCCTGTCCACCGCAAAGGTTCGCGCGCGCGGGTGCTGCTTGCGAGTGTTTTCGGGCCCTACGCCCAGGACGATGAGTACGGCGGCCGCCGCATCAACCCGATGGAGCTGTACCACAATCAAGTGACGCGCGTGCAGGGAGGGTTTTCGCTGCGAATTTTCCACCGCAGTTGGGGCCTGATGATGATCCAGTGCAACATTAACGCCCGCTGCAACCTGCTGGACTTCCCGACCCTGCAGCGCTTCGAGCAGGAGCTGATCGACAACGATTACGACATCGTCGGCATCGGCAGCATCCTGGTGAACGTCGGCAAGGTAAAGAAAATGTGCGAGCTGATCCGCAAGCACCGGCCAAACGCCACCATTGTTATCGGCGGCCACATCGCCAACCTGCCCGACCTCCACAAGCGCATCGAAGCGGACCACATCGTGCGCGGCGAAGGCGTGCGCTGGTTCCGCCGCTTTCTTGGCGAAGACGAAAACCAGCCCCTGCGCCACCCCGTGGTGCTGACGCCCGTCAACATGCGCGCGCTGGGCGTCAACGTTCCCAACAGCCCTGGCGAGACGTCGGCGACGCTGATCCCGTCGGTGGGCTGCCCGCTGGGCTGCAATTTCTGCTCCACCTCGGCGATGTTCGGCGGCAAGGGCAAGTTCATCGACTTCTACGAAAGCGGTGACGAACTTTTCGAAATCCTGTGCGGGCTAGAACGCGAATCGAAAGCCGTTTCGTTCTTCGTGATGGACGAGAATTTCCTGCTGCTGCGCAAACGCGCGTTGCGGCTGCTTGAATTGATGAAACAGCACAACAAGCCCTGGGTGTTCTATTTGTTTGCGTCGGCCAACGTGCTGAAGCAATACACGATGGAACAACTCGTCGACCTGGGCGTGTCGTGGATCTGGATGGGCCTTGAAGGCAAGGACAGCCAGTACGGCAAACTTGCGGGCATCGACGCCAAGGCCATGGTGCGCGAGCTGCAATCGCACGGCATTCGCGTGCTGGGCTCAACCATCATCGGCCTGGAGAACCACACGCTGTCAAACATCGGCGAAGCCATCGAATACGCGGTGGATTACGGCACCGACTTTCACCAGTTCATGCTCTATACGCCGCTGCCGGGCACGCCGCTGCATGCCGACCTGCAATCCAAGGGCCTGATCGTCGACGAGAAGGAGTGCGAGCTGGCGGAAATCCACGGCCAGCACAAGTTCAATTATCGCCATCCGCACATCAAGGGCGGTGAGGAGACGGAAATCCTGCTCAACGCGTTTCGGCGCGACTTCGAGGTCAACGGGCCGAGCCTGGTGCGCATGATCCGCACCATGCTTACGGGCTATCAGCGCCACAAGAATCATCCCGACCCGCGCGTTCGTGCCCGCTTCAAGTGGGAAGTGACGGGGCTGCCGACGGCGCATATGGCCGTGGTTGCTGGCGCCGCACGTTATTACCGCAGGAGAGATCCGCCGATGTATCGCAAGATCGAGTCCCTGCGCCGGGATCTGATCGCCGAGTTCGGACTGAAGGCGTGGCTTGTGTCGGCCATTGGCGGAAGGTACGTGTCGTTTGCGCTCAAGCGCGAGATCAAGCGGTTGGCGGCGGGAGAGACGCTTGAACCGCCGACGTTCTATGAGCGGAACTACGAGTTGGACGCCAATGGGCAAAAAGGCCCGGTGCCGACCATGTGCCGCTACGTTTCATTGGGAGGGCGGAGTGTCCCCGTGAGCGCGTGTTGAACAAGCTCTAACGTGCGGCCGGGGCTTTGCCGGCGAGACGGCGCTTTTCGAAGCGGGCCAGGTCGCCCAGCGTCTTGGTCTCGATTTCCTTGAAGTAACGCGTGCGCACGCTTTTCCAGAACTCGTGCATCGGGCAGGGATTGTCATCGAGGCACAACTTTAACCCCAGGACACAGTGCTGCGCCTTCTGGACGTCTTCAAAGGGCGTTACCAATTCGATCAGCCGAATTGATTCAGCGTCGCGCGCCAGGCGAAATCCGCCCGAGCGCCCGCGCGCGGACTCGAGCAAGCGCACGCGCGCCAGTTGTTGCAGGATCTTCGCCAGGTAGTGGGTGGGAATTCCCAACTCGTCGGACAGGTCCTTGACCAGCGCGTATTGCTCGCGCGGTTTGTTCGCGATTGCAATGCTCGCGCGGATGGCGTATTCAGCACTTTGATTGAAGAGCATGGGGTCCTATTCAGATATTCAGACCCTGTAAGTCTACAATGTTGTCGCCCGTCATCCCATCAGATTGTTTGGTAGTGTCTCTGGTTGGCCTGCAGCAAAATTCGTAGCTGCGGCTTCAGGCGTAGTCGGCCATCACGGTCGTTGCGCTGCGGCTAAAGCCGCAGTTACGGGGCGATGATTGGTCTGGCCGAACTGAGACACTACCGTTTCAGGCGAAGATCGCATTCACAAAACAGGTTGTGTCCTTCAGCGCCCTGACCGAGTGAAGGGCCTTGCGGTCCATGAGCACGCCCTGGCCCACCGCGAGCGTGGCCTTCTGGCGCGTTTCGTCGTTGGTGAACTCGAGTTCGCCCTTGAACACCAGTAGCGAGAGCGGCCCCGGCGACGAGTGGCTCGAAAGGGCCTCGCCGGCCTTGAGGTCAAGGCGCATCACGGCGCGCTTTTCATCCTTCAGGATGGGTGTCTTCTGGCCGGCCGAAACGGTGTTGATGTCAAAAGTGCGCATGGGCGATTCCCTTTCCTCTGGTTACGAACGGCTGTAGACGCGGCATGATTCCCTGAGCGATCCCGCCACGGGCTGGGCGAACTCGGGCAGCATGTCCACGGCGATGCCGCGCGGCAGGTTTTCGCACCAGCGGTCGCCGAACTCCATGAACGTGTCGTGAAAGGCTTCGTGTTCTTCAGGAACACTCTGCCGCACCACGAGCAGGGGCCGGACTTCATCCTCCGCGCCGGCGGCCGGGCGCTCAGGCTTGACGCGCATTTCCATCAGCCACACTTCCTCCACTGTCGGCAACGACTCTGCCACCTCGCAAAGCAGCTTCACATATTCGCCCGGCATGGCGGCGCCGGGTTCGCGCACCTCAATTATTGAGCCATGAGGAAGCTGGGCGCGGCGTACGGCGCCGGTCTTGTTGTAGGAAAGCAGCGTTTCCGAGGGCTGCATCGGGTCGATGCAAATCTCGGGTTCCTGTGACGCCACCAAGTCGTCCAGCAACTGCCCCGTCGCCAGCCGCACTGCCCTGACGCCTCGCGCATCCATCCCGGTCGCACGCGCGAAGTGGTCAAGGTATTCAGCCGTGGTAAAGGCCACCGGCAGGCTTTTGCCGTCGGGACCCGTCGCCTTGACGGCCTCGAAATGCTCGGGGTCGCCAAGCGCCGGCACATACAGGACTTCAGGAAGGTTGGTCATGGCGTCCTTTCAAACGCGCGCCGGTGCGGCGCAGAGAGGCTTCCAGCTAATGACGAAACGCTGGATGTCGTCTTGAAGTTCGCGTGCCAGGTCTTCGGGCAGCGCGTTGTTAATGAAGGGCCAAACGGCGCTCTTTTCTTTTTGCCAATGGGACTCGAGAGCGGCCAGCAACGCGCCCGCACGTGTTTCGAAATCGACGCCGGACGCCGCCTGCAGTTGCGCCAGGCGATCGCGCAAATCTTTGTGTTCGTGGCGCAACATGGCCACGGGGCTGTGGGTGAGGCCGAGAGCGGTCTCAAATGCCGCGTGCAGGCACTGGTCCTCAACCGCCAGCAGGCGTTCGAAGTCGCGTTCACACCACGCAAGCAACGTTTGGCGCGCGCCGGGAGATTCCTCGCTTGCGGCGGCACGCGCCGCCGCAAGCAGGGCTGCGTATTGATCCTCGACCCAGCGCGTGATGGTGGGGGTTGCGGCCTGCGCCGGCTGGTCGCCGTGCACCTGTTCAACGCCGCGCACCCAGCCGAGTTGGCCCTGCAACGCGGCCTGGATCCCGTCGAATACCGTGATGTGGGCGGAGGAGCAGCCGCGGCAGGCGCCGGTAAGGCGAATGGCGACGGTGCCGTCGCGTTCGTCGATGTCGACGAGCTCGACGTCGCCGCCGTCGGACTGGATGTAGGGCCTGACCTGGGCGAGCACTTTCTCGACATCGGACTTGAGCAGCGCGTTCATGTTGTATCCCCCTGCCCGAAGCTTACCCCCATCAAATAAGCCTATCAAGACCTTCTTATCTTTTATTTTGCGCCCAGTGTATTGCATGACTACAACTTACTGACAGTCCTGTGGTTGTGACTGGAATGCAAAACTACGATAAACGGATATTTTTATCTTTTGTTCTTGGTGAAGACGCTTTTGCGGGGTATATAAAAGCGTAAGAGGACATGCATATCTGAATATATGGATTTGGCGGACCAACCCGAGGGCAGGCCGTGAACCGCTTCCTTCCACTCATCCTGGCGTTCCTGACCGCAGCGTGCGGCACGATTTCGCTCCTTGCATTCCCGCAAGAGGTCGCTGCCCAAGCCGCACCAGCGGCTGCAGATCAAAAACATGCGGGCCTTGACCCCTATAAGGCCAATTGCGCGAGCTGCCACGCCATCGGCGGCGGCAAGACCGTCGGACCGGACCTGAAGGGCCTGAAGGACCGGGTCCCCTCGCGCGACTGGGTCGTTCAGTTCGTCAAGGACCCCGCGGGCATGATCGCCAAGGATGCTTACGCCAAGGAACTGCGCGCCGCCTATCCCATGGACATGCCGGGCCAGCCCAGCCTGCCCGACAACACGCTGGCCGACATCATTGATTTTATTTTTGCCGGCGGTCCCGGCCTGGCGCAAAAGGCGCTGCGCGCCGCAACCGAAGCCGACGTCGAAATCGGTCGCCAGCTCTTCACCGGCGAAAAGATGCTCGCGGGCGGCGGCCCGGCCTGCGTTTCGTGCCACTCTATCGCGGGCCTTGGCGGTCTTGGCGGCGGCACGCTTGCCGCCGGCGTCGGCGCCATGAACCCGGACCTCACCCACGCTTTCACACGCAACGGGGGCGAAGCGGGCGTGAGGGCCGCGCTTTCAAGCCCGCAATTTTTGGTGATGAAACAGGTGTTTGCCGACAAGCCCATGAGTGAAGACGAAATCGTGGCGCTTACCGCCTATCTGGGCGAGCGCTCACGCCAGCCGAGGCAAGACCAGAACCGCGACTACTTCATCGTCTATGGCGTGATTGGCGCGGTGCTTTTGCTGCTGCTGCTCGACCTGGTCTGGATTCGGCGTTTCCGCAATGTGCGCAAGACTTTGGTGGGAGAATCCCAATGAGTTCGTGGATCCAGGACATCGTTGACCCCAAAACCCGCTCGTGGGAAGAATTTTACCGCAACCGCTGGTCCCACGACCGTGTCATCCGCTCAACCCACGGCGTCAACTGCACGGGAAGTTGCGGCTGGATGGTCTATGTCAAAGACGGCATCGTCACGTGGGAAATGCAGGCGCTGGATTACCTGCCGCTGGCGGGCGAAATCCCGCCCTACGAGCCCCGCGGCTGCCAGCGCGGAATCTCGTACTCGTGGTATCTCTACAGCCCGCTGCGCGTGAAGTACCCCTACATCCGCGGTGCGTTGCTGGACGCGTGGGCGGAAGCCAAGAATCATCAGTCCGATCCCGTCGAGGCCTGGGCCTCGATCCAGAACAATCCTGAAGCCCGCCGCAACTACCAGAAGGCGCGCGGCAAGGGTGGTTTTAGGCGCACAACCTGGGCGACGGTGCTTGAGTTGATGGCGGCTGCGAATATCTACACCATCAAGAGCTGGGGTCCCGACCGCATCGCCGGTTTCTCGCCCATCCCCGCCATGAGCATGGTGAGTTACGCATCGGGCGCGCGCCTGATGCAACTCATGGGAGGCGTCGCGCTTTCCTTCTATGACTGGTACTGCGACCTGCCGCCCGCCAGCCCCGAAATCTGGGGCGAACAAACTGACGTCAACGAATCCGCCGACTGGTACAACGCGAAATTCGTCGCGATCATGGGCAGCAACCTGAACATGACGCGCACGCCCGACGCGCATTTCGCGGTCGAGGCCCGCCACAACGGCACGAAGTGCGTGGTTTTCGCGCCGGACTTCAACCAGGTTTCAAAATTCGCCGACGAATGGGTGCCGATTCATGCGGGCCAGGACGGCGCGTTCTGGATGGCGGTCGTCCACGTTATCCTCAAGGAATGGTATCTCGACAAGCAGACGCCGCGCTTTGTCGATTACCAGAAGCGCTACACCGATAACCCACTGCTGGTGAAGCTCGAAAAGAACGGCGACGCGTGGCGTCCGGGACGCTACCTGCGCGCCAACACGCTTGCGTCCTACGCCGGCGAGGACAAGGGCGACTGGAAGTTCCTGGTGTGGGACACAAAGACCGGCCAGCCCCGCATGCCGATGGGCTTCATCGGCCACCGCTGGCAGGAGAAAAAAGGCCAGTGGAACCTGCTGTTGAAGGACGGCGTCGACGGCGCCGAGCTTGACCCGCAACTGTCGCTGATTGACGGCAAAGACGGCGTGCTCCAAGTGGGGTTTGACGATTTCGTAAAGGGCGCGCAGGTCATGCGCGGCGTGCCGGTGAAGTACGTTGAAACCAGTGAAGGCCGCGTGCCGGTGTGCACCGTGTTTGACCTGATGCTGGCGCAGTACGGCGTCGACCGCGGGCTGGGCGGCGCCTACCCAAAGGATTACGACGACGCCGACCAGCCCTACACCCCGGCGTGGCAGGAAATCCGCACGGGTATCGGCCGCGTCCAGGTCCTGCGCTTTGCGCGTGACTGGGCGCGCACCGCGGAACTCACCGGCGGTAAATGCACGGTGATCATCGGCGCCGGCATCGATCACTGGTACCACAACAACCTCATTTACCGCTCCGCGATCAACGCGCTGATGTTATGCGGCTGCGTGGGCGTCAACGGCGGCGGGCTGGCGCATTACGTCGGCCAGGAAAAACTCGCGCCCGGAGAACCCTGGTCGGCAATCGCCTTTGCTCGCGACTGGAACGGCGCCGCGCGTCTGCAGAACGCGCCGTCGTGGCACTACATCAACACCGACCAATGGCGCTACGAGCGCAACTTCACCGACTACCACACCGTGCCGACGGTGCAGCCCGAGAAGACGCTGGCCACGGGCCACGCGGCGGACATCAACGTGACTGCCGTTCGCAACGGCTGGTTGCCGTTCTTCCCGCAGTACGCCAAGAACAGCATCAAGCTGGCGCAGGAAGCCGAAGCCGCGGGCGCCAAGACCGACAAAGAGATCGTCGAGTACGTCGTCAAGCAACTCAAGGAGCGCAAGCTCAAGTTCTCGATCGAAGATCCCGACGCGCCCGAGAACTGGCCGCGCGTCTGGTACATCTGGCGCGGCAACGCGCTGATGGCCAGCGCCAAGGGCCACGAGTTCTTCCTCAAGCATTACCTGGGCACGCACACCAACGCCATTGCGCAGGACACCGTGGCCAAGGGAGCCGTCAACGAGATCGCGTGGTACGACAGCGCGCCGCAGGGAAAGATGGACCTGATAGTCGACCTGAATTTCAGGATGGACACGTCGGCGCTGTATTCCGACATCGTGCTGCCCGCGGCGACCTGGTACGAGAAGTCAGACCTCAACACCACCGACATGCACGCTTACGTGAACCCGCTGTCAGCAGCGGTGCCGCCATGCTGGGAGAGCAAGAGCGACTGGGACATCTTCAAGGCGATTGCCAAGGAAGTCTCGGCAATGGCCAGGAAGCATCTGCCGACGCCGGTCAAAGACGTGTTCTCCGGGCCGATCCTGCATGACAGCGCCGGTGAACTGGCACAGGCGACGATCCCGGACTGGGTCCACGGCAAAGATGAAGCGACCCCGGGCAAGACCATGCCCAACATGTCGGTGATCACGCGCGACTACACCAACCTCTACAACCAGTACATCTCACTGGGCCCTCTGGTGCGCGAGAAAGGTCTTGGCGCCCACGGCACGCATTACCATTGCGCCGACCTCTACGATGAGTTCGTCAAATCGGCGGCGCGCACGACCACAAACTGGGGCGGCAAGCGTTACCCGTCGATCGAGTTCGCCGAGCAGGCCTGCGACATCATCCTCAACTTCGCCTCGGTCACCAACGGCGAGATGGCCCACCGTGGTTACCTGGAAATGGAAGAACGCACGGGTGTTAAACTCACGCACCTGTCCGACGGCAACCGCTCAACACGGATGCAGTACACCGACCTGCAGAGCCAGCCGCGCCGCCAGCACAATTCGGCGATGTGGTCGGGCCTGCCGTCAAGCGGCCGCGCCTACGCACCCTTTGTCTATAACATCGAGAACAACGTCCCATTCCGCACCTTGAGCGGCCGCCAGCACTTCTACCTCGACCACGAAGGCTACCTGATGTTCGGCGAGCACTTGCCGACCTACAAGCCTTCGCCCGTGCCCATGAGTTACGGCGACCTCGTCTATAGCGAAAAGGACGAGCAGACGTTGATGCTCAATTACCTCACGCCGCACGGCAAATGGCACATCCATTCGACCTACGGCGACAACGAGCGCATGACCACGCTGTCGCGCGGCTGCGAACCATTCTGGATGAACGACAAGGATGCCGAGAAGCTCGACATCAAGGACAACGACTGGGTCGAGGTCCACAACGACAACGGCGTGGTGGTGACGCGTGCGGCGGTGTCCTGCCGCATCCCGCCGGGCGTAGCGATCATCTACCACTCGCCGGAGCGGACATACGGAGTGCCGAAGTCGCAGATTCGCGGCGGGCGGCGGGCCGGCGGCCATAACAGCCTGACGCGCGTGCGCCTCAAGCCCAATCTGATGCTCGGGGGCTACGGCCAGTTCACCTATCACTTCAATTACTGGGGCCCGACAGGCGTGAATCGTGATACGCACGTGCTGGTCCGCAAACTTCCGAAACTCGAGTGGTAAAGGAAACGCAGCGAGGTCAGGCCATGACACAAACAACGGACATCCAGAGCTGGAAGTTTGAAATTGCCGAGATCGACGACCAGCACGGCCATCTGTTCGAGCTGATCGACGAACTCGAAAGCGGCCTGAACGTCGGGAACGGCGCACCGGAGCTTGCCGATGTCGTCACGCGGCTTGCCCGCTACGTGCAAATCCACTTCGCCTACGAGGAAAAGTTGCTGCTGGAAAACGGCTATCCCGAGTTCGAGCGGCACCGGCACGAACACGAAGTGCTCGCCGCGCACGTCCGTTACCTGATGCGGCGAGTGCAGCTTGGTTACACGCCGCAGGGCAAAGAAGTGCTCGCGTTCCTCAAGCATTGGTTTGTCGGCCACATCCAGGGTAGCGACCGCAAGTACGCGGATTTTCTCAAGTCACGGGGCGCGGTCTAACGAGGGGCAGCCATGAACGTACGTTCCCAAATCTCGATGGTTTTCCACCTCGACAAGTGCATCGGTTGCCACACGTGCAGTGTTGCGTGCAAGAACATCTGGACCGACCGCAAGGGCACCGAATACATGTGGTTCAACAACGTCGAGACCAAGCCCGGCACGGGCTACCCGACGCAGTGGGAGGACCAGGGCAAGTATCACGGCGGCTGGGAAGTCAGCGGCGACAAGCTGCGCCTGCGCTCGACGGGCAAGGGCCGCATCGTCACCAACATCTTCCATAACCCGCACCTGCCCACGATGGACGATTATTACGAGCCCTGGACCTACAAATACGAAGACCTGTTCAACGCGCCCGCGGGCACCGACCAGCCCACGGCGATGCCCATCTCGAAGGTCACGGGTAAATACATCGACATCAAGGCCGGGCCGAACTGGGACGACGACCTCGGCGGCTCGCCGATTTACGCCGCCAACGACCCCAACCTCAGCGGCCTGGGCGAGGAACAGCGCCAGCAGCTCCAGGCGCTGGAACGCCTCGTGCTTTTCTATTTCCCGCGCATCTGCAACCACTGCCTGAACCCGGCGTGCGTGGCGAGCTGCCCGTCCGGCGCGCTGTACAAGCGCGGCGAAGACGGCATTGTGCTGATCAACCAGAAGCGCTGCCGCGCCTGGCGTTCGTGCGTCGCCGCATGCCCCTACAAGAAGACTTATTACAACTGGTCGACCGGCAAATCCGAAAAATGCCTGCTGTGCTACCCGCGACTGGAAACCGGCCAGGCGCCGGCTTGCTTCCACTCGTGCGTCGGGCGCATCCGCTACCTCGGCGTGTTGCTCTATGACGCCGACCGCATCGCCGAAATCGCCAAGCTGCCCGCCGACAAGCTGGTCGAGGCGCAGCGCGAAATCATCCTCGACCCCAACGACCCGAATGTCATCGCCGAAGCCCGGCGCTGCGGTGTCCATGAGTCGGTGATCGAGTCGGCGCAAAAGTCGCCGGTCTACAAGTTCGTCAAAGTCTGGAAGATCGCGCTGCCGCCGCACATTGAGTACCGCACCTTGCCGATGTTGTTCTACGTGCCGCCGCTGCTGCCGGTGCTCGGGCAGACCGACAACAACGTCTACGAAAACGGGCAGGACGTTGCCGCGATCTTCCACCCGTTTGACCAGCAGCGCGTGCCGATGAAGTACCTCGCCAACCTGTTTGCCTGCGGCGACGAGGGCAAGATCCGCTACGTGCTGCGCAAGCTGATGGCGGTGCGCGCCTTCAAGCGCGCGGCCACGGTGGGGGACATCCCGATGGCGACGGCGCTGCAGGCGCTGAGCCAGGCCGATTCCAGCGACAGCGAAGCCGAAGACATTTACCGGATGACCGCGCTGCCGACCTTTGCGCAGCGGTTTGTCATTCCGCCGATGCACCGCGAGGAGGCTATCGAGGCGTTCAAGGATCCCCAGGACCACAAACGCGAAGTCGGCTTTGGATTCACGGCCTCGCCCAAGAGGGGGTTGTAGCCATGAACACGAAATTCCAGGTACTGAAGTTGTTCGCGTCGCTGCTGCGTTATCCCGGCCGGGAATACGCCTCCACCGTCGAGTCGTTGCTCGACGAGCTGGACGAGTCCTCGCCGGCCCACACAGCGCTCAATGAACTCCTGAAGTTCGTGCGCGGCAAGTCGCGCTTGCAGCTTGAAGAAGAATTCACCCACACCTTCGACATCAACGCCGCCGTATCGCTGGACGTCGGCTTTCACCTTTTCGGGCTGGCCTACAAGCGCGGCGAATTCCTGGTGAAGGTTCGCGAAGCGTTGCGCGAAGCCGGCCTCAATGAAGGCACGGAACTTCCGGACCATTTGCCCAACCTGCTTGAGCTTGCCGCGGCGATGGACGAGGAGCGCGCGACGGCGCTGGTGCAGGAATGCATCTTTCCCGCGATCCAGCGCATGACCGGGGTCGTGACGGCGGGCGGATTTCATCTGGCGCTGATCGCCTTGCGGGTGTTTTTGGACGAACATTTTCGCTGTGTGGTTCTGCTCTTTGAGCAGAGTGACGAGGCAAGAGCGGCGACCGGGGACTACGTCTACGCACCGATGGAATTGGACGAACTTCAGACCGGAGTAGCGCGCCATGAATAACTTTCCATTGCCAATTGCCGCCGCACCCGCCGGCCTTCCGATCGACGATGTCCTGTTCGTCGTGGTTCCCTACGTGGTGCTGGCGTTGTTCTTTGTGATGACGATCTGGCGCTACGTCAAAGACAAGTTCAGCTACTCGTCGTTTTCGTCGCAGTTCCTTGAAAACCAGCACCAGTTCTGGGGCTCGGTGCCGTGGCACTACGGCATCCTGGCGCTGGTGGCCGGCCACCTGATCGGCTTTTTGTTCCCGCGCGAAGTGTTGTGGTGGAATGCCGTGCCCGCGCGCCTCTACATCATGGAGACCGGCGCGCTGATCTTCGGCGTGACGGCCCTGGTCGGCCTGGTGAACCTGATTATCCGCCGCGCCATCAACGAACGCATCCGCGCCGTGACCAGCCGCATGGATGTGCTGATCCTGGTGCTGTTGCTGCTACAGGTGCTGAGCGGCCTTTACGTGGCGCTGTTCACGCGCTGGGGCACGAGCTGGTTTGCGGGTGTGCTGTCGCCCTACCTGTGGTCGTTGTTCACGCTGCGGCCCGATGCGAGCGCCGTCGCGCTTTTGCCCTGGTCGATCAAGCTGCACATCCTGGGCGCCTATGCGATTTTTGGAGTGTTTCCCTTCACGCGCCTGGTCCACGTGCTGGTGGTGCCAAACCACTACCTGTGGCGGCGCGCGCAGGTGGTGATGTGGAACGTGAGGAAAAATTCGACAGGCGGCGGGAAGTAGGACTTCGACGGAGAACGAGCCATGGACATTGCGATCGCAAAAGACAGGGGATTCTGGAAAGCCGGCCACTGGCCGACGCTGTTCACTTCGCTGATTTACTTCGATTTCTGTTTCGCAATCTGGGTGCTGAACGGCGCGATGGCGCCCTTCATCAGCAAGGAATTCGGCCTCGACCCGGCACAGAAGGGCTTCATGATTTCCGTGCCGGTGGTCGTCGGCGCCTTGATGCGCTTTCCGCTGGGCCTGCTCTCGCAGTACATCGGGCGCAAGCGCGCCGCGCAGGTTGAGATGAGCATGATCATCGTCGGCTTGGCCATCGGCTGGCTGCTGGTGCAGGACATGGCCGGCGTGATCGCCATGGGCTGTGTGCTGGGTGTTGCGGGAGCAAGCTTCGGCGTGGCGCTGTCACTGGGCTCGGGCTGGTATCCACCCAAGTACAAAGGCCTGGCGATGGGCATTGCGGGTGCGGGCAACTCCGGCGCCGTGCTGGCCGTCTTGTTCGCGCCGCCGCTGGCCGCGGCCTACGGATGGAAGGCTGTCTACGGCTTCGCGATCGTCCCCATCGCGCTCGCTATGCTGCTGCTACAACTATTCGCCAAGGAACCGCCGGACCGCGAGCACAAGAGCTTCAAGGATCACCTGAAAATCCTTGGCGACCGCGATGTCTGGATCTTCAACCTGATGTACGCGCTGACCTTTGGCGGCTACATCGGCCTGACCAGCTTCCTGCCCACATTGTTTCACGACCAGTACGGAATTCCCAAGGAAAATGTCGGCCAGTACGCCGCGGGCATCATCGTCATGGCCAGCGTGCTGCGTCTGGTCGGCGGCGGCCTTGCTGACAAGATCGGCGGCTTGCGCATGCTTCGCTGGCTGGCCGTGGTGGCCGTGCTGGGCACCGCAGTCGCCGCATATCTCGTCCTTAATAAAGATGGGCCGCTGGCCAACCCGTGGGTGATGGTCGCGGTGATGGTGGTGTTGTTCTCCGCCCTTGGCGCAGGCAACGGTGCGGTTTTCCAGCTTCTGCCCCTGCGCTATCGCGGCAACACCGCGGTGGCGGGCAGCCTCGTCGGCGAGATCGGCGGCCTGGCGGGCGGGTTTTTGCCCAACGCCATGGGCCTGGGCGCCAAGTATAGCGGCTACGGGTTCACGCCCGGGTTTATCGCGGGCACGGCATTGTCGATCTCGATTTTGATCGCGCTCGCATTCGTGATGAAGAGATGGACCAGCACCTGGGTCGGCAAAGACGGCAAGGCGCGCGCAGACGCGCCGCTGCCGGGGACTGTGCACCAACCTGAAACCGTCGGGGCCAGCGCCTAGGAGAATGCCATGACTGCTCAAGCCACAGTCGCGCCGCACCGCTCCACCGCACCGGACGTTCCACCGCCGGAGCCGGCGGGAAGCTGGATCAAGGATTGGCGGCCCGAGGATCCGACGTTCTGGGCCAACACGGGCAGCCGCGTCGGCTGGCGCACACTTTTCATCACGACCATTTCGCTGTCGCTGTCGTTTTCAACCTGGTTCGTGTTCAGCGCCCTGGCAGTGCGCCTGCCGGCGATCGGCTTCAAATTCAGTGAGGCTGACCTGTTCTGGCTGACGGCGATGCCGGGGCTTGCGGGCGGCAGCTTGCGCATGCTGCACATGTTCCTCATTCCTATTTTGGGCACGCGAACGACGATCACCGCCGCCACGCTGCTTAAGATCATCCCGTGCGTGGGCATCGGTATTGCGGTGATGGACCCGACCACGCCTTTCTGGCTGTTCATGGTCTGGGCATTTTTGGCGGGCATGGGCGGCGGAGACTTTTCGTCCTTCATGCCAAGCACCAGCGTGTACTTCCCCAAGCGCTTGCAGGGTACGGCGCTCGGCATCCAGGCGGGGATCGGCAACTTCGGCGTGTCGCTGACTCAATTCGTCACGCCGTGGATCGTCACGCTGGCGATGCTGGGGCCTGTGGTCGGCGCACCGCAAACGCTTACGACCAAGAAGGGCGCCGAAGTTGTCACCAGCCAGGTGTGGCTGCAGAGTGCGGCGTTCTGGTACGTGCCGCTGCTGCTGCTTTTCGGCGCGGCCGCGTGGATCTGGCTGCGCAGCGTGCCGGTCAAGGCCTCGTTCAAGCAGCAGCTCGACATCTTCAAGAGCAAGCATACATGGTTCTGCACCGTCACTTACGTGATGACCTTCGGCAGTTTCTCGGGGTTCTCGGCGGCGTTCCCCATGCTGATCAAGAGCCTTTACGGCGGCTTCCCCAATGCGCCGGATGCCCTGAAGTACGCGTTTTTAGGCCCGCTGGTCGGCTCGACGGTGCGCGTGTTTTTTGGCTGGCTCGCTGACAAAACGGGCGGCGGTATCCTCACGCAGCTTTCAGGCCTGGGCATGATCGGCTGCATCGTGGCCATGGGTTTTACGGGCGTGCTCGCGCCGACGTCGGTTGACCAGTTCCCGTTGTTCCTGGGGCTGATGCTGGGCGTGTTCTTCTTCTCGGGCATGGGCAACGGCTCGACCTTCCGCCAGTACCCGGTGATCTTCGCGGCCAATCCGCGGCAGGGCGCGGGCGTGATCGGCTTTACTGCGGCGGTTGCGGCTTACGGGCCGTTTGTTTTTAGCACCCTGGTTTCGCAGAGCATCAGCTCGACCCAGGCATCGGCAGGTGTGAAGTCCGCGCTGCCGTTCTTCATCGGCGCGGGAGTGTTTTACGCGATATCGGTTGCGATCAACTGGTACTTCTACGTGCGCAAGGGCTGCGAGAGGCCGTCGTAACGGGCGGGAGCAAACATGAATTGGCGCATCTTCATCATCGTCTTCATCCTGACCTTCGGCATCAGCCTGCCGGCCATGATGACGTTGGGTGATGTTCACCTCATCGGCAATCACCAGGGCTACCAGCCGGAACAGCCGCTGCCGTTCTCGCACAGCTTGCACGCTGGGCAACTGGCGTTGAACTGCCAGTATTGCCACAGCGCGGCCGATGAAAGCCGCCATGCCAGCGTGCCGTCGCTTAGCACCTGCATGAATTGCCACAACCTCGCCAAGGGCAACACGGAGTTCGCCAAGGCCAACATCGCCAAGATTGCGGCGGCCTACGAGAAAGGCGAGCCCGTTCGCTGGCAGCGAGTCCACAATCTGCCTGACTTCGTCCACTTCAACCATTCGGCGCACGTGACCAAGGGCGTCGATTGCCAGACCTGCCATGGCAACGTGCCTGAAATGGGTGTGATGCGGCAGAACGCCGACCTGACCATGGGTTGGTGCGTGAACTGTCATCGGGATCAAAACACGCTTGGAAAAGGCTTGGCCGCGCCGACGGACTGCGACACGTGCCACCACTAGCAGAGAATTGCCATGAACAACGCCGATAACATCCCTGTTCAGCCCGAGCCGACGGACGACATGCCGCCGGAAGTCGCCGCCGAGCGCGAACGCGCGCTGATTAACCGCCGCCGCTTCCTGCAGATCAGCGGCCTTGCGGCGCTGACCGCCGTGGCCGCCGGTTGCACCGGCAAGCCCATGGCTGTTGCGCCCGCCGTGGCGCGCTCGCCGGAAACAACTCCGGGCGTGGCTTACTGGTACGCCTCGACTTGCCAGGCGTGCAGCGCGGCCTGCGGCATGTTGATGAAGGTGCGCGACGGCCGCCCCATCAAGGTCGAGGGAAACCCGCAGCACCCGATGTCCCGCGGCGGCCTGTGCGTCAAGGGACAGGCCTCGGTGCTGGGGCTGTACGACCCCGACCGCCTGAAGGCCCCGCAGCTCAACGGTGCGCCGCTCACGTGGGCCGATCTCGACAAAGCTGTCGCCAAGGCGGTGAGAGCCGCGCCCGACAAAGTGCGGATTCTTTCATGCACACAAAACGGAATTACGGCTCGGAATATCGTCAATGAATTCCTGCAGCTGGCGCCGGGCGCGCGCCATGTCAGTTACGACGCGGTTTCGCAAAGCGCCATTGCGCAGGCGCACCGCCTCTCGCACGGGAACGCAGCCGTCCCGCGTTACCGCCTCGATAAGGCGGCGGTGGTGGCCAGCTTCGGAGCGGACTTTCTGGGCACGTGGATTTCGCCCGTCGAATTCGCCCGCCAGTGGGCCGACGCCCGCCGCGACCCGGCCCACGGCTTCCTCAAGCACGTGCAGATCGAGGCCGCGATGTCGCTTTCCGGCGCCAACGCCGACCAGCGCATTCGTTTGCCGGAGTCGGCCCAGGGCGCCGCACTCGTACTGCTGGCCAAGAATCTCGCGGCGCGGGCGGGAATAAACGATCCTTTCGCCGAGCCGCCTGCGGGCGGGTTTGACCCCGCTGATATCGCGAAGCTCGCTGACGAGCTTTGGGCGGCGCGCGGCAAGGCCCTGGTGCTTTGCGGTGCAAACGATCTTAACCGCCAACTGGTCACGAATTTCATCAATCACGTGCTTGGCGGCTATGGCGCGACGCTGGATTTCGGCGCGGCGTCACAGCAGAAGCTAGGCGATGACCGCGAACTGGCAACGCTGGTCGATGACATGGAAGCGGGCAAGGTTTCGACGCTGATCCTTTGGGGCGTCAACCCGGCCTACGACATGCCCGACGCCGCGCGCTTTGTCGCGGGCCTGAAGAAGGTTGCGTTCTCGGTGGCCATCAGCGACCGCCTCGACGAAACCGCAAGCCTTTGCAGCGCCGTGGCGCCCGACCACCAGGCGCTGGAGAGTTGGGCGGACTTCCAGCCGCAACTGGGCCTGCACAGCCTGTCGCAGCCCGGAATCCGACCGCTTTATCGCACGCGCGGCGCGCTGGAGAGTCTGCTGGCGTGGTGCGGGTCGCCGCGCGCAGGCAAACATGCGCGCGACGTCATCCGCGAAGTCTGGGAAAAGCAGGTGCTGAACGGCCGCAAGTGGAATGACGTGCTGGAGCAGGGCGTCCTCGACTTGCGGGCCGAAGGCGTGCCGTCGAAGTTTGACGCCGCCGGCGTGCGCGACGCGGGCGCCAAAGCGGCGGCCAGGGCCGAGGCCACGGGCTTTGAGGTTATCACCTGCGAAAGTGTGCAGCAGGGCGACGGCCGCCACGCCAACAACGCGTGGCTGCAGGAAGTGCCGGACCCGCTGAGCAAGATCAGTTGGGACAATTATGCGGCGTTGTCTCCCGCCGCGCTGGCCAAACTGGGAGCGAAAAACGGCGATCTGATTGCGTTGCAGGCTGAAGTCGCCGGGCGCAAGGTCGCGCTTGAACTTGCGGCGGTCGGCCAGCCCGGCATGGCGGACAACGCCGTTGCCATCGCGCTGGGCTACGGGCGCACCCACGCCGGGCGCATGGCCGCGGCGAACAGTCCCGGCGCGGTCATCGGCGTCAACGCGTTTGCGCTTATCGGCGCAGGCGGTGTCGTGACGGCAACGCTCAAACTGACCGGCGGCAAGACGCCGCTGGCCCAGACGCAAACGCATGATTCGCAGGAAGGCCGCCCGCATGCGATGGAAACGACGCTTGCGGCGCTGCATCACGGCGGCCACGGCGAACACGCGGCGCACGAGGGCTCGCTGTGGCCCGGCCAGAAGTACAACGGGCGGCGCTGGGGGATGGTGATCGATCTCAACGCCTGCATCGGTTGTGCGGGCTGCGTGGTGGGTTGCCAGGCGGAAAACAACATCCCGGTAGTCGGCAAGCAGGAAGTCGGCGCGCGGCGCGAGATGCACTGGATGCGCATCGATCGTTACTACAGTGATGACAAGCCCGCCGACCAGGGCGCGGTCGCGGACAACCCCACGGTCAACTTCCAGCCGATGATGTGCCAGCACTGCGAAAACGCACCCTGCGAAACGGTCTGCCCGGTGCTGGCGACGACGCACAGCAGCGAAGGCCTCAACCAGCAGACTTACAACCGTTGCGTGGGCACGCGCTATTGCGCCAACAACTGCCCTTACAAAGTCCGGCGCTTCAACTGGTTCGACTACAAGCACGACGACCCGACGCTGAATCTCGTGCTGAACCCGGATGTGACGATCCGTTCGCGCGGCATCATGGAAAAGTGCTCGATGTGCGTGCAGCGCATCCAGGAAGGCAAACTCGCTGCGGCGCGCGAGGGGCGCAAGCTCAGCGACCGCGAAATCCGGCCGGCGTGCGAGCAAAGCTGCCCGACGCAGGCGATCGTGTTTGGCGACCTCAACGACAAGGGCAGCGAAGTCTCGAAGCTCGCGGCGAGCGGGCGCAATTACGTGGTGCTTGGCGAGTTGCAGGTGAAACCCGTGGTCTCCTACCTGAGCAAGGTGCGGGACCGCCATGAAGTTCAAGGATAGGTGCTGCCATGTCTCACCAAGTTTATTCCAAGTTGAGAGAACCGCTGGTCACCGGCGACGTGTCTCTTCACCAGATTACCGAGCAAGCCTGCGCTCCCCTTGAACGCCGCGCGGGCCTGACGTGGTGGATGGCCTTTGCGCTCGCGTTGACGGCGTTGGGCGTTGGCGCCGCCGCGGTGACGTATGAAATCGCAACGGGCATCGGCACCTGGGGCCTGAACAAAACGGTCGGCTGGGCGTTTGATATCACCAACTTCGTGTTCTGGGTCGGCATCGGCCACGCGGGAACGCTGATTTCCGCGGTGTTGTTCCTGCTGCGCCAGAAGTGGCGCACGTCGATCAACCGCTCGGCCGAAGCGATGACGATTTTCGCGGTGATCTGCGCCGCGGTATTCCCGCTGATCCACATGGGCCGCCCCTGGCTGGCATTCTGGACCGCGCCGTACCCGAACTTCCGCGGGCCGTTGTGGGTGAATTTCCGTTCGCCGCTGCTGTGGGATGTGTTCGCGATCAGCACCTATTTCACGATCTCGCTGGTGTTCTGGTACATCGGGCTGATCCCGGATCTCGCCAGCGCCCGCGACCGCGCCAAGAGCAAAATTCGCAAGTTCATTTATTCGATCATGAGCTTTGGCTGGAACGGCAGTTCGCGCGTCTGGTCGCGCTACGAGACGGCGTACCTGCTTTTCGCCGGGCTTGCGACACCGCTAGTGGTCTCGGTCCACACAATCGTGAGCATGGACTTCGCCACCAGCGTCATTCCCGGCTGGCACACGACGATCTTCCCGCCGTACTTCGTGGTGGGTGCGGTGTTCTCGGGCTTTGCGATGGTGATGACGCTGCTGATCATCATGCGCAAAGTGGTTAACTTCCAGAACTTCATCACCGTCAACCATCTTGAGAATATGGCCAAGGTCATCCTGGTCACGGGCTCGATCGTCGGCTTGGCTTACAGCACCGAGTTCTTCATCGCCTGGTACAGCGGAAACGAATACGAGGGCTTTACCTTCGTCAACCGCGCGACGGGGCCCTTTGCCTGGGCGTACTGGATCATGGTCAGTTGCAACGTGATCACGCCGCAACTGCTCTGGTTCAAAAAGATCAGGCGCAGCGTGCCGATGCTCTTCATCCTCAGCATCTTCGTGAACATCGGCATGTGGTTCGAACGCTTCGTGATTGTCGTGACGTCTCTGCACCGCGATTACTTGCCTTCGAGCTGGGCCTATTACACGCCGACGTTGATCGAAATCGCCACGTTGGTCGGCAGCTTTGGCCTGTTCTTCACGCTGTTCCTGTTGTTCTGCCGCGCGCTGCCGATGCTTGCGCTGGGCGAAATCAAGAGCGTGTCGAAGTTCGGCCGCAAGCCGCGACACCCCGAACTTGACGACCATTCAAAACCTGCGGCGAAGCAACCCGGCAAGAGCACGCGCGCCCACCAACGGGAGACCGCCCATGTCTAGGCTCGTCATAGGCGTTTTTGCTGACGAAGACCACGTGGTGGACGCCACGCGCGACTGCCGCCTCGCCGGCTTCGAGATCCAGGATGTCTACACGCCCTATGCAGTCCACGGCATGGACGAAGCCATGGGGTTGCGCCGCTCGCGCCTCACCTGGGTTTGTTTTGCCGCGGGCGCGGCGGGGTGCGCGTTTGCGCTCTGGTTCCAGTACTACACGCAGGCCGTCAACTGGCCCATCAATGTCGGCGGCAAGGATCCCTGGCAGATGCCGGCTTACGTGCCAATCGCCTTTGAGTTGACGGTGCTGATCGGCGGCCTGACCACGATGCTGGCGCTGTTCGTCCGCAGCAGGTTGTTCCCCGGCAAGCGTGCCAAGCTGCCGGCGCCCGGCGTCACCGACGACAAGTTCGCGCTGGTGCTATTGCAGCGTGATTCATCTTTCGACGCCGAGCGCGCCCGGGCAATCCTTGCGCAGCACCACGTCGAGCGCGTGCTCGAATCGGGAGGCCTGTCATGAACGCCAAACTCTCCATCATCGCGGGAATACTGGGTGGGCTGGCCGCGGCGTTCGGCATCGTTTCGCTGCTCGCGCGCGATTACCGCGTGCGCAACCGCGAAATCTTCACCGAGATGCAGTACTCCGTCGCTGCCGAAAGCCAGGCGGAACACCCCGTGCTGCCCGGCGGCATCGTCGAACAGCCGCCGGCCGAAGGCAGCCACTACCGCGGCCAGAAGCCCTACGTGTTTTCGAAGGTCGCGCTGGAAAAATTGTCAGCCGATGAGCTTGCGCTGGTCAAGGCGCAGATCAACCCCGCAGCGGGCGTCGATGGCGACCGGCGCGTCTGGCTGCTGGACCGCGGCAAGGCGGTGTTCGCCGCAAGTTGCGCGTCGTGCCACGGCCAAACCGGGACCGGCGGTGCGCCGGTTTCGACATTCGGCATCGGCGCGACCAACCTGCAGGTCGGCGTCGCCAAATACACCGACGGTGAGCTTTACCACATCATCACCAGCGGCGTGCGCTCGATGCCTGCGCACGAGGGCCACGTGCGGCCCGATGACCGCTGGGCGACGATTTTGTTCCTGCGCCAGTTGCAGGGAGGGAACAAGCCATGAACCAGACGAAACTTCAATTCCGGACGGGCCCCGCGGCGCCGAAGGTGCTCGGCGTGCTGGCCGCCATAGGGCTTGCGACGTTTGCCGCCGGGCTGATCCAGGACGCGCCGCGCGCGTGGTCAAGCTGGTTGCTGGCGGCGTTCTACTTCGTGACGTTGGCGTTGTCGGCCTGCTTCTTCCTCGCCTTCAATTACCTGGCGAAGTCGGGCTGGTTTGTGGCGTTGCGCCGCGTGCCGGAGGCGATGACGGCCTGGCTGCCGGTGGCGTTTGTCTCGATGCTGGTGCTGGCGCTGGGCACAGGCCAGCTTTACGAGTGGGTCCAGCCCCACGGTGAACACGCCCACGTGATCGCGCACAAATCTCCGTTTCTCAACCAATGGTTCTTCGCGGCACGCATACCCATTTATTTTGCGGCGTGGATTTTCCTGTCGCGCAAGCTTGCGGCCAATTCGCGCGCGCAGGATGCCGACGGGGACCTGCGTCACACGGTGTCGAGCTGGAAAACCTCGGCCGCGTTCATGGTGTTATTCGCGCTTACGTTGTCGCTGGCCAGTTTTGACTGGCTGATGTCGCTGGACGCCACATGGTTCAGCACAATCTTCGGCATTTACCAGTTCGCCGGTTTATTCGAGGCGGGCATCGCGACCATCCTGGTCGTGGTGATCCTGCTGCGCCGCAGGGGCTATCTTGCCGAGGTCAACGACAGCCATCTGCACAGCCTGGGGCAATGGCTGATCGCGACCAGCGTCTTCTGGGCCTACATCTGGTTCAGCCAGTTCATGCTGATCTGGTACTCGAACATCCCCGAGGAAACGTCGTACTACCTCATCCGCTCGCAGGGCGAGTGGTGGACCGTCAGCTTTATCGTCAACCCGGCGGTGAACTTCGTGCTGCCGTTCATCCTGCTGCTGCCGCGCGCGGCCAAGCGCAGCCCGCGCATGTTGCTGCGCGTGTCCCTCATCGTCCTGGTCGGCCACTGGATTGACCTTTGGGCCGGCATCATGCCGCGGCTGATGCCGCAGGGGCCGACGTTCGGCTACGTCGAGGCGGGCGTGACCCTTGGTTTTGGCGCCGCGTTTGCGCTTGTGATCCTGAAAAAACTTGAGCGCGCGCCGCTGGTGCCGCTGAAGGACCCGTACCTGGAAGAGAGTTTGCACCACAACATTTGAGGCCGTCCATGACGCACACGATTATTGAGCCGTTCCGCATCAAGATGGTCGAGCCCTTGCCCTTGACCCGGCCGGAAGATCGTGCGCGTTTTCTCAAGGAAGCGGGATTCAACCTCTTCAAGCTGCACGCCGCACAGATCACCATCGACCTGCTGACGGATTCGGGCACCGGCGCCATGAGCGCGGCGCAGTGGGCCGCGATGATGACGGGCGACGAGACCTACGCGGGCTCGGAGTCATTCTTTGAACTCGAACGCACGGTGCGCGACCTCACGGGCGTGCTGCACGTCATTCCCACTCACCAGGGCCGCGCCGCGGAGCACATCCTGTTTTCGGCGATTCATCAGCCCGGCATGGTGGTGCTGGCCAACGCGCACTTCGATACCACGCGCGCCAACGTCGAGTACCTAGGGGGCACGGCGCGCGACCTTGTCGTCGCCGAAGCCGCAGACCCGTCCTCGGAGCATCCCTTCAAGGGCAACATCGACCTGGCGCGGCTCGAGCAACACCTCAAGGCCGAAGGCGACAAGGTGGCGATGGTGCTGATGACCATCACCAACAACCGTGGCGGCGGCCAGCCAGTCAGCCTGGCCAACCTGCGCGCGGCGAGCGAACTGGCGCGCAGGTTCGGCAAACCGTTCTTCCTCGACGCCGCACGTTTTGCCGAGAACGCGTGGCTTATCAAGCAGCGCGAAGCAGGGCAGGCGTCGCGCAGCGCGGCGGAGATCGCGCGTGAAGTGTTCCGGCTGGCCGACGGTTTTACCCTGAGCGCCAAGAAGGACGGCCTGGTCAACATCGGCGGCCTGCTAGGCATCAACGATGACGCGCTGGCCGAGAAGGCCCGCGCGCTGCTGATCCTCACCGAGGGATTCCCGACCTACGGCGGGCTGGCGGGCCGTGACCTTGCGGCGCTGGCCGTCGGCCTGCGCGAAGTGCTGGAGGAACCCTACCTCGAGTACCGCCAGGCCTCGATCCGCTATTTTTACAACGCGCTCGACAAGATCGGCGTGCCGCTGATGCGTCCTGTCGGCGGCCACGCCGTCTACATTGACGCCGCGGCGACATGCCCGCAGATCCCGAAGTGGGAGTACCCGGGCGTTGCCATGGCCAACGAGCTTTACCTTGAAGGCGGTGTGCGCGCCGTCGAGGTTGGCACGTTGATGTTCGGTAAACCCGGCCCGGAGCGCGACGAAACCGCGGGGCTTGAACTGGTCCGCCTGACCTTTCCCCGCCGCACGTACACGCAAAGCCATGTCGATTATCTGGTTGAAGTGGTCGACGAGGTGTTTGGCCGGCGGCGGCGGTTGTCCGGGTACCGGATTGCGCGACAAAGCCCAATTCTCAGGGCATTTACGGCTGAGCTGCAGCCGCTGGCACCAACGCCGCTTCCCGCGGCAGGGAGGTAAGCCATGTTCTCCCAGGCAAGTGAGTACGCTCTGCGCGCCTTGACAGTCCTGGCGCAGAACGAGGACCACCAGTGGATGCTTGCCCAGGACCTCGCCGGTTGCCTCGGCGTGCGGGTGCATTACCTGGCCAAGGTGCTGCAGACGCTGGCGCGCAAGGGGATATTGGAATCGCAGCGCGGCCGCGCCGGCGGCTTTCGGCTTGCGCGCAAACCTGAGGCGATCACGTTGTGGGAGATCGTGCTCGAGCTCGACGACGTGCGCCGCCTCGAGGGCTGCGTGATGGGCGAAGACGTCTGCGCCGACGAAACCGCCTGCCCCCTGCACACGTTGTGGAAGGAAATCCGCACCCGCTTCAAGGACAAGCTCCAGGGCACGACGTTGCTGAACCTGGCCCAGTTTCCGCGGGCGCTCACCGGCGCGTCGGCCTGCCAGTGCGCTGATCGCTTGTTGCCCGGCCACGCGTTGATCTGCAAGGAGGCCGCTGCGGCGGCAGAGGAGTCCCGCGCCAACGACGCCGGAGATCGTTAGCTTCGATATATACAGATAAACAGGTCTTTTTATCTTGTCTCCGCCTCCCGTATGGGATACTTTGAATTCAAGATTTGAATCGGGGTTCAACCATGAAAACACTGGGATTCGCCGTCGTTGAACCCGGCAAACCGCTGGCAAAAGTCGAACACCAGCTCCCGGATCCCGGGCCCGGCCAGGCCGTTGTCCGCGTCGCGGGTTGCGGCCTGTGCCACACCGACATCTCGTTTGCGAGCGGCGCGGTCAAGCCGCGCCATCCCTGGCCTCTGGTGCTTGGCCACGAGATTGCGGGAATTGTTGAGGCCGCCGGCGACGATTTTATGCGCCTCAAGGGCCGGCGGGTGATCGTTCCCGCGGTCATGCCCTGCGGCGAGTGCCCGCAGTGCAAAGCCGGCTACGAGAACACCTGCAAGAAGCAGTTCATGCCGGGCAACGACGGCCACGGCGGGTTTGCGCAGCGTCTGATGGTGCCCGCGCGCTGGCTGGTGGAGCTGCCAGGCGACCTGGGCGGCCATGACCTTTGGGAACTCTCGGTAATCGCCGATGCCGTCACGACGCCCTACCAGACCATCGCGCGCGCCAACATCAAAGCCGGCGACGTGGCGTTTGTGGTTGGCGCGGGCGGCGTCGGCACCTACGGCGTGCAGATCGCCAAGGCTTTTGGCGCCACGGTGTTCGCGATGGATATCGACGATGGGAAACTTGCCCGCATGCGCGAAGTCGGCGCCGCGGGCACCTTCAATGTGTTCAACAAGGACATCAAGGCGGTCCGCAGCGAGGTCCGCGAAGCAGTCGTCAAGGCCGGCCTGCGCGATTTTGGCTGGAAGATCTTCGAGATGTCCGGCACCGCGGCGGGACAGGAGCTTGCCTTCAACCTGCTGCCGCCCGGCGGAACGCTGGGAATCGTCGGCTTCACTATCGACAGCGTGAAGGTGCGCCTGTCGAACCTGATGGCGCTGGACGCCTCGTGTTTTGGCAACTGGGGCTGCGCGCCGAAGCACTATGCGGCGGCGATTGCCCTTGTCCTCGAGGGCAAAGTCCGCGTCAAGCCGTTTGTGCGCCGCTACCCGCTATCGCGAATCAACGAAATTATCGAGCAGGCCCACCACGGCAAGCTGGCCGAGCGCGCCGTGTTTGTCCCTGACGAACAATGATGGAGGCAGCCATGGAACCGCGCGTCGCTGAAATGAACGACTTGAACAATCACGAGCTTGTGCCGGACTACGGGTTTAAACACATCCTGTATGAGCGCCGGCCGCTCAAGGATGCTCATGGCAAGCCTGTGCCCGACCTCTTCAACGCATGGATCTCGATCAATAACCCGGCCCAGTACAACAGCTACACCACCGACGCGGTCAAGGAAATCATCCTGGCGTTCAGACGCGCCTCGATGGACCGCGGCGTGGTTGCGGCGGTCTTCACGGCCGTCGGCGACAAGGCGTTTTGCACCGGCGGCAACACCAAGGAATACGCCGAATATTACGCCGGCAACCCGCAGGAATACCGCCAGTACATGCGGCTGTTCAACGACATGGTCACGGGGATTTTGACCTGCGACAAGCCCGTGATTAATCGCGTCAACGGCATGCGCATCGGCGGCGGGCAGGAAATCGGCATGGCCTGCGATTTCTCGATTGCGGCCGACACCGCGCGTTTCGGGCAGGCCGGGCCCAAACACGGCTCGGCCCCCGACGGCGGCGCGACGGATTTCCTTCCTTTATATGTGGGCTTCGGCCACGCCATGGCCAGTTGCGTGCTGTGTGAGCCATTTTCCGCCCACAAAGCCCTGCGGCTGGGGCTGGTCAACCAGATCGTGCCGGCGCTGAGGCTGAACGGGAAGTTCATCGCTAACCCGTCGGTGGTGATCGATCGCTACGCCGACGAATTCGGCAGCGTGGTTTTCGGCGAACTGAAGTCCGGCGCCGACGCCGACGCCGCGCGGCAGGTGTTCAAGCAGGCCATTAGCGACCTTTCACGCCTAGATGAAGCCGTCGAGGCGATGTGCACAAAGCTTGCGCACACCATGCCCGACTGCTCCATCAAGACCATCGAGTCGATACGCAAGTTCAAGCTCGAACACTGGCAGAAGAACTGCGAGAGCAACCGCGCCTGGCTGGCGCTGAACATGATGACCGAAGCCAACGCCGGCTTCCGTGCCTTTAACGACGGTCCCAAGGACAACCGCGAGGTCGACTTCCTGGCGCTGCGCCGCGAGCTCGCCCACGGGCGTCCCTGGAGCGAAGAGCTGATCCGTGAAGTGTCGCCGCAATACCGCACCTCGCGTTAACCCTGGAGCGACCATGACCTCACTGCACGTCTCGGCCAGCATCGGCGATCTCAAGCTGGCGCGCATCATCCTTGATCGTCCCAAGGGCAACGTCCTGACGCTCGATCTGATGCGCGAGTTGATCGAGGCACTGCGAAAAGTGCGCAACATGAAACACCTGCGCATGGTCACGCTCGAGGCCAGCGGCGCGCATTTCTCCTACGGCGCCGACGTGGCCGAACATAAAGCCGAGGTGATCAAACCCACGCTCGAGACGCTGAGGCAGCTCGTCCTCGAAATTGCGGGCTTCCCCATCCCTGTCGCCGCACTGGTCAAGGGTGTGTGTTTCGGGGGCGCCTTTGAGGTCGTGCTGGCGGCGCATTTCATCTTTGCCGACCAGGCCGCGCGCTTTGCCCTGCCCGAGGTCAAGCTGGGCGTGTTGCCACCCGCGGCCTGCGCGCTGATCGTCAAGAAGGCCGGGCAGGCGCTGGCTGACCGCATGATCCTGGCGGGCGAGGAACTCACGGGCGCTGAGCTTTACCAGCTTGGCCTGGTGACCAAGACATTCCACGCGCCGGTATTGTTTGACGCCGTCAGCGAGTGGTTCAAAAACTCGCTCGAGCATTATTCCGCCGAGGCGCTGCGCCAGGCGACGGCCGCCTGCCGCGCCCCGCTAATGAAGTGCCTTGAGGAACGCCTGATCGAAACCGAGCACGCCTACCTCGATCGCCTGATGGCCACCCACGACGCCAACGAGGGCATTGCGGCGTTCCTGGAGAAGCGGCCGGCGCAATGGAGCGACGCATGAGCGCGCCCGTACAAGAGAAAATTCCAGGCCGCCTCGGCGAAATGGTAGCCAAGATGGAGGCGCTTTACGCCGACCTGGACCTTGCGGCGGTGCGGGATTGGAAATCGCGCGGGCAAAACCGGCGCGCCGTGGGCTTTCTGCCCGTCTACGTGCCGCGCGAGGTTATCCACGCCGCGGGCGCACTGCCCGTCGGCATCATGGGCGGCGCCGACCGTATCGAGATCGTGCGCGGCGACAGTTATTTCCAGAGCTACATCTGCCATCTGCCGCGCAGCGTTATTGAGCTTGCCGTGGTCGGGAAGCTCGACGCGCTGGACGGCTTTGTCTTTCCCAGCATCTGCGACGTGATCCGCAACCTCTCGGGCATGTTCAAACTTTTGCTCAAGGACAAGTTCGTCCATTACCTCGACCTGCCCCAGAACTTCGACCGCCGCCTGGGCGGACGTTTCTACATCCAGGACATGCAGCACCTCGCCCAGGGCATTGGCCGGCTCACGGGCGTCGAAGTCACCGACAGCGCCCTGCGCGCCTCGATCAAGGCCTTCAACCACAATCGCGCCGCGGTGCGCCGGCTGGTCGCCGCTCGGAGCGACCGGCCTTGGGAAGTGCCGACGCTCGAGTATTTTCTGCTGCTGCGCGCGGGCTACTTGATCCCGGTCGAGGAACACACGGCCCTGCTCGACGAATACCTGGAACTCGTGGGCCGGTCGGGGCGGCACATGATGGACAACGTGCGCGTGGTTGTGCGCGGCGCGTTTTGCGAACAACCGCCGCTGGGGTTGTTGCGCACGCTGGAGCGTGCGGGCTGTTACGTGGTCGACGACGATTTCGTGCTGGGCGCGCACTTTATCGAGCGCGACCTCGACGAGCGCGGAGATCCCTGGGAGGCCCTGGCCGAAGGATTCATGGAGTATTCCGTCCCGTCGGCCTCGAAGTACGACGAGCACCGCACCAAGGGTTCCGAACTTGTCCGGCGCGTGCGCGACGTCAGGGGCGAAGGCGTGATCTTCATGGCCCCGTCGTTCTGCGACCCGGCGCTGCTGGACCAGCCCATGCTTGCGGCGGCTCTCGAGAAGGAGCACATCGCGCACACCGCCCTGAAATACTCGGAAGACACCGGGCAATTCCAGGTGATTCGCGAACAGGCGGGTACCTTTGCCGACGGCCTGAAGCTCTGGAGCAACGCATGAGCACGCAAACGACCGAAAAAGACGCCAGCATGCTGAAGCAGAAGGAAATGATCGCCGATCATTTCCACGCGCTGGCGCACGCAAAGAAGAACGGCAAAAAAGTCGTCTACACGTTTGTGCCGGGCAACCTTACCGAGCTGATCAACCACTTCGGGCTTTTGCCGGTGCTGCCGGAAATAAACGCGCTGCAATCGGGCATGCGCGGCAAATCGGCCGAGTACATTGCCATTGCCGAAAAAGCCGGGCACTCCGAGGACGTCTGCACCTACGTCAAGACCGACATCGGCATGCTCAAGGCCGGCAACATCGGGCCGACCGGCGAGCCGCTTCCCAAGCCCGATTTGCTGCTACTTAGTTACACGGGCTGCTTCACGTTCCTCAAGTGGTTCGAACTGCTGCGCGAAGAATACGACTGCCCGGTAGTGATGCTGCACGTTCCTTACCAAGCCGACGGCGCGATCACGCCGGAGATGCGCGACTATGTCGTCGGCCAGATCCGCCGCGAGGTGATCCCGGCTTTTGAGCGTTTGTCCGGCGTGAAATACGACGAGGCGAAGCTGCGGGCCCAACTCGCGCTTTCCGCGCGGGCCGAGGACGACCTGGTGTGGGTGCTTGAATCGGGCAAACATCGGCCCTCGCCGATCGACGCGTGGTTCGGCGGCGTCTACTACATCGGGCCGATGTTCACTTCGTTTCGCGGAACGCAGGACGCCATCGACTATTACCGGCTGTTGCGCGAGGAAATCCAGGAGCGCCTGGCGCAGAACCTTGGCCCGGTGACGCCCGACGGCCCGGCGGGCGCCGAGCGTTACCGCCTGGTCGTCGAGGGCCCGCCGAACTGGACCAGCTTCCGCGAATTCTGGCGCATGTTCTCCAGCGAGGGCGCCGTCGTTGTTGCAAGTTCCTACACCAAGGTCGGCGGCCTCTATGACCGCGGTTTTCGCCACAACCCAGACGACCCGCTGGGCACGCTGGCCGACTATTGCATGGGCTGCTACACGAACCTGAACTTCCCGCAGCGCGTGGCGTTGCTCGAAAGCTACATCAACGACTACGCCGCCGACGGCTTCCTCATCAACTCCGTCAAGTCGTGCAACTCGTTCTCTGCGGGCCAGCTTTTGATCCTGCGCGAACTCGAAAAACGCACCGGGCGGCCGGGCGGGTTCATCGAAAGCGACCTCGTCGACCCGCGCTATTTCTCGGCGGCGAACATCAAGAACCGCCTTGAGTCCTACTTCCAGATGATCGAGGCCCGCAGGACGGGGGCCCGGCCATGAACGTCTTTGTCGGCATTGACCTGGGCTCAACCACCACCAAGGCCGTCGTGCTTGACGCCGACGGCGCCATCCTTGGCCGCGGTATCACCAACAGCCGCAGCAACTACGACATCGCCGCGCAAGTCGCCAAGGACGAGGCGTTCACCAACGTTCGGTTCACGGTGTTGCGCAACACGCTTGAGGAATCGGGGTTGCTTGGCGGGGGCCTCGACGAATTCTGGGGCCTGTTGACCGCCGCATTTGAACTTGAAGGTTATCTCGGCCACTTGGACCGGCTTGATGTGCACTGCCGCGACGAGCTCGGCCGCGGCCACCACGGCGACCTGACGCTGCCGTTGTCGTCGGCGCTGGCAAATATCGTCAAGCGGTTGCGCGACGAGGCGCCGGATTTGTTCAGTCCCGGCCGACGCGCGCGATCAGACTTTTTCCGCGACATCGCCGGCGCCGGCTTCGTCAACGCAGCGGGAGAAATCGCCAAAGCCGGGGGCCCGCCCTTTGACCGCATCGTCGGCCTGTTTGACAAGTCGATCATCCCCGTCGAAAACGAATCCGACGGCCGCGGTTTTGCGCCGCGCCTGTCGGCGGCGTTTTCCCGCGTGACGTCCGGCGGCACCGGCGACAAGGCGGCGCTGCGCCAGTTGCTCAATCGCGCCATGGGCGCCGAATTGCAGACCATCCGCCTTGTCGGCACGGGCTATGGGCGCGCGCGGCTGCCCTTTCCCAAGGACCAGATTCGCTCCGAGATTCTTTGCCACGGTCTTGGCGCGCACCTGATGTTCCCCAACACCGCCACGGTGCTGGACATCGGTGGCCAGGACACCAAGGCCATCCAGGTCGACCGCGCCGGCGTCGTGACCAACTTCCAGATGAACGACCGTTGCGCCGCCGGTTGCGGCCGCTACCTGGGCTATATCGCCGACGAGATGAACATCGGCCTGCACGAACTGGGGCCGCTGGCGATGCAATCGCACCGCCGCGTGAAGATCAACTCGACCTGCACCGTGTTTGCGGGCGCCGAGTTCCGTGACCGGCTGGCGGCCGGCGACGCCCGCGAGGACATCCTGGCGGGCCTGCACCGCGCGATCATGCTTCGCGCCATGGCGTTGCTGGCGCGCTCAGGCGGCGTGCGCAACGAGATGACCTTTACCGGAGGCGTGGCCAAAAACCCGGCCGCTACCGCCGCTTTGCGTGAACTAGTGCGCGAAAACTACGGCGACGTGACCATCAACATCGCACCGGACTCGATTTTCACCGGCGCCATCGGCGCGGCGACCTTTGCCCTGCGTGACAGCGTCGCCGCGCGGCCGGTCCAGGAGGTCGCATGACTTTGACAGCGGGCATCGACGTGGGCGCGGGCGCGGTGAAGGTCGCAATTGTGGAGACCGGCTACTGCGGCGAAAGGTTGCGTGGCGTGTGCTTCGAGCGCATCCGCCGCCGCACGGTTGAAAGCGTGGTCGACCAGGCTTTTGAAACGGTGTTGAACGAGGTGGGGGTGCGGCGCGACCAGCTTGACTACATCGCGACGACCGGCGAGGGCGACACCATCCCGTGGCGCACGGGACATTTCTATGGCATGACGACGCACGCGCGCGGCGCGCTCTTCCTTGAGCCGAAGGCGCGCGGCGCCGTCGACGTGGGCGCGTTGCACGCGCGCGCCATGCGCTTTGACGAACGCGGCCGGGTGCTCGAATACCGCATGACGTCGCAGTGCGCGTCGGGCTCGGGGCAATTCGTCGAGAATATCGCCCGTTATTTGGGCGTTGCGCTGGACGAAGTCGGCACGCTCTCGCGCAAGGCCGAAAAGCCCGAGAAGGTTTCCGGCATCTGCGCCGTGCTGGCGGAAACCGACGTCATCAACATGGTAAGCCGCGGCATCTCCACGCCCAACATCCTGCGCGGCATCCACGATTCGATTGCGATGCGCCTTGCATCGCTGGCGCGGGGCATCAAGGTCTCCGGCACCGTGCTGGTCACCGGCGGCCTGTCCCTGGACGCCGGTTTGGTGGCCGCGCTGGCCGACCGCCTGCGCGACGGAGCGGCGGTCGTTGATGTCCGAACGCACGAACTTTCGGTGCATGCCGGGGCCATCGGCGCGGCGCTGTTTGGTGCCTTCCGCCACGAAAAACTTGCGGCGAAGCAACCTTCACAGAATTCGACGACCTTTTCGGAGCCTGCCAATGCCGGCGGTGGCTGAGCCATTTGACTTCTCGGGCCGGTCGGCCTGGATCAGCGGGGCGGGGCGCGGCATTGGCCTCGCGATTGCGCGGGCGTTCAAGGCTTGCGGCGCAAGCGTGGTCGCGTTTGACGTCAAGCCATCGCCTGAGATCGCCGAGATCGCGTCGGGGTTTGCCGAGGTCGATGTCGCAGACACTGGCGCGGTGGAGAACGCCTGCCTGCGGCTGATGAAGGCGCACCGCCCGTCGATCCTCGTCAACAACGCGGGGATTACCCGCGACGCCGTGGTCTGGAAGCTGGCGGAGAAGGATTGGGACGCGGTCATGGACGTCAACCTCAAGGGCGCATTCAACCTGACGCGCTGCGTGCTGCCGATGATGCGCAACAAAGGCGGCGCGATCGTCAATGTCAGCTCGATCAACGGCTTGCGCGGGAAGTTCGGGCAATCGAACTACGCCGCGTCAAAGGCGGGTTTAATAGGCTTTTCCAAGAGCATTGCGAGAGAAGCCGGAAAATTCGGCGTGCGCGTGAACGTGGTCGCGCCGGGCATGGTTGAAACGGAAATGGCCGCCAACCTGCCGCCCGAGATCCGCCAGCGGGCCCTGGATGAATCGCTGCTTGGAAAGCTGGCATCGGCCCAGGACGTCGCCGACGCGGTCCTGTTCCTGGCATCCGACAGGGCAAAACACATTACCGGCCAGGTGTTGCAGGTAGACGGCGGACAATACTTATAGGAAAGGACATCATGACTATTTTATCGGTACTCGACGCGCGCCAGATTCCCCACGAAGTGCGGCTGGACGCGATCTTGCAAAAGCTCAACTCCCTCAAGACGGGCGAGGGCGTGGTGTTGGTGGCGCCGCACGCGCCCGACCAGTTGATGCGCAAGCTGCTGAAGGAATTTCCCGGGCGGTACGACTTTTCACCGGGGAGCCGCGGCCCTGAGGCGTGGCGCTACCACATTGTGGCCCGCCAGGCGGGGCCGAGGACGGTCTCCGGCTACCTGGCGTGGGATCACGACCGGCTCGACGGGATTATGGAGATCGCCACGAAACTGGCCGAGCAGGACCAATGGCCGCGCGCTGCCAACGTGCTCGCGGAGTTCAAGGAAGGGTTGTTCCGGCACATCGACATCGAAGAAGCCATCCTGTTTCCCGCCTTTGAGGAACGCACCGGCATGCGCGACGTCGGTCCAACAGCCGTGATGCGCCTGGAGCACGTCGACATCAAGGAAGCCGTCAACGACATCGCCGCCGCGGCCAAGGCCAAGAGCCTCGACGACTTTGAGAGCGCCAAGGGCCGGCTGCTTGGCGTGCTGGTCGAGCACAACATGAAGGAAGAACAGGTTATTTATCCCGGTGTCGACCAGATGCTGGACGGCGCGAGCCGCGAGCAACTGGTCGAGAAACTGTTGCTGGGCTAGCTGGCCCCAAGCCTGGCAGGGGGCGCCGCGTGGCGCCCCCTTTTTTGTCGCATTCTCAATTGGCGTGAAGGGCCTCGGTGATGGCCATGCGTGCGCCCTTGAGCGCCGGCGGCAGCGCGCCAATCAGCCCGATCAGCGCCGCCACGCACGCACCGGCAAGCAACGCCTGTTGATCGACGGTAATGGTGAAGGCGCTGGTCGAAATCTTGGCCGACACACCGTTGGCAAGCCAGCCGGCGGCGCAGCCAAGCGCGCCGCCCAGCGCGGCAATCGCAAGGGACTCGACCACGAACGACAGGACGATGTCACCCGACTTGAAACCCAGCACCTTGAGCGTGCCGATCTCGCGCACGCGCGAAAGCACCGAGGCGTACATGGTGTTCATGCCGCTGACCAGGCCGCCGATGGCGGCGACAATCGCCATGCCGACCGCGAGAAGAATCACGCGCTCGAAGCCTTCGGCCAACCCGCGGTAGTACTGGCGCTCTTCCACGGCCTTGACCTGGACGTCGTTGCGGTCGTTGAGCGCGCGCACCAGCGGCGTAACGTCCGACACGCTGGCAAGTTTGATCAAGACCGCCGAATAGCTGTCGCGCTGGTATACCGCCATCACGTCGGAAAGATCGGCCAGGATTTCGCTGTCCAGTGCCGTGCCGCCCGCGCTGAAATGCCCGACGATGGTCCAATCCTGGTTCTGAAATTTCAGCACGGCTCCGGTCGCCAGCGCCTGCTCCGGCACACCGAGTGTCGCGTGCGCCAGGGAACCCACGGCGACCTTACGCCCGCTCGAGGGACGCTCGCCCGCGACCATGTGCACCTTGCGGTTGACCTCGAACAGCTCGGGCAACACGCCGCGAACGGTGGCGGGGCGCCCCTTGTGTTCGCCGACATCGAGGCGGCTCTGGTGCAATGCCTCGGGCGAAATCAGGGGCCGATCGGCGGCATCGCGGGCGATTTGCGGCAGGCTCTTGATAAGGTTCAGGTCGCGCAGCGTGATCTTGGAAAACGCCATCGAGGCGGCTTTGCGGTCCATGACCACGATATTGTCGGCGCTGCCCGAGTCCTTGGCGGTCTGCAATACGCCGCGCGCAAAGCCGAACATCACCACCGCGACTGCCGTGACCATCGCGACCGCGGCAACCGTCAACGCCGTGCGCGTCTTGCGCCGAAACAGATTGCGAATGCTGTAGCGAATCGGCAGCCGCATGGTCGGGATTCCTTACTCCGTGCTTCCCAGGCAATCGACAATCCTGAGCCGCGAGGCGCGCCAGGCGGGCCAGAAGCTGCCGGCCACTCCAATCGCCGCGGCAAGCGCCAGCGCCGCCAGCACCACGGCAGGCGGCATGGCGACCTCGAGATTGAGGTTACGCGCCTGCACGGTGATGCTCTGGAAGCGCAGCAGCAGCCATACGGCCGTCACGCCGATCACGCCGCCCGCCAGGCAGAGCATCGCCGCCTCGGACGTGACCAGCGCCAACACCGACAGCCGCCTGAAGCCGAGGGTGCGCATCACCCCGATCTGTTTGGTGCGGTCGCGCACGCTCATGGAAACGGTATTGGCAACGCTGACAAACACGACGGCAAGCGTGATCAGGATGACGAGGCGCGAAACGTTGATCAGGTCCGACAGGTCTTCGATCATCCCGCTGACGTAGGCCTTTTCCGCCTGCGTCATGGTGCCCACGGGCTTGGGCAGCGCGTCAATGCGCGCGGCGACATCATCGGCGCGGGCGTTGCCCGCCAACTTGACCATGATGGTGTTGGCGACGCCGCGCGCGTCGAAACGATCTTGCACGTAGCTGATGTCCATCAGCGTGGTGTTGTCCTGCTCCTCGTTGCCGCTGGCGAAGATGCCCTTGACGACAAAAGCCAGGCCAAGCTGCTGGGTGAGGTCGACGGTCTGGCCGACCTTCCAGCCCTTGCGGCCCGCGATGCTGGCGCCGACCAGCGCGCCGTCCCTGGCAGACATGAAATCATCCATACCGCCTTGCTTGATGGCATAGGAGCGAAAGACCTGGAATTTTTCTTTGTCCACGCCGTGGACGATGACCGTGTCCGGTTCGAATTTTCAGCAGCTCGTCGAAGAAATGTAGACGGGCATTGCGGCCTCAACCTGAGGCACCTCAGCGAACTGCCGGGCGTAATTGTCCGGCAGCACGCTGGACGTCGGTCACCAGGTGTGTTCCTTGATGACGACGAGGTTGTTCTGGCGGCCGGCTTCCTCCACCACGCCCAGCATGGTGCTCTGCATGCTCTGGAAGAAGCAGAACACAAACACTGCCGCGGCCACGCCAATCACCGTCAACGCCGTCCGGATGGGGTTGTGCCGCATGTTCTTGAGCGAGAAGGTCACGATGTTCATGCGGCCTCCTCGACCGGCTCCTTCAGCACGGTCGGCGCGGTCTCACTCAGCACGCCCTTGTCGAGATGAATCCTGCGCCCGGCAAAAGATGCGGCGTGCGGATCGTGTGTCACGAGCAGGATGGTCTTGCCGAAGCGGCTGTTGAGGATGCGGAGAATGCCCAGCACTTCTTCCTCGGAATTGCGGTCGAGGTTGCCGGTGGGCTCGTCGGCTGCGATGATTTTCGGGTCGGTGACAATGGCACGCGCGATCGCCACGCGCTGCTGCTGGCCGCCGGACAACTGGCGCGGGTAGTGGCGCAGGCGATCGTCCAGCCCTACCGCCGTCAGAGCCATTTTGGCCTGGTGCTTGCGCTGGCGCGAGGAAAGCGGCAGCAGCATCAGGGGCAGCTCGACGTTCTCTTGCGCCGTCAAGACCGGCATCAGGTTGAACTGCTGGAACACGTAGCCGATGTTGCGATTGCGCCAGCGCGCCAGTTTGGCGTCGGACAGCTCGGCCAGGTTCACGCCGCCCACGTGCACCAGGCCCGCCGTTGGCTTGTCCACACCGGCGATGATGTTCATGAGCGTGGTTTTGCCCGAGCCCGAGGGGCCCATCAGCGAGACAAATTCGCCCTCGGCGATGTCGAGGTTTACGCCGTCCAGCGGCGTTACCTTGGATTCGCCGGTGTCGTAGGTCTTGCGCAGGTTGCGCACGCTGATGATGGTCGTGGCGCTCATGGTTGCGCCTCCGCTTCCAGCCGCACCGCCGCGCCGTCCTCCAGCATTGGAAGGTTGGTAACAGCGACCAGGTCGCCGCTGAAAACGCCGGATTTGACGACAATTCCCGCGCCGACGGTTTCGCCCAACTCGACGGGCGTCAATTTGGCCTTGCCGGCGCGAATCACAAACACGAAGTCCTTGCCCTCGCGTTTGGCAAGCGCCGCGCGCGGCAGCACCAGCGGTTTTTGCTCGAGCGGAACATCGTCGCTTTCCACTTCGTTTGCCAGAAAGTCCACTGTGACGGTCATGTCGATGCGCAGGTTGTCGTCGGGCTCGTGGATCAGCACCTTGGCGCGCAGCGTGTCGCGCGCCAGGTTGGCAAGCGGGTCGAGCCGGATCACCTCGCCCTGGTATGGCTTGTCCTTGCGCGCCACCAGTTTCACTAGACAGCCCTGGCCGACCTTCAGTTGCGCGACCTGCTCCTGGCGCACGTCCACGCGTGCCCACATGACCTTGGGGTCGTACAGGGTCAGGATTGCCCGCATGTCGCGCATCAGCGCCGCGCCGGGCTGCACGCGGATGTCCAGCACCCGGCCGGCAATAGGCGCCTTGATCGAACAGTACGCCAACTGCAACTCTGCCGCGGCAAGTTCGGCCTTTGACGCCTCGGCCTCGGCGGCTGCGGTCTTCGCGGCGGCTTCTGCTTCCTCGATTTCCTGCGGCCGCGCGCCCGAGATCAGGAGCTTGAGATGCTGGTCGGCCTCCTCCAACCCCGCGCGTGCTTCATCGACTTCCGTGGTCAGATACCCCGCCTTCAGCCGCGCAAGTTCAGCCTCGGCGGCTTCGGCGCGCCGCAGCATCGAGTGGTACTCGGCCTCGTCGCGCTCGATCTTGCCCAGGGCAAAACCGCCGCTTCGGCGCAGTTCCTCGTTGCGGCGCACCACGCCTTCCAGGTACTTCACCTGGATGCGCATTTCTTCCATGCGCGCGTTGGCCTGGGCGATTTCCTCGACTCGATAACCCGCACTCATGCGCGCGAAATTCGCCTCGGCGCGCTTGCGCGCCGCGCGCGCGGCCTCGATTTCCTCGGGCCGTGTGCCGGCCTTCAACCGTGCCAGTCGCGCAGCGGCTTCCTCCGACCGCGCCGTCGCCGCATCGCTCCTTGCGGTTGCGGCGGCCGCCGCGGCTTCATAGGACGCGGGATCAAGGCGCGCGATCTCCTGGTCGTAGCCAACGTCGTCACCCATGGCGACCAGTAACTCGTCGATGGTGCCCTCAACACGCGCGCTGACGACGATGGGATTGGGCCAGGCGGGCTCAACCCAGCCGCCCGCCGTGAAAGCCTGCGCCTTATCGGCGACGGCGCGTCCGACAGCATGTACGCGAATGGGAATCCCCCCTTGGGACTGCGCCGGGGTGACAAACAGATAAAGGTAGGCCAGCGTCGCAACGCCAAGCACCAGCAGCAACGTCAGGACGCGCCACCAGCGGGAAACGCCATCGGGCGCGGCGAGGTTTTCCTCGGGCAAGTCCAGGCGCAACGCTTCGAGGTCGATACCCATGGGATTTGCCCTGCGCGTGAACTAATCGATGCTAATGCCGGAGCGGACTACAGGTTCAACTGTAAATCGCGCGCCGTTGGCAGCCCGGCGTTCGCACATTTCCGCGGCAAGCTCGGCGCGTTCCTGCGGCGTGAAGATCACCTGGATGGCGGGAAAAATGTCGCGTTCCTCGACCAGCATGTGCGAGGTGTAGATGCGATAAAGTTGGTTCACGAGTTGCCGGAACTCCACCAACGGCTGCTTGATGTTTTCGCAAGCGGGGAAACTCTCCAGCGGGACTTGCCGGATCAGGGCACGGGCGGCCTCTCCCGCCTTTTCCTGCAGTTCCGCGAGTTCGGCGTGGTCTTTCTCGATGTGTTGAAGCAGATATGCGAAATGGCTCTGCGGGTCGCGCAGCTTGCCGCGCAAACGCGGATGCAGCGAATCCTCCTCATCGCGTGCATGCAGCGCGACGTCGGTCTGCAAAAACTTCAGGGCCTGCGAAAGCTGCGGCACAAGCCGGAAGTCGCCCTTGCCGACGGCGAACAGGCGGCCGGCGCGAACCAGGTTGTGCAGGTGCGTACGTAATTGCTGGTGGGCGGCCACCAGCATGAACAGCGGGTCGTCAATATGCGTGGCGTTCATGGCGTGCTCCCAACGAGGTCCGCCGACGCCGACGACTCGATCACCCGCTGCGGGTGCTCTACAATCGCCTGCACACGGCGCGCCCAGGAGGACTGGAAGCGCGGCAGTGCACCGGTGTCGCCGGCCAGCGCCTCGCGCATCACCGCCGGCATGTCTCTGTCGATGGGCAGGCGCTCGGAAAACGCGGTCACCCGCGTCGACGCCCCGGTGTCGGTGCGCGTGAAGAGGACGCTGCCAAAGGGCACGCCCTTGGGGTCAAATTCGAGCAGGTTGTTGCGCGCAAACCGGCCACCGATGCCGCGAAAGCCGGTGTCCGCCGCCGCGCCGGTGATATAGCCGATGACTTGCGCCAGCGGCCCGTTGGCAAAGGCGTCAGGCGCGCTGGCCACGGTTATGCGGACCTTACCGCGCTCGGGCGTTGCGTTGCCAAACAGGGTCAGCAGTGCGCGGCGTGTCATTTCAAAGGCTATGGCCACCGTCGGGCAAAGGTGGCCCGCGAACTTGCCCGCGTCGGCCAGCGTGAATGTCAACAGTTCGCCGGGCGCGGTGAAGCCGAGAAACTCGCTGAGTTCATCGTGCAGCACAATGGGCACGGCCTTGTTGGCAATCTTGTCGAGTTCAGTACTCATTACCGTGTTCCTTTCATCGCCGCGCCAAGCCGCGCGAGCGTTTCGTCGAGATTGAGCCCGTGGTGGGCACAGGCGTTGGCTATTGTGTCGGCGCCGCCGCAACAGGCGTCCAGGTGCAGTTCCGAAAAGACCGGCACAGTGGCGGGATAACGGCGAGCCGCCTCGGCGACGGTGAGGTTTGGGTCTATGGCGGGTGCGGCGCAGGAGTGAGCGTCGTGGCGCACGCCGTTGTCGTTGCGGGTGGCCGCCTGCAGGTCCGCAAGCACGGCCATCAGGTCGACTTTCTGGAAGCGGCAGGCTTGTTCGAGTGTCGTGCTGCGGGCAAGGGTGTTGCGAAGTACCGGGTTGGCCAGCAGCGTGAAGCCGTGCTTGAGCAATACCGGCAGCGTCTGCGGCCAGCGTTGCACGATCATCGCTACGCGGGCCTGCGGCGCGACCACGACGGTTTCGGCGGTCATGGCGTGTCCGGCCTTCTGGCGCGCGGCCATCATGCGCATCAGGTGGATGGCCCAAAGCGTCAGCGCCGTGACTTCAAGGGTGCCGCTGACGCCGAGCGTGTTGAAGGTGACGGAGGAGAAGTCGGTCAGCACCTGGTTGCTGACGCGCAGGAAGCAGCCGAGGTTGATCAGCACAAAAGGCAGCCACAACTTCGAGAGCTTGGCGGTGTCGAGGCCGTTGAGGTTGGCCACGACCTTGGCGCCGACGCCAAGGATGCTCATCGAGATGAATCCCACGGTGATGGCGTGGCGCATCGAGCCGTGGAAGGCGTGGCTGAAGGTTTGCCCCGTCAGGCGGTTGTAGAAGGGCTCGAACGCCAGCATGAGCAGGCTAACGCTGAGCCAGATGTGGCTGGCGCGGATGAATTTGACGCTGCGGTCGTTGCCGGTGACTTTGCCCAAGGGTCCAAACGACCACGAAATCAGCAGCCCCGGGACGACGATCAAAAGCGTGGCGACGTAATAGGGCACGGAGAAAACGGCGAAGTTGCGGGTGCCAAGCATCAGCGCGAACAAAACCGCCGAGGCCAGGATGCCGACATTGAGCGGCCAGAAGAGCCAGCGGTACATCCGTTCGCCGGGATCTCTGAAGCCGAAGACCGGCGGCACAAAGCGCAGGCTGACGCCGAGGATCATCATCATCGCAAGGCCGTATATCTGGATGTCGCGCAGCGGGCTCTGGAAAGTCGCGACTCGCGCCACGAGTTCGGGCGCGCTCGTCGCGGTGCTGGTCAGGTAATACAGGAAGGCATCAAAGAGCAGGCTGACGACAAACCAGCCGGCGGCCGCGAACACCCAATGGTCGTAGACCTCCAGCGGCTTGCGGATCGACCGGTACGACATTCCCAGCACCACAACAAACAGCACGCCCGCGGCGACCTCAAGCCCCATGCCGACGGCGCCCGAGAGGAACCAGGGCAGGTTGAGGCTGAATTGCTCGCCCACGCGCTCAATGGCGAAGTACTCGCCGACGACGCGCAGCACGATACCGCCCAGCATTAGCACGAAGCTCGTGGCGGCGAGCCACGGTTTCCACAGCGAGCCGTGCTTGAAGCGTGGAAACGCCTGGTAGGCGTAACCCATGATGAACAAACCAACCCAGCCGTAGATCTGGCTGTGCCCGTGCGCGTTGACTTCGTTGACCGGCAGCGCCGTGAACGCGCCCGCAAAGGCGATACGCCACAGCAACAGCGCCCCCCAGACAGCCCCTGCCGTGAGCGTCACCGCAATGCCGCCCATGAAAAAACGCCGGTAAATCCCGTCCGCCAGCGACGGCGTGTAATCCACCGCCGGTGCGAGGCTGGGGTCAATCCTTGCGGCGTTGAGTTCCTTCAACAGGCGCGCCTGGTCGACGCCGTGGGTTTTGGCGAAGAATTCCATCGACTCCGAGGGGCCAAGTTCGCCGCCGCAGCCTTTCAGACCGTATGGGTCCAGAATTCCTCGCAGGTGGGGGAACTCCTTGAGTGCGTCGGGGATCATGGTGCCGGGATGGATGACTGTGGACATAATGGGCTCCGTCGCTTGACAAGTTATTCGGATACCAATATCTTTATATCGGATACAGAGGGATAAATCAACCGGAAGTTCAAGAAAGCCGGCCTTATGCAGGACAGCTTTGGCAGACGGGTTCACGCCTTGCGCATCTCGGTCACCGACCGCTGCAACATGCGCTGCAGCTACTGCGTGTCCGGCGATTTGCTGAAACTCAAGCCCGCCGGCCACCTGCTGTCCCTCGATGAAATCGAAACAGTGGTCCGCGCCTCCATGCGGCTGGGCTTCGACTCCTTCCGTTTTACCGGCGGCGAACCCCTGGTGCGCGAGGGCGTGCTTGAGCTGATCGGCCGTGTCGCCGCGCTCGAAGGCGTGCAGCGTTTGTCGCTTTCGACTAACGGAAGCCTGTTGCACAAGCATTTGCCGGCGCTGGCGGCCGCGGGCGTGCGCAGCCTCAACATCTCGCTCGATACCCTCGACCCGGGGCGCTTCCGCGCCATTACGCGCGGCGGCGAACTTGCGCCCGTCCTCGACGGCATCGAGGCCGCGGCGGCCGACGGGCGGTTTCGCGTCAAGCTGAACGTGGTGATGTTGCGGGGATTCAACGACGACGAAATCGCGGACCTTGCGGCGTTAACGTTGACGCGCGCGCTTTCAGTGCGCTTCATCGAATACATGCCCTTTGGCGCGTGGCAGCGGGGCGAAGGTATCGCCGACGTCAATCCCGTCATCAGCGTGGATGAGGCGCGCACGCGCCTGCGCAGCAACTTCCCGCTCGATCAGGATGTCGGCGGCCCGGGCGGCGACGGGCCGGCGACCTACGTGAAGATTTGCGGCGCGCGGGGCTTTGTGGGGTTCATAAGCCCGGTGCTTGCGCCGTTTTGCGAGCGCTGCAATCGCCTGCGCCTGACCGCCGACGGCGAAATCAAATCCTGCCTGCTTACCGATGATCGTTCGCGCCTTCGCGACTGGATGCGCAGCCCCGTCTTCAGTTTCAGCGAGCTGGTGTCGCGAATCCGCGAGGCGGTCGTGGCCAAGCCCGAGAAGCACAACTACTCGCGCAATTTCGACATGTCGACGGTGGGGGGATAACAAGCGGGGCAGCCTCGCGGCTGCCCCGTTTCCCCTTCGTTACAGCATCAACTAGAACATCCACTGCAATTGCAAGCGTAACTGCCAGACGTTCCAGTAGTCGGAGACGTCGTTGGCGAGGCTCGAGGCGCTGCGGTTGGGCATGGGTTGATTGGCCGGCGCGTTGGACGGCGCCGCGCCCGCGGTGCGCGCGAGCTGGTAGGCGACATAATCGAAGTCGAACTGGACCTTCAGGTTGTGGCCGGCGAAATAGTAGCCCGCGCCGATGCCGATTTCCTTGGAGTCGGGGCGCAGCGCGAACTGGCGTGTCGAGGCGCCCGCGAGCCAGAACTCGTCGGAATCAATCATGCCGATGCGCACGGCTACGTCGAATTGCTTGGGCAAAATGAAGTAGCCGGCCTCGAACGTAATCGCGTTATCGGTCAGGTCGCCCGGTGCGTTGCGGTTGCGCGCCACGCCGTTGCCCGCCAGCAGCCCAAAGTTGTGGAATTCCGTGTGGCGGTGATACCAGGCGATGTTCACGCTCAACCCGTGCCAGCGCAGATGGCCGTCCAGTGTAAGCGCGATGGTGTCCTGGCCGCTGTTGAAGCGCCCGGAGCCGCCGGTTGAAGCGACGGGCCGCGGGCGAATGGCGTTGTTGTCGAAGCGGCTGATCAGCCAGTTCATCGCAAAACCCACGGAGAACAACAGCTTGTCGTAGGTATCGGCGCCGCGCAGGTCGATCAGGTCATCGGCTACTTCGCCCAGCGGATGGGTCTCAAGGCGCAGGGCGGGCATCAAGTCCGCGTCGACGCTCTGGCTGAATGACTGCGAGATCGCGGCGCGGTCCATGTTGCGGAAGTCGTTGTTGGCCTTCAGCACGCCGTTGAATATGCCCACGGTGTATTTTAGCCAGGGACGGTCGTCGCCGATCACGCCGCTGACCCAAAGGCCCTTGCCCCAACCTTGATGGTACGTCTCGTTGGCAACCGAGCCTTCCGTCAGTTGCTGCTTGTTGTAGCCGCACAGGAAATCGTAGCTGAAAGGAATTTTGGTCTGCCCGGCGCTGACGTTGAAGAACTTGTACTTGGCCCACGTGAAATAGGCTTCCTCCGCGATTTCGCCCGCCGGCACCGTCCAGTGAATCAACGCGAAGTACTTGAACTCCTTCTCGAAGATGTTGCCGCGAAAGAATGTCTTGAAGCGGGTGATCGAGAAGTTGGCGAAGTCGCGCCCGTTGCTGGCCGTCGCGCGGTTAGGGTCGCCCGCACCCTCGCTGTCCTGCGCGCGCTCGTCGTTGTAGGTCAGCCGAAACTGGACCCACGAGCCCATGATGAAGGCGAAGCGGCCGTCCTCCGTCTGCCAGCTAAAGACATTGTTCTTCAGCCGCGTGTTGAGCGGCGAATCCTGCCCCTGGCCCTCGCGCTGGACGGTTTTCAGCGCGTCCAGTTCCTGCCTTGCTTCCCCGATTGCCCGTTCAAGCCGCTGAACCTCCGTTTCGGTTTGCGCATGCGCCGCGGTAGCGGCCAGCGCCAACAACATGCCGATCAAAGCTGCTCTCCCTGATGTGTACATGGCGTCTCCCTTCGTCATTGGGTAAGTCCCGACCTCTTTCATGCAGACCTATTCAAAAGATATTCGTATCCTATAATCTGTATATTGTCCAAACCTTTATCGCCGGCCTTCCAAACTTTCATCGAAGAGGACTATGCGTGTCCTGATTGTCGCCGCAAACCAGGAGCACAAACCGGACCCGGTCGTGCCCCTTGGCGCCGCATTTGTGGCCGGGGCGGCCCGTTCCGCGGGCCACGACGTTTGCCTGCTCGACGCCTGTTTTGAGGGCGAGGAGTTCCCGGTGCGCCTCGAAGAAACGTTGCGCCGCTTCGAGCCCCAGGTAGTCGGCGTTTCCCTGCGGAACATCGACAATACCGCATGGCCGCACGCGATGTCCTACCTGCCGGCCTACCGCCGCCTGATGGCGACGCTGCGACAAACCTCGCCGTCGGCGTGCGTGGTGCTGGGCGGATCCGCCTTCACCCTGATGCCCGAGGCGTTGATGGCCGACCTGACGCCTGATTTCGGCGTCATCGGGCCCGGCGAGGCCGCGTTTGCGGCGTTGCTCGCGGATATCAGCGCCGGTCGCCGCGGCAAAACCCGCGGGGCGGATTTCCAGAATTGCCTGCTGCGCGGCGAGCAATACCCGGCTGAGCCCGTGCGGCCCGCCTGGGACCTGTTGGACCTCGACAAGTATTACAGCCGTGGCGGCGCGTTGAACGTACAGACGAAACGAGGCTGTGCGTTCACCTGCAACTACTGTACTTATCCGCTGCTCGAGGGCTCTGTGAGCGTCGGGCAGGACGTGACGCTTGCCGTCGACGAACTTGAGCGACTTGCAGGCGCCTCGGGCGCTCGGCACTTCTTTGTCGTCGACAACACCTTCAACATGCCCCACGATCACGCCGTCGCCTTCTGCGAGCGCCTCGCCGCGCGCAAGCTCGACCTCGAGTGGACAGCCTATGTGACTCCGCGCGGCATGACGCCGGGTCTGGCGCGCATGATGGCCGCCGCGGGCTGCCGCAGTGTCGAGCTGGGAACAGACGCCGGCGCGCTCGAAACCCTGCGCGGCCTGGGCAAAAGTTTTGGCATCGACGACATAAAGCAGGCCTCGACCGCCCTGAAGTCGGCCGGGATCAAGTTTTCGCACTGCCTGATCATGGGCGGGCCGGGCGAAACCGCCGCCACGCTGGCGCAAACGGTGGAGTGCATTGTCGCCACGGAGCCGGACTTCGTCATCGCGATGCTCGGCGTGCGGGTCTATCCGCGCACGCGCATCGCCCGCACGCTGGAGCGCCAGGGATGGATCGGCCGGGAGCGCATCGGCCTTGACCCGGTTTTTTACATCGACCCCGCTGTGAGGGATTTGCTGGTGCCCTTTGCGCTCGATACGCGCAAGCAACGCTCGAACTGGTATTTCCCCGGGCTCGAGGGCGACCGTTGGCTGCGTTATTGGCGCAGGCAGCGCCAGCTTGGCGCCCGCGGCCCCCTGTGGGCGCTGCGTCCGGCGGCTGTCAGCCAATGATGGAGATTATTTCGCCCAGCCGGGGATTGCCGCGGCCTGCTTCACCCACGCGGTCATTTGCGCTTCGTCGAGATCGTCCTCATGGATGTCTAACCAGCGCGCTTCCTTGCCCGTGCCTCCGGTAGGAACCGGCTTAAGCGATGTGCCCCGGAAGAACGTCACTTTGATGTAGCGGGTGAAAACGTGGAAGCCCAGGAACCAGCCCTGGCCTTCGACGCCGTAAAACGGCGAGTTCCACTTTACCGCTTTGCGCACCCCGGGGACGGCGCGAACGATCAGCGCGTCAAGTCGGCGCCCGACGGCGGACTTCCAGCCCGGCATGGCCGCGATGTAGGCCTGCACCGGCGCGTCGCCCTCGGCCTTGGATATTTGCGGGTTGCCGCCGGAAAGCAGTTTGACCGGCCCGGCCTTTTTAGCCTTCGGCGGCGACTTGGCGTTCGGCCCCGTCTTGCGTGGCTTGTTCGTGAGGGACTTTCTCATCACTTTTTCTTTCCGGACGAATTGAGTGCGACCGCGGCGCGGATGAGTTCCTGAAACGCCGGTTCGTTCAGCTTGTCGCCCTGCCGAATATCAATGGCGCGCCTGACATTGCCGTCCTTGCCGGCATTGAACAATCTCGCGGGGTCCTTCAGCGCGGCGCCCCTGGCAAAAGTCAGCTTCACCGCATCCTTGTAAGTCTCCCCGGTGCAGATCATCCCGTCATGGGACCAGACGGGAACTCCCGCCGTGTTGGTGGGCTTGCGCCACTTCACTTCCTCGACGACGTCGGGGTCGGCTTGCTTGATCAGCACGCGTACGCGGCCAAGCACGTCTGCGCGCCAGTCAACTTCGTTTTTTGCGGCGGCTTTTTTCATCTAGCCCTCACGTGGAAACTGCCTGCGGGCAGGCGCGAGCCGTTGACGAGCACGTCGACGGCGTGTTTGCCCGGTTGCGGCACACGCGTGGTGTGGACCGCCAGTGAAAATCGCGTCTCGAAGGCCGCAGTGCCTTTGGCGGGCAGTGTCAGGCGTTTCAGCTTCAACACCTTGGGTGACGCGCCGCCGCTCTTCTTGCGGAAGTGCACGGCGACATCAACCAGCAGTTCCTGCGGTTTTGAGGCCGTGCTGCGCAGTTCAAAGGTCATGCGCACCTTGCCGCCGATCACCACCTTGCGCGGCTCGAAGCGCACGTTTTCGAGGCTGACCGCGGCCTTGCCGCCAAAGCCAAGCAGCTTCAGCGCCGCACCGTCGCCGCGTTTGATCGCACCTCGCAGGGCGTGTTCGACCAGCGCCCGGCGCTCTGCGGACGCATCCTTGAGCCACGCTGCGCAGGTGCGATTCAGCAACTCCGGGTAAACCTTGCCGAGGTCGTTGAGGCTGTTAGCGACGCTGCGGCGCACGACGCTGGCCGGGTCGTCTTTGAGCAACTCGAGAAGCGCCAGCACGCGTTGCGGGTTGGCGTCGAGCCACGGCACGCGCATGGCCCAGGGCAGGCGCAGGCGTGTGCCTTCACTGACCAGCCGCCTCACGTGGGCGTTTTTGTCCCGCGCCCAGCCGCGCAGGACGGCAAAGACGCGTTCGGGATCAGCTTTGATGTAGGGGCGGATGCTGGCCTCGGCGCTGAAGCGTTTGGTGAGTTCGTACTGCGCGCGCATCGAGAGGTCGAAGTGGTCGAGCCCGCGTTCGGCGACAATCATGGTGTGCGGCAGATAAAAGAACGGCGCGAGGCCGACACCGAGCAGTTCGTCGGTCGCGTGCTCGGGGCCCAGCGAACGAAGCAGGACGTCGACGGCTTCGGGGTACGACGGCGGCAAATGGTCGTAGAGCACGCGTGCGATGTGGCGGCCGCGGTCGAGGAGTTCCAGGGCGTCCAGCCCCTTGCACGCGCCCGCGATGAAGGCGTTGCGTGCGAACTTGGGATGGACGCGCGCGATCTCGCCCGCCAGGCGGCGGACGAGACCGGGCGAAAAGAAACTCTTGAGCGTGTACTCGGCCATCGCGTTCCTTGGCTAGTGCGCGTGACGCGCGAGGCGCGTTTCAAGGTGCCGCCGCACGTCGCGCCATTCGCCGGCGAGAATGCTGTAGAGCACGCTGTCGCGCACGGTGCCATCGCGACGCGCGGCGTGGTGGCGCAGAACGCCGTCTCTTTTTGCGCCCAGCGCCTCGATGGCGCGCTGCGACGCAAAGTTGAAATTGTCGGTGCGCAGGCCGACGACCTTGCAGCCAAGGGTGTCAAAGGCGTGTTTGAGCAGGATCAGCTTGCAGGTCGTGTTGACGTGGCTGCGCTGCCGGCTTTTGGCGTACCAGGTATAGCCGATCTCGACGCGGTCGATGCGCGCGACGATGTCGTGGTAACGCGTCGTGCCGACGATGCTGCCGCCCGCCAGTTCGCGCACCGCCCAGGGCAGCATGTGCCCGTCTTTCAGGCCGGCCAGCGCGTCGGCGATGTACTTCTCGACCTGGCCGGGCTCAGGAACCGAGGTGAACCAGAGTTCCCAGAGTTTGCCGTCGGCCGCCGCAGCGGTGAGGCCATCGCGATGCTCGTGAGTCAGGGGCTCAAGGCGAATGCCGGGGCCTTCGAGCACGATGGGACGAGGATCAATCATGGGTTCCCTTTTTTCAGGCCAATGCCCGCAGACCGCCCGGCTATTTCTTTTTCTTCGATTTGGCCTGGTCTTCGATCTTGGCGCGCAGACGGTCTTCTTGCTCGCGCAGTTCCGGCGTCATCGCATCGCCGAAGTCCTCGGCGCTGAAAACCCGGCGCAGCTCGAGTTCAGCTTCCTCGCCGGGCATCGGGTCGGGGCAGCGGCGCGCCCACTCCACGGCTTCGTCCATGGACTTCACCTGCCACATCCAGTAACCCGCGATGAGGTCCCGGGTGTTGCTGAAGGGGCCGTCGATGACGGTGCGCTTGCCGCCCGAAAACTTGATGCGCTTGCCTTTGCCGCTGGGGTGCAGTCCTTCGCCGGAAAGCATGATGCCGGCCTTGACGAGTTCCTCGTTGTACTTCCCCATCGCGGCAAGCAGTTGCTCGCCGGGCATGACGCCTGCTTCGCTATTCTTGGTCGCTTTGACGATCACCATGACTTTCATGGCCGTGTCCTTTCGGTGGGTTAGCGATTCTTACCGGCTTTCTTTGCAGGCTTCTTTGCGGCGGATTTTTTTGCCGCAGATTTCTTCGCCGGCTTCTTGGAATACTTGGGTTCGTAAAGCTGGATCGTGATGCCGCCCGGCGCCTTGAAAAATGTGACGAAGCCGTAGCCGTGGTCCTCGACGGGTTTAACAAACTCCACGCCGCGCTTTTTCATATCGGCGACGGTGCCGTGGATATCGTCGCAATAGAACGAGACGTTGTGTTCGCCGGGCTCCACGCCGTGGTCGATCGGATGAACGCCGATGTCACCCTCGGCGAAGTCGAATATCCACCAGCCCTCGCCGATGTCGACGCCGGGCAGCTTGACCTTGTCCTTGAAGAACGCGCGGGCCGCCTCGGCCTCGCTCGAATAAAACAGACCGTGTACGCCTCGAATCATGTCCGTCTCCGGTAAGGTTGGCCGCAAATTAACTGTTTTGCGGGCGGGTGCCAGACTGCCGGGCAGGGGCCGTCGTTTCAGGCACATAAAGCTACATCAAGGCCGAAAAAGCACTAACACTACAACGCTGGATTCCCGGCGCCGGCCGCAAGGCCGGGGGAAAAACGAGAGTCTAACGTTACTCCGCGCCCTGGCGGTCGGGGCTGAACTACGAATCCAGCGTTGTAGTGCTAAGATGAAGTCAAATCCGGGCGCAGCGTCCCTAATAAGGAGATTTCATGCCGCGCGAAGGTTCCCAACGGATTATCCATGTACTGCTTTGGATCGCGCAGGTGCTTTTGGCCGCGGCGTTTTTGGCCATCGGCCTGGTCAAACTGTTTGTCCCGACCGCCGAGATGCCCTCGCAACTCGCCTGGACCGGCGACGTCCCGCCGATGATGCTGCGCGTCAACGGCCTGGCCGAGGTGTTTGGCGCCGTCGGCCTGATTGCCCCCAGCGCGTTGCGTGTCGCCCCACGCCTGACGTCGCTGGCCGGCGCCGGGCTCGCTTTGATCATGGCCATGGCGATGGGTTTTCGGCTGGCGCGCGAAGAAATGTACGTGTGGCCCGTCAACGCCACGCTGATGCTGCTGTCGGCATTTGTCGCCTGGGGCCGCGCGTTCTGGGCGCCGATTTTGTCGCGCCGCCGCGACGAAGCCGTCTCGGCGCTGCGGCAGCAAATGGCGAACGTATAACCGCTCAGGTTGCCGTGTACGCCACCAGTCCGCGCTGGCGCGCGTATTGGGCGAATTCGCGCGCGCGGCGGCCAAGTTCGCTCTCCGGCGCTGTCAGCATCGCCGCATTGCGCCAGTGGATGCGCCGCCAGTTGTAGTCCTGCTGCATCAGCGCCGCCGAGGCAACCCGCATTTCCTCGGCTTCCTCCAGCGCCTTGCGCGCGCCGCGCGTGTCCCCCGCCAACCGCAATAGCTGAGTGCGCATCACGGGCCCGGGGAAATCCGGCAGGCCGCGCAGCGTGCCGTCCTGAGCCTCGAAGCGTTCGGCCTCGCGCCAGGTTTTCAGCGCGGCGGCGTGGCGGCCCTCGAGCGCGGCGATGTGCGCCTCGGCGATTTTTTCTTTCGGCGGGCTGTAGTCGCGGCGCGACATGCGTTCGTCGCGGCGCCACAGTGCGCGCACCTGGTCGGGGTCCATGCACCAGGGCGTAAGCAGCAGCAGCCGGCGTATGACGGTAAACGACGCGTCAGGATCGGCGGCGGCGGCGGAGAGTTCGAGCGCGCCTGAAATGTAGAGGGCGTAGGCCGCCGAGACTTTGAGGTTGTCGCGTAACGAACCCGCCGGCGTGGCGCTCATCGCCTGCGTGATACGCGGCAGGCCGTGGCCGATGTCGTCAAGGCCGACAAGCACCCAGCCGTAGAGGCCGTTGAAGGAATGCCAGGACGGCCACTTCTGCGCGTTTGGCGCGAGGATTTCAGCCACGCGCGCGTAGCGTGCGGCGTCGGCTGAGCGCCCGAGGCGGTCAAGCGTGGCGATAATCGAGATCGCGCTCTGGAAGGTTTCCTCGTTCATTTCGCCCGTGGCCGGCAGCGCCGATACGAACGCGCGCAGGATGTGGCGCAGAGATTCTTCGGGGCTGCCCCAGGCGTATTCGTGGCGTGCGTGAAGCTTCTCGTGGCGGATCTGCATCGCGGCGTCGGGACACAGGCGCGAAATCTGCTCGGCGGCCTGGCGCAGGCGCGTTGCGGCCGCCTGTTCGTGGTTGTCCATGGCCGCGGTCCAGTCGGCGAGCACCTTGTCGTAGGTGGCGCGGCTTTGCGAGGCGAGTTTTTCGCGCAGGCGCTCATAGACCTCGAGCGTTTCGCTGAGTTCGCGCAGGTTCTTGGCGTCCTGGCGGCCGGCCAGCGCGCCGAGGCGAAGTTTGCTGATGCGGCCCATGGCCTGCACCAGCTCGATCAGGCCGCGGCCCATCGTGGCCTGGTCGGAACGCACGTCGGCGATCCAGGGTGTGCCCTCGCCCAGCACCAGCCACGAGGTGTTGACGCCGAATTCGCGCGCGATGTCGGCCACAAACGCGGCTGGAATGCGGTTTGAGCGCATGTAGCGGCTGACGGTGCTGCGGCGCAGGTTGAGCCGGCGCGCGATCTCGGCCTGCGAGTAACGCTGCGCGACCTCGGCCAGGCGCACGCGGATTTCCGCCTCGACCTTGTTGCTGTTCGGCATCGCGGTTTCTCCAGTTCCCGTTTGGCACCAGCAAGTCACACCACTTCAAGGGTATGTGATGCCTTTTCGGTAACATCCTTGCAAGCCATTGACGGGATTGCCGGAACCGAACGGGAACAGGGAACAGGGGCAAGGGCGGCCATGAACTCAGGGGCAAGATTGCTTGGACTGCTGGTGTTGGCATGCGGCCTGTTCGCGAGCAGCGCGAGCGCGCAGTCGCCGCACCCGCAAGCCTCCGCTTTGACAGGCCGTTCGTGCCATGCCAGCGCGCCGATTGAAGGCGCCGCTGTGCTGGCGGTGCTGATCGTGTTGTTTGCCGTGGTGGTGTTCCGGGCGCTTAAGAAGTCCAACAAAACCAATAACCCTGACGGGGATATTCCAGAAGAAGGTTAACCCATGAAAACGGCACTTAAGCTGATCCTCGCGTCAATTTCGCGCCTGTCCTCGCGCCTGCGGGCGCGCATCGCGCGCAGGGCGGCCAATCTTTCGCGCGGCGCATTGCGGCTCCTTGCTTCGGGCCTCTTCGGAAGGGCGGGCCTGAGGCTGGGCCAGGTCGTCGTGGCGCTGTCGGTGGCTGCGGCATTTGCGGGCGGATTGGACGTCAAGGCCGACGCGCCGGTTTCGGCGCGGCCGGCGACGGGGGACTCCTTTCCGCGCATCGCCAAGGACGCCGACGGCGATGGTGTAGTCGTCTGGCAGTCCATTGGCGCAAGCGGCTATCACGACGGCGACGGCTGGGGCGTGTACGCGCGGCGCTTCACGAGTTCGGACAACAACGACGCAAAGGGCTTTGAGTTCCGCGTCAACACCACCATCACCGGTTTCCAGGGCGGGCCTGACGTCGCCATGGACGCTGATGGCGACTTCGTCGTGGTCTGGACCGGCGCCGACAGCGACAGCACCGGCATTTTCGGCCAGCGCTTCGACGCTGACGGCGCGCCGGTAGGCGGCGAGTTCCGGGTCAACTCCACGCAGGCCAATAGCCAGGTGGCCGCGAGTGTCGCCATGGACGCAGACGGCAATTTCACTGTGGTATGGCAGAGTTACATCGACGCCACTGATGAAAACGACATCCTGGCGCGCCAGTTTGCGGAGGACGGCACGCCGCTTGGCGGCGAGTTCGGCGTCAACGGCGCCGTCGCCAATGATCAGTTCGAGGCGGCGATTGCCATGGACGCCGACGGCAACTTCGCCGTCGTCTGGACCGCGGAAGGCGGCGACTCCGACGGTTATGGCGTGAAGCTGCGGCTGTTTGACGCGGCGGGCAATTCCCTGGGCTCGGATACGCCAGTCAATGTTGACCAGGACGACGACCAGCACGAGCCCGATATCGCCATGGACGTGGACGGCGATTTCGTCGTGGTCTGGACCAGCCTCACGGACATTTCCTACAACTCGACGCAGTGGGTGATCGGTCGGCGCTATGACGCCGCAGGCCAGCCGCAAGGCGGTGAAATCCCGATTGCAACGAACTCCAACAACTTCGACTACAACAATACTCCGTCAGTCGCCATGAGCGGCGATGGGGATTTCGTCGTGGCCTGGCACTACGATTTCTCCGGCGCGGTTGATTACGTGTCGGCCGCGGGTTTTGTTTTCGACGGCTCGGTGAACTTCAACCGCTACACGCTGGGGGCGTCGAATGTCACGGCGGGCACTCCTGATATCGCCATGGACGCCGACGGCGACTACCAGGTGGTCTGGGCCGAGTACAACTATTTCTATGCCGACGGGAGCAACAGTATCGTGGTTGAGGAGGGCAAACTTCTGCCATGGGTTATCAATGCGTCGCCGTGGGTGACCGGTGTCTTCCTTAAGGAAGACCACCACCTGGTGCGCGAGGGCGAAGGCATTGCGCAGGACTTCCAGTACCTGATTATCGCTTTTTCCGAGGACATGGATTCGTCCTTCCTCAATAACGGCACGATCAACCTTGTCTTCAATGGCGTGAACGTTCCCGTGCTCAACGTCGACTATTACTTCAATGACGCGCTTAACCGCTACGAGGCGGAGCTGTTCTTCGGCGTCGTGCCGCAGGGCGAGGGGAACTATACCCTGACCCTCGGCCAGAACATCGAGGACTTCGCCGGGATCGGCCTTGACGGCGACTTCGATGGCGCTGCGGGGGGCGACTACGTTTTGAACTTCAGCGTACGCACGCCGCAAGCGCGCGGCGATGACGTGCAGGCCAACACGTTTGAGACCGGCCTCCAGTTCCGCGTGGATGTTGCCCGCGACGCCGACGGTGATTCCGTGGCGGTTTGGCAAAGCAAGGCCCAGGATTCCGGCGCGGGCTACGGTATTTACGGGCAGCGCTACAACCCCGCCGGCGCGCCGGTCGGCGCCGAGTTCCTGGTCAACATGACGCTGACAGGCAACCAGACAACGCCGGCTTGCGCCATGGACGCCGACGGCAACTTCGTCGTGGTGTGGGAAGGCGACGGCAGCTACGCCGGCTCCGACGACCAGGGCATCTTCGTCCGAATCTTCAATGCCGACGGCACTCCGCGCACCGGCGAATTCATCGTCAACCAGACCACCTTCAACGACCAGCAGAACGCCGACGTCGCCATGGACCACGACGGCGACTTCGTCGTCGTCTGGGACGGCTATGGCTCGTACAACAGCGCCGACTCGCAGGGCATTTTCTACCGCGTGTTCCGGCCCGACGGCTCTCCGCGCCACCCGGAGAGCCGCGCCAACAAGACCCACGCCGCCGACAACCAGTTTTTGCCGGCTGTCGCCATGGACGCCGACGGCGATTTCACCATTGCCTGGCAGGGATGGTACAGCGGCTATTACGGCTACCACGCGGCGATCTGGCAGGGCCAGTTCGACAACGGCGGCATCTGGCTCCCGCAGAGCGAGAAAGTCAGCGGCTTTGAGTGGAACTCGAGCCTGACGCAGGTCAACCCGGGAATTGCTATGGACGTTGACGGCGACTTCGTCGTCACGTGGTGGGAATACAACGAGCAGTACCTCTATTCATCGGGATCCAACGGCGGATTCTTCGACAAGACGCAGGTCCGGGCGCGCGTCTTTCACGCTGATGGCAGCGCCGACAACCTGCCCTTTATCGTCAGCAACAACGCCACCGGCAACGCCAAGAACCCGGCTTGCGCCATGGACGCCGACGGCGACTTCGCAATCGCCTGGGCTGAATACAACTACGCCGCGCCGGTCAGCCGCAGCGATACCTACGTGCGCCGCTACAACTTCAACGGCGATCCGCAGGGCCCGAAGATCGCCGCCAGCACGCGCGTCTCGCGCTTTGTGTTCAGGCCCGCAGTGGCCATGGACGCGCAGGGCGACTTCGTTGTCGCCTTCAACAGCTACGACACCAGCGGCGCGGGCGCGTTCTTCCATCGCTTTGCCGCCGACAACGCCCCGACCACCAGCGGCCTCGCCGATGTCGTCGCCGACGAAAACGACGACCCGATCCTCGTTGACCTCGGCGCCGCCTTTGCCGACGCCGAAGACAGTGACGCCGAACTCGTGTTCGCCGTCGTGGGCAACACCAACCCGGCGCTGGTTGCGGCGGGGATCTCCGGCGACCAGTTGGGCCTGGCGTTCTTCGAGGATGAGTTCGGCACGGCGGATATCACCGTGCGCGCGACGGACAGCAGCGGGCTGTGGGTCGAGGACACGTTTACCGTGACGGTCAACGAGGTCACGGACCCCGTGGTCACGCCGCCGGGCGGCGACGACGACGACGGCGGCTGCGCCGCGTCGAGCACGACGGGCGCGGGCTGGGGGCTTCTGGCGGTGTTGATGGCGATGTTTGGGGGCATGCGGCGGCTGGTGCGCCGGCGGGCGTAGGCCGCGTGGTTTTGCCGGGTGCACCAACGACGGAACGTCAACATGGGCGATCGGACGAAACGATCGCGACTTCCGGTGTCATCCCGGGCAACGATTCGAGCGACGCGTTCCGCGCACGTCGCTCGAATTCGTTTTGGAGCATGCTTGACGGCCCGTTCGCCCGGTACTGCTTGCGGCGGGCGTTGCATCTCGGCGTCGGCCTCACTCCGCGTGGCTTTCAGCCACGCGGGCGCTCGGGCTTCTTGATCTGCTCGCCCGGCGCGGCGCATTACCTTGGCTCAGCCGCCAAGCAAGCTCCCGTAGACTGTCCCAAACAAAGCAAAACAGAAGGGCGACCGGTTGGTCGCCCTAACACCCCACGGGCCGGAGGCCCGTGCCACCTTTCCCCTACGACAGTTTCATCGGCTTGGGGGCGCGGGGGTCAGTGTAGTCGTAGAAGCCCTTGCCAGTCTTGCGGCCATGCAGGCCCGCAAGGTGCATCTTCTTGAGCAGCGGCGGCGCGGCGTAACGGTCGTTCTTGAACTCGTCGAACATGTTGACGCTGATGTGGTAGGTCGTGTCAATGCCGACGAAGTCCAGCAGTTCCAGCGGGCCCATCGGGTAGTTGCAGCCCAGCTTCATGCCCTTGTCGATGTCCTCGATGCTCGCCACGCCGTTTTCAACCAGGCGAATGGCGTCGAACAAATACGGCACCAGCAGAACGTTGACGACAAAGCCGCAAGTGTCCTTGGCGACGATCGGAGCCTTGCCGACTTTTTCGCCAAAGGCCTTGAGCTCGCTGACCGTCGCTTCACTGGTCATCACGCCGCGCACGACCTCGACCAGCTTCATCACCGGCACCGGGTTGAAGAAGTGCAGCCCGGCGAATTGCTGGGGGCGCTTGGTGGCGCTGGCGATCTCGGTGATTGAAATGTTGCTGGTGTTGGTGGCAAAAAACACGCCGGACTTGCAGATCGTGTCGAGGTCCTTGAACAGCGCCTGCTTGGCGCCTTTGTCCTCGATGATCGCCTCGATTACCAGGTCGGCGTCCTTCATGGCCGAGAGCTCGGTGGTGTATTGCAGCGCGCCCACGGCCTGGGCCATGCGCACGCTCGCGGTGTTGGGGTCGACGCCCTCTTTTTCCATCGAGCGTTTCATGGCCTTGGCGAGCGACTCGTTGATACGGGCCTTGCCCTTCTCGAGCAATTCGTTGTTCACCTCGCGCACAATCGTGCGCAGGCCCGCCTTGGCGCAGATTTCCGCGATGCCGCTACCCATGAGGCCGCAACCGACAACACCGACAGTAGTGATAGGCATTTCAAGTTCCTTGTAGACGAAAGGCCGAAGCTAATGGCTAAAAGCTAAAATTTGAGGGCACGCAGGCGCCGCTGTCAGGGCAAATCTTAGCCTTTAGCTTTTAGCCTTCCGCCCGTGTTCCTGCCACTGCGTTGCTTGTGCGCCTTAAGGCGAGTAGCATCCCGCTCAACCAGATACGGGGCTACTTCATGCAGCGTCCACTTGTTGTGATTGACGTCCAGCGCGGCAACATCACCGAATACAATCGCTTCATCTCGGCGGGCATTGCCAGCATCATCAAGGCCGAATTGTTCAACCCCATTATCTTCACGCGTTACGTCAACACGCCCGATTGCCCCGCAAAGCGGTTCCTCAACTTCGAGCAGATGAAGGACTTCGGCGACGCGGGAATGTCGCCGGAAATCAGCGAAGTGATGGGCGGCAAGACGCCGCCGCTGGACAAGACCGAGACCGTCGACCTGGGCGAAAACTTCGGCGCCAAGCGTTTTCTTATCACCAAGAGCGTCTATTCCTGCTTTACACCCGAGTTCGAGGAACTCGTGGCCGACCTTTCGCTCGACAACACCGGCATTTATTTCGTCGGCGCGGGCACGGAGTCGATGATCCTGAAGTCGGCGCTGGATTGCTTCGAGCGCGGCATCGAGCCGATTGTGCTGGCGCAGTACTGCGGCAGCCAGCGCGGACTGGGCTACCACGAAAAGGCGCTGGAAATCCTCAAGCAGTTGATCGGCGAGGAACGCGTGATCAAGGACTTTACGCCCCTGCGCCAGCGTTGGGAGCGCGCCAAGAAGTAACCGAATCAGCCCCGCCTGCGAGGGCGGTGGATTTGCCAAACAACGGACGTCCGTTCAACCTCCCCCGGCCTTGCGACCGGGGCTGATTTGTTGCCGGATTTCCGGCAATACCTCTAACCACATGGTTTTCAGCCTGTGCGGCGCCGCCCGGCGCGTTAAACTCGGCGTGCCGGGTGACGGCCCACCTTAATTGAGGTACCAGCCATGTTCCTGCGAACATTTCGCCGCTTTGCGTTGTTGTTGATGGCCGTCCCGGTGCTCGCGCTCGCCGCATGCCACGATCACGATGACGATCACCGGCACGAAGAGCCGGATTTCGAAATTCCCGGCGGCGGCGCCGACTTCGGCACGTTTGCCCCCTTTGAGCACGACTTCGACCAGCGTGACATCGACAGCGCCAGCGACCAGGACGGCTTCACGTTCTCGCTGTCCGAAAGCAGCTCGGTGCTGATCACCATCACGGGCAGCGGCGGCTTCGATGGCTTCATCGACCTCTACGACGCCGATCTTGACTTCATCGCGGGCGACTCCGACGGCGGCCCAGGCCCCGACGCGGTGCTGGTGCTCGAGCTTTTTGCGGGCGATTACGTCCTCATAGTCGGCGGCGAGGGCGCTTCCACCGGCGATTACGACCTCGATATCCTCGTGGGCACCCTGGGCGGCCTCGACTTCGAAGTCCTCGACCCGGGTACATCCTACATCGACGATGACGGCTCGCTCGACGACGTCGACGACACGGATTGTTTCTTCTTTACCGTGCTTGACGATGAAACGCTGGACATCCGCCTGACGCGCCTGAGCGGCACATACGACGGCAACCTCCAGCTTCTCGACCAATACGGCGAGGAATGGGACTACGCCGATCCCGCGGGCACCGCCAACCCGGCGATCCTGGATATCACGCTGCCTCCGGGTTCGTACATGATCGTGGTTGGCTGCAACGCCGGCGACGGCGATTACCGCCTGCGCATCGACGTAGAGTAATCGAGTAGGGATGCGCGGCAGCGTGTCCGCAATTCACGATTAAGCCGTCCGGGGACACGCTGCCGCGTGTCCCTACGGTCTTGATTCAGCCGCAACCCATGACAATGTTGCAGCGCCCTTGGGAGGGGCGGGCGTGGAACCAACGCTGGTCTACAATGATGCCGTGAGCATGGTCGCCAAGGGCGACCTGCAGGCGGCCGTTGAACAGATCGATTCGCTGCTGACTGAATACCCAACCTTCGGTCCCGCTTATACTGCCCACGCCCAGGCTTTCCTGATTGCCGGCGACAGTGGCCAGGCGCTGGTGGACCTCGCCGAGGCTGAAAAACACGACCGCGCCCACGGCACCCCCGAACAGCTTGCGCGCACCGTCGAGACGCGCATGCTGGTCCATGCGCTGCGCACCATGTTCGGAGGCAAAATCGAGGCCGACCGATGCCGCCAGGTGGGCGAAGAACTCAAGAAGCTCAATCGCCCCGACGAAAACTGGTTCATCCCTGCGGCGGTGCTCGAGCACGACTATCGCGAGCCCGATGCCCAGAAGTGGGTCGAGGGCCTGTCGCGCATCAAGGAGTTAGGCTCGCCCTCCAGCATGTACTTCACCAAACGCGCGGGCATCACACAGTTGTTGCTGGCGCCGCAAAACCCCAAGCAGATGGTGCCGGTGCACTTTGCGCGCTACCAGCGCGCAAAGCGCGAGGGTGATGTCGCGGGCGCCAAGAAACACCTCAAGCGCCTGCAGGACCTCGTGCGCGGCCTTGAGCCCTACGCGATCATCGCACGCTTCGCCAACAACGAGCTGATTTTGAGGGATTCGTAGGGGAAAAAGGGGGTCAGGCACATTTTCGGCAAACAGCGCCGAAAATGAGCCAAACCCCGGCTTGACGCTGGCGTCCCTCCTACCTATCTTCTGCCGCTCGTTTGAGCCCGGAGCAGCCATGTCCAGAGAATGTGAATTGTGCGGCAAGTCAGTCGTTTCCGGCGGCAGCATCAGCCGTCGCGGCCTTGCCAAGAAACTCGGCGGCGTCGGCAGCCGCGTGATCGCGCGCAACAAGCGCAAGTTCCGCCCCAACCTTCAGCGCGTGCGCGCGGTGGTCAAAGGCCAGACCCGCCGCATCAAGGTCTGCACGAGCTGCATCCAGGCGGGCAAGGTGGTCAAGCCCCAACGCCGCCTGTACGAGAAGAAGGCGGCGTAGGATTTTCGAACAATCTCAGTTAAACATCGCGGGACGGTCGATTGACCGTCCTGCTTTATTGGCTGAATTGTGGATTGCGAATTTTGGATTGCGGATTGAACTGCGATGAGGTGGCCCCTAAATCCGCAATTCGCAATCTGCAATCCGCAATGGCTCAACCCAGCCGTTCCATGATTTCGTCGCGCACTTGCTCGGGCCGTTTTTCCTTCACGTCGACGTGCAGCACGTTGTCGCCCTTGATGCGCTTGTAGCGCCGCCGCAGGGCCTGCAGGAACTTCAGCTTCTCGGTGGTTTGCGGGCCGTCGCCGTCCTTGAAGATATAGCCCTGGTCCTTCTGCTTAACCCAGCGTTGTGCGATGCCCAGCGAACGTTTGCGCGTGCGCGCCAGTCCAAAACGCGGAGCGATGTCGAGGATCACCAGCAAATCCGGTGTTGGGTGCCAGCCCTTGTGCCGCGCGAGGATCTCGGCCTCGGGAATACCCATTTCGCCCTGGTAGACGAGCGTCGAGTACATGCTGCGGTCCTGGATGATGTCCGCGCCGCGAGCCAGCGCGGGTTTGACCACTTCGTCAATGTGAATTCGCCGGTCGGCGACAAAGAGCCCGAGCCACTCGTGCGCGGTCATCTTGATGCTGCGGTCGGCCAGGCGCTCGCGGATCAGTTTGCCGCAGGGGCGGTCCGTGGGCTCGCTGGTGAGCACGACTTCACGGCCCTGCGAACGCAGGGCTTCGGCAAGCAGCTTGGTCACGCTGCTTTTGCCCGTGCCGTCGATGCCCTCGAGGATGATGTATCGTCCTTGAGTTTGCGCGGGCGGCTTGGCGTTGTTGGTTTCGGCCATAGGTTAGCGGGTAATGGCGAGATTGGGCAGCGCCTTTTGAAGGGCCTTGGCGCCCCAGTCTGTCATGCCGGTGCGATTGATGTCGAGGCGCTCCAGCGCCGATAACACCTTCAGATGTTCGACCCCGGCGTTGCTCACGCTGACGCATCCACCGAGGGACAGATCGCGCAGGTCCTTCATGTCCTTAAGGTGTTTAAGGCCCTCGTCCGAAACCCCCGCGTAGCCCAGTGATAGCCGCCGCAATGCCTTGAGGCCCGCCAGGTCCTTGAGTGACTCGTTTGTCAGGTTGCACCTGAGGAGCGCGAGGTTCTTCAGGCCCGTAAACGTCCCGACCTGTTTAACCGCTTCCGCGGAAAGTGGGCAGAATTCCAGGCTCAGGGATTCAAGCCCGAGCCCCGTGAGCGCCTTCAGGCCCTTGCCCGTGACGCCCTTGCAGCCCGAAAGCCAGAGCCGCCGCAGGTCCTTGAGCGGCTTCAGTTCTTCGATGCCGGCGTCGGAAATGGCGGTGCAATCTTCCAGCCAGACATCATCGAGGCCCGGGATCGCCGCAAGGTCCTTGAGCGCGGCGTCCTTGAGGCGGATGCAACCCGAAAGGCCGAGGCGGCGCAGCGTCGGGGAGCCCGCAAGCTCCTTGAGCCCGGCGCCGGTGATTGCCTTGCAGCCAAGCAGGTCCAGTGTGCGCAACTCTTTGAACCCGGAGAAAGTTTTGAACGCCGCGTCCGTGATTTTTTCGCAGAAGCTCAGGTTCAGCCGCCAAAGCATCGTTAGCGTCTTGAGCTCCGCCACGCCGGCGTCGGTGATGGGGTTGCTGCCGGCTTCCAGCGAACGTAGGGATTTGAGCGCCGCGAGTTCCTTGAGCCCGGCGTCCGTGACTTTGTCGCAGAACGTGATGTTGAGGAAAGCCAGCGACCCAAGCTTGCTGCATGTCTTAAGGCCCGCATCGGTGACCGCTGGACAGGCGCCGAGGTCGAGGTGCTCAAGCGCCTTCAGTGCTTCAAGCCGGCCCAGGCCGGCATCGCCAATCTTGGGGCACGAACCGAGGTCCAGCGACCGCAAACGCGACAACGGGGCCAGGTGCTTCAGCCCGTCGTCGGTGATCGCTTCACAGCTGCCTAGGTCAAGGGAAACCAGTTGCGCCGCCTCCTTGAGGTGGGCTAGGCCGTCATCGTTGATGTTGCAGCTTGCAACGCCCAGGTGCTCCAGCGTCCCGATCTCGCCGGCGACCTTGAGCGATTGATTGGTCAGGCCGCGGCAATACGCAACTTGCAGGGCCTTCAGGTTCACCAGCTTCTTGAGTTCAGCGACGCCGTGGTCGGTTGCGGCGGAGGCGACAATCTCGACTGAGTTGACAAGCGCCGCGATCTTCGATGCCGCAAGGCCCTTGAGGTCGTCGTCGGTAATTTTTGCGCCGGCCTGGCTGTAGGCCAGGTACTGGCCGGGCTTGAGTGCGATGCGCCGGCCCTCTGCCAGCACTTCGCCGGATTCGTCCCACGAACCCGGCCCTTCCTTGCTGCTCCAGCCCGGTTGCGGCGGCGCAGGATAGAGCGTGAAGCGCCCGCCGATGTCCGGCAATTGGAGGCTTCCGTCTTGCGGGTCATCGGCAACGTTGGCCTTTGGCTGCTCGGCGTTGTTTCCCCCGCTTCCCGCGCCGCAAGCCACGGTCAGGCCGGCAAGCGTCAAACAAAACAGGCAGGTGAGTCTGATGCGCATGTATTCCCTCGGCAGGCTTTGGCGGGAGTGTAGTTTTGCCGGCCCTGAGCAGATAGCGGATGGCAGATAGCAACGACAACCGTCTTGTCTTTGCTATCCGCTAGCTGCGATCTGCTGTCTGCGGTTGCCCTACCAGCTTCCGCCAAAGCGGTACTTGCGCTTGCGCGGCATGCGCACGGAATCGCTTTCTTCTTCCGGTGGCGGCTGTTGCGGCGCGGGGGCCGGCTTTGCAGGCGCACGGGCGCTTGGCGCGGGCGGCGGCACAGGCTTGGCCGCGGGCGGCGTGGGTTGCGGCGCGGCGGCCTGGCGCTGCGATTGTCCCTGCGGCATGCCGTAGCCGCGCAGGTTGGCCATGCGTTTCTTCTGGGGCACGAGCATGCCGCTGGTGCCCTTGGAAAGTTTCATGCCGCCCGCGGGCGGCGGCGTCTGGAACAATCCCGGCAGCTTGCCGGTCTTGATGATGTGCTCGATGTCCGAGACCAAGTGCCCCGCCGACGCCGGGCGATCCTCGGGCCGCTTGGCCATCATGTTGAAGATCAGCGTGCTGGCGGAATCGCTCAAGTCCGGGCGCAGGTTCTTGGGGTGCGGCGGCGGCTCGTGGATGTGGCGATACATCACGACCTCCGGCGGGCCCTCATAGGGCACGCGCGAAGTCAGCATGTAAAACAGCGTGACGCCGAGGCTGTAGATGTCGCTGCGGGTGTCTATGTCCTGGCGGCCCATCGCCTGCTCGGGCGAAATGTAATTGGGCGTGCCGACAGCCATGCCCTTGGTGCTGGTTGATTCATCGGCGGCGCGGACTTTGGCCAAGCCGAGGTCGAGCAACTTGGCGATGCGCTCGCGCGTGACCATGATGTTGTCGGGCTTGATGTCGCGATGCACCAACCCGTGTTTTTCGGCGTGCTCAAGCGCCTTGGCGACCTGCAGGATCACCTCCAGCGCGAGTTTTTCGTCCATCGGCCCGCGTTCGCGCACCAGTTGCTGCAGCGTTTTGCCCTCGACGTACTCCATGCAGAAATACGACAGGCCGCCGGCTTCGCCCGCGTCGATGCCGGTAATGATGTTCGGGTGGTTCAGCTTGGCGCTGGCGCGCGCTTCCTGCAGAAACCGCGCCTTGATGCCGGGATTGGCCGCAAGTTCAGGCTGCAGGATCTTGATGGCGACCCAGCGTTCCATGCGCGTCTGCTTGGCCTTGAACACCGTGCCCATCGCGCCGCGGCCCAGTTGCTCGACGATCTGGTAGCCGGGGATTTTCTGGCTGAACTGGTGCACCTGCTGGTAGCTCTTGATCTTGTCGATGGCGCTGCGCTCGAGGTAGCCGCGCTCCAGCAATATCTGGCCCAGCAGCGCCACGCGCTGGCCCTTGGACATCTGCGCACGCTGGATGTTGACGCATTCCTGGATCTGCGCCGCGTTGACGAGACCGAGGTTCATCGCCGCCTGGCCGAAGCTCACGCGCGGGCTTTCGCCGGCCACCGGCGGCGGAGGCTCGATCTCGGCCGGGTCCATCGGCTGCGTGTCGGCAAGCTGCGGGTTGTTCTCGGCGCGGTATTCGACGTTGGGGCCGCCCTCGACCGGCACGACATTGCCCTGCACTTCCGTGTTGCCGCCGACCAGCTCTTCCGTCGAAAGCTCGTGCGGCTTGTCCTCCACCCGGTCGGTGCCGGGCTTGCGCCGCGAGGTGTCGTCGGCGTCGGGCCGCCGCGTGATGCGCGTTTCAGGCTTGTGGACCGGGTACGATGACGTCGCGGGTTTGCGCGGAACGCCGCCCGCGCGGCCGCTTTCGTCGGGTGAGAAGTGTGTGTTGCGGCTGTTCATGGAAACCTGGGCAAAGCTCGACTTGTCGATTATAGGGTATCGGGCGGGGGTAAGAGTAGAGTTTAGCTAAGACGTCGTTACGTATTCGCACCGCTGCGGCGGACTGGATAGCGACGGCATTCGTTCCTATATTCGCGCGTGATCGGGACAGGCACCTATGGTTCACAGCGATACCAAGACATTCGAACAGGCCGCGCAGGATGCGGTTGAGTTGCAGCCGCACGATGACCCTGCGACAGACTCGGGCCACGGGGATGAAGCCCACCCGTCGGAAGACTCAGGGCACAGTGGCGATCATGGTCACCCTTCGGCAAGCTCAGGGCACGGCGACGATCACGGACACGGCGGCCACGACGATCATGCTGATCACGGGCATCACGCGCCGCCGGCGCCGAAATACCAGGTTGCGCCGCCCGCGCGGGTGGGGGACGTCAACGTGCGCACCTGGGTGGCCTACGGGATATTCCTGCTGGTGGTCCTGCTGGTCGGGGCAGTCATGCTCGGCGCATTTGGACGATAATTTCAGCCAAGAATGGACACGAATCAACACGAATAACTGCCGTGAAAATTTGTGTTCAGTCGTGTGAATTCGTGGCTAAACGCTTCTTGAGGGAGGTAGTCCAACCATGAAACACGGCGCGCGCAACCAGATCACCGGCACGGTCACGGAAATCAAGAAGGGCGGCGTGATGTGCCAGGTCAAGGTCGACACCAAAGCCGGCAATATCTCCAGTGTGATGACGCTGGAGTCGCTGGACAGCATGGGCCTGAAGAAGGGCGACCAGGTCAGCGTGCTGATCAAGGCGGTCAATACGATCCTGGTCAAAGAGTAGTTTCCCGCAACAGACGTTCGAACCAGACCGAGGTTCAGGTTCAGGTCTAGGTTCAGAAATGCTGTTCTGGACCTGAACCTGCACCTGAACCTTTTCGGTAAGGACCGAACATGCAAGTGACATTGAAGCTGGACAAGCGCGAGTACGTTCTTGGCGATCCCATCATCGCCGAAGTGACCGTGACCAACGACGGCAAGGCGGTGCAGAGCATCGCCAAGCCCGCGCTCAACCTGCCCGCGACCAGTTTCAAACTCACGCGCGAAGCGGGCGCAAAGACGCCCGAAAGTTACATCGCGCGCCACGGCAACGAGGCCGAGACGGTGTCGCTCAAGCCCGGCGAAAAAATCAGCGGCAAAATCGAACTGCTCGCCATCGAGCCCGGGACGTACTCGCTGACCGCAATCCACGGCCACACCGGCCCCTGGCAAGGTAACTTCAACAAGAGTAACGCCACCAGTAGCGCCGCCGAGAAGATCACCGTCAAACCGCCAGCCAAGGGCCAGAAGCTCAAGGCACGCATGCAGACTGAAGCCGGCACGATCGTGCTGGGCTTTTTGCCCGAGCGCGCGCACAACCACGTGCTTTCGTGGCTCCAGTTGGCGAAGAAGGGCTACTTCAACGGGATTAAATTCCACCGCGTGGTGCCGAACTTCGTGATCCAGGGCGGCGACCCGACGGGCACCGGCAGCGGCGGCCCAGGCTACAAGCTTCCCGCCGAGTTCAACGAGATCAAACACGTGCCCGGCATCCTCTCGATGGCGCGCACCAACGACCCGCACAGCGGCGGCAGCCAGTTTTTCCTGTGCACCGCGGTCACGCCGCACCTGGACAACCAGTACACGGTGTTCGGTCAGGTTGAGGAGGGTATGGACGCGGCGATGAAAATCGGCGCGAGCGAATCCAACGCCAAGAAGTTCTCGATGCAGAAAGTCGAAGTCTTCGTCGGGTAGCGCCGTTTCATGCCGACCAGAGCCCACCGCGTCAGCGGTGGGATGCAGTCACGGATATTCGAGTCGAAAACAAGTTTCACGCAAAAGCGCAAAGACCGCGAAGGGAAACGAAGATGGCTCGCATCTCTGGCTGCATGCGGGCCATCGTTTTGTTTGCCGCCCTTGGGGCCTGTGCTCAACCGCTTCTCGCCAATACTGGCTGGCCTGCCCTCTACATTGCTCGTGGCATCCTCATAACGTCTCCCGTCGCTTTGATTTCGATAGCAATTGAAGCGTTTGTATTGGGAAGAACCTTCAAGTGGCCATATCGAAGTGCCCTTTGGACGGCCTTCGTCGCCAATCTGATCTCACTTGGATTTGGTGCTTTTTTTACGGCCTATGTTTTTCCAATGCTGCTGCTTCCTTTCGCAAGCAGCGGCAATCAATGGCTTCTTGATGTTGGCCCTTCGCTCGTCTGGATGTTCGTTTGCAGTGTATTGCTCGAAGTGCCTGCCGTTCACGCCATGCGCAAAGTGGCGATGTGGAAACTGTGGCTGCCGTGCTCCATCGCCAATGTCCTTACTTATGGTTTTCTGGCGATTGTCTGGTTGGCAACAAAACCGTCCTAGTCTTGCTTCTTCGCGTACTTCGCGCCTTCCGACTTCGCCAAGGCTTCGTCGGACAAGTCGCGTTGGTTTTTGTAGTTCACCCGTCACAAGCGCGCGCTACAATCGGGTCGTGCCACGAGGCACCTTGGGAACGCAGTCGCTGGGCCGGTCATCCGGCAAAGCGCGTTGACCCGGGGTCATCGTGGCCGCGTTCGTTTTGTGGCATCGAGCTCCAGCTCGATGCGCTTTGCGGTTCGAACAAACAACAACACATGGACCTGGAGGTCCATGCCACAGGGGCCGCCTATGCCACTGCCGACCACGATCAAGCTCACGCCGGGAAAGCGCGTGCTGTTTTTGACCAAGGACCTCGACTTGATCAAGAAGCAGCTCTACGAGGGTCTGAACCTTCGCATGGCTGACCTCAAAGTTTCGGACCTGCTCGATGACATCAACACCGACACGATGACGCCCGCGTGGGTCTGTTTCAGCCATAAGCCCGAGGATCTCGCGCTGGATGCCTATGCGGGTCTCTTTGACAAGGCCGGCGAGCGCGTGTTCAAATATCGCGCGCTGATTGACGGCGGCTTCGAAGTCATCGTCAGCGGCCAGCGCAAGGGCACAGGCTCCAGCCGCGAGACCGCGCCCCAAGCTGAGAAGTGGTCGGGCATCAACCTGGTGATTGCCGCGAGCTTTGCGCCGATCCACGAACGCAACAACATCAATCTTGGCCAGTTGATGGGCGACCACGAGCAGTTGAAGCGGTTACAGGCAGGAGAGACGCTGAAACTCAGCGAGTTCACGGGCAAGTATGACCCGGTAACGCGCGCCACCCTTGAGGCAGGAGGCCTGTTTCCGTACAGCGCCCAGGTCGCCAAAGGCGCGATCAAACCGCCGAAGAATGCGACGACGCGCCGCGCGATGACGATGGCCGAAAAGCTGATCGCGACGCACCTCGTGCCGGGCCAGGGCGAGCCGTTTGTTAAACCGGGCGACGCGGTGCTGGTGAACGTCGACGCGGGCTACAGCCACGAGTTCACGACCGCGCAGGTTCATTACTTCCTGCAGCAGGAGTACGGCGAGAAATACACCGTCAAGAATCCGTCGAAATTCGCCGTGTTCGAAGACCACTTGCTTTACGCGACAGGCGTCAAACGCTTCGCGCCATTCGAGGGCAAAATCAACACCCTGCGCAGCTTGCAGACGGAGTTCCAGAAGCACACAGGCGTGCGCGATTACAGCGCCAAAAACGGCATCAGTCCGGGCATCTGCCACCAGGTCGCGCGCGAACATTTCATCGACCCGGGCGATTTCGTGCAGGCGACCGACAGCCACACCTGCATGGGCGGCGGCAGCAACTCGCTGGCCTATGGCGTCGGCGCAACCGAGTACGCCGGCCTCATTTACTCGGGCTTCACGTTCGTCGCCGTCCCGCAGAGCATCCGTTTCAATTTAACCGGCAAACTGCAACCCGGCGTGACGGCCAAAGACGTCATGCTTTTCATTCTGGATACGTTTGCAAAAAAAGAGCAGACGCTGGACCGCGTGATGGAATTCGGCGGCCCCGGCCTCGCCAGTATCTCGATGGACGAGCGCGCGACACTCTGCAACATGGCAACGGAATGCAGCGCGAAGTCCGGCATCTGCGAAGCCGACGAGGTGACCTGGCAATGGTTCAAGGCCAAGCGCAAACTCGATGACAAGCAGCTCGCCAAGTTGAAAGAACGTGCGGTTGCTCCCGACAAGGACGCGAAGTATGACGGCGGCGTCCACACTATTGACCTGTCAAGCATTCTGCCGATGGTCGCCGAGCCCGGCGACCCGACCTACGGCAAGCTGATCGAAAAACTCGGCGACGTGAGGATCGACATCGCCTACGCGGGCTCCTGCACTGCGGGCAAGGCCGACGACCTCGACTATTACGCGACCGTCGTCAAGGAAGCCACCGACGCCGGTTTAAGAGTCGCCCCGGGCGTCAAAATGTACCTGCAATACGGCAGCGAAGACGTCATGGCCTACGCCAAGGCCAAGGGCTATCCCGAACTGTTTGCCAAGGCCGGCGTCGACGTCATCAACCCCGGTTGCGGCGCCTGCATCGGTTGCGGCCCCGGCGTCAGCGACACCAAAGAACAAACGACCGTCAGCGCAATCAACCGTAACTTCCCCGGCCGCAGCGGCCCCGGTCGTCTGTATCTGGCGAGCCCGCTGACCGTCGCCGCAAGCGCGTTTACCGGCAAGATCACGGCCTACCGCAAGGGCATGTTCGCTAAACGCTAACGCATACATGGATGGACAGGATGGTCAGGATTGGGAAAGCAATTTCCTTATCTTGTTCATCCTGTGCATCCGTGTGAGTTGTTTCGTGCAGGCCACTGCCTTCAGCCTGAGTTCAAACTAAACTGTCTCCCCTTCCCGGAGAGACATCATGCGCGCATTGACGCTTCTGGCATTGTTGATTCTGCTCGCCGCACCGGTGAGCGCCGCCACAATTTACGCGGTCAGCACCGTCAACGGCGGCTCGCTCGTGCGCTTCGACAGTGCATCGCCCGGGACCATCACCAACGTCGGCGATTTCACCGGCCTGCAAGGCGGCGAGTTCATCCACGCCATCGACTTCCGGCCGGCCAACGGCGTGCTGTACGCGTTGGGCGACACCGGCCGCATTTACACCGTCAACCTGACCACGGCAGTTTGCACGCCCGTCGGCAGCGGCCCGGCGTTCACGCCCTCGGGCGGCGACATGAGCATGGATTTCAACCCCGTCGCTGACCGCATTCGCGTGGTGGATACGTTTGACAACAGTTATCGCATCAATCCCGACACCGGCACGCTGTCGGCGACGGACACCGACCTCAACCCCGCGAGCATGGACATTTCCGCCGTCGCCTACGACCGCAGTTACGCCGGGACGACCGCGACCACACTCTACGGCATCAGCAGCGACAGCAACGAACTCGTGCGCATCGGCGGCGTCGACGGCACGCCTTCGCCCAACGGCGGCGCGATCACGGCCATCGGCGGCACCGGCGTGACCTTCACCAGCGTGGTGCTCGGCCTCGACATCGAGCCGGTCACCGGCGTGGCTTTTGCGATGATCCCGGTCTTCGTCAACCCGCTCAACGAATACCGCCTGTACACTCTCAACCTGACCACCGGCGCGGCAACGCTTGTGGGCGCGATCAACACGCCGCTTGCGCTGGTCGACATCGCCGTCGAACTCACCGATGACGCCGCGCCTGTCCTGACCACTCCCGGGCCTCAAAGCGGCAATGTCGGTACGGATATCGTCTTCTCGGCGGCCAACGGCAACGCGATCTCGATTGCCGACGTCGACGCCGCGGGCCACGCTATCGAGGTTCAGTTGCACGCCGCCAACGGCGACGTCTCGCTTGACAGCACCACGGGTCTCACCTTCACCACCGGCGACGGCAGCAACGACGCCGACATGGTCTTCACGGGCGCGCTCGCTGACGTCAACAATGCTCTCGACGGCATGGACTTTTCGCCCACAGCCAACGGTGCGGCGGTGATTCTCGCGCAGGTCAGCGACCTCGGCGCCACCGGCGTCGGCGGGCCGCTCACCGATTCCGCTTTGGTGCTGATCGCCGTGGGCTTTGACAGCGGCGACAACGGCAGCGACGAAAGCGGCGGTTGTGTCGTCGGCCTGGGGGGCGCCGGCGCGGGCCTCTGGCTGATCGCGCTGCCGGCCCTGGCGCTGTGGCGTCGCAAGAAAAACCAGGGGTCGCGGCGTTAGTGCCTGAGCAAGTTCGTAAGAGACACTTGCGGTGACAGATGACTGAAAAAGCACTCGCGCTTCAAAAACTGATTCACCAGTTGCAGCTTGCTTATTCGGGAGAGCGCGCCGCTGCCCTGGCCTATCGGGGGCATTGGCGCTCGCTGCGCGACGTCGAGACAAGGGACCGTATCCGTCAAATCGAAGAAGAGGAATGGCATCACCGCGCCCTGGTGGGCCGGATGCTGAAAGAGCTTGGAAAGAAGCCGCGGCTATTTCGAGAGTTGCGGGCGTTTTTGATCGGTCGTGTGCTGGGTTTGCTCTGCCATGTCTCGGGCCGATTCCTGCCGATGTACGGGGCCGGCAAACTCGAGAGGAAAAACGTCAAAGAATACGAAGTTGCAGCCCGGCATGCGGTGGACTCGGGGCACCCGGAGTACGTGGACTGCCTGTTGTTGATGGCCGAAGTGGAATGGGACCACGAAAAATTCTTCCGCGCTCAAGTGGAAGGACATTCCTGGCTTTCGATGTTTCCCCTCTGGCCGCCCCTGCCGCCGAAAGAACAAATTCGGACGCCGTTGAGCAGCGATAAGAGTGCGGCAATCCTGACCGAAGGTTTTTCGCTGACCTGAAGTGATGTGGTCTTGGTATCAGGCGCGTTTGTTATCGTGTCTGGGTGACCGGCGCCAATCCTGAAATGCCTGCAGCACAAAATCCACCCTCGCGCTGGGCGGCGGCGGCGCTGGCGGCGTTATTCGCGCTCGCCGGCTTCGCGCTGGTCATGTTCGCGACGGGCGGCGACAACCAGCGCGCCGATGCCGACAGCATGGCCTACCTCGACGGCGCCTATTTTATCCGCGCAGGGCAGGGCTACATTGGAAGAACCTTTCCCAGCTCAACTGAGCGCGCGCCGATCACCCATTGGCCGCCGGGCTATGCGGCGGCGATCGCAGTCGTTTCAGCCATCACCAACGATGAAGTGGCCGCCGCACGCTGGCTCAACGCGCTATTGTTCGCGCTGGTCATCATGCCGCTGGGCCATCTTGTCTGGCACGCAAGCAAAAGCCTCGGCGCGATGGCGCTGGCTTGCGGCCTGTACCTGTTCTTCTGGCCGTTCATCAAGGTCAGCGTGTTCATCTGGAGCGAACCGATGTTTTTGGCGAGCACGTGTTATGCGCTGCTGGGCGTCTGGGAATACCTGCGCAAGGGGGGCCGGCGCAACCTCGCGCTGGCGACCGCTGCAGCGGCGATGGCGAGCATGACGCGTTACGCCGGCGTGGCGGTGATTGCGGCGCTTGGCGCATGTCTACTGATGGCGACCGGCTCGTGGCCCCGCCGCGTTGGTCGTGCCGCGCTTGTTTGCGGCGCGGCGGCCCTGCCGGCGCTGCTCTGGGCGTTGCGCAACATGGCGGTGGGAGGCACAGCGACTAACCGCACGCTGGGCTTTGACCTGCCGGACGTAAAGCTGGCCAATGCCTCGCGCACGGTGCTCAACTGGTTCATTCCCGGGCCATGGAACCTGCCGCAGCCGGCGCAGATGCTTCTCTTTGCGAGTCTCTGCGCCTTGCTGGGTTGGGGGCTGGTGCGCTGGCTGCGCGGCCCGGCACAGGCCGGCGACAAACCGGATGAAACCCGGCTGCTGGTGCTTTGCTGCGCGATCTTCGCAGGCGTTTACGGCGCGATGCTGGTACTCGCGGTCACGTTTGTCGACCGCTCGATTCCGATGACAGATCGCATCCTGTGCCCTTTTTTGCTGCTGGCAATCTGCGCCGCCGGCGCAAGCCTGGGCCGCGTTTTGCGCGAGGGAAAGTTGGCTTTGCGCGCGGTCGTGTTTTCAATCGCGCTCGTGTTCTTTGCGGCCAATGTGGCGCGCGGCGTCTGGCAGATCGGCCAGCTCAAGGCCCGCACCGAGAGCAACGACGAGCTGCTAGTGCGCCGCGAACTTTGGGACGGCGAAAAGGGCTTGCGCTAGGGTGCTGGTCTGCGTCGCGCGACCTTGTATAGTTCGCCAAACACATTTACTGGAGCCAATCCATGATTCTCGTGACAGGTGCAACGGGCAAGGTCGGCGGCGAAGTGCTCAAGCAGCTTGCCGCCAAGGGTGAACAGTGCCGCGCCATGGTGCGTGATCTCAAGAAGGCCGCGCCGCTCAAGGGCGACAACATCGAGTTGGTGCAGGGCGATTACGACAAGATGGACAGCGTCGAGAAGGCGCTCAAGGGCTGCGAAAAACTGTTTTTGGTTTCAGTCGCGCGCCAGACCATGGGCGAGCCCGAGTTCCCGGTTATCACCGCGGCCAAGAAGGCCGGTATTAAACACATCGTGCGTGTGTCGGCGCTGGGCGCCCACGTCAGCGCCGACTCGCACCTGCTGAAGTGGCATGGCTACAACGACACCAACCTGCGCAAGATCGGCGTGCCGTACACCATCCTCAAGCCGCACTACTTCATGCAGAACTTCTACATGTTCGTCGACGGCATCAAGAAGCAGGGTGCGTTTTACGCCCCGATGAAAGAGGGAAAGATCGCGGCCATTGACGTGCGCGACATCGCCGATTGCGCGGTCTCAACGTTGCTGGGCAAGGGCCACAACGGCAAAGCCTATGACCTGACCGGCGGCGAGTCGCTGACAATGGCCCAGTACGCCGAGAAGCTTTCGTCGGCCTGCGGCAAGACCATCAAGTATGTCGACATCCCGCCGGCCGAGGCCAAGAAGGCGATGCTGGGCATGGGCATGCCGGATTTCTTTGCCGACGGCCTGGTTGCGCTTTACACCAACTGGTCGACCGGCGGCGCCGAGAAGGTCAGCGACGCGGTCGAGAAGCTCACCGAACACGCCCCACGGAGTTTCGACGCGTTTGCCAAGGAATTCGCCGGCGCGGTGCGGTAAGCAACGGCAACTGGCCACGAATTCCACGAATAACACGAATGCTGAATTCGTGAGATTCGGGAGAATTCGTGGCTAAAATGTTTTTTCCCCGAACCATCCTTGTGCCGCGGGTACTCCCTTGTGCCCCCTGAGCAGCAGCCTGGCAATCCGCCGTGGACCTAGTGATCGGCCAGCAAGCAAATAAGGCTGCGGCGCAGGAGCCCTCTGGGCTGCTGGCGCATTTGCGCGCCCGCGACCTGGCGGCTCTCGACCGGCTCACGCTCGATTACGGCGGCGCGCTCTCGCGGGCGGCTTACCTGCTGATCGGTGACGCGCATCTGGCGGCCGACGTGGTGCAGGAAACGCTGATCGCGGCCTGGGATGGCGCGGGAAGAACGAACGAAAGGACCGAGTTGCGGCCGTGGTTGTTCGGCATCCTTTTCAACCTCGGGCGCAAGCAGTTGCGAAGCTTTACACGACGCAGAAGGCGCGAGGAAACGGCGTCTTTACGAGCCGCGAGCGTAAGCGAGCGGTCCGATGGCGAAGATGACAGGATCGAACAGTTGCGCCACGCTTTGCAGCAGTTGGATGAGGATGAACGGCAGTTGATCGTGCTGCGCTTTGAGCAGGATTTCAGTGTGGCTCAGGCCGCACAGGCGCTGGGAGTCCCCGAGGGAACGGTGAAAAGCAGAACGTTTTCGGCGATTGAAAAGCTGAGACGACTGATGAAACCAGGGTAGCGGTGCAGTTGTGGCTTGGGTTTTCCACCCAAGCCGAATGTCCAGGGAACTTCGGCGTGGCTTGGAAAGCCAAGCCACGAAAAACACGACGATGAACAGCGCAACTGACAACTTCGAAGCCTTCCTGCGCAGCGGTCTGAAAGCCGCGGCCGCCAAAGCGCCGCAAGCGCCGAGCGTGTTCGTGATCCGGCAGACGTTGCGCCGCCGCAGCGTTACGCGTGCGGCCTGGATGTCGGTAGCGGCGGGGCTGGCGCTCGCGGCGGGCTTCCTGTTTGCGCCGATTCTGGCAGGTGACATGTCAGTGCAGACCGCCGTCGATCATTGGAAATCGAAAGTGTTTCCGCCCGGCAAGGCGATTTTCCCGAATCCGGCGCGTGATCCTTTCCCTTCGCGACAGAATGTCGAGCCGTCTGTTGTTGAACCCGATGTTGTGCCAGTTGCCGTGCCGGCAAAGCCAGTATCGACGCCCGAGCCCCAAACCACGCTGGTCGCCGCGCTTGCGCCGCTGGACGACGACGCCGACATGTTCGTCCTGCGCGCATCACTGGCCGGTTATTTCGCCGCCCACGGCATCACCCGCGCCGAGATTGCCAAGGAGCCCGGTGTTGATCTCGACTTCGTGCTGCGCGCCGAGGGTGTCGTAGACTTCGCGCAGGTCACCATCGACATCGAATCGCTGCTGAAGAACTACAGCCGCGCAAGCCTCAGCTTCAAGGACAACGATATTACCTGCTGGCTGCTGGCCCGGACCGCGCGCGAACAATAACCCCGAAATTCACCAACGGAGAATCCCATGTTGCTCAAACGAGTCCTGTTGCTGTCCGCGATTGTGATGGCGGGCGTTGCCATCACGGGCCGCGCTTCCGCCGACCCGGCGCCGCAACCTGTACCCGAACGGCCCAAAATCGAGGAAGTATCGGCGGAAGAACTGGCGGCCTTTGTGAAGGAAGAGAGCGCCAAGCCATTCTTCAAGGCGGCCAAGGCGCTGTCGCCGGCCAGGCTCGCGCCCGAAATCGAGAAGTGGAAGTCACTGCATGGCGTCGAGTTCACGCTCATTACCAACAACTACATCGACCGCCTGTTCAATTATGGCGAGGGTGACAACGAAGGTCCGCGCTACTGGGTGCAGAACGATGACAACGGTTTTGGGTTGCGCGCACGCCTCCAGCTCTGTTTCAGCCGCGTCTCCGAGCCCCTGGACCAAATCCACGTGCGCACCATCGACGTGAAAAAGCTCGCCGAGTTCAGCTTCGACTATGTCCATACTATCCGCGTCGAGCACGCCTGCGCCCGCGTCCTGCCCGCGTTCTCGGCGGTTAACACCACGCTGACGGAGATTGTTTCGAAGCTGGCCACTGAGTGCGGCGCCGACTTCGCGGTGCGCTCGGACGTTGCGGACACGATCAAGCTCACACTGAAGTTGAAGAACAGGACGATCACGTCGTGCCTGATGGAGGCGGCGGAGGCCGCGGGGTGGCTGGTCGAGCTGCCGACGATGAAACTGAAGGAAACAAGCTGGAGCCAGCATCGTACGGAAGTCGAGTATCAGCCCGTCTACTCGGACATCGACATGGACCGTATCGCGGAAATCTTCGAGAACAGGGACTGGATTAATCTGACGGAGCGCCCCGAACCGCGCATCGAGACGGAACTCGACGCCCTGGGATCGATGGTTCGCGCCTCGGCGAATTTTGTGAAGTCCCGCAACCGTATTGCGGTCTTCCCCAAGCCGAGCAACGTCGTCGTGATGGAAAAGAAAGACGATTAGCTTGTGTGGTTGCGGCGGCACTTCGGGGCGGCCTTGCGGCCGCCCCTTGGCGTTGTCCCTTCGACGTTGCTCAGGGCAGGCCGCTTGTTGGCTGTCGCCGCGTCCAGTACCTTATTGGGCCGCATGACCGCCGCCGAACATCCATCTGCTGTTGAAGCAGCAGTAGCCCCAGCCCAGAGCAAGGCTGAGGCTGGAAGCGCCTTCATGCTGACGTTCGGTTGCCAGATGAACGAACTCGATAGCGAACTCGCGCTCGCATCGATGGCCGAGGGCGGGTTCGCCAACACCGGCAGCGCCGCGGACGCCGATGTCATCCTCGTGAACACCTGCAGCGTGCGCGACAAGGCCGAACAGAAGGCCTATTCGTTTCTTGGCCGCGCGGCGCGCCTGAAGAAGCATCGCCCCGGCGTCGTGATCGCAGTGCTGGGCTGCATGGCGCAAAAAGAGGGCGAGCTGATTTTCAAACGCGCGCCCTACGTCGACATCGTCGCGGGCACGCGCCAGTTCACGCGGATCAACGAGCTTGTCCGCCGCGTGCGCGAGAACAAAGAGCGCGTGCTGTCGCTGGGCCGCGATGACGAAGTGGTCAGCGCCAAGCGCCTCCGCGTGCGCGACGTGCGCCACAGCCTGCAGGTCGCGGTCATGCGCGGCTGCGACCACCACTGCACCTTCTGCGTCGTGCCCAACACGCGCGGCGTCGAGGCGAGCAAGCCTTTCGAGGAGGTAGTGAAAGAGTGCGAGATTCTCGTCGGCAGCGGCGCCGTTGAAATCACGCTGCTGGGCCAGAACATTGACAGCTACGGCAAGCGCCTGAATCCAAGGCGCTCGCTGGCCGAACTGCTGCACGCGGTCGGCGCGATTCAGGGCCTGCAGCGCCTGCGGTTCATTACCAGTCATCCGGCTGATTTAAAACCTGAACTCTTTAGGGCGTTCCGCGAGGTCCCGAAACTGATGCCGTACCTGCATTTCCCGGCGCAGTCGGGTAGCGACCGCATTCTTCGGGCCATGCGCAGGGGATACACCTACGACGAATATTTAAAGTTGGTCGACGCCGCGCGCGAGGCGTGTCCGGAGATTGGGCTGGCGGGCGACACGATCGTGGGCTTCCCGACCGAGAGCGACCAGGATTTCGAGCGCACGCTGGAGCTGCACCGCCGCGCGGAGTATCAGAACGCGTTCATCTTCACCTATTCGCACCGCGAATTCACGCCCGCCGACAAGATGGATTTAAAGGATGACGTGCCGGAGGACGTGAAATTGGCGCGCTGCAACGCGCTGCTCGACCTGCAACGCGACGTCAGCGAGAAAGTGCTTTCGAAATACGTTGGCCGCGTCGTGAAGGTATTGGGCGATAGACCGAGTAAACGGAGTCCCGCGTCGCGCGTCGCGAGTCCCGAGTCCTCTGTCTCGGACGATGGCTCTGACCCGAGACCCGTGACCCGTGACACGAGACGTTTTGAAGGCCGTAGCCCGCAGAACATTCTGGTGCACGTCGACAGCGGCCGCGATCTCAAGGGCAAGCTCTACGACGCGCGCATCACACGCTCGTCGCCATTCGCCCTCTACGGCGAACTGGTATAACTACACGACTTCCGAAGGAAACTCACACGATGAAAACCGTTAGTACTCTTTGGTTGCTCCTGCTGCTTGCTGCCTGTTCACCGAGCAATAGCACCTCGCAGCGCCTGGGTATTTTGATTGAGGGCGATACGACCTCTCAGCCGGTACAGAAGGCGCCGGAAATCCTGAAACTGATTGAAGGCAAAGCCCTTCCGGTCAGGCTCTGGCTCGTAGCTGAAAAGGCCACGGCGACCTCAAGCAGTTCGAACAAACACACGCAGATTAGTTCATTCTCGATAGAGCAAGTTCAAAAAGACGGCAAGACGATGCATGTACTCAAGCGGACATCCGAGATGGGTGGAAGCCTGCTTGTCGAACACTCAGGTACGCGTGCCGAATTCGACCGCGCTGCGGCGTGGAAACTCGAAGCGCTGGTTACAGACGCGGCCAAGGGCATCAAATAAACAACCCGGCCAGCGACTTCAGGAGCGAACCTGCAAAACGCATGTCGTTTTGCGGGAAGGCCGGGTGTCCAGGCAGCAATCCCAATCGTCGTGCTTTCGGCAATCATCCTGCCAGGATCGAACCCTGACACCCGTTCTTGTTGGAACGCCACACTGTGGCGTTCCAACAACGCGCTCCCTTTAGTCGCCCTGCCCCGGTCTGTTGTCACGGATGGATATCGACGTGTCAATATTTGGCGGCATTCAGGCGCGGAGCGCCGCAAGTTCTTTAGCCATCGGCGGGAGCCGGTGGATTTTGTCAGCGGAGAAATCCCAAAGCCGCAGAGCGGCGCCACAAAAGGTGTCGGCGCTGCGCGCCTCGGGTTTTTCCCTAAATCAAAACCCCCACCTGGCCCCTCGACAAGCTCGGCGCGGCGGCGGGGGCGAAAGAAATACCGGCGCGCCGCGCCTGAACACCAATTGAAGCCACCTACTTCGGCGGCTCGTTGTCTTCCTTCACGAGCTCGCCGTCGGCAAACACGCGATGGGCTACAATGTTTCCGGCTTCGTCCCACGCATACGAATCTCCGTGCGCCTTGCCATCCAGCATTTGCGTTACAAATTCTTTCTGGCCATTGGCGAACCACGTCCGAATCGTTCCGTCTTTCTTGCCGTTGACGCACTGATATTGCTCTCGCTTTGCACCTGACGGCCACCATTCGCGAAACACATAGTCGTCGTCATTGAAATAGTAGCTCGTCGTGTACAGGTATCCCCGATCGTCCCAGCTAAGCCACTCGCCGCGGCGATGGACAATCCCCATCTCATAACGGCCTTTTTGGCGAAGCAGTCCGTCATTCCACCAGTATTGCCAGGGCCCATGCTCATTGCCGTCGACGTAGTCGCCTTCCGAGCACTTCGTTCCGTCCATGTACCAGTAAACGGAACGCCCGTGTTTGACGAACGTTCCATCAGGCAAAGCTTTCTCTGTCCATTCGCCTTCGAGAGGGCCGTGAGAGTAGTACACCCTACGGATAATCAGCGCATTCGCGTCGGGCTGGGGGTCGACAGTCGTCGACGACGCCGCGCAGCTGGCCAAGGCAAGCAGCGTTGCACAAGTAATGGCCTTCCACATGTTCAAGCTCCGGGGAGAGCCGAGGGGTTACGCCACAACACCCATTGGCCGGAGGCCCATGTCAACTACGCCCGTTCGATCAAAACGGCGATGCCCTGGCCGCCGCCGATGCACATCGAGGCGATGCCGTACTTGCCCTTGCGCGCTTCGAGTTCGTGCACGAGCGTGAGAATCAAACGCGCGCCGGTGGCGCCGAGCGGGTGGCCGAGGCTGACCGCGCCGCCGTTGACGTTGAGTTTGTCCTGCGGCAGCTCGATGTTGTGGTCCTTCTTGAGTGCGTTGACGCACGCGACGACCTGCGGCGCAAAAGCCTCGTTGATCTCGACCAGGTCAATGTCCTTCATGGACAGGCCGGTGTCCTTCAGGACGCCGGCGATGCTGGGCACCGGGCCGAGGCTCATCAGCGCCGGGTCCACGCCCGCGACGCTCCAGCCGCGCACAAACGCGCGCGGTTTAGTCCCGAGCGTCTTCAGACCTTTGGAATTAGCCAGCACCAGCGCCGCAGCGCCATCCACGATGCCCGACGCGTTGCCCGCCGTCACGAGGCCGCCTTCGCCGAACGCGGGACGCAGTTTCGCGAGCGCCTCGCCCGTCGTTTCCGGGCGAATGTGGTCGTCGGCTTCGACGGTGATTTCATTGCGGCCCTGTTTGACCTTCACAGGGACGATCTCGGCCTTGAAACGACCGGCGGCGGCGGCTTTCGCGCCCAACTGATGCGAACGCAGCGCGAACTTGTCCGCCGCGTCGCGGGTCACGTCGTACTTCTTGCTCGCGTTGTCGGCGGTCTGCGCCATGAAGAAGTTGCAGAAGGGGTCGTGCAGGCCCTGGAAGAGATAGTCGACGAACACCGGCTGCTGGCCAAAGCGGATGCCCACGCGCGCGACGTTGCCGGGGATGAAGAAGGGCGCCTGGCTCATGCTTTCCATGCCGCCGGCGACGGTGATGTCGTGTTCGCCCAGCAGCATCATCTGGCTGGCGTTGACGACGGCCTGGGCGCCGCTGCCGCAGATGCGGTTGACGGTCAGCGCGGGCGTTTCGATGGGAATGCCGGCCTTGAGGGCCGCGTGGCGCGCGCCGTAGTGGGCGTCCACGCTGGTCTGCATGGCGTTGCCCATGACCACGTGGCCGATGGCCTTCGGGTCCACCTTGGCGTCGGCCAGGGCCGCACGAATGGCGTGCGACCCAAGGTCATTGGCCGTCAAATCCTTGAATTTGCCGTATTCCGGTCCGCTGCCGCAGTATTCGGCCATGGCGGTGCGCTTGCCGCCGAGAATTGCGATGTCCTGTGTGACTTTCATGGTGTCCTCGTGTCGTGGGCATTCTGCCCGCGGTCCCGTCAGTGCCGGGACGATGCCTGATCATTGTGCCGCTTCGCGTCACTGCGGGCCAGAGGCCCACAACACGGCAAATCCCTAGTGCGCGCCGCGTGCTCTCCCTATAGGATAGCGGGCCACTACAGGCAATGCGAAACAACGGGGGGCGGTATGTCGGTAGACCTGACGTTACTGTTTGTCGAGAAGCAGGTGGAGGCGGTTCGACTTTGCGCGGCGCTGACCGAACCTTATGCGACCGGCACGGTGCCTATTAAACCTGACGCGTTGTCCAAGGAATACAGCTTCATCGCGGGCAAGCTGCAAAGCTCGCTCAACGAACTCAAGGCCCTGTCGGAAACCATTGAGGCCGACGCCAAGAAGATGGAACCCGGCGACCTTCGCAACGCGCGCCAGCGCATCCAGACCATGGTCGCGGAAATCTCGCGCGGCGCCCAGGACTACGCCGCCCAGGTGCGCTTCTACCAGGCCATGAACGCCGGCGGCGCCGCGGCGGTGAAGGCCGGCCTGGACGCCTTTGAGAACGTCAACCGCGCCACGCGCGAACTGGTGGTAGAGGAAGACGACGACCAGCCCAACGAAGGCAGCGAACTCGCGCCCGCCAAGGACGAAGAACCCGCGGACCCGACGCTGATGTAAACCAGCCGCCGAAAACAAAGAGAGGAGCGCACACGCGCTCCTCTCTTTTCTTTTGGAACTTACGTTACCGCGCCTTGGACTTGCGGCGGCGGCGAACCAGGGCCGCGCCGATAATCGCCGCCAGCGGTGCGATGGATGTTTGCGCGCCGCTGATTGCCGTGCAGTCTCCGCCCGGCGGCTGGCGCGGGCCCGAGCCCTTGGTGACGCGCATGCCGAAGGTGAAGGTGCCCTGCAGCCCGAGGTTGTCGGTCGCTGTCAGCGTCACAGTGTGGGTGATGCCGACGACAGTGAAGATGCCGGAGATCGGGTTGACGGCGTAGGGGTCGGCCGCCGCGGTGGAGGTGAACTGCGAGGCGATGATGCCCTGCGTGGTCACGTTGGTGATGGACGCCGCAAGCGAGACGGTGCTGCCGACATCGATGTCGCTGACGGTAATGGAGATGAGGTTGGAGAGCAGGGTCGAGCTCTGGATCACCTCGAGGACGCTGCCGTCGACAACGGGCACGCCCTTGCGCGTCACGGATATCGTAGGCGGCGTGGCGGTGCCAACGCTGATGGTGAAAGTGAACGTGCCGGAGACGCCGAAATTGTCCGTCGCCAGCAGCGAGACCACGTGGGTGGTAGAGCCGACGATGAAGCTGCCGGTGAGGGGGCTGACGGTGTACGGGGCAAGGGTCGAGGCGCTGGAGAACTCGGAGTCGAGCACGCCCTCGGTGGTAATGGCGCTGACCGAGCCGGCCAGCGTGACGGCCGCGTTGGCGTCACTGTCGTCCACGTCAATATCCAGGTTCAGGGAGGCGATGGTGGTGCCCGCAAGGACGTTAATGGTCGCCGCGTTGGCAATGGGCGCCGCGCCTTGTTTTACGACGATGGTCGGGGCGGCGCTGGTGGCAACAACAAACGTGAAGGAGAAGGGCGTGGCCGTCCCGAAGTTGTCCGTGGCGGTGAGGCTTACGACGTGGCTGATCGTTTGCACCGTGAACGTGCCGGCGTTGGGAGTGCGTGAGAACGGGTCGGCCAGCGAGGTCTGGCTGAACTCGGAGTTGAGGAAGCCCTGGGTGGTGACGTTGCTGACGCTGCCCACCAGCGTGACGGTGCTGTTGGGGTCGGTGTCTGTGATGTTGATGGACATCAGGAGCGACGCCAGCGTAGCGCCGGGTTCGACGTTGACATTGCCGGCATTCAGCACGGTGGTCACACCGGAGTTGACGGTGATGACCGGGGCGGCGTTGGCGGCGACGGCTATGGTAAAGGAGAACGTGACGATGTTGCCCTGGTTGTCGGTAACGGTCAGGTCGACGACATGGTTGACCGAGGGCACGTTGAAGGTGCCGGTGGTGGGGCTTAGGGTGTAGGGATCAGCCATCAGGGCGCTGCTGAACTGGCTGTCGAGGATGCCCTGCGTGGTCACGTTGCTTACTGTGCCTGAAACCGACACGGTGCTTCCGGTGTCGGGATCAGTCACGTTGATCTGCAGGTTGAGCGAGGCAAGCGTCGCACCCGCGGCGACGTTGACGGTGCCGCCGTTGGTCACGGGCAGGCTGTTGGCGGTCACGCCCACGACGGGGGGCTGGCCCGTGGTGCCGGCCATGCTGATGTCGTCGACGAGGATTGTGGCGGCGTTGTCCGTGCCCTCGCCGCGGTAACACCAGCGGTAGATGAGCTTGTCGCCGGTCAGGTTGATGTTCAGGTTGACGGGCGTGCCGTTATTGACGCGGCCCGAGACCTGGTTGGTGTCGAAGTTCGCGGTGAGGTCAAGTTTGACCCACTGGTTGTTGAGGATGCTTGCGATGGAGGTGGAGGCGGCCGTGCCGCCGATGCCCGCCGGCGTCGAGGTTGCGCCTAGCACCACCAGGTTGAAATTGGTCGACGTCAACTCAATGCCCCAGGCGTTGAAGAAGCCCGTGTTGTCGTGCTGGATGACGAACTTGGGTTTGGTCGCGGCCGAGCCCGATATCGGTTGCTCGATGTACACGTACCAGGTCCAGGTGTAGGTGCCTAACCCGACGGCTGCCGTGATGGTTGGGCTGTAGAAGCGGTTCTGGTCAACGATGTTGGCGTCGCGTATGCGCAGCCACTGGGTGGTGCCCGCGGGGCGCGTGCCCGTCACCGTGAGGGAATCGTTTACCGCGCGCACCGTGTATTCGCCGGGGATGGCGCCGGTGTCGACCAGCACCCAGTTCTGGATATTCGTGATGTCATTGCCGAGGCTGACGTTTTCAAAGGTCGAGCTGCCCGAGGGCCAGGCCAGCGTGTCCGTCACGGCGCCCGGCGGCGTCGAGTCGGCCGTGCCGAATGTCGGCGTGGCGTCGATGTACCAGTCGTATTGAGTGAAGCCAAACAGGTCCCAGGCCGCGGTCTGGCCGCCGCCCGGCAGGGGCACGTAGGTCGCCGGCGTTGGCCACTTGCCTGCGGCAAAAGCGACAGTCTCTTTCCCTGTGGTCGCCGAGCCGCCGTACTTCATGCCGTGGACCAGCTCTGAAGCTGTGTTGTAATTCGGCGAGCGGTACAGCCAGATGTCGCTGATAGTCGGGTTGAGGCCGCCGTTGACGGTCAGCACGATGGTCTTGTATTCGCCCGCGGTCCACGAAGTGCCCAGCGAGATCGGCTGGGTATTGTCGGAGTAGAAGAAGTATGCGTCGGTGGCTTGCGTGAAGGCGGGGCCGCTGTTGTACACCTCGACGGTGTCCGTTGAGGGGCTCACTTCAGTGATGCGCAGGTCGTCAATGGCCGCCGCAAGCGGCGCCGAGAGGGTCAACAAGATCAACATCACGCCTGCACGAAATGAAAAACGCATGGGTAAGGTTCCCGGTTAGGTCAGGTCAAACCGTCACTGCAAGCTATTCGAAGGGGAATGAGTCTAACCCGCGTGCCGGATGTTGCAATCCCGCCGCGCCTTTACCAGCCGCATTTGGCGGGCTTTTGACGGCAGCGCCGCGCTACACTTGCGGCATGTTTGGCCTGTTCTCGAACCGACGTCGCAGGGCCCTGCGCGCGCAAGCCTCGCCCGCAACATGGCGCGGCATTCTCAAGCGCAACGTGCCGCTGTTCGCGCGCCTGGATGCCGCCGACCAGGCCGAGTTGATCGGCCACATGCAGGTCTTCCTCGCCGAGAAAAACTTCGAGGGCTGCCGCGGGCTGGAAATCACCGAGGAAATCCGGGTCACGATCGCCGCGCAAGCCTGCCTGCTTTTGATTCACCGCGAGGCCGATTACTTCCCGCACATGGGCGCGGTTCTGGTCTACCCCGAGGCCTACCTGACGCGCCACAAACACCTCGACGAACACGGGCTTGAGGAAGATATCGAGCAGGTAAACGTCGGCGAGGCCTGGGAGCGCGGCAGCGTGATCCTTAGCTGGGCCGACGTGAAGCTCGACGCACAAGATGTCGACGATGGCTTCAACGTCGTGCTGCATGAGTTCGCCCACCAGCTCGACATGGAAGACGGCGTGGCCGACGGCGTGCCGGTGCTGCCGGTACGCGGCGCGGCGCGCAAGCCGGCTTATGCCGAATGGGCGCGCGTGATGGAGGAAGAGTTCGCGGCGCTGACGCGCTACGCCGAGTGGCTCGACGAGCACTATCCAGAGGACGACGTTGCGGGGGCGTCCCTGCCCCGGTGGCCTGGCCGGCCCGCACCCGCAAAACCAGAGCCGGCTGAAAGGCCGGCGTTCTTGGCTGCCCACGTGCTCGACCCCTACGGCGCGGAGGACCCGGCGGAATTCTTTGCGGTCGCGACGGAGGCGTTTTTCGAGGACGCCGCGGCGCTGAAGGAACATCACCCGGCGCTTTATGCCCAGTTGCAGGCGTTTTATAGGCAAGACCCGGCGGGATGGTGATGTGAGGCTGGGGACCGCCGTAACGTGACACCGTTAAACAAAGTCGCGGGTGGCCGGGGGGTCCACCCGCGAACTCGACTTGGCAAACCGCCTTAGCGGCTCTCTTCCTGCTCGTAACGTTGTTCGTACTCGTCGGTTTGCAGACGATTGCGGCGGCGTCCGTTGCTGTCCTCGTCGCGATTCTGGCGGCGGCTTTGCCGGTTGCGTTCCTCGCGGTCAAAACGCGCCTGCTCTTCATCGCGTTCGTAGCGGGGTTCGTACTCGCGCCCGGTGTCGGGGCTACGATAACGCTCGTAGCGCGACTGGCCGTAACTCTCTTCCGAGCGATAACCGCCCTCGTTGTCGTAGGCGTTGGCCCGGATGCCGGGACGTCCGCCCATGTCGTACTCGTTCATCTCCTGGCGCGCGTCGTATTCGCCCAGCGGCCGTCCCCGCTGGCCGCGGCGCGGCCGTGACTCGTAGTCGCGGTCGGCGCTGTACTCGCGGCTGCGCCAGCCGCGATCTTCGTCCTCACGGCTGCTTGTCCAGTTGCCGCGTTCGTTGCGCCCTGTGTAGGGCACGCCCCAGCTTTCGCGGCCAAGCTGGCGCTCGAAATCGCCCCGCGTTCCGCGCTCGCCCTGGTTGCGCGAACGGATATCGCTGTCGAGGTCGCGATTGCGGCTGGTGCGGTATTCGTCGCGGGAGCGGCTCCGGCCGCTTTCGTAGCCGTAGTCTTCGCTGAGGTCGCGGAACTGGCCGTATTCGTCGCGCGGGCGGCTGCTGCGTTCTTCCTCAAGCTCGCGATTGCGCCAGTTGCGCTCGCGCTCGTATTGCTCGTCGCGGTTGCGGCTGCCGACAAATTGGCCGTACTCGTCGCGCGAACGGTTTGAGGACGTGCGGCTCTGGTCGCGCTCTTGCGAGCGGTTGCGGCCTTCGTGGCGAGAACGTGAAGCCTGGGAACTGCCGGTGGTGCTGCGATGTTTCGTCATTGCTGTTCTCCTGCTGTCGTTGCGCCCCATACCCGGAGTCACGACAAATCAAGAGCCCCAGCCCGTGCGCGGAATCTACTTTGGCACGGATTGTTTTTGAACAAATTGTCGAAAGAAAATTTGAACAAGCGCGAGAAAACCCACGATTGCACCACGCCGCGTGGTGGAAACGTGGATTTGAGAGCGGTTCTCAAATCCACGGGGTTTTGCAGGCGATTAGCCGGCCTTGGCCGCCGCGGTTTTCTGGGCGCGGTGCCACTTCAGCTCGGCCTCGATGAAGCCGTCGATCTCGCCCTCCCACACCTTGGCGATGTTGCCGGTTTCGTAGCCGGTGCGGGCGTCCTTCACAATCGTGTACGGGTTGAGCACGTAGTTACGGATCTGGTAACCGAAGCTGACTTCGCCCTTGGCGCCGTAGAGCTTCGAGAGCTGTTCGTCTTTTTTGGCGCGTTCAATCTGATAGAGCTTCGACCGCAGCAGTTCGAGGCCGATGGCGCGGTTCTGGTGCTGGCTTCGCTCGCTGCGGCAACTCACGACCAGCCCCGACGGGATGTGCGTGATGCGCACGGCGGTCTCGACCTTGTTGACGTTCTGGCCGCCCTTGCCGCCGCTGCGCGAGAAGTTCAGCTCGATGTCGCTGTCCTTGATTTCAATGTCGCCGACGTCGGCGTGGTAACTTTCGGGCACTACATCGACGCTGGCGAAGCTGGTCTGGCGGCGGCTTTGCGTATCAAAGGGGCTGACGCGCACAAGCCGGTGCACGCCGACCTCGCCGCGCAACAGGCCCGCCGCAAAGGGGCCTTTGATAAGCGCGGTCGCGCTGCGGATGCCGGCGACTTCGGCCTCCTGCTGGTCGATGATCTCGACTTCGAAGTCGTGGTTGCGCGCCCAGCGCAGGTAGATTTCGAACAGTTGCGCGGCCCAGTCCGCCGCGTCGTTGCCGCCCGCGCCGGCCTGCACACTGAGGAAGCAATTGGAATCGTCGCCGGGTTCATCGAGCAGCGAACGCGTTTCGATTTTGTCGTACTCGGCCTGCAATGTGGCAAGTTGCTGCTCGGCTTCGTTGAAGGTCGCTTCGTCGCCGGCTTCGCTGGCGAGTTCGAGCATCGCGTTGAGGTCGCCAAGCTGGGCCACGAGTTTGGCCAGCGGCTGGACGATGAACTTCACCTTCTTGATTTCGCCCATCAACGCCTGGGCGGCTTCCGTGTTGTTCCAGAAGTCAGGCGCGGAGGTTTTGGATTCGAGTTCGGCTAGTTTTTTGCGCTGTCCTTCAAAGTCAAAGCGACACCTGGAGCTTGGTGGTCCGCTCGAGCAACTGATTCGTCTTCTGGAACAGGTCTTCGCGCATTTTTCATTTGTCCTTTGTCATTGCTGCGTCAACAGCATAGCACACTTCGCTCGTGCTCGCAGCTTTGCGTTGCATCGCCCCGCGCCTTGGCGACAATACGTTCCAACCCTTCGCTCCCCGCGTCGTTTCAACCCCGTCGCTCATTCGCCTACCCCGATTCCCCATCCGAGGAGTTGTCCGTGATTATTCGTGCCTTGTTTGTCGCCGCCGCAATGGTCGGCATTTCTGTGGTTTCAGGTTGTGCGTCGGGCCCAGTCGGCGTTGACCGCACCGACGTCAAGATCAAGTATGAGCCGGTCAAGAAGATTGCGCAGTTTGCGGCAACCTACAGCGCCGACATTGGATCACGTTCCGTCGATCTTGAGCAACTCATTCCGCCTTTTGAGGAAGCAACCCCGACGAAGCGGCAGGTCCTGGTCGAGATGAAGCTGCTTGAGATGTCGCGGGAAATGGCGTCGGACGTGTTCCACATGTCCAAGGGGACCGAAGTCTTCACCGTTGCCAGTGCCGGCGTGCCCGAGTTGATCGAGACCATGGCCTTTGCCAAAGACCTGACGACGATCAGCGCCCCCAAGCTTGTTTGCCTTGACCAGCAGCGCGCCAACATTTCGATTCTCGACGAAATCGCGCGTGTTGCTTCCTACGAAATCAGGGAAAAAGACGGCGTGCGCGTCGCCGATCCCGTGGTCGAGACCGTCAAGGACGGGATGGTCTTTGCCGTGCGGCCGCGCTGCACCGACAAAGGCGTCGAGGTCGAGCTTGAGCTGGTTTCTTCGGCGCTGGTCAAACCCATGAAGCAGGCGGAGGTGTCGCTGGGCGAGGGTATGACCGGCAAAATCGACCTGGCGGTGCTGAACATCCAGAAGCTGGAAACCCGCGCGCTGGTCGAAAGCGGCAATGCCCTGATGATCAACACGCTGAACACCGAAAACGGCCGCGTGCGCGTGCTGGTCGTGACAGTCAAGGCGCTCGAGGACGAAACCAAAGAAGGATAAGCGAGCCGCTAAATCCAAGGGGGCTCCCCGAAAGGGAGCCCCTTTCATTTATGCCTGTGAGCATTGGCACCGGCGCGTGGGCCGACCTATGATGCGCGCCTCTTTTCGGGGTTCCGACATGCGCCTTACCGCGTTTTTACTGCTGGCCGCGATGGTTGTCCTAGCGGGTTGCTCGTCCTCGCCGGTTGCCGAAGTTCCCAAGGGCGAATACGACGTCACCTATGCCGCAAGCGTTACCACCACGCCCGTCGAGATGCAGGCCGCCGCAAGCGCCGCCGAGTCCGGCGGGCAGCCGCTGTTCGTGAAGATGGAAGTGCGGCTGATCGATGTCGACCGCGCCAGGGCGCGGGAGATGATGGGGTTGGCGCCCGACAACCTGCGCGCGCTGAACGACCGTCCGCGCGCTTACGCCGTCGAGCGCAGCAAGCTTGCGCAGTTGCTTGACGCCCTGCGCACGCGCGAACACGCCAAGATCATGGGCGCGCCGCGGCTGACCTGCCAGGACCGCCAGCGCGGCGTGGTCACCCTTGGCGCCAGCCATTCCTACGTCAGCGGCTTCGAAGTCACGCAAGCCAAGGGTGCGGTCGTGGCGGACCCGATGATCTCGACCATCCAGGACGGGCTGATGGTTTCGCTGCGGCCGGAGGTTGGCTCCGACCGCAAAAGCGTGACGCTGGAAGTACAGCTTGCGCTGGCGCGGCTGGTGGACCCGATGCAGCAGTTCAAGACCACGGCGCCCGGCGCCAAGGGAGAATTTACGGTGCAGGTGCCGCTGCTGAAGTGCGAGCGCATGCGCACCAAGGCGCTGCTGCCGGAAGGCAATACGCTGGTGGTGACCGGCCTGCAGGCCGAGCGCGCCGACCGCGTGATCCTGGTGCTGGTCAACGTCGAACTCACCGACAGCGCGAAGTAACTTGCGGCGCCAATGAAAAGGACGCGCCGAGCGCTGCATGACCTTTGAATTCAGGGGTGCACGGTTTTTGGCGACGGCGGGTTTCATCAGGCCGCGACCATCGCTTCGCACGCGCCCTGTCGGGCTTCTGCTTCGCTCGGTCGCGGAAGAAACTCACAACATCCGCCAAACCCCGAAATCGTCTGTCACAGACCACTACGCGCGCCCTTTTGTTGTTGGCATCAGAGTTTACTACGGCCGCGTGATCGATTTCAGGCCCAGGCGCGAGACGGACTTCGCGCCGCTGACGGTGTTGGTGCACACCACTTGTTTGTACACCAGCACACTCGGGTATTCCTTGCTAAAGCTCAGCGTGATTTCCTCGGTGAAATCGCCGTACGCCCGGCGGGCGCCCGTCACGTTCACGCAGGCCAGCGTCGCGTCGCCGACGGTCACGGTTCCGTTACTGACCTCGCCGCTGCCCAGGAAGTCCGAGTAGGAATCGAGGACTTCCTGCCAGACGACCGACTCTTTGGTGTATTCGGCCGGCGCGCCGTTTTCCCAGCGCGTGGGCACGTTCTGCACGTGGCTGGCCTTGGCGACCTCGATGACTTCCACGGTGTACGCCATCGCCTGGCTGTCATCGACCTCGCCGCCGGGCGCAAGTTTCTGGCCGTCGATGAGGTGGTAGTTCAGCTTGAGCCCCTTGACGAAAAACTTGCGGCAGGCTTCGTCGTCGAAGGGGAGCTTCCCGGTCAATTCCTTGACCTTGTCCTTGATGGAGTAGATGGACTTCAACGACAGCGTGGTTTTGTCCGATGCCTTGCCCTTGGCGTTCTCGACCCAGGTTTCGCGTTTCACGATGACCGCGGGGAACTCTTTGGCCAGGTACAACACCGAGACGTTCTTTTTGTCGCCGGCTGCGCGCGTGGTTGTGTAGGTCGTCGTCTCGACCTGTTCCTTATCGACCTTCAGCTTTTTGCTGCCCACGGTGCTGCCCTTGATCCAATCGGCGAGCGCGCCCCAAGCGACATCGAGCGTGCGGCCGTTGAGGTTGTCCCAGCCGCCGCTGCCGGCGGTAGCCGCCGTGTCATCCTCGCGCGTGATGCTGCAAGCAAAGCCGTGTTCAGTTGTGGACGTGACCTCGCAACTCAGCTTCAGGGTTGAATCGGCCTTGTATTCGTAGTCCAGCCGCAGGCCCATGACGACGAACTCCTGCTCCTGGTCGATGGTCCAGAGCAGTTTCGGCGCGTCCTCGGCTGCGGCGGGAATTTGAAGCGCCAGCGCGCCGAACAGGGCAACGGAAAGCAGAATCGCGGTTTTCATGGGGCCTCCGGCATCGTGCAATCCGGGCATTTTATCGCGAATGCGCCGCTACCCAATGTGCAAAACCGGGCGGCGACGCATTTCATTGCTCAATTACTTCAAACTAAAAGTTAATCGCGATGCCCAGTTGCGCGTAGAGCGCCACGCGTTGGGGCAGGCTGAAGCCCTCGTCCTCACTGTCGGTGTTCTCGCCGCCAAACAGCGTCTGGTCGAAGCTGAACTGCGCGCCGAAGTCCAGTTTCACCACGACGATCCTGAAACCCAGCCCCGCGGCCATGGTGATGGGCTGCTCGGCGTCGGCGACGTTCTTGAGCGCGCCCAGCCGCACGCCAAGGCCGAACAAGCCGAAGTTGGGCTCGAAGCTCGCGCCAAAACGGACGAACTGAGTGTGGTAGTTCGGCAGCAGGTCGCTTGATACCGGGTTGAGGTCCGCTTCAACGCCGAAGGTCAACGGGAAATTCGGCGCAAACAGCGTGTAGCTCACGCCGCCGCGGAATTGCGCGTCCAGCCGCACCTTCTTGGGCGCACCCGGCAGCTTGTCGTCGAAGGTGAACTCCGGCGAGTTGAGGTTGCGGCCCGACAGCGCAAAGCACAGTCCGCTGAGCACGGGCAGTTGCGGCGTGAACACGATGCCGAGGTCGATGCCAAAGCCGATCTGCGCGTTTTCGCCGTTGAAGGTCATGGCGTCCTGCAGTTGTTCGGTCAGGCTGTCGATGGCTTTCTGCGGGCCTTCGTCGTTCTGGAAATCTTCGACATACAGCGCCTGGCTGAAGGTGTAGCACTGGATCAGCTTGGGCGTGACGCCGAACGCCAGCCAGTCGTCGAGCCCCAGCACCGGCAGGCCAAAGCCGTAGGTGACGGCCGCCTCATAGAACACCGCGCCGCGCAGCAAAAAGCCCGTGCGGTTGCCCTCCAGCGGGTTGGCGCCGCTTTCAAGGCTGGTGCCCGTGCCGTTGCGCGAATTGACCAGGAAGTCGAACAGCACGCTCGACGCCGCACCGCCGAAGTTGATGCCGGAATCCTCGGCGATGTCCGCGAGCCCGTCGGCAATAGCCTGCGGGTAGCCCGCCGCCTGCAACTGCTGGCTGAACTGCTGGCCGCCGGCGCTCGAGGGCGCCGTGTTGCCGCCCGAGTTCGTCATCGCCTGCTGGATGATGCTGTCAAACTGCGCGCCGGCCGCGTTGGTCAGGCGATAGCCGCGAAGGCTGTCCATGTCCACCAGCGACGTTGCGGCGGCGAGGCCGAAGGCGCCCAGCCGCACGGAAATGCCGTCGCGCTTGAGAAACAGGTTGGAAACGCGCACCGCAATGCCCGCGGCGGCGCCGGAGTAGATGCCGTCGCCGTTGAAGCTGCGCAGGCCGTCGAGCGAATCGAACACTTTGAAGGCGAAGCCGAAGTCTTCCGTGGTGACATTGGGATTGCCGGGCTGAAAGGTGCCGTCCTCGAATTCGTCAAAGAGTTCCTGCGCGAGCTTCACCGCGTCGAATACGCGTTGGTAGGAGAGTCCGTGCACGCTGGCTGTCGCGCCAAACGGGATGTCGAGTTCGAACTTCGGGAAGGTGTCCTTTTCCCAGGGCCTGCGCGTGACGTTGGCCGGGTTGTAGTAGCTGCCGGTTGCGCCCCGGCCGAAGATGCCTCCTGCGCCGCCCAATGCCGTGTCGCGGGCGGAAAAGTCGATCCATTCTTCGGCCTGCACCGCGCCCGAAAAAACTGCGGCGAGGAGTGTCAGCAACAGCGTGGCTTTAAACATAAGTAGTCCCGTGTCTCAGGGTTCCGTCAGCGTGGGCGATCAAGGCAATAAGGGTAGCGATGTAAGGCGATGCCGCCAGAGGGGTGCATCAGTAGTGGTTCCGTTTGGCAGCGCGTTGGGCTGGCATTGGTCAAGGCGCTTCGCCTTCGCCAAACATCGCTTCGAGCACGCGGGTGTCGTCGACCAGCAGGTCGACGTTGTTGCCGACCAGCAGCGCAATGGCGTCACTGGGGCGCGCGTCGATGCGCACCTGGCCGTCGGCGGTTTCGATCACGAGGTTGGCGTAATATGTGTGCTCTTTCAGGTCGCAGATCTCGACGGCTTTAAGCGTGCCGCCCATGCCCGCGACAACGCGGTCGATCAGGTCGTGCGTCAGCGGGCGCTGGTGGTAGCGTTTCATCGCGCGCCGGTAGATCGCCCCGGCCTCGGCGTCGCCGATCTGGATGGGGAAATGCCGAAGTCCGTTGACCTCTTTAAGGATGATGTGCTGCACCGAATGGGTGGTATTGAAGATGATGCGCGAAAGCGTGAAGGGAACCATTGCCATGGTTAGTCTCTAGGCGTTAGCTGCCAGTTGTTAGCAACTGCGCCACACAATTACAGCAAACTAGCGCCTAGCGCCTAGGGCCTAGCAGCTTTGCCTCGCTTCGTCCCGAATCGGCGGCTTTCAGGCCTTGTTCGCCAAGGCTATAACTCTCGCATGATTTGCCGCATACGCTCCGCGGGTTTGATCGGCATCGAGGCCGTCAGCGTCGATGTTGAAGTCGACGGCGCGCGCACCAGCGCCGACGAACCCTCGTTCATCACCGTCGGCCTGCCGGACAAAAGCGTCAACGAATCGCGCGAACGCGTGCGCGCCGCCATCGAAAATTCCGGCTACGACAACCCGTTCATGCGCATCACCGTCAACCTCGCGCCCGCCGACCTTAAGAAGGAAGGTCCGGCCTACGACCTGCCGATCGCCATCGGCCTGATGACAGTCAATCACCAGGTCGACCCCAACAACGTTACGCGTTATGCGATGATCGGCGAACTCGCGCTCGACGGCCGCGTGCGCCGCGTCGCGGGCGTGCTGCCCGTCGCCCTTGAACTCAAGAAGCGCAACGTCAAGACGCTGATCGTGCCCGACGAAAACGCCGCCGAGGCCGCGGTCGTTGACGGCATCGACATCATCCCTGTCGGCCACCTGCGCGAAGTCGTTGCGTTCATCAACGGCACGCAGGCCATCGAGCCCTTCCGCGCCGACATGCAGAAATACTTCGTCGAGGCCGATCACTACGGCGTCGATTTCTCCGAGGTAAAAGGCCAGGAAGCCGCCAAGCGCGCGCTGATCATCGCCGCCGCGGGCGGCCACAACCTGCTCATGCTCGGCAATCCCGGCGTCGGCAAAAGCATGCTGTCCAAGCGCCTGCCGACGATCCTGCCGCGCATGACCCTGCCCGAGGCGCTCGAGACCACCAAAATTTACAGCGTCGCGGGCCTGGTCACGCGCGACATGCCCCTGATTACGCAGCGGCCGTTTCGCTCGCCGCACCATACCGTCAGCGACGCGGGCATGATCGGCGGCGGGACCAATCCGCGCCCCGGCGAAATCAGCCTCGCGCACAACGGCGTGCTGTTCCTCGACGAACTGCCCGAGTTCAACCGCAAGACACTTGAGGTCATGCGCCAGCCCCTTGAAGACGGGACGGTCACCATCAGCCGCGCCGTCGGCAGCCTGACCTTCCCCGCGAAGCTGATGATGATCGCTGCCATGAACCCCTGCCCCTGCGGCTATCTCGGCCACCCGACCAAACGCTGCACCGACAGCTCGCGCCAGGTTGCGGCGTACCGTTCGCGCATCAGCGGGCCGATGCTCGACCGCATTGATATTCACCTGGAGGTCCCGGCGGTCGATATCAAGGAACTGTCGGGTGGGCGCAAGGGCCTGTCGTCGGCGGAAATGTCGGGGCAGGTGCAAGCCGCGCGCGACCGGCAGTTGGAGCGCTTCAAACGCGCGGCGCGTGCGGGCCTGTACAACAACGCCGGCATGAACGAGAAGGAGCTGGCCGAGTACGCGGTGCTGAAACCTGAAGTGAAGACGCTGCTGGATGGTGCGATGGAGTCGCTGCAACTTTCGGCGCGCGCCTACACGCGCATCCGCAAGATCGCGCGTACGATCGCCGACCTCGATGCCAAGGCCGAAATCGAGCCGGATCACATCACTGAGGCCATTAATTACCGCACGCTCGACCGCGGCGAACGTTGAAAACAGGTTTTAGGTGCTAGGTTCTGGGTGTTAGGGTGCTCGGGCCAAGTTTTCCCTAGAACCTAAAACCCGGCACCTAGAACCTCGCTGAAGTTAAGTCGTCGATGCATCAGGAAGCGCCATCAAGGACTATCGCATATGCCAGCAAAAATTCTCGACGGAAAGGCCGTCGCCAAGCGCATCAAGGACCAGCTTGCGGCCGAGTTCGCCGCACTCAAGGCGCAGGGCAAGCTTGCCAAGCTGGTTAGTTTGGCGGTGGGGTCGGACGACGGAACCAACAGCTACCGTAAATCACAGCTTAAACAGGCCGAGGCGCTGGGTGTGGCCTATGCGATGGAGGACCTGCGCGCCGACGCGCCCGAAAGCGCCGTGGTCGAGAAGATCAACATGCTCAACGCCGACAAGTCGGTCACGGGCATTATCCTGCAGATGCCGGTGCCCAAACATCTCAACGGCGAGTCGCTCGCCAAGCGCATCGCGCCGGCCAAGAACATCGAGGGCATTGATCCGGTTAATCTTGGGTCGATTGTGATGAAGCAGTACCGCAACGTGCCCTGCACGCCGCGTGCGGCGGTCGAACTCGTAATCGAATCGGGCATTGATCTCAACGGCGCCAACGCCGTTGTGATTGGGCGCAGCACGATTGTCGGCAAGCCCGCGGCGTTATTGCTGCTCGACAAGAATTGCACCGTGACGATCTGCCACAGCAAGAGCAAGAACCTGCCCGCGATCTGCCGCAACGCCGACATCCTCGTGACGGCGATTGGCACCGAGGCGGGCATGGTCAAGGGCGACTGGGTGAAGCCGGGCGCCGTGGTCGTGGACGTCGGCATCATCGACATCGGTGGCGGTAAAATCCGCGGCGACGTGGACGCCGAAAGCGTCTCAGCGGTCGCGGGCTTCCTGTCGCCGGTGCCCGGCGGCGTCGGCCCCGTCACGGTGCAGATGCTCTACCGCAATCTGCTGGACGCTCTGAAGGCGTAAGGTGGCTGGGGCATCAACGCCCCAACGCAACGCCCGAGATCATGCAAATACTCTGGGGCCGGCGGCCCCAGCCACGGTTACGCTTCGGGTTTGAGTTCGGGCGGCGGAGTTTCGTGGGGCGGCAGGGTGCCGTTGGAGACCTTGACTGTGTCGCGGCGGACCAATGCCAGTTCGCCGTCCGAGGGGTGATCGGCGGGGCCATCATGGCCGTGGCCGTCCTGATCGTCCTTCCTGGGCCAAAGGCGGCCAAAGAATCCCTTGATGCTGTCGGCGGTCACATAAAACGCCGGGACCACCAGCAGCGAAAGGCCTGTCGATAAAATCAGGCCGCCGATCACCGACATCGCCATCGGCTGGCGTACTTCGCCGCCCGCGCCCAGCGCCAACGCCGCCGGCACCGCCGCCATGAACGTCGCCATCGACGTCATCAAGATTGGCCGCAATCTTACGGGTCCCGCTTCGCTCATCGCTTCGCGCGCTGTTAAACCCTTGGCGCGCAACTGCGTCGCGTAGTCGACGAGGATGATCGAGTTCTTCTTCACGATGCCCATTAGCAGCAGCAGGCCGATCATGCTGAAGATGTTTAATGTTTTTCCGGCGATCAAAAGGGCAAACGCGGCGCCCGCGACCGACAGCGGCAGGATCGTCAGCACGGTAATGGGGTGCAGGAAGCTGTTGAATTGCGCGCCCAGCACCATGTAGGCGACGATGATGCCCAGGATCAGCGCGAAGATTAAACTTTCCATCGATTCCTGGAACGCCACACTCGCGCCGCCGAAAACCAGCGCCACGCCCTCGGGCATGTCAGCGCGCAACGTCTGGACAAACGCCAGCGCGTCGCTTTGTGACTTGCCCGGCGCGACGTTGGCGAAAATCGAAACCGCGCGTTCGCGGTCGCGGCGGATGATGCTTTGCAGCGCCGGGCGCTCGTCGCGCGCCACCAGCGCCGAAAGCGGGATCATCGAGTCCTCCGGCCCGCGCACGCGCAGCTTGGCGATGTCCTCGGGCCGAGAACGCTGGCCAGCAAGCAACCGCAGCCGCACGTCGACGCGCCGGCCATTGGAATTGAAACGCCCGACGTTGATGCCTCCGACGAGCGCGTTGAGGGTGCTCGCGACATCCTCGACGCTGATGCCGATATCCGAGACGCGGGCGCGGTTGGGCGCCACGCGCAGCTCAGGCATGCCCACGACGTAATCGGTGTCGATATCGACGGCCATGCCGCTTTCGGCCAGTTTTTCGCGGACTTTCAGGCTGGTCTCGACAAGCTGGTCCCAGTCAGGGCCGCGCAGGCTGAACTCGATGGGGAAGCCGCGCTGGGCCGTGAAACCCTGCTGCGAAAGGTCCTGCACGACGGCGCGCACGCCGGGAATGGCGTTGAGGGCTCCGCGGATTTCGCCCGCGACCTGGCCCTGGGTCTTGTCGCGTTCTTCCTTGGGCACCAGGGTCAGGAACATCACGCCCGAGTTCACGCCCGCGCCGCCGAAACCGCCGACCGAAACAAACGCGCGCTGGATCAGCGGGTGGTTGTTCACGATCGCTTCGCACTTCTGGAACAGCGAATCGGTTTCGTTGATGTCCGAGCCCACGGCGGTCGTGATGCGCACCATCAGGCGGCTCTGGTCCTGGCTTGGCACGAACTCGCCGGGCAGCTTCGTCATCACGTAGATCGCCGACGCAAACAGGCCCGCGCCGACCAACAGCACCAGGATCGGCATCTTCAGGCCGACGTTGAGCACGCGCCGATAGACGCGCGTAATGCCTTCAAAGACATTGTCGACCGCGCGGCCGATGGCCGAGCGGTCGTGGCGCGAGGTATTGAGCAGCTTGGCGCAGCGCGCGGGCGCCAGGGTGATCGCCTCGACGTAACTGATCGCGACCGCAATCGAAAGCGTGATGCCGAACTGCAAAAAGAACTTGCCGACAATGCCCTTCATGAAAATCACGGGCAAAAAGATCGCGATCACCGCCGCGGTTGCTGCGAGCGCGGCAAATTTGATTTCCTGCGTGCCCTCAAGGGCGGCGAGTTCTCGTCGCTTGCCCATTTCGCCGTGGCGGAAAATGTTCTCCATCACCATGATCGCGTCGTCGACTACGATGCCGACCGACAGCGACAAGGCGAGCAGCGTAAAGGTGTTGAGCGTAAACCCGAGGAAGTAAATCGCCGCGATGGTGCCCAGCAGCGACATCGGGATGGCGAGAATGACGTTGAGTGTGCTGGACAATGACCCGAGGAAGAGCCAGCAAACGAGCGCGGTCAAAATCACGGCGATGATCAGCTCGAATTCGATTTCGTGGACCGATTCCTCGATGAAGGGCGTGCTGTCGAAGTTGACCGCGAGTTCCATGTCCTGCGGCAGCGTCTTGCGGATTTCTTCCAGCTCAGCGCGCACGGCCTTGGCGACCGCCACCGCGTTGGCGCCACGCTGCTTGCGGATACCCAGGCCCTGGGCCGGCGCGCCGTTAAAACGCGCGAGGCGGCGCACGTCCTCAAAGCCGTCTTCAACCAGCGCGACGTCCGACAAGTAAACGGGCTTGCCCGGCGTTTCCTTCACCACGATGCCGCGCAGCGTCTCGAGGTCCAGCGCCTCGCCCATCACGCGCACGTTGACTTCTCGGCCTACGGTCTGAAGCTGGCCCGCAGGCAGTTCCACGTGCTGGCGGCGCAGGGCATTGATCACGTCGGTGACGGTGATGCCGCGTTCGTCCAGGGCGTCGGCGTCGGCCCAGATACGGATGTTGCGCTCAAGCAAGCCGCCGAAGTTGATTTCGCCCACGCCGGGCAGCGTCTGCAGGCGGTCTTTGACGCGGTAGCGCGCGTAATCGGACAACACCTGGCGTGAGAACGGCCCGGCAAGGCCGAGCCACATGATCGGGTTGTCTTCGGGGTTGGTCTTGGAGACGCTGGGCGGTTCGACATCTTTAGGCAGACGGCGCTGCGCGCCCGCGACCTTCGTCTGCACGTCCTGCAGCGCGACGTCGACGTTGCGCGAAAGGTCGAGTTCGACGGTGATGTTCGCCGAGCCCTGGCGCGCCGTCGAGGTGATGCTGCGGATGCCCTCGACCTGTACCAGCGCTTCTTCGACGGGCTGGATCAAGTCCGACTCGACGACGTCGGGCGATGCGCCGGGCCAGTTGAGGCTGACGCTGATAGTGGGGAAGTCGACGTCGGGGAACTGGCTGACGCCGATGCGCATAGCCGCAACCAGGCCAAATACGATCGTCGCGCCCATGATCATCCAGGCGAGAACCGGTTTACGGATGCAGACTTCAGTGATGTTCATGTCGACTTCCGGTACTCGAACGTCTTTTCCTGCATCGAACAAACTTGGGCCGGTCCGACGGCTAACCTGTTATGAGGCTTTAGGTATTGGGTTTTAGGTTTTGGGGAAAACAAAAGCTCAATTCTGTCCAAGACCCAAGACCCAAGACCCAAGACCCAAGACCCAAGACCCAAGACCCAAGACCCAAGACCTACTTCTCTTTTTTCTTTTCGCCGCTCATCGCGCCCGAGCCATCTTTCGGCGCGCCGCCGCCTTCCTTGACCTGCGCCCCGTCACGCAGGGCTTCCGCGCCTCGGACAACGACCTTTTCACCGATCTTGATGCCGTCCAGCACTTCGACGCGGCCGTCTTCGGTGCGCAGGCCAAGTTTCAGCACGCGCTCTTTCGCCACGCCGTTCTGCACCACAAACGCCAGGAAGCCGCGGTCGCTTGGCCGCACGGCGGTTTGCGGTACGCTGGGCGCGTTTTCGTTGGCGCCGACCGGGATTTTAATCTGCGCAAACGCGCCGGGCTTCAGCGCCTTGGTGTCGCCCTGCACTTGCGCGATCATCTCAACCATGCGCGTGCGGCTGTCAGCCTGCGCGTTGACGAAGATGATCTTGGCTTCGTATTCGGTGACGCTGTCGCGCAGCGTGAATTTCGCGACGTCCGCGGTCTTGGTGCGCGTGGCGTCGCCTTCCGGCACCGCAAAGCGCAGCAGCAACGGGTCGCGGCGCACCAGCGTGGCCACCACTGTGCCGGCCTGCACCTGCTGGTTGGTCTTGATCGTGCGCGACTGGATGATGCCTTCCACGGGCGCGCGGATTTCGGTGTCGGCGAGGTCGAGCATCGCCTTGTCGTGGCGGCTCCTGGCGCTGTCCGCTTCGGCCACGGCAATGGCCACCTTGGTCGTGAAGCTCTTGATGTCTTCTTCCGAGTAGATCGGCGGCTTGTCTTTGGCCGTTGCGTTGGCCTTCAGGCGGCGGTCAAGCGCGGCCTCGGCCTCGGTTTTCTGCGCAGTCATCTTGTCGAGTTCGGCCTTGGCGGTGTTTGCGGCGTTGATGAAACGCTCATCGTCGAGTTTCACCAGGATCGGGCGCTCGGTGATGTCGCCTTTTTCGTTGCGCTTGAAGGCGATAACGTCGCCTTCCTTGAACAGCACGTCGCGCACGATGCCGGGCACGCGCGCGATCACGTAGACTTCCTCGAAAGCTTCCAGCGAGCCCACGGCGTAAACCGTGTACTCGACGCGGCGGCCTTTGACTTCTTCGGTTTCGACGGGGTATTCGAGCTTTTTGCCGGCGCCTTTTTGCTGCGAACCGCCTTCACCGCCGCCTTTGCAGGCGGCTAGGAGCAGAAGAAGGGGCAGGACCGCCCAGGGGAGTCGCTTCATGGATGGGGGCTTTCTGTACGGTGCGTCATCTCTCCCAGCCTGCGTATACCGGGAGGTAAATCAAAGACCCTTCTACATATAATGTTTGGCAGCCTGCCGGAAAACTGGCAGCGACTGTTGGCATGCCTGCAAGGTGTTCGCAGGGGCGAGGCGCGCCTCGCCCCTACAAAAGCTCAAACGTTTCCACGGGCCGATGCACCGCGCCTTCGCGACGCAACTCGCTTTCAAACAGCACGAATTCGCGCGCGGCCATTACCGGCGCCGTGAAATGTTCGTTGCGTCGTATCAAGCCCGCCAGTTGCGGGGCGGGTTTTCCCTTCAAGCGCGCAATTGTCAGGTGCGGCGCGAACCCGCGCGCCGATTCGTCACCCTCGAGCTTGAGTTGGTTGGCCGCGGCGTTGATCTCGCGCCACAATTGTTCGAGCCCCGCCGCGGGCGCGACGCCGGCCCACAGCACACGCGGATGCTGGCGGCTGCCGAAGCCGGGAAACGTGCCGACGCCGCGCACGAGTAACTCAAAGGGTGCGACGCGGATGTTTGCCAGCGAATACTGAAGGGCCTTTGCTGCGCCCGGTGAAACATCGCCGAGAAAGCGCAGCGTCAGGTGTATTTGCTCGAGCGGCGTCCACTTGCAGCCGGGCATGTCGAGGCGCAAAGCCGCGAGCGCGGTTTTAACCGCGCCCGTTGGCTCAATGGCAATGAACATGCGCGGCATAATCAGTCTCGTTTACAACCGCGGAGACGCGGAGAACGGCAAAAGCAGCCGCCGACAACAACAGATAAACGCCGACCAACAAAGCATGTCGGCGTTCATCGGCGTCTATCCGCCGTTAAAAACTAAATGCCTGTCGCCGCAATTTCGACCTTCTTTTGCGGCAGCAGCTTGCTGACGGCCTCCATGAAGCGGCCGCTGGGCGTGACGCGGAAATCCGGCGCGGCCTCAAGCAACTCAAGCTGGATGCCGTCGTCGCCCCAAACCTTGAAAAACAGCGGTGTGCGGCCGGAGTGCGTCATCGCCACTTCGGTCAGCGAACCCAGGATGTCGCTCCTGAGTTCGCTGACGGTGAGGTTGAGACACACGGCGCTGGCAAAACGTTCGGCGGCGACGCTTGCGGGCACGATTTCGTCGGCGCGCACGCTCACACGCGGGCCGCGCGATTGCTCGTTCTGTTCTTCGGGTTGCACACTGCCGATCACGAACAACGCCTGGCCTTCCTTGAGCTTGCTGACCCAGACTTTGGCGAGGTCGCTGAACACAATGATGCGGAAGGCCCCCATCGGCCCGGCGAGCGTGAAGCTGGCGTAATCGTTGCCTTTTTTCGACTTGCCGCTGCGCAGGTTGGCTACAACGCCTCCCACGCGCACGCGGCTGTCCTTTTCGAGCTTAATCAACTCCGACGCGTGCGTGGTGGTGAAGCGTTTCAGGTCGGTGTCGTACTTTAAACCTTCGTCGTGCTCGAACATGCTCTCGGCGTCGTTTACATGGATGATCTGGCTGACGGTGATCGCGACCTGCTCTTCCTCTTCTTCCGTCGCGCCGCCCATCGTCTCCGTCACGCCCTTGAGAATGACCGGCGTGTCGTCGGTAATCAGCGCCATGAACTTGTCGTAGGTGTCCGGGAATACCGTGACCTTCGTAAACCCCGCTTTGTCCATCAGGTCGAACTTCGCCATCTTGCGGCCGAAGTTGCGGCTGTTCTCGTTTTTCACGGTGTTAACCGAAACGCCCGCGATAAGGCCGCCGAGGATGACTTGTTCGCCGGGGCCCATTTCTTTCAACGTCGCGGCGTCCTGGCGCGCGAACTTAGTAAACGTCTCGCGGAAGGTGTCGAGCGGGCTGCTCGATATATAGAAGCCGAACGTCTCGCGCTCGTGGCGCTGGCGCTCGGCCTCGGTGAACGGCGGCACGTTGGCGCAGGCGTTGGTGTCGCGGATGTGTTCTTCCGCCTCGGTAAGCGGTGCGGCGGCCTTGGCGGCGCCGAAGATGCTCTTCTGGCCGCGCAGACGGTCGGCCGCGCCTTCCGCGGCGACGCGCAGGTTGTTTTCCAGTGCTTCGAGAAGCCCGCGGCGATCCAGGTTAAAACTGTCGAACGCGCCGCCTTTGATCATCGACTCGACCATGGCCTTGCCGAGTTGCGCGCCGTCGACGTTGTCGAGGAAGTGCATGAAGCCGCGGAATTTGCCGATTTTGCGGCGGGCCGCGACGATGTTTTCGACGGCCTTGGTGCCCACGCCCTTCATGCCCGACAGGCCGAAAACCACGCGGCCGTCCTTGGCGCTGAAGTCAGATTCCGAAAGGTTGACGTCCGGTGGCACGACCTCAAGCCCCATCGCGCGCACGTTGCGCATGCCTTCGATGATCTTGTCGTTGTTGCCGATCTGGCTGCTTAGCAGCGCGGCGGCGTATTCGGCGGGATAATGCGTCTTGAGCCACGCGGTGTGGTAACAGATCAGACCGTAGGCGACGGTGTGGGCTTTGTTGAAACCATACGCGCCGAAGCCTTCAATTTTGTCCCAGAGATGTTCGCCAAGCTTCTTGCCGAAGCCTTTTTTCTCGCAGCCTTCGATGAACTTGGGCCGGATCGCGTCCATCTCCTCTTTTTTCTTTTTTCCGATGGCTTTGCGCAGCTTGTCGCCCTCGCCGGGCGTAAAACCCGCGAGCTTGCGCGCGATCAGCATCGCCTGCTCTTGATAGATGAGTGTGCCGTAGGTGTCCGACAGGATTTCGCGCAGCGCCGCAACGGCCTCTTTGTTGGCGATACCGTCCAATTCGCCGGGCATGGTCACGATCACGCGGCCATGTTTGCGCGCGGCGAAGTCCTTGTCGACGCCCGCCGACAGCGGGCCCGGGCGATAGATCGCCAGCACCGCCGAGATGTCTTCGAACGTCGACGGTTTGATGGCCTGCAGCAGGCGGCACATGCCCTCGGATTCGACCTGGAAAATGCCGAAGCCTTCGCCCTTGGCGAGCGTCTTGTACGTCGCTTCGTCGTCAAGGGTGTGCAGCGCCTTGTAGGGCGCGTCGGCGGGAACTCTTGACGGGTCAAGTTCGATCTTGAGGCCGGTGTTGTGCTGGATCAGTTTCAGCGCGTTGTCGATGATGGTCAGGTTTCGCAGGCCCAGGAAGTCCATCTTCAGCAGGCCCTGGCCCTCGACCTCGTTCATGTTGTACTGCGTCGCGACGACGATCTCTTCGTCGGCGCCTTCCTGGCGCATCAGCGGTAGATAATCCGTCACGTCCTTGTCGGCGATCACCACGCCCGCCGCGTGTACGCCGCTGCCGCGGTTTAAACCTTCGAGCGTCTTGGCGGTGTCGATGAGTTTCTTTGTCTCGGCGTCGCTGTCGTAGGCTTCCTTGAACTCGGGGATTTCCTGAAGACACTTCTCCAGCGGCGTGACTTTGCCCTGCACCACCGGAATTAGCTTTGTCAGGGCGTTTACTTTGGCAAGCGGCACGCCCAGCACGCGGCCGGCGTCTTTGACCGCGGCGCGCGCAAGCAATTTGCCGAACGTTCCGATCTGCACGACGGACTCTGAGCCGTACTTGTTGCGGACGTACTCGATCACTTCGCCGCGCCGATTGACGCAGAAGTCGATGTCGATATCGGGCATCGACACGCGGTCCGGGTTCAGGAATCGCTCGAACAGCAGGTTATAGCGCAGTGGATCCAGCCCCGTGATTCCAAGCGCGTAGGCGACAATCGCGCCGGCCGCCGAGCCGCGGCCCGGGCCCACGGGAATTTCGTTGCTTCGCGCCCAGCCAATGAAGTCGGAAACGATCAGGAAGTAGCTGTTGAATCCCATGCGGTCGATGACGCCGAGTTCGAACTCCATCCGCTCGCGCACCGGGTGGCCCGCCGCCAGCGCGTCGTCGCCGTACAACTTGCGCACGCCGATTTCGCACTGCTTGCGCAGGTAATCCTTGGGCGGCGCGCCATCGGTCCATTTGAACTCGGGCAGATGGAACTGCGTCTTGCCGAAGTCAAAATTGATGCGTTTGGCGATGTCGACGGTCGCCTGCATCACGTCGGGCCGGTCGGGGTAAAGCTCGCCCATTTCCTTGGGAGATTTCAGGTAGAAATCGGGGCCGTACTCGAGGCGGTTTGGGTCGGTGATCTGCTTGCCCGTGTTGATGCACAACAGGACGTTGTGCGCGTCGAAGTCTTCGGGGTTCAGGAAGTGGCTGTCGTTGGTCAGCGCGACGCGCACGCCCATGCTTTCGGCCACGCCGAACATGCGCTTGGCGACCAGGTCTTCCATCTCGCCCGTGCGGCAATTGCGATGCGCCTGCACCTCGAGAAAGAAGTTGTCCTTGCCGAAAAGCTCGACGTACTGCTCGATTTTGCGACGGCAGGGCTTGTCGTCCTGCGCGTGCATGATGGCCTGGGGGATTTCGCCGCCGAGACACGCGCTGAGCGCGATCAGGCCTTCGTGATGCTTGCTCAGCGTCGCGTAATCGACGCGCGGCTTGCGGTAAAAGCCCTCGATGAATCCCTTGGAAGTGATCTTGCACAGGTTGCGGTAGCCGATTTCGTTTTCGGCGAGCAACACCAGGTGCGAGTATTCCTTGCCGCTGGCGCCCGGCGCACGGCTTTCGCTCGCCTCGCGTTTGCGGTCGTGCATGTCGTGCTCGACGACGTAAATTTCGCAGCCGATGATCGGTTTGATGCCGTGCTTTTTGCACTCGCGGTAATGGTCCATCACGCCGCACATGTTGCCGTGGTCGGTCAGCGCGAGCGCGGACATGCCAAGCTTTGCGGCGCGTGCGGCCAGGCCGTTGGGGTTATCCTTGTCACCGACCTTGGCGCCGCCGTCGAGGAAGCTGTAGTCCGAATGAACGTGCAAGTGAACAAAGTCGTTGGCCATGGGCGAAGTGTACTCTGCCGGGCGACAGACCGTTGCTGTGGATAAGTTTTTCGTTGGGTGACGGTTAATGAAAGTCGCGAGAGTGCGCCCGGGGCGTTTGCTGTTCGGCCTCGGCGACGTACATGCGTTCGACGCGCAGATGCACGACTTCGCCGCTGCGTTCAACTTTGCCCACGGCGACAATTGGCAGCGGGCTTAGCGCCGCATGACGGTTTTCCTCGAAGGTCTTGGGCGTCAGCATCAGGTTGGCAATGCCGGTTTCGTCCTCGAGCGTGAAAAACAGCATCTTGCCCTCGCCCGGGCGCTGGCGGCCAATGGTCCAGCCCGCGACTTTGGCCTTGGCGCCGTCTTTGCTGTCGCGCAGGTCGGCCGCCGTCAGCACACCGTCTTTGTCCAGCGCCGGGCGCAGGAACTGCAGCGGGTGCGCGCTCAGCGACAGCCCGGTCGTGCCGTAGTCGAGCCACATCGACTCGAAATCGCTCAGGCCCGGCAGCATCGGGCGGCGTTCGTTGGCCTCGGCGTCGGCAAGCAGCTCGTCGGGCACATCGCGCCGGCCCAGCAATTGCCAAAGGGCCTCGCGCCGCTCGACACCCAGCGAGTCAAACGCGCCCGCCTTGGCCAATATCGCGTATTCGCGCCAGCCCACACGGCCGTTCATGCGCCGCGCGAAATCTGCGGGCGATGTGAATGCGCCCGCCTGGCGCTCGCCGACAATTAACCCCGCGGCCTTTTCGCTCATGCCTCGCAATTGCCGCAAACCCAGTCTCAACGCCGGGCCGTCTTTGCCCCAGATATCGGGCTTGGCTTCCATCGATGCGGGCGCGTAGGCCGCCGCAGTTTCGACAACGTTGTTCCAATCGCTGGCGTTGATGTCGACGGCGCGGACATCGACGCCGTGGTCGCGCGCGTCGCGCACCAGCGACGATGCGTCGTAGAAGCCCATTGGCTGGCTGTTGAGCAGGCTCGCGGTGAACGCCGCCGGATAAAACCGCTTGAGGTAGCAACTGACGTAGGCCAGCAGCGCGAAGCTGACGGCGTGGCTTTCGGGAAAGCCGTATTCGCCGAAGCCCTCGATCTGGTTGTAGACGCGCTCGGCGTATTCCGGCGCGACGCCGCGCGCCATCATGCCCTCGATCAATTTGGCCCGGTACTGGTCCAAAAGGCCGGGCCGCCGCCAACCGCCCATGGCCTTGCGCAACTTGTCGGCTTCGCCCGGTGAAAATCCCGCGATGTCTACTGCAAGTTGCATCACCTGCTCCTGGAACAGCGGCACGCCCAGCGTGCGTTTTAAAGCGCGCTCGGCGTTGGCGTGAGGATAGTCGACCGCCTCCTCACCGTTGCGGCGGCGCAGGTACGGGTGAACCATGCCGCCCTGGATCGGGCCGGGGCGCACAATCGCGACTTCGACGACGAGGTCGTAGAAGCAATAGGGTTTCAGGCGCGGCAACATCGCCATCTGCGCGCGGCTCTCTACCTGGAACGTGCCCACAGTATCGGCGTGCTGGACCATCGCGTAGAGCTGCCGGGCCTCGGGCGATTCGCCCTTGCCGCCGGGGTCGGTCATCAGGCAGGTCGCGAGGTCGAATTCGCGGCCGCCGTGGTGCGCGATCATCGCGAAACATTTGCGAATCGCCGTCAGCATGCCGAGGCTGAGCAGATCGACCTTCAGCACGCCCAGCGTGTCGATGTCGTTCTTGTCCCACTCGATGACGTAGCGGTCCTTCATCGCGGCATTTTCGATCGGCACAAGTTCGTCGAGCCGGCCGCGCGTCATCACCATGCCGCCGACGTGCTGGCTCAGGTGGCGTGGAAAACCACGAATGCGTCGGGCAAAGGCGACGGCGCGCTGGACGGTCTTGTCGGCGGGATCAAGGCCGACTTCGCGAAGACGCTCGTCGGCTTTAGAAACATCGTCGAACCACTGGTGCGATTTCGACAGCAGGTCGACCTGGTCGAGCGTGAGGCCCAGCGCGCGCCCGGCTTCGCGCAGCGCGCTGCGCGTGCGGTAGTGGATCACGGTCGCGCACATGCCGGCGCGATCAGCGCCGTATTTGCCATAGACGTACTGGATGACTTCCTCGCGGCGCTCGTGCTCGAAATCGATGTCGATGTCAGGCGGCTCGGCGCGCTCCTTGGACATGAAGCGTTCGAACAACAGGTCGTGAATGGCGGGATCGACGCTGGTGATTCCCAGGCAGAAGCAGACCGCGCTGTTGGCGGCGCTGCCGCGTCCCTGGCACAGGATTTCACGCCCGCGCGCAAAACGCACGATGTCGTAAACGGTCAGGAAGTACGGCTCGTATTGGAGTTCGGCGATGATGCCGAGCTCGTGTTCAATCTGGGCGCGCACTTTTTCAGGCACGCCGTCGGGGTAGCGTTTGGCCGCGCCGCGCATCGTTTCACGCCGCAGATATTCCGGCGGCGACAGGCCGTCTTCCGTCAGTTCGTGCGGGTACTCGTAGCGCAATTCATCGAGGGAGAACGTGCAGGAGTCGGCGATCTTGACCGTGCGCTCAATGGCCGCCGGTAGATCCGCGAACAGCGCGCGCATCTCCGCGCCGGATTTCATGCGGCGCTCGGCATTGGCGAACAGCACATGCGCGGCCTCCTGGATGCGCAGGCCCTCGCGGATGCACGCCAGCACGTCCTGCATTGGTTTGCACGCCGCGTCGTGAAAATGCACGTCGTTGATTGCGGCGAGCGCAATCCCGGTTTCGGCGCTGAGTTGCTTGGCGGCCTTCACGTGTGCGTCGTCGCCCGCTTCAAGGTGGCGCGAGATTGCCAGGGACAGCCGGGGGCCGAACGTCGCGCGCAGGGGCGCAAGCGCGTCAGCCGTCGTCTTGTCGTCGGGAATCACCAGCGCCTGAAGGTCGCTTGCAAACGCCGGAATGTCTGACAGCCGCAAAGCGCATTCGCCCTTGACCGTGCGGCGTTTGCCAATGGTCAGCAGGCGGCACAGGTTGCCGTAGCCCGCGCGATTCATCGCGTACAGGCAAAGCGTGATTCCTTCGCGCAGCCGCACGCGCGTGCCGACCAGCAGCTTCAGGCCGTAGTCTTTGGCCGCTTCGTGCGCGCGCACCATGCCCGCGAGCGTGTGCCAGTCGGTGATCGCGAGCGCCGTCAGCCCGAGTTCGACCGCGCGGCGGGCGAGTTCTTCGGCGTGGCTCGCGCCGCGCAGAAAACTGAAATTCGTGCAGCACGTGAGTTCGGCATAGGACGCTGCGTTCTGCGGCCGTTGCGGCGGTTTTGGGGCGACCGGGTCGCGCTCGAAGATCGTCTTCTGCGCTTCACTCGGGCCGTGGGGATCTTTGAAATGTCCCATTAGAACGACCCCACGATGAACCAGCGATCGGCGCGGCGCATCAGCCACCAGCGCGCGCCGTTTTCGTCCTCGACGAGGAAGTAGTCGCGTTCGGCGTCGTCGCCGCTCCACCAGCCGAAGTGGATGCGCTCGGGCCCCGAGATCGCGGCCAGTTTCGAGGCGCGCTTGCCGTCGCGCCAGCCCGTGGGTTTGCCGGCCTCGTCGCAATCGACGGCGACCTCGTGCGGCTCGAACACAACGGGTGGACGCAAGGCCGGCTCGCGCTGCGCCGTGGTCGCGGGCGGTGCGGTGAAGGGCCGCCATGTGAAGCTGAGTTCGGGGCGCGGGTCGGCGGTCGGCTCGGCACGGCTGACGGCGTCAGCGCCCAGGCGGCCGACGAGTTCATCGAGAAGCTCGACGAACGATTGTTCGCGCGCGGGATCGAAGTCGCCGAACAAGTCGCGTTGGTGCGCCACGAGAGAGCCGTGTGACGGCACGCGCACTTCCAACCCGTCGAACCAGCGTTCGCCCGTGTCCACGGTTTCGAAGCGGCCCGTGATCAACGCTGTCAACGAGCGTGAATCACGCGTCGGGCGCGAAAGCGCCATCTCGAAGTTGACGGGCGCTCCTTCGTGCGCGCGCAAGGTTACAGAGAGCGAAAGCGCGCCCGATGCCAGCGCCGAGAGCCGTTCGTCCAGCGCCACGGCAATACGGCGCAACGCGAATATCAAGCTGTCGCGGCGGTCCGTGGGGTCGACGAAGTCAAGGCGCTCGTTCAGGATTTCCGGCGCGCGCCAGGGCGTGAATTCCTCAACCGCGTCGCCGCGCAACTCACGCAGGCGTGTCAGCAGCGTTGCGCTGAATCTTGCCGGCAGCGTCTCCAGCGGCAGGTCCAGCAGCGCGCCGACGCTCGAAATTCCCAGCGCCGCAAGAAAATCGAGGTCCGATGCTTCCAGCCGCAGCGCGCGGACGGGCAACTCGCGCAGCGTGCGGCCCCGCCCCAGCGCCAGTGTGTAGGCGACCGTCGGGTTTTCGCCCAGGCCGATCATCACCGTGTAGCCCAGGCGCTCAAGAGACGCCGTCACGCCCGCGACCAGGGCGTCCTCGCCGCCCGCCGCACGTTCGCAACCCGTGATGTCGAGCAAGACTGTCTGCGGCGCGTGGATGAAAACGCGCGGCGTAAAACGCGTCATCGCCGCGGCCACGGAATCCAGCGCGGCGTCTTCTGCGGCGGTGTCGAGCGGCGCGAGCGCGAGGTTGGGCAGCATCGCGCGCGCCGCCGTCGCGGTCATGCCCGGCCGCACATTGGCGGTCAACGCGTCGCCGGACACGGCAACCAGCGTGACGCTGTCGCCGTGCTCAAGCGCGATCGCGAGGGGCCTAGCCTGCGCTTGCGGCGCGGAACGCGCCAACCTCTCGGTGCGGAAGAAGGGCAGATGTGCGCACAACCAACGAGTCATTTTCCAGTTCGATGCGGATCGGCCGCGGCATCGCGCCGCCGCGCGCGCGCAGGGTTTCAACGACGATGCAGCGGCCGGCGTCACTAGGTTCGGCGCGCAGTTTCAGCCGCAGCGCGCCCCAGCTCGCGCGCGAGAGTTCGCCGGGAGCGCGCATCAGGATGCAGGCTTGGCCCGAGTGCTCGGATGCCAGTTGCAGGCGGCGCAGCTCGGTGTCGGTCAGGCCGGGGATTGCGGCAATCGTCGCGCCGATATTTTTCTCGTGCGTAATGCGTTCCAGCGCCCAGAGCGCGCGCTTACGGTTGTTCTCGCGGATCACAATCAGGCGGCGCAGGTTCACGCCCAGATACGCCGCGCCGGGCGGGAAGAAAGTCGCCGCGGGTTCAACCAGCGCGCACATTTTGTCTCGGACATTCGCCAGCGTGCGCAGGCCAAACCACCATCCGCCCTGCGCCGGCTCGCCGAAGATTTCCGTCAGTGCGCCGCGCGGCAATCCGCCGCCGAAATTCGCGTCGAGCGCGTCAATGCCCGTGGACAGCGGCGCGGGCAGGCTGCGCGCGTCGCTGAGTTTCAGCGACTGGATTGCGGCGAGCTTGTGGATGGCCTCGGACATGGACCGACCAGTTTACCATCCCCGGCGACAGGAGCCGCGCCGCGGTTAGGAAACCGCAGCCACAAAATGGCTGGCCCGCCTGGACTCGAACCAGGAAAAGCAGAACCAAAATCTGCTGTGTTACCAATTACACCACGGGCCAATTACGGGTGCTGTCGCGGAAGGGACTGCGCCGGTAAAGCTATAAATCGCCTGCAAACCCGCAAGGCGCGCGGCCTGCGCATTGACCCACACCCCTGTTGAGTTAGCTTGGAAGCAGCCTTCAGAGAGGCATGCTATGAAAGCGGTGACCCTTCGTCTCGGGGACGGCGGGCTCGACGTCCTGCTCAAGCGCGTGCGCGAGGGCCAGGAACTCGGCTTCGAACAGTTCGATCTCGCCATCCAGTCGCCGCAAGCGGCCCTTGGCCGCATCGTTGCCGCCCTCAAGCAGCATAATGTCAAGCTTTGCGCCGTGCGGCTGTCCGAGGCCCGCCAGAGCGCGGTTGTTTTCCGCAAGCCCGGTTACGCCAAGCTTGCTGCCCCCGACGCCGCGCTAAGCGAACGTTCGACGCAGATGGTGATCGAGACCGCCGAGCAACTGGGGCCCGCTCGCCCGAGTTTCCTGATCCTCGAGGGCGGGTTCCTCGACCTTCCGGGCTTGGCCGAACGCCAGCAGCAAGTCGACGAAGTCCTCAACAGCGCCGAGGCCGGCAAGGCCTGCGTGGCGCCGCAGGCGGCGATGAAATTCAGCACCGCCAAGGCGGACGCGCAGCTTGAGATTTTTTGCCGAAATTTGCACACGATCTGCCGCAAACTCGCGCCGCTGAAGGTCTGCCTGATCCCGCCGCCAAGCCCGTTTTCGCTGCTGACGCCCGAGCGCATGCAGCACGTATTCGAGGCGCTGGCCAAGGACGACCTTGGCTACTGGCACGACACGGCCAGCGCCAACATGCTGGCCAAGCTCGGCGTCGCGAAGGCCGATGTCTGGATCACCAAGTTCTCGTCGCGGCTCAAGGGCGTGTACCTTGCCGACGCGCTGGGCGCGCACGGCGACCAGGCGCCGGGGCTTGGCGAAGTCGACTTCAAGAAGATCGCGCCGGAACTCGCCAGCGGCACCGTGCGCGTGCTGGTGGTCGAGGATTCATCGAGCACCAAGCTGCGTTTTGGCCACGATCACCTGTCAAAGGTGGGGATTTTCTAGGTCGTCCGCCGCTGCGCACCGCTATCATTCGCACATGGCCACGAACTGGCGCATACCACTGACAAAAGCGAACACCACCAAGGCCGACATCGGGGCCGAGGCGCTGGCGTTTCGCAGCGGCGTGCGCTTTGGCGGCCCGCGGCAGGCCGAGTTCGAGCAACTCGTGGCGGCCTACGTCGGCGCCAAACACGCCATTGCCGTCAGCAACGCGCCCGGGCCGGTCTACATCGCGTTGCAGGCCGCTGACGTCGGTTACGGCGACGAAGTCATCCTCAGCGCTTTCGACACCTACGACAGCGCGTGCGCCATCGAGCTCGCGCACGCGCGCTGCATCTTCGTCGATATCGACCCGATCAGCCTGAACTTCGACAGCCGCAAGATCGGCAGCAACGCGACGGAACGCACGAAGATCGTGCTGGCGGTGCACTCGCTGGGCATGTCGGTCGAGGCGGCGTGGGTGTGCGAGCAGGCGGAGACTTACGGCCTGACGGTGATCGAGGACGCCGGCGGCGCGCTGGGCGCCAACGTTGCGGGCAAGCGTGTGGGCGCGGGGCACCTTGGCAGAGCGGCCTGTTTTCGCTTTGGCAAGGAGCAGGCGATTTCGATCAACGGCGGCGTGATCACCACCAGCGACGACGAGTTCGCGCGCCGCTGCCGCGAGGTTATCCGCAAAGGTGCGGGCGAGCCGCTGGACGAAGTCTCGGCGGCGACTGCGACGGGGCAGCTCGCGACGTTGGATGAAACACTCGCGCGCCGCCAGCGCATCGCCGACCATTATCGCGGCCGTTTGCGTGCGCTAAAGGACTTCCTGATTTTGCCGACGGAAATCGCCGGCTACAAACGCGCCTGGAGCCGCTTTGCGCTGATCGCGCGCGAACACGCCGATCCGCAGCACTTCATCGACGTGCTGGAGGACCGCGGCGTGCAGTGCGGCCGGCCCGAAGGCGGCGCGACGTATTTGAATGAGCCGTTTGCGAGCAAATACGGCCTGACTTACGGCCATTGCCCGATTGCCGAGGGCGTGGCGAACAAACTTTTCTTCGTGCCGTTCTTCACGACGATGACGCAGCAGGAGGTGGATTTCACCTGCGATTTGATTGACGAAGCCGCAAGATCGTAATCAGCTTCCGGATTTGCGGGTGCGCGCCAGGGCTTTGCGCGATGCTCGCCGCAAGCAGAAACCGGCACGTAATCTTGAAAATGCTCTAAGCGGTCCAAGATAATTGTCTTTAGGTGGCGCGGACATTCCTGTCCGCGGTGGCGAGCTTTGCGAGCCACAATTCGACCGGCTACGCCGGTCGGGCGGACAAGAATGTCCGCCCCACAACT
>JADLAK010000007.1 GCA_020848275.1 Planctomycetota bacterium
ACGCAGATTCACGCCGATAACTGCAAAAACATCTCACGCAAAGGCGCGAAGAAAGCGGGCCAAGGGCAAAGGCGTCTCTCGCAGAGATCGCAAAGCCCACAGAGAATCCCTGGCGCTCCGAGCCTCAGGAATCGCTCCGCGCTCCCGCGAGAACCGCCTATTATTAAAATATTGACGCGTCAAGAAGCTCGTATCTCTCGCAAGTTTCGCAGGGTTCGCAGGGTTCGCAATCAAAGGCGTTTTCATTGCGTCCTTTGCGCACTTTGCGAGAGGCTCGCTTTGACGGCCTGCGCCAATACACCGTTCGGGCCGCTTGTCAGGCGGGGCGGCGGGCCATAACATCGCGCCCCCGTAGGGACACGCGGCAGCGTGTCCGCCCGACGTAAAATCCAATGCCGGACATGCTGCCGCATGTCCCCACAAAGTCCCGCAAAGCGCCTATGAAACCTGACCAGGAAATCGCACGTAACGCCAAGCTCGAGAACATCGAAATCATCGCCAAAAATTACGGAATAAGACGCGACGAACTCGAACTCCACGGCGACGTCAAAGCCAAGGTGAAACTCAGCATCCTCGACCGCCTCAAGGATCGCCCCAACGGCAAGTACATCGACATCACCGCGATTTCCCCCACGCCGCTGGGCGAGGGCAAGACCACCAACACCATCGGCGTGACCATGGGTTTAACCACCATCGGGAAAAAGGCTGCTTGCTGTATCAGACAAGCCAGCCTGGGGCCCGTATTCGGAATTAAAGGCGGCGCCGCCGGCGGCGGCCACGCCCAGGTGATTCCCCCCGAGGATTTAAACATCCATTTGACGGGCGACATCCACGCGGTGCAGGCCGCCAACAACCTGGCCTGCGCTTTCCTCGACAATCACCTGTTCAACGGCAACGAACTCAACATCGACGTCGACACCATCAACATCCGCCGCGGCATGGACATCAATGACCGCGACCTGCGCAACATCATCACCGGCCTGCGCGACAACGGCATCCCGCGCGAAACCGGATTCGACATCGCGGTCGCCAGCGAAGTCATGGCGATTCTGGCGCTGGCCGAAAACATCCATGACATGCGCAAGCGCCTGGGCAAGATGGTCGTCGCCTTCAACAAGGACGGCAAAGCCGTCACGGCTGAAGACATCAAAGTTGCGGGCGCGATGACGGCGATCCTGCGCGACGCGATCAAACCCAACATCCTGCAGACCATCGGCGGCTCGCTCGCATTCGTCCATTGCGGCCCGTTTGCGAACATCGCCCACGGCAACTCCAGCGTCGTCGCCGACCGCGTCGCGCTCAAGGTTGCCGACTACGTCGTGACGGAATCCGGCTTCGGCGCCGACATGGGCTGCGAGAAGTTCATGAACATCAAGTGCCGCAGCTCGGGCACTACGCCCGACGCAGCAGGCCTCGTGGCGACGATCCGCGCGCTCAAGTCGCAGTCAGGCAACTTCAAGATCATCCCCGGCAAACCGCTGCCGGACGGCCTCGTGAAGGAAGACTTAAAGTCGCTCGAAGCGGGCATTCCCAACCTTACCCGCCACATCAAGAATACCCTCAGCTTCGGCGTGCCGGTCGTGGTCGCCATCAACGTATTCGGCAGCGAAAGCCCCGCCGAAATCGAGTTCGTGCGCAAGGCGGCGCTCGCCGCAGGTGCGAGTGATTGTGTGAAGAGCGAAGTCTTCGCACGCGGCGGCGAAGGCGGCGCGGATTTCGCCCGTGCGCTGGTGAAAGCCTGCGAGCAGCCCAAGCAGAGCTTCAAGTTCACCTATGAGTCGGAGCTGCCGATCAAGAAGAAGATCGAGGCGGTCGCGACCAAGATTTACGGCGCCAAGGATGTCGAGTACACGCCCGAGGCTGCCAAGCGCATCAAGGCTTTCGAGGACGCGGGATTCAGCAAGCTGCCGGTGTGCATGGCCAAGACGCAGTACTCGTTCAGCCACGACCCGAAACTGCTGGGCGCGCCGTCGGGCTTCACGCTGCCGATCAAAGATGCGCGTTTGTCGGCGGGCGCGGGTTTCGTTTACCTGCTTTGCGGCGACATGATGACGATGCCGGGGCTGGGCAAGACGCCCGGTGGCCAGAACATCGACATCAACGAAAAGGGCGAGATTGTGGGTATGTTCTAACGCGCCAGTGGCGCGTTAGAAGAGCGGAGCGTTGAAGCCCTTTGACGAAGTCAAAGGGCTGATCGCGAAGCGGGCAGTTGTCTTTGGGGCGCGCACAAGCGCGCCTCGATTGAACAATCATGAACCTCGAATCCCTCATTGCTCCCGCCATTGGCGGTACGCTGATCGGCCTGGCGTCCGGCGGCATGGTGCTGCTCAATGGAAGAGTCCCTGGGATAAGCGGTGTTGTTTACGGTGTCATTAAGCCCGTGCGTGGCGAGATCAGTTGGCGCGTTGCGTTCCTCGCGGGGTTGGTCGCGGGCGGGATTGTTCTCAGCTTTGTGTATCCCATTGCGGTCGGCGGCGTGTTTGTCGCCAACCTGCCGCTGATGATCGTGGCCGGATTGCTGGTGGGTTTCGGCACGCGCCTTGGCGGCGGCTGCACCAGCGGCCACGGCGTTTGCGGCATGTCGCGGTTCAGCGGGCGGTCAACGATCGCGGTCATGGTTTTCATGGCCGTTGCGATCGTCACGGTTTTCGTTTTGAGAAAAGTCAGTTGAACCGTGGGGGAAACGAATTTGGCCACGAATGAACACGAATTCCCACGAATTGAATTCGAGTTTATTCGTGTGGATTCGTGGCTGACAAATGCAGTTCTCTGCGACTCCGCGTCACCGCGGTAAGAAAACAGGTCGATATGAAGCTGTTAGCCGCATTTGTTCTTGGACTTCTCTTCGCCGCGGGGCTCGGGATTTCGGGCATGTCGCAGCCGGCGGTCGTGCAGGGTTTTCTCGACATCACGGGTAACTGGAATCCCGCGCTGCTGGTGGTGATGGCAACGGCGGTGCCGGTTTACGGCCTGATCTTCCGGCTCAAACGCGGCGCGCCGCTGCTGGGCGGCAATTTTCTCGTGAACATGAAGACGGGGCTGGATTGGCGGCTGATTGTGGGCGCGGCGATTTTCGGCATCGGCTGGGGGCTGTCGGGAATCTGCCCGGGCCCGGCGGTCGTGAACCTGGGCAAGCCCGGTGTGGAAATCCTCGGCTTCGTCGCCGCCATGCTCGCGGGCATGGCCATCTACCGCGTCATCGAACCCAAACCCGCGCCTGTCCCCGAAAAACTCGTGGCGGTGGAACAGCCCCGCCAATAATGGCGGGGGGCCGTTTTGGCCGAAGCGAAAACACCCCGCGATGACTCGCGAGGCTGTGAGGGGCGACACCCCCGGGCGAGACCCCCGCCCCACAAAACCAACGGCACATCGACCCGGAGGTCGATGCCACAGTTACCCCGCTTGGGCGCTGGGGTGGGTGCGGTCGTAGACGTCGAGCATGCGCGCGGTGCTCACGTGCGTGTAAACCTGCGTCGTGGCCAGGTGTGCGTGGCCCAGCAGTTCCTGCACGTCGCGCAAGTCCGCGCCGTGGTTGAGCAGGTGCGTCGCGAACGAATGCCGCAGGGTGTGCGGCGAGATCTTGCAGTTCAACGCCGCGCGATTGACGTAGTCATCGAGCAGGCGGCGCACGCTGCGGTCGGTCAGGCGCGTGCCGCGCTGGTTGATAAACACGGCGCGCTGGCCGCCATCGAGGCCGGTTTTGCTGCGCGGCGGGTGGCTGCGCGTGTTGTACCAGCTTTGCAGCGCGGTCATCGCCGGCGGCAGCAGCGGCAACATGCGTTCCTTGCGGCCCTTGCCGCGCGCACGCAGGGTCCCGCGGCCGAGTTCGACGTCGCCCATGTCGAGTTTGACGAGTTCACTGACGCGCAGACCCGTGGCATAGAGCAATTCGAGCATGGCGCGGTCGCGGACGCCGCTCCAGTCCTCGCCCGGCGTATTTAATAATGCGCTGACCTGGGACTCATCCAAGAAGTTAGGAAGAACGCGGCCAATGCGCGGCGTGCGCAACAGGCGCGTGGGGTTGTCGGCGACCTCGCCGCGACGGTGCAGGAATCGATAGAGGCTGCGCACCGACGCGAGCTTGCGCGCGATGCTGCGGTGTTCGTAGGACTGCTCGCCCATACCGGCGAGATAGCCGCGCAGCGAAAGGTGATCGACGGTCGCGAGGTCGGCCTGCGCGTGCTCCGTCAAATACTTCGCGAACTGGGTTAAATCGTTGCGGTAGGCGCGGATACTCTCGCCCGAGAAGCCGCGCTCGTGTTCGAGGTGTTGAAGGAAGCGATCAATTGTCGGCTGTACGTCCATTGTCCCCCGCAAATAGGCACATCGGCGGTTGGACCGGAGGAACTTGAGAAAAAACCGTTCCGTGTCACGAGTCGCGAGTCACGTGTCCCAAACAATCGAGCGCGACACGAGACACGGGACACGGCACGCGCGACGCTTTTTTCTAGACTCTCGCCCATGCTGGCTCCGCTCTTCCATCTCTGGTCGCGCATGACGCCCTTGCGGCTGCGGCTGGCGCTCGCCGCAACGGGCGTGCGCATCAGCCGCAACCAGTGGGACGCCGCGGGACTCGCGCACTATCGCGAGCAGATGAAATGGACCTGGGCCGAGACGCGCGAGAAAGCGCCGGACTACTTCAAGCGGCTGGAGGCTTCGATCGCGGGCGTGTCCGGCCGCGTGCTCGAAATCGGTTGCGGCGTTGGCACCATGACGCGATGGATTGCAGCGTCCGATAAAGTTACGGAAGTTGTCGCGGTGGACGGTTTTGAATTGGCGTTGGCGGAGTTGCGCGCCGCCAAGCTGCCGAAAGTGCGGCCGCTGCATATGCAGGCCGACAACCTGCGCCTGCCGCCGGGGCATTTCGACACAGTGATGCTGTGCGAAGTGATCGAACATCTCTACGCCGATGAAGAGTTGCGTTTGATTTCGAGCATCCGGCCGCATTTGGCGCCCAACGCGCGCTATGTGGTTTCGTGTCCCGTGGGCTGGATGGAAGACGCGACGCACGTTCGCGCGTTCGGCAAGCGCTGCTTCCGGCGACACCTGGAGCGCTACTACGGCCCGGTGCAGAAAGTGGATTTCTCGTCTGGGTATTCGCAGGTGGCGACGGGCTGGTGGATGGGGTAACCGAGTGCGAAGCGTAAGCGAGCCGCCCGTCCATGCCGCTCGCTTACGCTTCGCGCTCGGTTAAATGGCTTCCACCTCGCTGGGTTCGAGGGGCACCTGCAAAGACCGGCCGAGCAGGTCTAATTTCACGACCAACTGTGTCCCCTTGTCGCTTTGCGCGATGACGCCGCGCAGGCCCGCGCAGGGCCCCGCAGTAATCTCCACCTCGCGCCCGGCGATTAACCCCATGACTTCGCTAAGACCCCGGCCGGTGCGCAGCAACTGGTCGATGCGCTTGAGTTCGGCCACCAGCCCGTCCTGGTCGTTGACGTCCATCCGCCCCGCGACCGAGCCGGAGTCGTAAACCTTGTGCGCCATCTCGATGTTGGCGATAAAAAACACGTAACCAGCCAGCAGCGGCTCCTGGCTGGTGATGCGCCGGTTGCGCCAGGAGCGCTGGCGCGTGCGCATCGGCAAGAAAAACGGCACGCCGCGGCCAAGCAGCCAGCGCGCGAACTTCTTCTCCTGCCTGGGTTTGGTGCGCGCCACGAACCAGTAATCGTTCGGCAGATCGAGGACGTCGGCGGGGTTGCGGTCGGGCATTGGTGGCAGGGTCGGCATTGAAATCTATCCATATACGCCGGGCGCGATTATGCCCGGTTGCCGCTATAATGCGTCACTGGAAATCGCCTTCTTGGAAGCACTTAGGCGAAATGCGCTGTTCGCGCGTGGGGTGAGATGTCATCCCACGGGGACGAAGTTTGGAAACTGAGTGATGTTCATGGTTGATAGTTCTTGGTTCTTAGTGGTCGGCCGCGGTTGACCGTTTTCACTAAGAGCTTGTTTAAGAAGTCCGAGCCTTGAAAATGCGCCGCGCCGGGCGAGTCGGGCAAGGCAGCCGAGCCGTTAGCATGGCTGGAAGCCATGTGCGGCGAGGCGAACGCGGCCCGGCGACGCCCGCCGCAAGCAGTTTCTGGCGAGCGGCTTCTTAAACATGCTCTAAGAACTAAGAACCATAAACCACGAACACAAAATGCAACCAACCCGCGACTTCCGTGAAGTCCTGAGCTACCGCGAACTGATCTTCGCGCTGGGCATGCGTGAAGTCCGCGTACGTTTCAAACACACGCTGCTGGGCGTGGCGTGGGCGGTGATTATGCCGCTGTCGCTGATGGCATTGTTCACCTTTGTCTTTCAGCGCGTTGCCCGCGTCGAAACCGGCGGCATCCCTTACCCGGTGTTCGTCTATATCGGCCTGGTGCCGTGGCAGTTGCACGCGACGATTTTGAATCAATCCGCCCGCAGCCTCGTCGACAACCGCAACCTCGTCACGAAGGTTTATTTCGCCCGCGAAGTGCTGCCGCTGGCGACGGTGCTCTCCGCGTTGGTGGACTTCTGCATCGCGAGCCTGCTTGTCGTCGTACTGATGGCCGTGCACGGCGTGTCGCCGGGGCCCGGGATTTTCCTGCTGCCGCTGGTTGTTGCGGTCCAGCTTGCGCTCGGCATCGCGTGTGCGCTGATTCTTTCGGGCCTGAACCTGCTCTACCGCGACGTGCAGTACGTGCTGCAGGTGCTGGTCATGCTGTGGATGTTCGCGAGTTCCGTCGTCTACCCGATCCCGACCACCGGCCTCGCAAGCTGGCTGACCTGGCTCAACCCGATGACGCCGATCCTCGACGCCTACCGCACGCTGATTCTGTCGTCGACCATCCGCCTTGACCCGGCGCTGGCTGTCGCCGCAGCGATCTCGCTGGTTCTACTGTTCTTCGGCTGGCGCTGGTTCCGCCGCGTCGAGCGCCGCTTCGGAGAACTCGCCTGACAACGCCCGCGATTAAATTCAGCGGCGTCAGCAAGCGCTTTTCGCGGGCCGCGCAAGTGAAAACGCTGGCCGAGCTCGTGATGGGCCTGCCGCGCCGCCTGATCCGCGGGGGGCGCAAGGACGGCCTGGGCGAATATGAGTTCTGGGCGCTCAATGATCTCAGCTTCGAGGTGCAAGCCGGCGAAACGCTGGGCGTGATCGGCCCCAACGGCGCGGGCAAAAGCACGATCCTCAAGCTGCTCTTCCACATCATGTCGCCCGACAAAGGCTGCATCGACATCGCGGGCCGCGTTGGCGGCCTGATCGAACTCGGCGCGGGCTTTCACCCTTATCTTTCGGGCCGCGAAAACGTCTTCATCAACGGGTCGATTCTCGGCATGAAGCAGCGCGAGATCCGCAAACAGTACGCCAGCATCGTCGCGTTCGCCGAGCTCGCCGAGTTCATGGACATGCCGGTGAAAAATTTCAGCTCGGGCATGTACGCGCGGCTGGCGTTTGCGATTGCCGCCCACGCCGCACCCGACGTACTGATCGTCGACGAAGTACTGGCTGTGGGCGACGTCAGCTTCCAGCTCAAGTGTTACGACTGGCTCGCGCAGCGCCGCAAGAACGGCAAAACGACCGTGATCGTGAGCCACGACATGTACGCGATGGCCGCGTCCTCGCGCTGCCTGTACATCGACGGCGGCCGCATGCAAAGCATCGGTGAACCGCGCGGCGTCATCGACGCCTACCTGGCGCGTTCGCGGCAGGCGCGCGGCGGCGAAGGCCGCAAGACGTTCGTCCCCGGCAAGGACGGCAAAGCGCGCGCCGAGATCACGCAGGTTGAGATGCTTTCCGGCGGCCAGGCCGCCGAGACGATTGATCCCGGCGAGAACTTGCTGATCCGCTTCCACTACAACGCGCACGAACCGATTACATCGCCGATGCTGGCGCTGAGCCTGTTTCATGCCGACGGGCGCTTCCCGATCACCACCAACCACTACCTGTTCCACGTCTACAGCGGCGATTTGCTCAAGGGCCAGACGATCAGCGGCCAGGGCGTGCTCGAGGTTGAAGTGCCCGACGTTCATCTGCCCGTGGGCAACTACCGCGCCAAGACGTATTTCTTTGAGGGCCACGCGACGAACCTGCTGTTCGAGCACGATGGCGCCGCGTGGATCGAGGTCACGCGCCCGGGCTACAGCGACGGCCGCGCGATGATCGACCACCGGCAAAACTGGCGCGTACCCGTAAAGGCAACTACCACGTGACACGTGCTACGTGTTGCGGGCCTTTCCGTAGCACGAAGCACGTAACACGAAGCACGAGTTGATGGAAGCAACCACACAACCACCGGCGCATGTCACGCAAGCATGGCGGGCCTATTGGGACGCCCACGGCGGCGAACTCGGCGCCGAGCCGCCGGCTTACCTGCGCGACGTGCTGTTGCATGAACTATCGCCCGCGCCCGGCATGCGCATCCTCGAGGCCGGTTGCGGCACCGGCGGCTTATCTCGGGCCTTGGCCGATGCCGGCGCGCACGTGACCATGATCGACATTGTCGCGGCCTGCGTGTTTCAGGGGCTGGCGGGGACCGGCCCGCGCGCGGCGGGCGTCAACGCCGACCTGTTCCGCATGCCCTTTGCCGACGGCAGCTTCGACGTGGTCTGGAACAGCGGTGTGATGGAGCACTTCGAGCCCGACCAGCTCGCGCGAGGCCTCGCCGAAATGGCGCGCGTGTTGCGCCCCGGCGGGCGGCTGGTGGTGATCGTGCCCAGCAAGCGCGGCCGCTACTACGTGCGCGGCAAACGCCGCATGGAACGCGCCGGCAAATGGGAATACGGCGTCGAACATCCGCAAGGCAGCCTGGCGCCGCTGATCGGCGACGGGCTTGCGCTCGCCCGCGAATACGAAGTCGGCGTGCGCTGGCAGACGCGCTTCCTCGATGGCTGGCGGCGCACGCTGGCCGCGGCCCTTACACGCCCGTTTTCCGAGACCAGCCGCGTCGGTGCGGCGTTGTTCGGCGGCTACCTGCTCGTGTCGAGCTGGACCAAGAATGCCTGACGTTGAACTGATGAAACTGCCGCCACTGGCGCAGGCCGCGCAACGCGCTCTCGCGTGGGTCAAGGCCAACACCCTGGAAAGCGGCGGCGTGATTGTCAGTCCGCAGCGGCGCGAGGCCTATCAGGAAGTCACGGGCTATCTCATCCCGACGTTACTGGACCTCGACGAGACCGTGCTCGCCTCGCGTTACGCGAGCTACCTCATCAAGTCCCAGCGCGTTGAGGGCGCGTGGGGACTCGGCGACAAGCCTTATCTCTTCGACACGGCGCAGATCGCCGAAGGTTTAACGGCGGCCGCGCTGCGCCACCCAGGCGACACCGGGGTCCGGGAGTCGCTTCGGCGCGCGGTCGACTGGGCGCGGTCGCGCATTGACGCCCGCGGGCTCTTCGACGCCGCTGATCACGACGCCGGCATCTCCGAGCAAGTGCACCTGCGCAGCGTGCGCAACCTGCACATCGCGGCGCGTGCATTAGGGGACACGGGTGCCCAAAGAGATTTCGAAAAAGTCGCGCGCAATTATCTGCGCCGCGCCGAATGTTTGAACCCCGACGTGCTGAGCCACTTCCATGCCTACGAACTCGACGGCGTCGCGTACTTTCAGCCCGGCCGCGCGCTGGTGGCGTTGCGCGAAGTTGCATCGCGTCAGCGGCCAGACGGCGCGATTGCGGCGTTTCCCGGACGCAACTGGGTGTGCAACCCCGGCGTGGCGCAGTACGCGATCTTGTTTTGCCAGTTCGGCATGATCGCCAGCGCGCGCCGCGCGCTGCGCTACCTGGCGGGCGTGCAGGCCGCCGACGGCGGTTTCACGGGCGGCGACGGCGAGTATTTCCCCGACGCGGAGATTTCCTGGGTCCCGAAGTTCTATCTCGACGCGCACAATATCTTGACGCGTCAAGAAGCGTTGCTGGCGGTTCCGCAGGGGTCGGGCGCCGAAACTGCCCAGTCCCCAAGGCGCCTGCTGGTGATTCCAGAGCAACGCCTGAATGCGCTTGGTGCGGGCTATGACGGCGAGTATCTCAGCCGATACTTCAACCCGGCTGACGAATTCGCCGAGGTGCGCCTCTTCAACTGGGGTTTTAAGTCGGACGCATGGCCCGGCCTGAAACACGGCGTCCTCGACGTCCCGCGCGATGGCTCGATGGAAGCGTGGATGGACACGCTCGCGCTTAGCGACGGGGGGAAACCGCTCACCGACGACGGTTTAAAGGCGGGTTTTACGGGCATCCCCGAAAGCTGGCTCGCCGCCGTGCGCGCGTATAACCCGGACTGCATCCGCGCTTACGGCGCACGCTGGAGCGGGTTTGTCGCCAAAGAACTTGGCCGCGCGCTTCACGTGCCCGTGGTGTTGAGCGTCCATAACGTCACGGAGCTCGCCACTCCGGTGCTGCGCGACGCCAACGTGATCGCCGTCAGCGACGAAACCGCGCGCGCCTGCATTGACGCCGGAGCGTCGCCTGCGCGCGTTACGACGATCAACAACCGCGTCGACCGCGAGCGCTTCAAGCCCGACGCAGGGCAGGGCGACCAAAGGGACCGAACCCGCGAAACGCACGACGTTTCGCGGGAGGGCCTGCCGGGCGCGCCGTCAGGCGCGCCAAAGCTTTTGTCAGTTGCCCGCGATGTCCCGCAGAAGAACCTCGACCGCCTGATCGCCGCGTGCGAGCTCGCGCGCAAGAGCCATCCCGGCCTGCGCCTCGTGCACATAGGGGCGAGCAAACGCGACTGGGACAGAATCCCCTTTGCCACGCACTTCGACAGCGTCCCGCACGAACGCCTGGCGCGCTGGTACGGCTGGGCCGACGCGCTGGTGCTGCCAAGCCTGTGGGAGGGCTTCGGCATCGTGATTGCCGAGGCGCTGGCTTGCGGCACGCCCGTCATCACCAGCAACCGCGCCCCCATGAACGCCATCGTCCACGACAAGTGGGACGGCCTGCTCGTCGACCCCGAAAACGTCGGCGACATCGCGCGCGCAATCGGCGAATTCGCCGACGCTGCCACGCAGCTAAGGCTGGCGGCCCCCGCCCGCGCCGCCAGCGAGCCCTACGACATCGCGTTGATCGAGGCCCGCGAGTCGGCGCTTTATCGCTCGATAACGTCGCCGCAAGCACCGCTGGTAAGCGTTGTGCTGCCGACCTTCAATCGCGGTCGTTTGATCGAATCCGCCGTGCGCAATGTGCTGGCGCAGGACTACCAGAACCTTGAATTGATCGTGGTCAACGACGGCAGCAAAGACGACACGGCGAGTGTGCTTGAGCGGCTTGTCACCACGCTGCAAGACACACGGCTGCGTGTGATCCATAAGCAGAACACGGGCCTGCCTGCGGCGTTGAACACGGGCTTCGAACACGCGCGCGGCGAACTGCTGACATGGACCAGCGACGACAACGCTTTCAAACCAGGCGCGTTGGACGCGATGGCGCGCGAGCTGGCGCTCGATCCGGAAGCGGCGATGGTGTTTGCCGACTACGAACTCTTCGATTCCCGCGGCGAGCCGATCAAGACGATGGTCACCGGCCCCGTCAGCGAACTGACGTCGCGCAACGTGATCGGCGCGTGTTTCATGTACCGGCGTCAGACCGCCCAGAAGGTCGGCGCTTACGACGGCTCGCTCGAACTCGCCGAGGATTATGATTACTGGCTGCGGCTTTCGCGCGTCGGCAAGCTCATTCACCTCAATCGCGTGCTCTACGACTACGGCGACACTCCCGACAGCTTGACGAACCGGCGCTTCGCCGACGTCACGGCCGCGACCGTGCGCCTGAACGAGCGCGAAGGCGTCAGCGGCCCCGAATTGCGGCTGCAACTCGCGCGGCTGGCGGGCGAATACAAAAGTCGCGGCATGCCGCTGAAAAGCCTGTCTGCGGCGGCCAAGCTCGTGGCGCGCTGGCCCCTGAGCGGCGCGGGCTACTGGGCGTTCGCGCGCGCGCTGGTGCCGCTGCCGATTCTTAGACTCACCCGTCGCGCCCGTGGAGCCGACGCTTGAACGGAGATAAGCCACGAATGCACACGAATCGTCACGAATAAAAACTGATTCGTGGTTATTCGTGTCCATTCGTGGCTAACCCGTAGTTGCAATTCTTGTTGTTCGAAAGCAGGCATCTGAAAATTATGGATATTGCAGTCATTGTCGGAACACGCCCTGAAGCCATCAAATGCGCGCCGGTGATTCACGCCCTGCGGGCGGCGAATCTCTCGACGCACGTGCTCAGCACCGGCCAGCATCGCGAGCTGCTGCATACGGCGCTGGCCGATTTCGACCTGACGGCCGACAGTGATCTCGCGCTGATGCGTGACGAACAGACATTGCCCGAACTTACCGCGCGGCTGATGGAAGCGCTGCCGCCGGCGCTGGCGAAACTCGCGCCCAAACTCGTGATCGTGCAGGGCGACACCACGACAGCGTTTGTCGGTGCGCTTGCGGCGTATTACGGCAAGCTGCCCTGCGCCCACGTCGAGGCGGGGCTGCGCAGCGGCAACCGCATGGCCCCCTGGCCCGAGGAACTCAACCGGCGGCTCGCCGACCAGCTCTGCACGAGGCACTACGCACCGACCGAATGCGCACAAACCGCCTTGTTGCGGGAAGGCATTGACGCGTCAAGCATCATGGTCACAGGGCAGACCGGCGTCGACGCGGCCCTGTGGATGTCGCGCAAGCTTGCCGACAATCAACCGCCGGATGTCGCCGCGATTCACCTGCCCGCGGGGCTGCGGCTGGTTTACGCCACGGGCCATCGTCGCGAAAGTTTGACTGACGGCGGCCTGGCGCGCGTTGCCGCCGCACTGGCGGACATCGCGCGGGAATTCCCTGATGTCGCGGTCGTTTACCCCGTTCATCCCAACCCGGCGGTGCAGCGGCAGATCACACAACTGCTGGGTTTGACGCGCGTGCATGTGATTGCGCCGCTGTCTTACGCGGGCTCTATCTGGATGATGCGCAACGCGAGTGTGATTGTCAGCGACAGCGGCGGCATCCAGGAGGAGGCGCCGAGTTTTGGCGTGCGCGTGCTGGTGACGCGCGGCGAGACTGAACGGCCCGAGGGCGTTGCGGCAGGATTTTTGCGCGTCGTTGGCACCGACAAAGAGGCAATCCTGGGCAACCTGCGCGAGACACTGCGCTACCCGCCGCAACATCTTAAAGGCAAAGCGAACCCCTACGGCGACGGCAAAGCGGGTGAAAGAATCGCCAAAGACGTGAGGAAGCTGCTCAAGTGACGCTCGAAGTCGCAGAGAGAGCGGCACAGCCAGCGACCAAGGCCGCGACCGGCATCCTGTGGGTCGCGCGGATGCTGTACGCGACGAACATCCGTCTGCGCGAACTCGAATTCGCCAAGCGCCTGTGCGCGCGCACGCCGATTTTCCTGCTCGACCGCCACGAGGCCGTCAGCAGCCAGGAACAATCGTTTGCCGCCAAGTTGCGGCTGCGCATGCGCCTGCGCACCGGCGGCTTTGGCGTGATCGAGCGCGGGCCGATCACGCGGTTTCGCATGCCCGTGACCGCGGCGACCGGGCCGGTGCTCAATCGCGTGGCCGCGCGGCGCAACGAGGGCCGCATCCTCGCCGCGATGCGCGAATTCGGCTGCGACCGCGTGTTTCACTCCAACCAGTTCTTTTTCCTGCCGCCGGAGCAGCGCAGCTATCGCTACCACTTCGACCTCGTCGATAATTTCTTTGGCGAGTGGCCGGACACGATGGTTGGCGCTTCGCGCAAGGCGTTTTTGCGCGACTTCATGCGCCGCGCCGACACGCTTTCGACCATGAGCCACACCATGTGCGACAAGGTCGAGGCGTTTACCGGCCGCAGGCCGATGTACCTGCCGAACTCGGCCGATGTCGCGGGCATCGCCGCATGGCCGCGCGCTCGCGCGGGTTTGTTACGCGACAAAATGGGTTTGAATGAGCGCCGTGTGGTCGGCTTCATCGGCAACCACACCATGCATTTCGACGGCATGGAGATGCTGATCGACGCGTGGCTGCCCGCGCACAAGGCCAACCCGCGGCTCGCGCTGATGATTGTCGGCCCGGGCTCGGCCAAACTGACCAAGCCGCGCGGCCTGGGCGTCGAACAGGGCATCCACGTGATCGGCCCCGTGCCCGCGACCGAGGTGTGGGACTACTTCCTCGCCAGCGACCTTGGCGTGCACACCTACCAGCCCAACCCGATCACCAACGACGCGACGCCGCTCAACGTGGTCGAATTCGGCGCCAGCGGCAAGCCGATGCTCGGCGTAAATCTCACGGAACTGTCGCGCATTAACTTGCCGCACGTGAAGCTGCTTCCCTACGACGCCGCCGCGTGGACCAGGGCGTTTCTCGATGAGGAAAGTTTTGCGCCGCCGGATCAAGCGAAGCTGGGTGACGCGATGCAGACGTTTTCATGGGAAGAAAACAGCAAGAAGCTGGCCACCGCAATGGAACTGTGAACTACAAAGCAATCCACAGATGTCGTTTTCTTTGATGTCACTTCGAGACTTCATTTTCGCGCCGGTTCGCTGGTGGCTTGTGCAGGTCGGCAAGCTGCTGGAGACGCTGTCGCCGGGCGAACCCGCCGCGGCGCTGTCCTGTTTCTTCGCGACGCCCGCCATCGGCGGCGCGGAGCGCGTCCACGCGGACATTGTTGCGGCGCTGGCCGACCAGAAACCGGACGTCTATTTCACCGAGCCTGCGCCGAACACCGGCCTGCTTCCTTTATATACGCGGGTTGCGCGAGTGATCGACCTCGCGCCGCGCATCGCCAACCGCACGAGTTTTTATCTCACGGTCGGCAGGCTGGCACGCCGCCTGAACCGTACGCCCGGCGGCGTCGTCCTTGGCGCCTTCAGCTACTTCTTCTACCGCATGCTGCCGTACCTGCATTCGAACGTCCGCCGCATCGACCTGATCCACAACTTTGGCGTGCGCTTTGAGACGTTCTCGTTACCGCACGTGGCCAGGATTGACCGGCGCGTGATGATCAACGGCTCGGTCGCCGAGGCGCTCAAGCAGCTTTATCGCGAGCACGGTGTCGCCGATTCGCTGGCGTCGCGCATCAGCGTGATCGAAAACGCGGTCAATGTGCCGGACGCGCCGCCCGCAAAACCTGAAGGCCCGCTGCGCGTGCTGTATGTCGGCCGCAGTACCCCGGAAAAGCGCGTGCTCCTGGTAGGCAAGCTCGCCGCGGCGGCCAAAGAAGCGGGGCTCGAGGCGCGCTTTACCGCCGTCGGCGACGTTACGCTTCCCGGCATCGAGTGTGTGGGCGTGATCAGCGACCCTGCGGCGCTGCGCGCGCACTACCAGCGCGCGCACGTGCTGGTGCTGACGTCTGAGCGCGAAGGTTTCCCGATGGCGGTGATGGAGGCGATGAGCCACGGCGTCGTCCCGCTGTGCACTGACGTGGGCGGGCTGATCTCACACGTGATCAACGACCACACCGGCACACTCGTGCCCGCGCAACCGGAAGACGCCGTGGTGGGCAAAATGGTCGATCAGCTCAAACGTTGGGCTTCCGACCCTGAGGAACTTGCGCGATTGTCCGCCGCGGCCTATGAACGGGCCAGGACGCACTTTTCAATGCAGCGATTCGCCGCCGCGTGGCGCGAGTTGCTGTTGCCACGCGCGGCGATTAAGCCGACCGACGCAAAGCCCGCACTGGCGCGAGGCCCCGCCGCATGAGTGAATTCGACGCCGACATCCAGGACACGCTGCCATCCTCTTCGGCGGACACGGTCATCACCGGCGGGCGGCGCGTCGCGATCGTGACCCCGACGCTGCGCAAAATCGGCGGGACGGAAGTCTATGTGTGGCGGCTGATCCGTGTGTTGCGCGAGATGGGCATTCGCGTGGCCGCCTTCACCCAGGACGGCCCGCCGGGCGAAGTCGAGACCGACGGCGTGATGGAGTACCGTTGCGGCGACGTGCTCAGCGAATCGCTTTGGCCCGCGGCGTGGAAGCAGCGCGCCCCGGCCGTGGCCGAGCTCGCGGACAAGATCGCAAAGTCCGCCGACGTGGTGAATTTCCACCGCCTTGCGCCGCTGGACCTCCTGCGCAAGCTCAAGGGCCGCGTGCCGATTGCGCTCAGCGTCCACACGACGGAACTGACGTGCCCTTCGGGCGGGCGGTATTTGCCGAAATCGGCGCGCGCCTGCGAGCGCACGCCGGGCTTCGGCTGCCTGGTCTCGCACCTCGGCGAGGGCTGCCTGTGCACACCCGACGGCAAGCCGTTTCCGTTGCGGCAAAAGCTGCGCGCGCTCAAGAAACGCGGGGTGAGCACGGAAATCGCGGAGATCGCGGATGTCATGTTCTTCAACAGCAATGCGCTGATGAACAACTTCCGCACACACATCGCACACCCGCGCGCCTTCAAGGTGATATCGCCGCCGCTGGAGACGATCGCGGCCGACGGCGCGCGCGAGGCCGACCTGATGCTCTACGTCGGGCGGCTGGAGACAAACAAGGGCGTGTTCGAGGCGCTGGAGGTGCTCAAACGGCTGCCCGGCACGCGGCTGGAGTTCTACGGCGAGGGCGGAGCCCGCGCGGATCTTGAGGCTCGCATATCCTTCGACAAACTGGGCGAGCGCGCGACGATCAAGGGCTGGGTCGACAACAAGGCGCTGGCGATTGCCTACGCGCGCGCGAGTTGCGTGCTGGTGCCCTCGCTGCTGTTTGAGTCGTTTGGCATGTCCGGCATCGAGGCGATTTCGCACGGCTGCCCTGCCGTGGCCTATGACGTCGGCGGCACGCGCGAGTGGTGCTCGCCGACTTACGGCACGCTGGTGCCGCAGGGCGATGTGCAGGGGCTTGCGGTCGCCGCCGCACGCTGGCTGGAGCGCATGAAGGCGGGTCTTGACACGTCAACGTGGGGCAAGTCGGCGCGCAGGCGCTGGGGCGGCGAACGTTTTGCCCGCGACTACGTGCTGGCGGTCGAGGACCTGCTCTCGGGCCATGACGCATAGGCCCGTCAGTTATCGCGCGAGCATCTGGCGCGCGCCCGGCGCCTGTGCGGCGCTGTTCTGGCATGGCGTCAAGCGCGGTATTGCCGCGACGATGCAATGGCTGGCGTTTGGCGCGCCGCGCCCTGATGCAACGCGCGTGCTGGTCTACCGCATCGGCTCGATCGGCGATTTCGTGGCGGCGGCGTCCGCGCTTGCGGCGGTCCGCGCGAAGCACCCCAAGGCCGAAATCACGCTGGTGGCCAACGCGGGGCCGGGCTGGCCGCAGGCGCTGGGCATCGACAACTTGTTGAATCTCAAGGTGCAGGAGTACTCGACCATCGACGAACTTGCGGCGGCAACCAGGGCCGCGAAACCCGACGCGCTTTATTACCTCGCGCCGGCGCCCTCGACATTGCGGCGGCTGATTCGCGACGCGGGGTTCTTCCGGCGTTGCGGCGTGCGACGCGCAGTCGGCTTCACGGCGCTCGACCCGTGCCGCCGCACGGCCAAAATGCTCCGGGGTTTTATGCGTTGGCCCAACCAGACGAAGCGGCTGATGCTGGCCTGCGGCCTGAAGACGCCGCGCGGGCAGGTTTCGCTGCCGGAGGAGGCAGTTGCCGACCTTCCGCGACCCTATGCGGCGATTGCGGCGGCGGGGAAATCCGACGTCCAGCACTGGCCCGAGGCGCGTTATCTCGAGATCGCGGAAAAGCTCGCTAAGCGCGGCTATCACGCCGTGTGGCTGGGCGACGCCGCCGACGGTGCGCGGCTGGCCGGTGCTGGTTTGAAGGACGGCGTGAACCTGTGCGGCAAGTTGTCGCTGAATCAAAGCGCGTTTGTGCTGGCCAATGCGGCGATTGTGATCGGCAATGATTCGGGCCTGGCGCACATGGCGGCGCTGAACGCGATACCGCTGATCGTCATCCAGTCGGCCCGCAGCCCGCTTGGAAGCTGGACGCCAAATAAAACCACCGGGCCGCTGACGGTGTTGCGCACGGACATGAACTGCGAAGGCTGCGCGCTTACGCAGTGCAGCGATACGCGTTGCGTCATGGAAATTTCCGTCGCGGAGGTCTGGGCCGCGGCCGAGAGCTTGCTGGCACCGAGCACGATGATTGAGGCTGTGGTAGAGTCCGCGACGGCATGACCGACACGCAAACACAAACGACGCCCGTGCAAGCCGCCGCCAAGGGGCTGATTTCGCTGACGATCGTAATGCCGGTTTACAATGAAGTGCGCTACATCGACGAAATTGTCGAGCGCGTGCTGGCCGTGAATCTGCCCGAGGGCGTCACGCGCGAACTGATTATCGTCGATGACGGCAGCAAAGACGGCACGCGCGACAAGCTGGCGCGCATCGGGCAACTGCCGGGCGTGCGCGTAATCCTGCACGAACAGAACACGGGCAAAGGCGGCGCGCTGCACACGGCGTTCGCGCAGGCCAAGGGTGACTACGTGCTGGTGCAGGACGCGGACCTCGAGTATTCGCCGAGCGATATCCCGCGCCTGCTTGAACCCGTGATTTCGGGCAACGCCGAGGTCGTTTTCGGCAGCCGTTTCATTTCCGGCGGATCGCGCCGCGTGCTCTACTTCTGGCACTCCGTGATCAACAAGTACCTGACGCTGATGACCGACGTGCTGACGAACCTGAATTTGAGCGACATGGAAGTCTGCTACAAGCTGATCAAACGCGATTTGCTGCAAAAACTGACGCTGCGCGAAAAGCGATTCGGCTTCGAACCGGAAGTCACGCTGAAACTCGCGCGCCTGCGCCCCAAGCCGCGCTTCTTCGAAGTCGGCATCTCCTACGCCGGCCGCACTTATGCCGAGGGAAAGAAAATCGGCCTGAAGGACGGTTTCAGGGCCCTGTGGTGCCTGCTGCGTTACGCCTTCTTTGATTAGCCGGGAAAAACCTCCCACAGATGACGCAGATGCCCACAGATGAAACTCGTGATTTGCAAACGTATGCGATCATCGGTGCTTGCTTGAAAGTCCACGGCACTGTGGGATCCAGTTTCACCGAAATCGTTCATCAAGCGGCGGTGAGTCAGCACAGGCGAGGACTTTTGATCAGTTTTGGCGCCAAACGGTTGGAGGACAAACGGCTTGTCTGGGGCGAAGGCGGTCCGACTCCATCTGTGTAATCTGCGTCATCTGTGGGCAGCAGTTTGACTGATACCGACAAAATCGTCGCGACCCGTCCGTTGCCCTACTTCTGGCCCGCGGTGCTGATCCTCGCACTTGCGGCGTGCATGCTGGTGCTGTTTGCGACTTCGGGGCAAGGGATTGGAGTCTCGCCGGATTCCGTATTCTACCTCGAGGGCGCCGAAAACCTCCGCGCCGGGCGCGGCTACACGTCGCGCCAGCCCGGCAACGTTTACGCGCCGATCACTCACTGGCCGCCCGGTTATTCGTTTGCTCTCACAGCCTCGAGTTTCGGCGGCGAAGTATTGGACGCCGCACGCCGTTTGAACGCCCTGTTGTTCGCGCTCAACGTGCTGCTGGCGGGCGTGATAATCCGGCGGCTCGGCGGCCGCGACTGGGCCGGGTTGCTCGCCGCCGCACTTGTCGCAACCGCGCCGCCGATGATTGAACTCCACACCACAGCCTGGAGTGAACCGCTTTTCTTCACCTTGGCGCTGGGCGCGTGCGCGTGCCTGGCGAGTTTCCGGCGCAATGGGCGCTGGGCGCCGCTTTTACTCTCGGCGTTTCTTGCGGGCCTGAGCGTCGTTGTGCGTTTTGCGGGCGCGGCGCTGGTAGCCGCAATGCTCTTGGCGCTGATTGCGATGCTGGGCTCGCAGAGCCAGTTCCTGCTTAAGCGGCGGCTTAAGGCAGCCGCATTCACGCTCGTGGCGCTGGTGCCGATGAGCGCGTGGCTGATTTCGCGTGGTTCAGGCGCCGCGGGCGCGTCGCGCAAAATCGGGTTTCTCGGCCTTCCAACGGGCCAGCATTTATCAGACGCGGCACACAGCATGTCGGTGTGGCTGCTGCCCGATGAGGTCCCGTCATGGCTGCGTGGCGGGTTGCTGATCGTGGTTGCGTTGCTTGCGCTTGCGGTTTGCGTGCAGGTTGGACGGGGGCTTGTCAGGGGGTGGCGCAATGCGCGGCCGACGGACCCTGCCGACTCCGCCCTGCGATTTATCGTCCTGTTCGCCGTCTGCTACGCCGGCCTGGTGGTGGGTTCGGTGGTGTTCCTCGACCCGGAAATCGTTTTTGACAGCCGCACGTTGTCGCCGCTGTACGTGTGCAGCGCGCTTGCCGCACCATTGCCCGCCGCAACGCAACGCAATCGCCGCGCCGTCGCGGCAATCGCGGCCGCCATCATGGCGATGACAATTGCGGGGGCGGCGCGAAGCGCGCTCGCCGCTTCGGCCGTGAACCGCGACGGCCTGTGGCTGAACTCGCGCGCCTGGCGGCAATCGCCGATCATCGCGCGGCTGAACGCGCTGCCGGCGAACACGCTGGTCTTCACCAACCAGATCGCCGCGGTGCGTTTCCTGACGAAGTGCGACGTGCTGGCGACTCCGCCGGTGCTGACGACCAATCGGCCCGACGGCGGCCCGCCCAAGGTCCACCCGGAATACGCCTTGCGGATGCGCAAAGTGCTGCAAACCGTGACTTCCCGAGGCGGCGCGGTAGCGACGTTCCATGCGCCGGAGTGGTATTATGGGCTGTCCGAAGAAGCCCAAACAGGGCTGCTTGCCGCGCAGGTGCCCGCGGCGGCGCTTGATGAACTCGCCGCAATTGCGCAGGGCGGCGATTTGGTTGAAGCGCGCAATTTCGAAGAAGGTTCCTTCTACGTTTACGCGCCGCCGCAAATGACCCGATGAACCAGCTTCTCGCGACAACTGCTGACCCGATGGCCAAGCGCAAGAAGGCGCGCAAGGTCGCGATGATCTCCGTCAGCGCCGCGGCGCTGGGCGCGATGATCGGGTCCACGGGCATGGGGCCCTACTCGGGCAACCCGGTGCTGGGTGCGGCAATCGGCGCGGGCGCGCTGTTTTTGCTCGCCACGGTGTTTGTAACGCTGGCGGACTGGCGACACGGGCTGGTGTTGCTGCTGGCCATTGTGCTGGGCGAAGACTCAATCCGCAAAGCCATCCCCAACGCGCCGAACTGGGTGAACCTCGGCAAGGACTTCGTCGTTGCGGCGGCGTACCTTTCGTTCCTGTTTCGGGGTCGTGCGAAAAATCCTTACAGACTACCGCGCGAGGCCCGCATGCTGGTGATCGCGCCATTAATGGTGTGGGCGGCGTTTGTCATTTTCGAGGCCTTCAATCCCGGAGTGCAGCACGTCCTGATCGGCATTTCCGGCATCCGCACCTGGCTTCTGTACATGCCGCTGTTTGTGCTTGCGGCGTACTTCGTGCAGGATCTGGAGAAGCCCGAGCGCATGTTCAACCTGCTGGTGATGCTGGCGATCCCGTTTTTGGCCCTGACGCTTTTGCAGAATACCTTTGGCGAATCGCTGCCGAGCTTTTTGCACGACAAGGAACTGACGAAGTACCGCACGCTCGAGTCCGGCGAAAGCATCCGTTACAACGAGTCGGTGTTCGCGACCTCGACGGCGTATTCGCTGGTGTGCGTCTTCCACCTCTGCCTCGTGGTGGGCCTGCTGAAAATCAAACAGACCCCGCGCATGGTGGTGATGATCTGGATTGCGGGTTATTGCGCCGTCGCGGGCGCGTACTTGTCGGGCATCCGCACGGGCCTGAGCTTCATCGGCATCGCGATCATCGCACTTTCGCCGCTGATGCTGCTGCGCAAACGCCGGAGGCCTGACGGCAGCTACGAGAAACGCCACGGGCTGCTCATCGGCGCCGTGGTCGGCATTCTGGTTGGCGCCTGCCTTGTGGTCAGCATGAAGGAAACGCGCGCCAAGGCGTTCTGGTCGGGTTTGGATCCGTCAGTCGTGAATACGCGCATGGCTTATGCCGTCGAGGTCACGCAGTGGTTCGATACCGGGCCCATCGGCGCCGGCACCGGCACGGCGGGCAAGAGCGGCCAGGTGCTGGCGCTTGTCGGCGAAGAGGGCAGCAGCAACACGGAAGTCGAGTGGGGCACGGCGCTGATCAAGTTCTGTTTCGGCGACGTCGGCATGGTGCTTGGCGCCATTGTGCTGGTCTGGCTGATGCTGGGCCTGTTGAAACTCGCCATCGAACATCGCCACGGGCGCTATATGCCGCTGCGTTACGCGCTTTGGGTGTACGTCTGCGCGCAACTGAGCTGGTTTCTGTTCAAGGCTTACCCCGTGCTTGAAAACGGCACGATGACGCTGATGTGCTGGACGTCGGTCGGATTCATCCTCGGCCTGCACGAGATCGACCGGCGCGAATTCGCAGGCGTCAGCAACGCATTGCTCGACCGTTGAACGTCCTCCACGTCATTCCAAGCCTGCATCCCGCCCAAGGCGGCCTGCGCACGGCGCTTGCCGGTTTCTGCGCGGCGCTGGCGACCGCCGGCATTCACTCGACCATCGCCGCCGTCGATGACGGCGACGATCGCGCAAACGACGGCGATTTTGGGGCGATCGTCCACCGTTTTGCGCCGTCGCGGCCGAAGCTCACGCGCAACAGCGCCGCACTCGCGGCGTGGCTTGCGGCGCACATGGACGAGTTCGACGCTGTGATCACACACTCGCTGTGGCTCACGCCGACGCGGCTGGCGCTGGAAGCCGCCCACAAGGCCGGTGTACGCGCGTTCGCCCACCCCCACGGCATGCTAGACCCGGACGCACTGAAACATCATGCCTGGCGCAAACTTGTGCGCTGGAACACCGGCGAAGCCCGCAGCCTGAAACATGCGCGGCTGCTCTTTTCAACGGACGAGGAACTTAATCGCGCGCGCACACGCGCCGCCGTCAAAGCCTTGCCGGCCAGCGTCGTTCCCAACGCCGTCGACGCCGCGTTTTTCGGCGTCAAGCGCGAGGCCGCGGGCAAACCACCCCGCATCCTCTGCCTCAACCGCCTGCACCCGCGCAAAGGTGTACGCGAGCTTATCGGCGCGCTGCTCTTGCTTCACAAAGGCGGGGTCGACTTCCACGCCACTCTCGCCGGCGCCGACGAAGACACAGCCTATTCGGCAAGTGTGCGGCAACTCGCGGGGCCACTGGCGCAAAAGGTCAAATTCGCGGGGCTGCGGGACCGCGGCTGGGTACTCGATCAGTTGGCGAAGGCCGATTTGATTGTGCACCCATCGACCGGCTACGAGAACTTTGGCATGGTCGCCGCCGAGGCCATGGCGGCGGGCGTCGCGGTCGTTGCCAGCCGCCGCGCGCTGCTGACGCCGCAACTGGAGCGCGCCAAAGCCGCATTCGGCGTCGAGCCCAACGCCGAGGCGCTCGCCATCGCCATCGAAAAACTGTTGGGGGACGCCGCCGCGCGCAGCGCGCTGGCGGAAGCGGGCCGGAGGTACGCCCGCGAACATTTCACCGTGCACGCGGTCGGCAAGCAGTTAGCCGCCGTCCTTTCGCGCCACTAGCTGCTGGTTGCTGGAGTTGCCAAACAGTTTGCTCTGCCACAGGTCAATCCACGTGGCCTCGGCCATCACCAGCGGGTTGCTCGCCGACCACCACTTCGCGCAGACCTTCGACGCGCGTTTGTCGATCGCGCGGTTGCGCATCGAAAACGCCCAGAACACCGGGCTGAGCAGCGCGCGCTGACGTGTCACCTTCAGCCCCGCGCCTTCGACAATTTTCCGTAAACCCGCGCGGTCCCAGAGCACGAAGTGGCGCGGGAAGTGGTAGCCGCCCCAGTAGCGGCGGCGAAACAGCCGCGCGTCCCAGCCGCCCAAATCCGGCGTTTCCAGGATCAACGTTCCGCCGGGCGCCAGCAACTCCTGCACGCGCGCCAGCGTTTTAGGCGGAAACGGCACGTGCTCGATGACTTGCTGCATCCAGACCAAGTCGTAGCTGCCGCGCTCCAGCGGCAAATCCTCCACCAAACCCGCATGCACCGTGATTCCCGCCTTGCGCGCCGCGCGACCGCCGTTTTCGCCGACCTCGACGCCCTCGCAGCGCCAGATCTTGCCCGCGGCCCTTGCCACCGACGCGAGAAAGCGTCCGTCGCCGCAACCGACGTCCAGCGCGCGTCCGGATTTCTTGCCCGTCAACCGCAAGTAGCTGCGCGCTTTGCGCCGTTGCAGGAAGCGCCAGACGGCATCGACGAAACCGCCGCCTTCACCGCCGAGCGAGTAGTACCAGGGCGGGTAAATGCGCGCGAACTGGTCGAGTTTGGGCCGGGGGTTCAAGAACAGGCATTGGCAGGCTGAACAACGGCAAAACCGCCACGTCTGCCATGACGTCGCGTATTCGAAATCGCGGCCCTCGGCCTCGGGCGTGAAGTCCTTGCCGCCGCAGCAGGGGCAGGGGATTTCCTCGGTCGGGATGTCGCTGGGCTGGCCGGCGCCGAAGCCGCGCACGGACAGCACGCGGCCGTCGCGCGCGCGGGGCAGGCCGTCGGCGCCGGTGTCACCCATTGCGCTCCTTTAGCGGAAGCGCGCGCCAGTAATCGCGCAGGGTGCCAAGGTAAGACCGGCGCGTCGCATACGGCATGGCGGGGCAATTCTCGCGGTAGAACTCACGCAGCTTGGGCAGGTTGTAGTAGGGCACGGCGACCTGCAGGTGGTGCTCGCCGTGATAATTCATGTTCATGGGCGCGATTACATGGCGCTCCATGCGCATGCTCAGCGTCGTGTATAGCCGCGGCAGGGGCCTGCCGTCGTCGAGCGTCATCTCAATGTGCTCGCAGAACGTGCGCAGGGAGTTTAGACCCACGAGAATCGAAATGGCCGGCAACAACCACAGCACGCCGTAGGCCCACCAGTAACCTGTCAGCGCCCACAACAGCGCCGCAATCGCAAGCTGCGCAATAACCACGGCCGCGACGTCCAGCCGCAAGCTGCTGCGGTCGGCGGGCACGGGGCCTTCGGGCCCGTCCCACGTCGATACAGCGGCGGCGGCTTTTTTTCGCAAGCCAAAGAGCAGCTTCAAGCCCACGCGCAGGAACTGCAGGCCGCTAAAGAGCATCAGCAAGAACGCGACAAAGCCCAGCCTGGTCGCCTTGGCGCGGTTGCCGTAGTACATGATGTCCGGATCGGCGGCGTCACCAAGCAGGCGATGATGCGTCAGGTGGCTGGTGCGGATCACCGACAAAGGCAGCAACAGCGGCGCCGCGAGAAACCAGCGCGCCAGATTGTCGTTGAATCGCCGCGACGGGTGAACGCGCCAGTGCACCGCGTCGTGCAGCAGGTTACTCAGGCTGTTAAGTTGCACGCCGACGATCAGCACCGCCGGGACCCACACCCACCACATCTTGAACTTTGCGGCGACCAACCAGGCCGCCGCAATCAGCGCCCAGGTGAAGACGAAGTCTTCGAGGAATCGGCCAAAGCGCAGCCGGTAGAGCTCGGCGGGTACTTTAAGGACGTTGGTTGCGGCGTCGGTCATCGGGCGATCCAGCGTTTGTGCCATTGCGCGAGCATCAACAGCGGCAGCAGGCGCTTGCGGTGGTTGCGCTTGCCGCCCTGGTGTTCGTCAATCAGCCGCGTAAGCCGGTCATGGTCAAACCAGCCCAGCGCGCGAAAACTTTCCGCCTCGACCGCTTCACGCAGCGGTTTGGCCAGCGGGCCGGAACGCAACCAAGTATACACCGGTATGCTGAATCCCTGCTTGCGGCGGTCGAGCGCCCCCTGCGGCAGCAGCGCCCGCACAGCGTCCTTGAGCACGTTTTTGCCTCGCCCGGGACCCGCCCAGAGCCATTTGCCGGGCAACTGCTCGGCGTAGGCTACAACATCGGCGTCGAGCAATGGCGCGCGAACTTCCAGCGCGTGCGCCATCGAAGCCGTGTCCACTTTTTGGAGCACTTCCTGCAAAAACGTCGCCCGGAACGCCCGCGCCAGGCGCTGGATCCAGTCCTTTTCAGCGGCGCCGCGCCAGGCGTCGCGGTTGTGTGCGGCGGCGTCGGCACGGTCGAGCGCGTAACTCAATTCGCCTGTCGCCGCCTCGCGAAGTTCGTCGGGCATCCAGCCCGCCGTCCACGCAAACAGGCGTTCGTCGTCGCCAAAGGGCGCGCCCCGCAGGGCCGTCGCCATCTTGTAACGAAAGGGCATGTAGCCCTCCTGCGGCGACCCGATTTCAGCAAATGCCTTTAACGCGCGCCAAAGGCCGTTCCATCCGAAGAAACGGTGCATCCAGCGGCCCTTCTTCCACACGTTGAAGGGCTCATAACCGGCAAAAACTTCGTCGCCGCCATCGCCGCCCAGCGCAACCGTGACGTGCTTCTTGACCGCTCGCGAGAGCAGCATGTACGGGAACACACCGGCATCGGCGAGCGGGTTGTCGAGGTGATCGAGTGTCCGGCCCACGACGCGCTCGACTTCAGCGGGCGAAAATCGGATTTCGTGATGAGTCGTCCCGAGGTGATCCGCAACCGCCTTGGCGTGCACGCTTTCGTCGAAGTCGGCCTCGTCAAAGGCGACCGAAAACGTGTGAAGCTCCCTTTCGCGGCCAAGCATCTCGCGCGCCAGCGCCGCCACCGCCGCCGAGTCAACGCCGCCCGACAAAAGTACGCCGAGTGGAACATCCGAACGCAGGCGCAGCTTCACGGCCTGCCGCAGGCGGTCGTCCAGCCCGATCAGGGCTTCTTCGTAACTTGAAGGCGGGACAATCGGCCTGCTGCCGTGCACGCCTTGGCCGGGGTCCCAGAACCTGCCCTCGGCCGTCGCGCCGGAAGCGACATCGAGGGTAAGGTAGCTTCCCGGCGCAAGCGATGAAACGCCCGCCAGCATGCTTTGCGGGTCGGGCACGTGTTCGCACATTAAAAAGAGCGTCGCGCCGGTCGCGCTGACGCGGGGGCGATATTCCGGGCAGGCCATCAGCGCGCGCAGTTCACTCGCAAAGGCAAAGCGCCGCACGATGCCGGTCTCGAGCCATCCGTAGTACAGCGGCTTCTTGCCGAAACGGTCGCGGGCCAGCATCAGTTGCGGCCGCGCGCCACGCGCGTCGTAAAACGCCAGCGCGAACATGCCGTTGCACGCTGTTAAACCCGCGGGCCCCCGCGACATCAGCCAATGAAGCAGGACTTCCGTGTCACTCTGGGTGCGAAAGACAACGCCTTCGCCCTCAAGGGTGCGGCGCAGCTCGCGGTAGTTGTAGATCTCGCCATTAAAGACGATGCCGTAGCGGCCCTCGGGCTCGAAGAAAGGCTGGTTGGCGCTGTCGCTGGTGTCGATGATCGAGAGACGCCGGTGCGCCAACGCCATGTACGCGTCGTGCCATGCGGCTTCGGCGTCGGGGCCGCGGTGGGCGAGGGCACGGATCATCGGTGCGACGTAATGCCGCGCGTTCTCACCCGAAATGCCCGCAATTCCGCACATTATTTTGCCTGTCACGGGAAGGGGTCAGGCACAATTTCGGCACACAACGCCGAAATTGAGCCAGACCCCACGCTTGCAATCGGCCCCACCTTATCAAAAATCGGGGGATGGCCTCCCGCGCTGCAATCGCCGAACCCGAACTTGACGCCCCCGCCGCGCAGGCCGGCGAGGTCGCGTTGTCGCTTGTCATCCCCGCGCGCAACGAAGAAGCCGCCATCGAGCGCGTGCTGGGCGAGTTCAAGACCGCCCTTGCGGCGCTGGGCGTATGCTCCGAAATCATCGTCGTCGACGACGCCAGCACCGACCAGACCGCGGCCCGGGCAACCTTGGTCGCCGGCGTGCGCGTCATTAAAAACCCGCGCAACCTGGGCTATGGCCACAGCCTGCTGCGCGGCATGGAGGTCGCGCGCGGGCGCTATTTCGCCATTGCCGACGCCGACGGCACCTATCCGCCCGCGTCGCTGGCGACCCTGTGGAAACTGATCAATGACGGCGCCGATCACGCCATTGGTCGGCGCACCGGCGATAACCTGACCGAACATTTCGGCATGCGCATGATTTACCGCTGGCTGTGCAACTACGTCGCGGGCGAAGACGTACCAGACGCCAATAGCGGCCTGCGCATCATGGATCGGCGCATCGTCGAGGAGCTTCGCGGCGACCTGTGCCGCGGCTTCAGCTTCACCACCAGCCTGACCCTGGCGTCGCTGCTCAGCGGCTGGGTGGTCGCTTTTGCGCCCATTCCCTACAGCAAGCGCGTGGGCAAAAGCCACGTCCGGCGGCTGCGCGACGCGCTGCGCACCGCGCAGTATCTCGTGCAAATCGTAGCGGTTTACAACCCGCTCAAGCTCTACCTGCCGCTGATCGGCTTCGCGGTCGCGCTGGGCTTCGCCGGTTTTCTCTATGGCGCGATCAAGCCCAGCCCGTGGGGGACGATGACCGCGGTGCTGATGGCCGCCGTGGTACTGATCCTGATCGGGCTTTCCGGCGTCGCCTATATCTCCGCTCGCAGCGGCGCCCGTCGGCGGGGGCCGGGTAGAGTATGACCGAAGCCGCCGCACAGGCCCGCCAGGACGAGTGGCACTACCAGTGGGCGAATTATCGCGACAAGACGGAGTTCTTGTTCCGCGAATGGATCGCGCCCAACACGCTTGAATCGATGAAAGGCGAATCGGTGCTCGAAGCCGGTTGCGGCGGCGGTCACCACACGCGTTTGATCGCACAGTACGCCGCGCGCGTGACGGCAGTCGATTTAAATACCGATGACCTCGCGCGCGAAGCGCTCGCGGAATTCAAGAACGTCGAAATCCGCAACGCCGACATCGCGACGATGAACTTTGACGAACTCTTCGACACGGTGATCTGCGTCGGCGTCGTGCAGCACACCGACGATCCGGACGCGACGGTCGCGAACCTGCGCCGCTGTGTTAAGCCGGGCGGCCGCGTGATCATCTGGTGTTACTCGCACGAGGGCAACGCGCTGGCGCGCTGGCTGATCGAGTTTCCACGCAAGTTGTTCCTGCGTTTTTTGCCGCGGCCGTTGATCGCGCTGCTGTCGTGGTGGATCACGCTCTGGGTGTATCCGCTCGCCTACACCTGGTACCTGCTGCCGCTGAAATTCCTGCCGTACTACGAATACATCGGCAACTGGCGACGACTGAGCGCGCGGCGCAACATGCTGAACGTGTTCGACAAACTGAATGCGCCACAAACCCAGTTCATCCGCCGCGCGCGTGCTGAAGCCTGGGCCAGGGACCCGGATTTCACGCTCGAACATCTCTCGGCTTATGTCGGCGTTTCGTGGCGCGTGACCCTTCGGCGAAAGAAAGCATGAGCGACGTCGTCAGCGATACGACCTACGCGCCCGCGATGCGCAAAGCCCTGCGCTACCATCGCTGGGTCTTCAGCTCGTTCGCGCGCTGGGTCGAGGGCAATGCTCTCGAAGTCGGCAGCGGCCACGGCATTTATACGCGCTGGCTTCGGGATCGCGGCCACGAAGTGATTGCCAGTGACATCGACGCCGCGGCCTGCGCCGCCATCGCCGCCGAGTTCGCCGGTGACGCGGGCGTTTCGACCGTGTGCATGGACGGCATCGAGCCGGCAAAACTTGCCGGCCGCAAGATCAACACCGTCGTCGCGGTCAACGTGCTCGAACACATTGCCGACGACGCCAGGTTTGTCGCCAACGCCTCTGCGCTGCTGCGCGCGCAGGGCGGGGGGCGGCTGTGCATCTTCGTGCCGAAGTCGCCCGCGCTGTACGGGCCGATGGACAAGCTGGCGGGCCATCAGAGACGCTACACGCGCGCGACGCTGCGCAAGCTACTCACGGACGCTGGTTTCACGATAGCGCGCCTGCGTCCCTTCAACGGCGTCGGCGGCGTGGGCTGGTGGCTGAACTCGGTGTTCGCGCGTCCGCGCTCGCTCGCTGATGGCGCGATCCAGTCGCAGGTCGGCGCTTTTAACGCACTGGTGCCGCTGTTCAGGCTGTTTGACCCGTTTTATCGGCTGGTGGGTTTTGGCCAGTCGCTGGTCGCATGGGCGAGCGTGAAGTAAGCCTGCGCAGACCCACCAGCATCATCCCGACCAGCCCCGCGAGCGCCGCCCACCATAACGCCGACACTGCCGCAATCAGCCACGCCGGCAGCACGGCGTGCGGACGTCCCTGCAGCGGCAGCCGCCACGGAAGCAGGTTGGGCGTGCAGGCATTGGCGATGCGCTCGGCGGTCAGGTCGTCGAGTTTGCCGGGCTCGCGAATTTTCTCCGGCACGGTTTCCTCGCGGATTTTGCCCGTCGCCGCAATCAGCAGGTTCTTGAACCGGCGCGGGACGTAAGCCGCGGGCCGCGGCGGCGGCGTCTCGGCGTAATTCGCCATCGCGTCCTGGTAACGCTCGATTTCGGCCTGCAGCGGCACGCCCGCAAGCTGGAACAACGCGCCCGCCGCAAGCGCGATCGCCGCCAGCCGCGGCGCCAGCGGCAGCCGCCTGCCCATGCGCATCGCCGCGCGCGCGCCGACCCAGCCGGGGATGGCGAGCAATATCGCCCCGTGCGCCAGATAACGCGGGCCGCAGTATCCGAAGTGCCCGCCGGGTTCGTGCATGAAAAACCCGCTGAGGAAAATCACGTGCAGCAGCAGCGTCACGCCGAGCGCGCATACGCCGATAACGAGCGTGCGGCGCTTGCCCGCAAACGCAAACGGCAGGAGCAGCAGCGGCAGCGCGAACCAAAGCAGCCCGAAGTCCGAGCCGCCCGTCAGCGCGCCGAAATCCGCAAGATTGAACGCCCAGCTTCGACCGATGCTCGCTCCGTAGGCCTGGTAGCCGGTCTCTGCCGCGCTGCCAAAGCGCAGCGTGTTGTACCAGCCCGCGAGCCCCAGCGCGGGAATCAGCACCGCCGCCGCCGCAACCACCAGCCGCACGCGCGATTTCATGTCCGGGCACGCCGCAAGCACCCATACCATCACGCCAAGCGCCGCAAACGCGCCGTTGTAGCGCACATTGGCCAGCAGGCCGAACAACGCCCCGATTACCAGCCCCGAACGCCCGACGCCGCCGCTTTGCGCGCCGCGCAGGCCGAAATACAGCGCCGATACCAGCAACAACGCCGCCAACGTTTCCTCCTGCATGCTGCGCGACCAGATCAGCCAGAGCGACGTGAAAAACACCGCAAGCGTGCCCAATGCCGCGCTGCGCCGCGATAGCCGCAGCCGCCGCAACACGCCATAAACCGCCAGCGCCAGCAGGCCGTTGATCGTCCAGAAGTACATCCACGCCGTCAGGCAATCGCGCAGCGTGCGCTGCTCAATGGCGCCTACGGGAATCACGTACGAAAGCGTCTTGGCCGTCGAGTCCAGCGGCAGCAACACCAGCGATTGCCCGATCGGGTACACGCAGTAGTGCCGCCCGTTGGGGCTTTGCGGCGTCAGGTGCGAAAACGCCGGGTCGTTGTCGATTTCGAGCGTGCCGGTCTCGAGCATCGCGCGCGTCACGCGCAGCCGCAACTGCGTGTCGATCACGTGGTCGGGCGGCGGCGTCAGCACCGCAAACGCCAGCAGCATCAGCAGCGTTACCCAGATCAACGGGTGTCGAACGGTCATGGCGCCAGTCTAGCGTAGCCCAGCTCTTGCAGCAGGGGCCCGATCAGCGCCTGCAACTGCACGGCCTGCTCGGGCGAGAGGTCGCGGCGGCCCGCGCCGATGCTGTCGCCAAACACCGGCTTGCGCACCGAGGCGTGGTGGGCAAAGCGGCCGACATCGCCCATTTCGGCCACCACGTCGAGGCGTCGCGAGGCCTCAAGATCGCAGGGCAGGCCGAGGAAATCCGCAACGCGCTTGAGCACAGCGTCGGGCTCACGCACGAGGTCCTCGTAGCGCACCTCGAAGCATTGCCCAGGGTGTGCGCGGGTGTAGGCGCGCGCGGCGGTCACGGGTTCGATCCAGCGGCGCGCGGGCCCACGGAAATCGCGCAGGCCGTCCTTGGCCATGATCGAGTGCACCACGTCGGCGCCATCGCGGATCAA
>JADLAK010000008.1 GCA_020848275.1 Planctomycetota bacterium
ACAAGGGCGCCAACTGGCTTGAGCGCGAAGTGTTTGACATGTTCGGCATCCGCTTTGGCGGCCACAACGATATGCGCCGCGTGCTGACGCCGGAATATTTTACCGACCACGTGCTGCGCAAGGACTATCCGCTCGCGGGCAAAGGCGAGCGCGACAACTTCGCCCGCTACGAAGAACTTGAATAGCAAAAAGGGGTCTGGCTCACGCTGCGTGCCTGACCCCTTTTTCTGTTATGAACAGGCGAGCACTTGGCCTCGCCGGTTTTGTTTAACGTTCGACCTGCGCCTGCTTCCTGCGCCGGCGCAGGGCCGCAAGGCCAAGCAAGCCAAGTATCGCCCAACAGGGGCCCGTGACGACGGCAACGCAGCCTCCGCCGTCGTCGTCGCCACCACCACCGCCGCCCCCGCCCGTAACGATGGTACGCACGGTGCCGTCAGCCGAGCCGGTCACGGCGGTAACGGCGCTCGCGGTTACATCCGTTGACGCGTCAAGGATGCGAACGCGGATGGTGTCGACGCCCGCGCCGGCCTCGATGTCCGCGCCCACGAACAGGCGCAGTACCGCCGTTGCGGCGAATGCCTGGGAGCCCGTGAAGGTGAGGGTTCCGGCGCCGGCGGGATCCTGCGCGACGCCGAATAACGCGTCCACCACAAGGTCGTTGTCGGTGTCAAAACCCAGGGTCACGTTCTCGATGTTGGCGGCGATGTTCGCACCGGCGAGGTCCACGGTAATGCCGGTGACAGTCGTGCCGCCGGAGCCGGTTAGTGTGAAATTCGCAACCAGCAGCACCCGCAGAGTTCCCAGCGTGACGTCGCCGGTCAGGTTGGCCGGGTGCGTGCTGACGGTGAGCGTGTTGGTGGAAACCACAAAGAATTCCCAGGTGATGTTTTCGTTCTCGTCGGCGCCGTCGTTGTCGCCGCCGATGTTAAGGGCCACGCCGGCGCCTTCAGCCGCATTGGCGGTCAGGATGAAGCCGATGCCGTAGTCGTCGGTGGTGTTAGCCAGCTTCAGGCTCGATGTGTCGACGGTCAGGGCGACGATAACGTTGCCCGTCACGCCTACGGAGTTGTCAAAGAAGACGTCTTCAAAACGCGCCTCGCCGACGGCAAAGCCGCCGCGCGACGCCACCAGGTCAGGCCCCACCGTCAGGTGCGCGCCGCCAATGACGCCATCGGTGAAGTTGACGTCCGAGAAGTGGAAAGTGGTGACCGCCGCTTCGCCAAAGCGCGCCAGCAACTGCAGGCCGTCGCTGTCGTAGCCGCCGATGTCGAGGAAGTCGACGTCGACGCCGCCGTCCAGCGTCATCGCGTAGGGTGTTGCTCCGGTTACGGCGATGGCGGCCTCGTTGCCGCTGTTTCCGTTGACCGCGAGAATGCTGCAGCGGCCCACCTCGAAGACCGCTTCGGCCCCAACGCCGGAGAGGTTCATCGTCGAACCCGCGCCGAGGGTCAGACGCGCGCCGTTGACTTCTGTCGTTGCGCCGCCGGCGCCGCTGGTGCCGATGGAAACGTCGGCCGTGAACGTGACGGTCGAGCCCGCGGTGATAATCAGTTCGCTGCCGTCGCCGGCTGAATTCGCGTCGTCTGACGCGACCGCGACGGTGTCAGTCACGCTGATGACGCCCGAGCTGGCCTGGTTGAGGGTAAGGGTGTTGACGTTGCCCGCGGTGCCGGCGAGCGGAACCACGATGTCGTCCATGGTGAAAGTGCCGGTGCCGGTGACGTCGACGGTGATATCGACGCCCGCGGTGTTGCCGGCGGTGAAAATGTTGCCCGACAGCGTGCCGTCCGCCACGGTGATGGTCAGGTCGCCCGCCGATGCGCCGATGGTGAGATCGTCGCCCGCGCCGCCGACCCAGCTCCCGCTCACCAGCAGCGTCAGGTCGTCGGTGAGGATGAACGACCCGTTGATGGTCGCGGTGACGCCGTTGGTCACCGTGGTGCGGCCCAGCGTGAACGCGGTCGCGTCGCTTGCGAAGGTTTGATTCGCGGTCAGTTGCAGCAGCCCGGCGCCGGCCATGCTCCCGCCGCCCGTTTCGCTGAAGCCGCCGCCAAGGTTGATGGTTCCGTTGTTGGTGATCGTCGGGCCCGCAAACAGGCTCAACTGGCCCAGGCAGTTCAACACGCCTGTGGCCGCGACGGTGCCTCCGCCCAGATTCACGGCGTTGGTGATGGTCACGGTCGTCCCGGCGCTTACCGAAATGCTGCCGCCGATGTCGTCAGCGGCGTCCAGCGTGACGGACGTCGTTCCCGCACGGTCGAAAGTAGTGATGCCGCCCAGCGAAACATCGCCTGCGCCCGTGAAGATCATGTCGTCGCCGGTCATGGTGCCGCCGTTGTTGGTGAAGTTGGCGCCGCCGTTGATGATGAAGTCGCCGTCGACGTTCAACAGCGGTGTAACCGAGTTGGTCCCGCCCGTGACCGACAACTGCGCGCCGACGGTGAGCGAACCCGCGCCGACCGCTGCGCCGCTCATGGTGGTGTTGCCCGTAGTGGTGACAGCGGGTGAACCCGAAAGAGTAACGCCCCCGGCAAGGCCAAGGTTGGTGCATGCCAGCGTGTTGGTCAGCAGGTTGACGGTGCCGCCGCCGATGCATTCGACCGTTGCGCCTACCACTGCCGTCGGCGGCGTGACGTTGATGTTGCCGGTCTGCGTGTCAAAGCGGAGGATGCCGGAATTGGTGACCGTAACCCCTGTGAAATCCGCGGAGACGTCCAGCTCCAATACGCCGGTTGCGGCAATAGTGACGGTGCCGTTTCCGGGGGCGAAACCGGTTGTGGTGTTATTGAGGCGGCAATTCGCGCCGATGTTCAGGACGGCGCCCGCGCCCAGAACGATGGACCCGGTTACGGTCAGCGTCATCGACGATGTCCCGGCAATCGTGAGGCTGGCGCCCGCGGTTACAGACACGAAGTTAAAAGTGTTATCGCCGGTGCAGTTGATCGTCACCGCCGCCGTGGCGTTGGTCACGATGACGGAAAGCGTCGAACCCTGCGCAAGTGCGGCGGTCAACGCCACGGATTGCACCCCGCCCTGATCGAAGAGGGCGGAATCAACGGCGGTAAGGCCTGGCGGGGTAGCCGCCGAGCCGCCGTCTGCAGGCGCATCGCGCCAGTCGCCATCAATGCCGCCTACCGTCCAGTTACCATCGCCCGCGCTTACCGGGTCGAAGTATCTCGTGGTGCCGCCCGCCTGCAACGTCGATGCGCCCGCGCCGAGCAACAGCACAAACGTGAGCACAAAAAAGGCAAGTTTCTGCGCGCCCATAAATCACCTTTCTCGCGGCGGCGCCGCTGTACGATCTGTTCGCCCCTGCCCGGGGAAGTGGGACTATAATCGCGTTATTAGTCGCGCGCAACGAAGTTGCCGGGGCGGTGCTTACTTAGCGCGACGAGCGCGCCGGGCAATCACTCCGCGTCTTCGCCGTTTATGCCCAGCAAGCCGCTCTTGCCGGTGAAGTTCAGGTTCGAGCCGCTTCGCTCGACGGTGAACTCGACGCGTTCCTGGTCGGCTGCCTCGCTAATCAGGCGCTGGAGATCCGCCGAACACGTAACCTTGGCGCCGTTGTATTGCACTACGATGTCGCCAGCTTGCAGGCCGACGCGTTCGGCCTGTGAGTCCTTGGTGATGGCGGTGATCTTGAAGCCGCGCGTGAGTTTGAATTCAACCGTCAACTCGTTGACGCCTTTCTCGATGTTGACGCGCCGGTCCACGTGGCGTTTGTCGGGCGCATGGGCGCTGAGGTTATGTTCGCCTGTGCCGGCGAGAAAAATCACCGCCATACCCCGGTGGTCGGTGGTTGCGCTGGAATATTCGCCCTGCGGGTCTATGACCCAGACCGACACGTTGACCATCGGGGCGCCGTCGGCGGCCGCAACCTTGACCTGCAATGTATTGAGCGAATCCAGGGTGAGGCTCAGTTTGTTCGGACCGGCGGCAAGTTTGACCTTCTGCGAATGTTTGACTTGCCACCAGTTCGTGACAACTTCGAGTATCCATTCGCCGGGCTCGACGGGGCCCAGGAAATACGAGCCGTCAGCCTCGGTGTCGGATGCGGTCGCGTTGCTCGAGCTGACCTCGATGTCGACTTCGCTGTCGGTCTCGCGCCGCAGCCGCACGTCGCAATTTGCGCCAAGCCAGGTGTTTCCCGGGCCGAGGATGACGCCGGACAGCTCGGCGCCGGGAGGCAATTGGTAGCTGAAGGCGTTGACGATGGCGGCCTTGAGTTCTTCCTTGCGTATGATTTCCGGGTAGCCGTCGGCGGCAATGACGATCGTGTACGTGCCCGGCGCCAGGCCGGCGAACTCGCGCAGGCCCGGCTCGCGCCATTTCATGGCGTGGATGCGCACGTCCTCACCATCATCTTGCAGGAACCTGATGCGGGCGTCGTCGACGGGCCGGCCGTTTTCGTCGGAAAGGCGTATCGCCAAGCGCAACCCGGCGTCGAGGCTGAAGTTCTTTTCGTTGATCCCGGGCTTGAGTTCGGTCTTTTCGCTCGAACTTGCCGAACCATAGCGCGCGATAATGGTGCACACCTGGGCAGCGAGGCCCTCGACCAGGTAGCGGCCCTTGCTATCAGCCTGCACTTGCATCGTTTCACCGGGGCCCTGGTCGGTGTCGGAATCCGTGTAGTCAACCTCGATGAACGTGCCGCCCGACCGGAACATCACATCGCCGTCGGCCGAGGCCACCATGTGCGCGGCCGGCCGCCTTCCCGCCTCGGGGTCGAGCGACAACGCGACAACGGCGTTGGCCAGGGGCGCGCCGCCCAGGTCGGTGACAACGCCGCACAACGTCACGGCGGGTCTGAGCGCCAGCGCCACGCGCGCCCCGGCTTCGGTGACATGCACTTCGGTGATTTCGCTCGGCGCCGCACCCGGGGCGGAGGCGTAAACGCGCGTGCGTCCGGCGTTCACCGACATGCGGAAAGTTCCCGCCGCAGATCGGAACGTGCGGTTCTCGATGTTCCAACCGCGGTTGGGGTCCTCGATGCAGACAGTGAACTGATCGGCGGGTTTGCCCTCGGGCGTCGTCACAACGCCCTCAAGCCAGCCCTCCGCCGAGAGCAAAAGCGTGACGTGGTCGCCCGGCGCCACCGAGTAGCGCCTCGTCGACCCGCGGCCCGGTGCGGCGGCAACAAGGTTGTAGCTTCGCCCGCCGTCGAGCCCGGTGAACTCGAACTTGCCGTTGGCGTCGGTCTTTACGCCGCGCCATTCGCGCTCGTAGGCCTGAAGATACCCGGCGACCTTGAGGTTGTGGCCGTGGCTGTTGACCCCGTCGAAGTGGGGATAGTCGAGGTCGAAGTCATTGCGGCGCGAGGTGACCATTACGTCGGCAGCGGCCTTGCCGGCGCCGTCGAGCACGACCCCGGTGATGACGCCGTCGCCTTGGTCGCTGGGATTGGATTTCGCCGGATCAAACAGCGCGCCGGCCGCTTCAGTGGACGGCGATGCGCTCTCCAGCGCAGCCAAGGGCTTTTCGCGCCAGGCGGTTTTCGCGTGTGCGTCGCCGCCGCCGGCTGAATCAGCGGCGCGCGCATTTGACGCATTGCCGCCATTGGCGATGGCGCAATATCCGCTGCCGCCGCTGCAACCAGCGGCCTGCGGTTGCTCGACAAGGGTTGGCGCCATCGCGCCGCCGCGCGAAAAACCATACGCCGCCAGCGCCAGGGAAACCAGCGTGACGAAGAGTAGCAGGATGTTCAGGCCGGAGAGCCGATTGGCCGCCATGCCTTGCTTCCAGACGAACCACGGGGGATTATCGCACTGCGTCTTCGCCGGTAATGCCCATCAATCCGCCCTTGAGGTTGAGGGTGATTACCTGCCCGTTGCGGTCGAGGGCAACGGTGATCGACTCGGTGTCCTTGGTCTCGCGCACGAACTTGTAAATGTCCTGCATGTTGTTGCAACGTTTGCCGTTGTACTCAAACAGCAGGTCGCCGACCTGCATGCCCGCGCCCTTGGCCTGGCCATCATTGGTGAGCGAGGTGACCCTGATGCAATTAGGCGCGCGAACTGTGAGGCTTTGTTCGTTGACGCCGTTGCGGATGTAAATGTCGCTGCTTTGGCTTCTGCCGGTCGGCGAGTTGAGGGTAATCTTGTAATTGCCCGGCGCGATGAACGAAATCGTAGCGATGCCCTTGGCGTCGGCCCATCCGTTGTAGCGTTTGCCTTCGGCGCCCGTCAGGGTGACCTCGCACCACTCGGCGGTCGTGCCATCATCGGTGGTCACCGTGAGTTTCAACGTCCCGCCGGCGTCGACGTTCAGGGGGATGCGGTTGTCGCCCGCCGTCACGGTGATCTTTTCTTTGTGCACCGCCGTCCAGTTCTGGTTCATCACTTCAAGCGTCCAGTCGCCCGCTTCGACAGGGCCAAGTTTGAACGAGCCATCGGCGCCAAGTTGCACTGTGCGCCCCTGGCCCCAGGCCGCGTTATCGTCTTCGCCGTCGCGACGCAGCCGCAACTGGTAGCCCTGGCCCAGTGACACGCCGCTGGTGGTTGTCAGCGTGCCGGAAATATTCGCGCCGGGGCTGAGCTTGATTTCGTACTGGTTGAGAATGCCTTCCTTGAGCGTTTCCTTGCGCGAATATTGCGGATAGCCCGCGGTGGTGATGTTGATGGTGTACTGCCCCGCCTTGAGCCCGGCGTACTCGAGCAACCCGCGCTCGGTGATCGGCAGGCGCTTGGCCTGCCCCCACCCGCCGTTGGCCGCCTGGAACCAAACATTGTCGGGCTCGATCGGGCCGCCGCCGCTGTCCGTCAGCTTGATCGTCACGCGTACACCGCTGTCGAGCTTGAAATCCTGCTTCGTTTCTCCCGCGGGCAGTGCAATTTTCTGTTCCTGCTTGGCCTCGCCGTAGCTGGCTGTCGCCGTGTAGTCGCCCGGCGGGATGCTGTCGATGCGGTAGCGCCCCAGGGAGTCCGTCGTGACGTTGACGCTGAAGGCCGCATCGCCGCCGCGGTCCCTTGACCTGCGCATGCCGCGGCTCAGGTCGATGGTGTCGTCGTCACCGCCGCCGACGGCCTGTACCGTGACCGCGGCTTCCGCCAGCGGCTTGCCGCCGCTGTCCGTAACGATGCCGCTCAGGACCGCGCCCGCTTCCAGTTTCAGCGCCACCTCCGCGCCATCGGCATCGATGGTGACCTCGACGGCCTTGGCCGACGCCAGTCCCGGCGCCGACGCCTGAACGCGCCGCATGCCAAAGGGCAGCGTCATCGAAAACGAGCCGTCGGCGCTGTTGAAAGTCTGTCGGCGCTGGTTCCAGTTCTGCCCGTTGACGCTGACGCTGATGGTGAACTTCGTCAGCGGCTTGCCGTCAGCGCCGGCCACGCTGCCGCGCAATACGCCCTCAAGCGACAGCACCAGTGTCACGTTGTCGCCTGCGGCGACGCGGCTGGCCGTTGCGCCGCCCGAACCCGTCGAAATCGCGCGGATGTCGTAGGCCAGGCTTGCATCGAGGCCGCTGAACTTGAACTTGCCGTCGCTGCCCGTTGTCGTGCTGCGGGTTTCGCGGTCGGCCGCGGCGAGGTACTGCGCCATCTCGGACTTGAACCGCTCGGCGTCGATGCCGTCGAAGTAAGGCATGATTTCATTGAAGTTGCTGCGGCGCGCCGTGATGGCCATGCCGCCCACGGGTTTTCCGCCTGCATCCATCACACTGCCCGTGATCGCCGCGTTGCCGCTGTCTGACGGGTTGGACGCGCCGCGTGGCGGCGGCGCGGGAGTGACCGGGTCGGCGTCAACGCGCGGTTCCGGCGTTGGCCGCGGCGTGCCGGGATTGCCGCCGTCATGGCCTGGCGGGACGGGCTTGGGGTCGGGGGGGCGGCGTCCGTCGCGGACAGGCGCGCCGTCGCGCGGCTGCGGGTTGCGGCCGTCGTCGGCATCAGCGATGTTGCTTTCGACGTTGTTGCTGCGGTTGCGCGGCCCGCCCTGGATGAAGCCGTAGGTCGCCAGGAGCACCGACGCGAGGGTGATCACCAGCAGGATGATGTTGAGCGACGAAAGGCGATTAGCGGCCATTGGTGGTCCCCAAGCCAACGTACCCCCGCCGCAGCGGGCGCTAAATCTTGCGACATCAGGTAGTACGAGTGGGAATGCTAAACGTTTCAACAAAAAACGGTGATTGCAACACGGGCCTCTAGTCCGTGGGTTTTGTTTATCGTTGGGGCGAGGCCGTGCCGCGACGGAGCTTTAGCGAACTTGGGCGCCTCGCCCTGAAACGGCAATTCCTACCGCGACGAGATCAAGTCGATGGCCGACCTCGTGCCGGACAAGTGGAAGTAAGTGGCATTGACCGCCTTGTCGAAGGCTCTTAAATCCTTGGCGACGAGCTCCTTAAACCCAGAAAGTTGGTCGTCAGGTGTTTGTACTTGCCGTCCAGCAGCGCCACTTCCCGCTTGGCGAAGCCGTCGGCATGCTTGGTGCGCAGGTGATAAATGAAAGCCAACGCGTTCTGGTAAAACACCGAGGAAACAGACGCGTACCACCACATTGCAACAAAAGGCATTCACGGATGGGCAGTATGGACAGGATTTATTCCGTGTAGGTCTTTGCGGGTGCATAACGTGTTTATCGCATGTTTCAAGAATTTCTGAAATATCTTGAGTTTCGAGAGCGCCGCGGGCACACTTGCCGCCCCATGCGATTCCAAAACGTATGCATTGAAGGCTTTTCGCACGCTTTAGGCGAGCGCGTCGTCACGTCCGAAGAACTCGAACGTCGGCTCGCGCCGTTCTACGAACGCATGGGTTTTAGCGTCGGCCGAATCGAGCTGATGTCCGGTATTCGTGAAAGACGATTCTTCGCATCGGGCACAAAGCCTTCGGACATCTCCGCGCGGGCAGGCGAACGCGTGCTCGAACAAACTGGGTTTGACCGCTCCCGCATCGGCTGCGTGATTCATTCGTCGGTCTGCCGCGACCACATGGAACCCGCGACCGCCGCGACGGTTCACCGCGCGCTGAAACTGCCCGCGGCCTGCCAGCTTTACGACGTCAGCAACGCCTGTCTCGGCTTTGCCAACGCGATGTTGATCGTCGCGAACATGATCGAACTCGGCCAGATTGAGGCCGGCATGGTCGTCGCGGGCGAAGACGGCGGCCCGCTCGTCGAGGCGACCGTCCAGCGCATGCTTACGGACGCGAGCATCACGCGCAAATCGAGCAAACTCAGCTTCGCGTCGCTCACCATCGGCAGCGGCGGCGCCGCGGTAATCCTGACGAGCAAAAAGCTCAGCACGCGCGGCCATCGTCTCGTCGGCGGCGCGATGCGGGTGGCGACGGAGCACAACCAGCTTTGCCAGGGCGGCATGACCGCGGGCAACAGTGTCGGCCCGCTGATGGAAACCGACAGCGAAACGCTGATGCACCACGGCATCGCGCTTGCGGCGCAGACCTGGCGTGACGCCAAAGAATCGCTGGGCTGGAACAACGGCGACGTCGGCCGCGTGTTCACTCATCAGGTGGGCTCGGCGCACCGCAAGATGGTGTTCTCGACGCTTGAACTCGAGCCGAAGCTGGATTTCCCGACGGTCGAAACGCTCGGCAACATCGGCAGCGCCGCATTGCCCGTTGCGGTCGCGCTGGGAAGCGAGCAAGGCGTGATCAAACGCGGCGACAAGGTCGCCCTGCTCGGCATCGGCAGCGGCCTGGTATGTTTGAACCTGGGGTTGGAATGGTAAGCGTGTCACCCAGTGATGTAGCTGTGGGGCAGGCTTCCAGCCTGCCTGTTTTCATTGAGGGCAACGCGGACGGGGCGCCCGCGCCACTCTGGCGCGCCGAGTATCCGTTCGAATCGCATTACCTCGACCTCGGCGGCGTGCGCATGCACTACGTTGACGAGAGTTCGCAGTTCGCGGACCGCGGACTGCAAACCGCGAACCGCGCCCTCCTCCTTCTTCACGGCAACCCAACTTGGTCGTTTCTGTTCCGCCACGTGATCAGCGAATTTCGCGGCAGCATGCGCGTGATCGCGCCTGACCACATCGGTTGCGGCTTGTCGGACTCGCCGCAGGACTACAGTTACCGCCTCGACCAGCACATCGCGAACATCGAAAGGCTCGTCGATCACCTCGGCCTGAAACAAATCAACCTTGGCGTTCACGACTGGGGCGGCGCGATCGGTTTTGGTCTGGCGACGCGTCGGCCCGATCTCATCAAGCGGCTGGTTGTGTTCAACACCGCCGCATTTGCAAGTAAGCGCATCCCGCTCAGCGTCAACGTCTGCCGTATCCCGGGTTTCGGCGCGCTGGCCATCCGCGGCTTCAACGGGTTTTTGCGCGGCGCCCTCATGCGTTGCGCCAAAAGGCCGCTCAGCGCCGCCGCCAAGGCCGGCTATCTCGCGCCCTACCCGACCTGGGCGCGCCGCGTCGCGCACTTGCGCTTTGTGCAGGACATCCCGCTGCGCCCGTCGCATCCAAGTTGGAAGACGCTCAAGGACATCGAAGCCGGTCTGCCGAAGCTCGCGGGCAAGCCGATGCTGATTTGCTGGGGCGGCAAAGACTTCTGCTTCAACGACAGCTTTCTCGAGGGCTGGAAGAAGCGCTTTCCCGCCGCGAACGTTCATCGCTTTGCCGACGCAGGCCATTTCGTGCTGGAGGACGCGCGCGACGAGATTTCGATGCTCTTGCACAAGCACATGGAGGTCGCATGACGACTTCTGTCGCTGAACTGCCTGTGCAAGCCGCCTGCAATATCGCGCGGCTGCTGCCACAACTCGCCGCAACGCGCGGCGATCAACGCGCGGTGGTGATGCAACGCGGCGGCCAAGCCGTGACGTTCGCCGAACTCAACGCGTTCTCCGACCGCATCGCGCACGGGCTGATCGAATATGGCTTTGCTCGTGGCGACAAAGTTGTTCTCGCCGTCAAGCCGTCGCCCGAATTCTTCGCGCTCACGTTCGCGCTTTGGAAAATCGGCGCCGTGCCTGTGATGATCGACCCGGGCATGGGCCGCAAAAACGCCCTGGCCTGTGTCGCGGATGTAAAAGCGGTCGCGCTGGTCGGCATTCCGCTCGTTCATCTGCTTTCGAAGTTGCACCCGCGCTCATTTGCAACGCTCAAGCGTCGCGTGACCATCGGCCGCCGCTGGCTCTGGGGCGGCAAGACGCTCAAACAGCTCGCTGCGCGCGAGCGCGGCGCCTTCACGCCCGTGAACACCCGCGCCGACGAACTTGCGGCGATCCTGTTTACTTCCGGCGCGACCGGCATCAGCAAGGGCGTTGAGTACGAACATGGCATGTTCGACGGCCAGGTGACGGCGATTCGCGATTACTTCGGCATTCAGCCGGGCGAAATCGACGTGCCGTGCTTCCCGCTGTTTGCGCTGTTCACGCTCGGCATGGGCTGCACGGTTGTGGTGCCGGATATGGATTTCTCGCGCCCGGCCAGCGTGGCCCCGCAAACCATCGTCGCCGCCATCAACAACCACAAAGCCACGATGAGTTTCGCCTCGCCCGCGGTCTGGCGACGTGTTGCGGGCATCCTGCCCGCAATTGCTGATAATGTCTCCCCTGCATCGTCGGACCAGAAGTTAGCTAAGCCTGCGGCCAAGATGGCCACATCACGTGCGGCCGGGACGGCCACAACACTATTTCCAACACTGCTCCGCATCATCAGTGCGGGAGCGAGTGTGAGCGCCGACGTTATGCAACCATTTGTCGGACGCATGGCGCCCGGCGGCGAGTTTCATGTGCCCTACGGCGCGACGGAATCGCTGCCGCTCTCATGCATTGACGCGTCAACGGTGATCGGCCAGACCGCCACGATGACAGCGCAGGGTGCAGGCACTTGCGTCGGCAAGCAGTTGAATGGCGTTGAAGTCCGCATCGCGAAGCTGACACGCACGCGTGCGCCGTCGCCCGAGGACCCGCTGACGGTGGGGGATTTCAAGGATTGCGCGCGTGGCGAGATCGGCGAGATTCTTGTCAGCAGCGCCGTGACCACGCGTCGCTACTACAACCGGCCGCAACAGACTGCGGAATCGAAGGTGTATGACAGGGCAGCGCCCGCATTTGCTGTTCCCGATAACCGACAACCGACAACCGACAACCGTTTTTACCACCGCATCGGCGACGTCGGCTATCTCGACGGCCAAGGCCGCTTGTGGTTCTGCGGCCGGGGCAACCACGTCGTGCACACCGCCGGCGGCCCGGTTTATCCCGACCGCGTCGAGCCGATTTTCAACGGTCTCGTAGGGGCGCGCGGCAGCGTGTCCGCGAATTTCCAACGCACCGCGCTTGCCGGCGTCGGCAAAGCACCCAATCAAGCTGCCGTGCTTATCGTCGAAACCGACGCGGGCACCGACGCGCTGAGAGCCGAACTTCTCGCGCTTGCGGCCAAACACGAAACCACGCGCGCGATCAAACAGGTGCTGTTTCATCCAGGATTTCCCGTGGACGTGCGCCACAACGCCAAGATCGACCGCCTTGCGCTGTCGAAATGGGCCGAAACGCAGAAAAGCTTACACGGATGAACGGGATGGTCGGGATGAGCTGCATCAATGTTCATTGTGTCCAGCCGTGAATGCAGTTGACGAAGGAGTGGACGTGAAGGTTCTGGTTACAGGCGGCAACGGATTCCTTGGTTCTCGCATTGTCGAGCGTTTGATCGCTCGTGGCGACGACGTCACCGTATTTGCGCGCTCCCGAAACCCAAAACCCGAGACCCGAAACCCCTGCTGGGTCATGGGTGATATTCGAGAAGCCAAAACGCTGACCGATGCGATTGCCACCCAAGACGCGATAATTCACACCGCCGCAAAGGCCGGCGTCTGGGGCAAACGCGACGAATACTTCGGCATCAATCTGACGGGCACGCGCAACGTGCTCGCCGCGTGCCAGAAGCAAGGCGTCCGCAAGCTTATCTACACCAGCACGCCTAGTGTTGTGTTCGGCGACAAACCACTGGAAAACGCCGATGAAAGCACGCCCTACGCCACCCGCTTCCTCACGCATTACGTCGAAAGCAAACGCCTCGCCGAAGAAGAAGTGCTTGCGGCCAACGGCGTCGCGGGCGTCGCAACAGTTGCCATGCGGCCACACTTAATATGGGGCGGCGGCGATCCGCACCTTGTGCCGAGAGTTCTTGCGCGCGCGAAAGCAGGCAAACTCCGCCGCGTCGGCGACGGCTCGAACAAAGTGGACATCACGCACGTTGATGACGCCGCCGATGCGCACGTGCTCGCGCTTGACAGCAAGAACAAAGCCGCGGGCAAGGCCTATTTCATTGCAAGCGAAACCGTGAACCTGTGGGACTGGATCGGCCAAGTCCTGAAGCGCGCGGGTTTGGCGCCGGTTGTTAAATCCGTCTCGCGCGCGACCGCCTACCGCGCCGGCGCGATGATGGAATTCTTTTACAGCCTGATCGGCCTGCGCGGCGAGCCGCCGATGACGCGTTTTGTCGCCGAGAACCTCGCGACCAGCCATTACTTCAACATATCCAGCGCCCGTCGCGACCTGGGATATGCGCCCAAACGCACCGGCACTGCCGCACTTGATGAGCTATTCGCAAAAACAGTTGTGGAGACAACGGTATGACGACTAATGCCAAAGACCTGATGGATGATCGCCTGCGCGAGCACTTGCAAACCTTCGAGCGCTTTTTCGAGGCGATCGGTTTCAAGCCGCGTCTGGGGCGGCTCTGGGGCTTCCTCGTCCTCGCGGGCAAGCCGCTTTCCAGCGCCGACATCGCCCACGAACTCAACATGAGCATCGGGTCCACGAGCGAATCGCTGAGCGAACTGCGCGAATGGGGCGCAATCACCTCGGAATTTTCGGCCCAGCACCGCTGCCAGCTCCACGCCGCCGTCAGCGATACCATGAGCATCGTCGTGACGGTCCTGCGCCGCCGCGAACAGGTGGCGATCTCGAAGTTCAAGGAGAACGCCGCGCATGCGCTCGCGCACGTGCAGCAGAGTTACGGCAAGGATGACGCGCGCGTGACGCCGCTGCAGAGCATCGTCAACACCAGCGAGCTCGCCGAGGCGGCCATCAACTTCTTCGTCACAGCGAGCTCGGGCCTGCCGAGTGAAGGCCAGTCGCGCCTCAACCGCCTGATCCGCCGCATGGTTGAAATCGGCATTCGCGTGCCCACGGAAGTCGCCAAGCGCGGCGCGGCGATCGCCAAGGCCACGCTTGGCCGCGGCAAGGAGGAAGGTTAATGTCGCTTCCTCGCATCGTAATCACGGGCGTTGGTTTGACGGCGCCCAACGGCAACAATCTCGCCGATTTTCGCAACGCTCTGCTGACCGGGAAGTCGGGCGTGCAGCCGTACGAGATTCGATATTTCGGCAAAACCGTCGCGGGCATCTGCAACTTTGAAGCGACGAAATATCAGTCGCGCAAGGATGTGCGCCGCGGCACGCGGGCGGGCAGCATCGCGGTTTATTGCGCGCACGAGGCGCTGGCGGATTCGGGCCTCAAGATCGAGGACAAGAGCCGCGTCGGCGTTTTCGTCGGCACAACCGAGCACGGCAACGTCGAGACCGAAACGGAAATCCACAACGTCAAGCAGTACAACTACGATCTTTCGTTCTGGACGCACCATCACAATCCGCGCACCGTGGCCAACAATCCCGCGGGCGAAGTTACTCTCAATCTCGGCATTACGGGACCTGCGTACGCCATCGGCGCGGCCTGCGCGGCGGGCAATCTTGGTTTGATTCACAGCGCCCAGATGCTGCAGCTTGGCGAAGTTGATTTGGCGTTTGGCGGCGGCGTCTCTGAGAGCATTCACACCTTTGGCATCTTCGCGGGCTTCAAGGCGCAAACGGCGCTCGGCACACACGCCGACCCGACCAAGGTCTCGCGGCCATTTGACAAAGCGCGCAACGGCATCGTCGTCGCCGAAGGCGGCTGCCTGTATATGCTCGAACGCCTGCCTGACGCGCTCAAACGTGGCGCCAAAATTTACGGCGAGATCGCAGGTTGGTGCGTGAACTCCGACGCGTCGGATTACGTGTTGCCCAACGCCCAGCGCCAGGCGGAATGCATGCGCGGCGCGCTAAAGCGGGCGGGAATGAAGCCGAGCGACATCCACATCGTAAACACGCATGCCACCTCGACCACACAGGGCGACGAAATCGAAGCCGAGGCCGTGCGCACGGTGTTCTCCGACGCGCCGCACGCGTACGTCAATAACACCAAGAGTTTCATCGGCCACGCTATGGGTGCGGCGGGCGCGCTGGAACTTGCGGGCAACCTGCCGAGTTTTGCGGATGCCGTCGTGCATCCGACGATCAACGTCGACGATCTCGACCCGAAGTGCGAGATGCGCGGGCTGGTCGTAAACACGCCGCGCAAAGTGGATCGCGTTGAAGCGATCATGAACATGAGTTTCGGAATGCTGGGGATTAACTCAGCGCTGATAGTGAAGAAGTACGTGAACTGACGTGGTTCGTTGTTCGTGGTTGGTTACCCGCAACCACAAAACGAATAACGAACCACGAACCACTTGGAGCAATCATGCAAGACAGTGAGATTAAACAGGCCATCATCTCGATCATCGGCGACATCGCGCCCGACGAAGACACGTCGAACCTCAAGCCCGACGTGCGTCTGCGCGAGCAGATCGACCTCGATTCGATGGATTTCCTCGACATCGTCATGGAGCTGCGCAAGCAGTACGGCGTAAACGTGCCCGACACGGACTACATGCAGCTCGCCACGCTCGATTCCTGCGTGAACTACCTGCGCCCGAAGATGCAGGGCAAAACGCTGAAGGTCTAATTCGTGTTACGTGTCTCGTGTTACGTGGTACGGCAAAGCGCCGTTCCCGTCGCACGAAACACGAAGCACGTCAAACGTATGAAATACGACGCCATCATCATTGGTGCGGGAATGTCCGGGCTGGCCGCCGGCATTCGCCTCGCCATGTTTGATAAGCGCGTCGTTGTGCTCGAGAAGCACTACGTCTGGGGCGGGCTGAACTCGTTTTACCAGTTCAAGGGCCGGCAGTTCGATGTCGGCCTGCACGCGATGACGAACTACATCCCGCGCGGCGCCAAGGGCAGGCCGCTGACGCGCCTGTTGAAGCAACTGCGGCTGCGGCACGAAGACCTCGACCTGCACGAGCAGAACTATTCGCTGATCAGCTTTCCCTCAGCGAAGCTGCGCTTCACTAACGACTTCAGTGTGCTGCGCGACGAAGTGCGGCGGGAGTTTCCCGCGCAGCGTGACGCGTTCGACAATCTCACGCGCGCGATCGCGGATTTCAACGAACTTGATCTCTCGGCGCCGCGCCAAAGCGCGCGAGAAGTCGTCCGCCGCTTCGTTACCGAGCCGCTGCTCGAGGACATGCTGTTCTGCCCGCTGACGTTTTATGGCAGCGCGATCGAACATGACATGGACTGGGACCAGTTCGTGGTGATGTGGAAGTCGATTTACATGGAAGGTTTTGCGCGGCCGACCAAAGGCGTGCGTCATGTCCTGACGCTGCTGACCAACCGTTACCGCGAGCTGGGCGGCGAGTTGCGGCTGCGCGCAGGGGTAAAGCGGATTGTTTCGCGCACTGGCGAGGCGGTGGGGGTCGAACTCGAAAATTCCGAGGTTCTCGAGGCCGACTGTGTCCTTTCCTCGGCCGGCTTCGTCGAAAGCATGAAGCTTTTGGAGCCCACTGCGTCAGCGGTGGGATGTATGCCCATGCGCACCGGTAATCCCACCGCTGACGCAGTGGGCTTGAACGGCCACATCGGCCGTCTCTCCTTTACCGAAAGCATTTCCGTCCTGAACCCCGGCGCCATGCCGACCGATGCCACGATCATTTTCTTCTCTAATCGCGACCGTTTCGAATATCGCTGCCCGGATGAACTGGTCGACGTCGACTCCGGCGTGATCTGCATGCCGCAGAATTTCCGCCTGGATGAGCCGATTGCGCCAATGGTCCGCGTCACGAACATCGCCAATCACGCGAAGTGGTGCGCGCTGCGGCGTGACGACGGCGTTGACTCGTCGGTGAATGTGCCGGCGGACTGGGGTCAGGGGTTAGGGGCTAGGGATCAGGGATCAGGTTCTAATCCCCAATCCCCAATCCCCAATCCCTTGGGCAATGATGCTTACACCGCCGCCAAACAAGCTTGTTACGAGCGTTCGATAAACGCGATCACGCCGCGCCATCTCGCCGATTTCCGTCCTCAGGTCAGCATGATCGACATGTTCACGCCGCGCACGATTGAGCATTACACCGGTCATCTTGGTGGCGCGGTGTATGGCTCGCCGGTCAAACGCCGCACCGGCGAAACGCCGGTCAAGAATCTGTACGTGATGGGAACCGACCAGGGGTTTCTGGGCATCATCGGCGCGGCGCTCAGCGGCATCAGCATGGCCAACAAATGGGTGCTGCAACGCGACGGAGTGTTAACAGAACGCGACGCGTAAGCGAGCGCCAGAGTTGCGCATGCTCGCCGCATCATGTACGCTTAAACGTACGACAGGAGGTAATACCATGAAACGTCCAAACGTACAGCACGACATTCTGCCCCTTAGCGAATTTCGTACCCGCATGGCTGAGCTCGTCGAGCGCACCAACAAGACCGGCCAGCCCCTGATTCTCACCCAGCGCGGCCGCAGCGTCGCGGTGGTGATGTCTCCGCGTGAGTTTGAGGACATCACCTACCGTGACCGGCTAATCAGGGCCGTGCGCGAGGCCGAGGAATCCCTCGACCGTGGCGAAGGAATGTCGCACGAGGAAGCAAAAGCCTGGATTAAGCGCAGGATCGAAAAGCGGGCTAAAGCGAGGGCTGATAAGTGAACGCCAAAAGGTGGTCGCAACCGGCCCTGGATGACATTGACGCCTATGTTGCCTACATCCAGCAGGACAACAGACAGGCCGCCGAAAAGTGGGCCTCGCGAGTTTTCGCGCGCGGCGACATGGTAGCGCGCTTTCCGCAAAGCGGCCGTGTGGTGCCGGAAGTCGGCCGCGATGACGTGCGCGAGGTGTTCGTCGCCTCTCATCGTTTGATCTACCGGGTCGGTAAGAAAGGCGCGCAGGTGTTACGGGTATTTCATTCGGCGCGTGTGCTGCATGAGTCAGACCTGAGCGAGGAGTAGCGCGGCGCTTTCCGGCATCAGCATGGCAAACAAGTGGGTGCTGCAACAATCAGAAGTTCCCAATACTCTGTGAGCAAGTGCTGTCTCGTGGTTATCGATTGTTCTGGACTGGGAGGTTGACCATGGCAACTAACCCGAATTGTTTGTTCGTGGGCGTTGTGATGCTAGTGCTCGTTGGCTGTAGCAAAGGCAAAGAAGATCAGGTGAATCAAACCCCACCGTCCTCGTCGCCACGGAATGGTGCATTGGTGAACGTCATAGATGACCCTTTGGTTGCCGCACCGAACTTAAAGACTCTATTGGCTCCTCCGAACCAACAGAGTCCGAAATATGCGGCGCCGGTCATTGACGTTATCGCAGTTGACGATCAAGGGGCAGTGCATGAATTGTTTCGCGCGACCGTTAAGCTTAGCAGGTTTGTAAAAGGCGAGGCGGGTGTGAGTTTTATGGCAAACCCGCACGCGATCTGGATGCTCAAGTACTCGGATACAGAGATTCAACGTCGCGAAGGAGACAATCCGGTTCACAAGTTCACATATCGATTGGCAGAAGTGAGATATCGCGACGGACGAATGGAAGAGTTGTACCATCAAACTCGGACGCAAGCCCCCTCATATGGACTGCTAGCGGCAAAGGACAATTGGGAAGAATGTGTCGGGACAGGCACTCGAAATGAAAGTGTTCGCCTAGAATTGAGGAAGATTCGATGTCTTTTCATCCTCCCTGGACAAGTCCGAACCGGGTCTCTGTCAGCGATCGACTATTCAACAGCCATAAAGAGTGATCCAAAAGATGCGCATCCCACAGACTTAGCGTTCAATGAGCTTGGATCTGAGCGATACAAAGCAGTGACTAATGATGCCTTCAGAATCGTTGACACGCTTATTCAGGTCGGTCGTGATGTTTCTTTGTCGAGAACGCAACGAGAATCGGTGCTGAAGGAGATAGTCGGTCTATATGGGGAACGAGTCGTGGCTGAGAGTATCTCGTCGATGCCGACTTTTGAAATTGGAAATGCTGAGATCATCGAACTGGGCAAGGCACTGAAACAGACTCGCAATCACAGCGCGCTCACCGCGGCGCTGGGAAAGAGACTGGAGACTGATGTCCTTGGTGCCATGAATTTGATTGCCGTTGAAAGCTCGCGCCCTATGTCCACTTTGTTAGCGCATCGTGGCGCTCCGTGGGCTCAATAAGATGTCCGATACCAACCCGCCAACGGACGTATTTAGCTTGAAAGCTGAGAACAAGCGCGTGCTGCAGGGCAGCACGGGCGGGCGGGCGGAGCGTAAACATAATCCCATCGACAAGGCCAAGGCCGCCTACGACGTCGTCGTGATCGGCAGCGGGCTTGCCGGCATGACGGGCGCCAACGTGCTCGCCAAGCAGGGCCGCAAGGTGCTGCTGGTCGAGCAGCACTACAACTTTGGCGGCATGGCGACGTGGTTCAAGCGCAGCGGCGGGCACATCTTCGATATTTCGCTGCACGGCTTTCCCGTCGGCATGAAAAAGACCTGCAAGAAATACTGGAACGACGACATCGCCAACTCGATCGTTCAGCTCGACAGCATTAAATTCGACAACCCGCAATTCAGCTTCGAGACCAGCTTTAATCGCGAAGATTACTCGAACAAACTCGTCAGCGTGTTCGGCCTGAGTCGGGAGCTTGTTGAAAAGTTCTTCACCTATCTGCGCGGGCTGGACTTCTACAACGACACGGGCGAGACCTGCGGCCAGTTGTTCGAGCGCTTCTTTCCCGGCCGCAACGACGTACATCGGCTGCTGATGGAGCCGATCACTTACGCCAACGGCAGCACGCTGGCCGAGCCCGCGGTCGCCTACGGCATCGTATTCAGCAACTTCATGAGCAAAGGCGTGTTCACGTTCAGTGGCGGCACCGACCAGCTCATTCTCAAGATGCGCAAGGAGCTGCAGAAAAACGGCGTGGACATGTTCAGCGGCGTGAACGTGGACAAGATTCTCGTCAAAGGTGGCCGCGTCGCGGGCGTGTGCGCCAACGGGCGTGATATCGCGGCGCCTGCGGTGCTCAGCAACGCCAACGTGAAGGCGACGATCTTGAACATGGTCGGGCCGGAACATTTCAAACCGGGCTTCGTGGAGCAAACGCGCGCCGTGCGGTTGTCGAACTCCAGTTGCCAGGTCTACATGGGGGTGCGGCAGGGCGAGAGCATTCCGTTTGTGACGGATCTGCTGTTTTGCAGCGAGGCGAAGTCATTCACCAGCGAAGAGCTGTGCGACATGCGCACGCTTTCGCGCACCTTCAGCTTCTACTACCCCAAGACGCGGCCGGACATTTCGCCGCGCTACACAATTGTCAGCAGCACCAACGCACATTACGCGGACTGGAAGTCGCTGAACGAGCACGAATACGCCGCCGCCAAGGGCGAACTGGCGGAGCGCACTATTGAACACCTCGAAAAGTACCTGCCCGACATCCGGGACAAGCTGGACCACGTCGAGGTCAGCACGCCGCGCACGTTCGAATTTTACACGCAACAGCAGATGGGCGCGTCGTTCGGCACCAAGTGGGAAGGTTTAAAAGTCAGCATGGAGCTCGATCAACAACTGCCCGGCTTATTCCACGCAGGAAGCGTGGGCATCATCATGTCGGGCTGGCTTGGTGCGGCGAACTACGGCGTGATCGCCGCAAACAAGGTCGATGCGTATGTGGGTGCGGCGAAATGAGCGACGAACGCGTGAAATCCGCTATACCGCATCGCGAGCCGTTTTTGTTCGCGGACCGCATCGTCGAGCAATCGGACGCGCGCATTGTCACGGAGCGGCTGATCCGCGCGGAAGAACCGCAATTCAAAGGGCACTACCCCGAGTTCCCGCTGATGCCCGGCGTGCTGCTTTGCGAGGCATGTTTCCAGGCGGGGGCGATCCTGCTGGGGTCGCGAGTCGCGAGTCCCGAGTCACGAGTCAACGGCGGCGAGGTGGGCACGGGACACGAGACACGCGACGCGAGACCCGTTTATCCAATGGTCACGCGCATTCAGGATGCGAAGTTCAGGAACCCGGTGTTTCCCGGCGAGACGATTCGCATTGAAGTCAACCTCGACGAGAAGATGGGCAACGCGTACCTGATGACCGGCAAAGTTACGTCCGCCGACAAGAAAGTCCTGACCGTGCAGTTCATCGTCGCGATGGTGGAAAAGGCAAAGACCTGAACGCGAAGTAACGAAGGAGCGAAGTAATGCAAAGCGTGGGTCTTGTGTTGAATTCACATCGTTGCTGTTCTCCGTTTCTTCGTTCCTTCGTGTTAGGTAGTTTTGCATGAGCGATTTTCTCCAACTGGCGGGCAAAAATATCCTCGTGATGGGTGCGGCGAACAAGAAGTCCGTCGCGTGGTACTGCGGCCGGGTACTTGAGGAAGCGGGCGCGCGGGCAATTCACTGTGTGCGCAATGCAGCGCGTCAAGACGAAGTGGGCAAGCTGCTGGATAAAGAACGCGGGCTGAAGGGAAGCGCGTCAAACGTTTTTAAGTGTGACGTCGAGAATCAAAAGGAGATTGACGCGCTTGCGGCGGAGTTGGCCAAGCGCGAAATCAAGCTGGACGGCATCGTGCACAGCATCGCGTTTGCGAACTATGCGAAGGGATTCAAATCGTTTCACGAAACCGCGCGCGAGGATTTTTTGCAGGCCGTGAACGTTTCGTGTTTCAGCCTGATGGCGCTGAGTAACGCGTTGAAACCGCTGTTAAACCCCGGCGCGGGCGTAGTTACCATCGGGATTTCCGATACGCGCATGGCCGCGGAAAATTACGGCTACATGGCGCCGATCAAGGCCGCGCTGCATTCGGCGGTGGTGTTCCTGGCCAAGAGTTTTGCCGACGCACGCGTGCGCTTTAACGCCGTAGGCCCGAGCCTGCTGAAAACCAGCGCGAGCGCGGGCATTCCCGATTACATGGACAGCTATTTGTACGCCGAGATGGCGACGCTGCGCCACGAGGCGCTGAAGACGGAAGAAGTCGCAAACGTGGTGGTGTTTTTGCTCAGCCCGCGTTCCAGCGGCATCAACGCGCAGCACGTGGTGATTGACGCGGGGATGTCGACGAATTACTTCGACAAGGCGGTCGTAAAAAAAGCGACCCAGTAAAACTGCTTACACGGATGAACAGGATAAGCAGGATTTCGTTTTTATCCTGACCATCCTGTCTATCCGTGTATGTATTTGGTTTACGCTAACTCGCCGGCGATTTCGCAGCCTTCGAGCAACGCCTTATTCACGGGGCACTTGCCCGCGACGTCGAGCAGTTTCTGGCGCAGTTCCGCCGGTACGGAGTCCTTGAACTTCAGCTTCTTGATGATGGACGTGGCCTTGGCGTTGGGGCCAAGCTTGGCGATTTCCGCCTGGTCGCGGCGCGTGAGCGTGAATTCGAGGTCGACGCCTTCGAGGTCGATTTTCTTGTGGTTGGCGTAGGCGCGCAGTGTCATGGCCGTGCAGCCCGCCAGCGCCGCAAGCAGCATCTCAAAGGCGGTCGTGCCCGCGTTGTCGCCCGTGGGTTTGGGTTCGTCGAGAATCAGCCGGTGGTCGCGCACCTTCACATCGGTGCGATAGCCCGCGCCCATCTGCGCTGTCAGTTTGTATTCAGTCGCCATAAAACCCTCGTCGTTTGAATTGGGCGGATTATGCCCGCTGAAACAGCCTAAGCAACTCTTCGGGATGCTCGACAACCAGGTCGGCGCCGCCCTGGTCGCGCGCGGCGCCATTGGTGACGTAACACGTGCGCGTGCCCGCCGCACGCCCGCTGGTAATGTCGTCGACGTAATCGCCGACCATCAGCGCGCGCGAAGCCGCACGCCCAAGCCGCCGCAGGGCTTCGACGACGGCGTCGGGGGCCGGTTTAGTGGGCATGCCGCTGTTGCGGTGCAGGATGACGTCGAAGCGAAGGCCGAGGACGCCGAGTGTGATTTCGACGGGCTCAGGGTGATTGCGGGTCACGATTGCGGTCTTGATCCCGCGCCCGTGGAGCCAGTCAACGAGTTCCTTCGTGCCGCGATTGGGCCGCGCGCGCCGCGCGTAATTAATTTCCTCGCGCAGGATAGTCGCTTCCTTCGCCGCGCGCTCGTCCGCGGGCAGGTGCGAAATGGCGTGAATCAAGAAGCCGGTGGTTGGCGGCAGGCCGAGCTTCACCTTCATGTCGGCAAAGTCGATCACCGGCGCCGTGAGCGTGCCGTCGAGGTCAAACAGGACTGTGTCGATGGTGTGAAGCAAAGTTAACGCGCGCGGGCGGGACGTTCAGAGGGCGCATCCGATTCAAACGCGCCGCTCAACCACGCGCCGGCGGCACAGGCCGCCAGCGCGGCAAGCGCAGTCAGGGTGCCAAGCGCGATCATGCGGCCGAGGCCGAGGCGATGTTTGACGGACTGCCACTCAACGAACTCGGTGTCCGTGCGCACGCCGCGAATCTGGCGCAGGACTTCCTGGGCTTGAAGATGTTCGCCCTCGACGGCCTGGACGACGGCCATGCCGTGGCCGTGCAGCATCATGCGGCTGGCGTTTTCGTCGCGGATGCGGACGGTCACGCCGTGGCTCTCCAGCGCGCTTTTAGCCAGCAACGCGTCGACATTGTTGTAGGCGTGGTAGACGTTGCGCCAGCGCACAAGCTCGGGCGCGCGGAATTCCTGCCAGCAGAAGATGCAGTGGGCGTCGCTTGAGGACGTGTCGCGACCGCAACCAGGACAGAAATCGGGTTTAGTGAAGCGCTGTTCCACGATTTCAGGGTATGCACGCTGCGCGGCGGCGCAAGTGTCCCCGGCCGCAAAGTGGTATGCTGCGGGCCATGGCATTGAGCGACAATGACATCCGGGCGTTATTGCAACTGCTCGCTGAACCCGAGCTCGAGCGCGCGCAAACCATCATCGCGCACGTGGCCTCGATGCCGGCCGAGGACCTCAAGCGCATCGGCGAACTTTCGCGCGGCTCGCCCGCCGCAGTGCTGAATAACCTTGAGGCCGCCCAAGCCCGCGCGCGTTACTTGTTGCTGGATCGGCAATGGCTGGACGTGGCGCAGGCCCGGTCGTTCGACCTGGAAAAAACGCTGGTGTTGGTGGCCGAGGCCGAACTTGGCGAAGACGGCCTGCATGACTACGTGAAGCGGCGACTTGATGACTTCGCGGCGCGCGTGGGCGCGAAGCTGTCCGGCGACCGCGCCTACGACAACGGCCTGGCCGCAATCGCCGACATCCTGGGCGGCGAAGCTGGCCTGCGCGGCAATCGCGATGATTACTACAACGCCGCCAATAGCTATTTGCCTGTCGTGCTGGAACGCGGCCTTGGCATCCCCATCAGCCTGTGCAGCATCGCGATTTTGGTCGGCCAGCGGCTGGACCTGCCGGTTTATGGCATCGGCGCGCCCGGGCACTTCCTCGGGTTTTACGGTGATCCCACGCTTCAACAGGGGAGCCTGTTCGATCCCTTTGACGGGTTTGCGAAAATCAGCCGCGCAGGCGCCGAGAAACTCGTGCGCGAGTCCTCAGACCAGTTCGACGCGCGCTCGCTGCTGCCCGTCAACGAGCGCGAAATCGCCGCACGTACCATGCGCAACCTGATCGCCCTTCATCGGCAGCACGGTGACCTTGAGGCCGCCGAACGTTTGCGTCGCTGGCTGGAGATCCTCGTCAAGCACGGCAACGTGCCCTAGCCAATGGCCGCGCGGGGTGTTTCGCCGCGCAATTCCTCGGCGGTCACGCCCAGAAATTCCTCGGGCGTGGTGCCAAGGCGGTACAGCGCCTTCAAAAACCGCGCGAATTGGTGAAACTCGCGCCGGCTCTCCCAGCGGGAGATTGTGGAAGGGTCCACAAAAACCATTCCGCTGAGGGCTTGCAAGCTGAGCCCGCGTGCATGGCGAAGTTCCCGTAGTTTCTGGCCTCGGTGAGGCTTCATCTGGATGATATTGTTCGTTTCGTTCACGGCTGGTCCTTTCAGCCGCCCTAACCTATTCCCCGGTGCTATTGTACATCCGCAAAACATAAAATACACCAAAAAAGTAAAAAATATAAATGCGACCGATCTTTTTTGGCACTCCCGACATTTCTGTTCCAACGTTGCGCGCGATGGCTTGTATTCCCGCAATGAAGCCGCTGGCTGTTTTTACTCAGCCTGCGGCGCGCCGGTCGCGTCGCGGCGGCGCCGAACCGAGCCCCGTGGCGCTTGCGGCGCGGCAACTCGGCATCGAGTGCCACGAAGTCGAATCAGTCAACGAAGGACCGGCGTTTGAGCGGATATCGGCGCTTGCGCCGGACGTCATCGTCGTGGTGAGCTTCGGCCAGATACTGAAGAAGGCGGTGCTGGGTCTGCCAAAACACGGCTGCCTGAACATGCACCCGAGCAAATTGCCGCAATTTCGCGGCGCGGCGCCCGTGCAGCGCGCGGTGATGGCGGGCGTGCGGGAATCCGCGATCACGATCATGCGGCTGGTGCGCAAACTCGACGCCGGGCCGATTTTGCTGCAGCAGCAGTGGATGCTGGGCGAAGAAAAGACCGCCGAGGAACTGCTGGCGGAGGCCGGTGAGCGTGGCGCGGCGGCGATGCTGGATGTGTTGCAACGGCTTGAGCGCGGCGAGAACATCCCTGAGCAAATCCAGGACGACGCGCAGGCTACGCTCGCGCCGCCGCTCAGCAAAGAAGACGGCGTGCTGGACGTGCGCCGTAGCGCCCTTGAGCTTCGTGACCAGATTCGCGGCGTGCAGCCCTGGCCGCGCGCGAGCGTGATGCTGCAACCCGAACAGGGCCCGCCCCGGCGCATCATCGTGCATGACGCGCGTGTGATTACCGGCGCGGCGGCGGCCAAACCCGGGGGAATTTTCATGATCGACAAGAGCGGGATTTTACTGGTAACGGGCAAGGGCCTGCTGGAAATCACGCAATGTCAGCTTGAGGGAAAGTCAAAGCAGCCGGCGTTCGCGGTGGCCAACGGACTGCGCCTGACGACGGCTGCTTACTTCGCCGCGCCTTCAGCCTGATCCGGGGTCTTGTCGGGAAGTTCGTCTGCGCCCACGAGTTTTGCGGCTTCGCCTTGCCGCTTTGCTTTTGCGGCGTCCTGTTCGGGGTCTGGCCCCGGTTCGACCTTCTTGACCTCGCCGTGGGGCGCGGGCTTGGGCGGAATCAGCAGGCTGAGGATGATGGCCAGAGTCAGCGTGCCAAAGACGACACTGAGCGAGATCGTAATTTCAGTGGTCTTGTCCATCACCGTGTGGAGGTAGTCTGCGGCCAGCATCTTGGCGCCGATGAAAGCGAGGATGAACGCCAGCGCGGGCTTGAGGAAGCGGAACATGCCCATGATGCCCGCCAGCGCGAAATACAGCGCGCGCAGGCCGAGAATCGCGAACACGTTGGATGTGTAGACGATGAACGAATCCGTGTAGCGCTTGACCGCGCCGGTAACGGGATCCTTCACGACTTCCTGCGCGACGCCCATCACGGCGGGGATTGAATCCACAGCGAAGATGACGTCGGTGGTCTCAACCAGCAGGAGTACCAGGAACATCGGCGTGAAGTAGAACTTGCCGTCGATGCGCGTGGTGAAATGTGAGCCCTCGAAGTGGTGCGAAACCGGCAGGATTTTGCGCGCGATACGTATGACGATGTTCTTTTCCGGGTGCGGCTCGCTTTCTTTGCCAAAGCCAAGCTTCAGGCCGGTAAGGATGAGGATCACGCCAAATACATACATCAGCCAAGTGAACGAGTTCATCAGCGTGACGCCCACGACGATAAAAATCGCGCGTAGCACAAGCGCGCCGAACACGCCCCAGAACAAAAGTCGATGCTGGTGTTGCGACGGGATCTTGAAGAACGTGAACAGGACGACGAAGACGAACAGGTTGTCGACGGACAACGCCTTTTCGATCACGTAGCCCAGGAAATACAGCTTGGCTTTTTCGGGCCCGAAACCTTCGCCAACGCCGATTTGCGGCGCAAACCACATGCAGATGCCGAAAATGACGGCGAGCGCGATCCAGAACGCGCTGAACAACAACGCTTCGCGAATTTTGACTTCATGCGCCTTGCGATGGAACACGAACAGGTCCAGCACCAACATGACCAGTACAAAGCCGTTGAACCCCAGCCAGAATAACGGGCTGTGTTCCGGCGCTTGTCCCACGGCCTCCGCCGCGTGGTCTGCCGATGCCAGTAATAGGTTCAGCACCTATCCCCCGTGTTCACCGAGCCAGCGCTCGGCGTCAATGGCGGCCATACAGCCCGATCCGGCGGCGGTAATCGCCTGGCGGTAGGTGTGATCCTGCACGTCGCCGCAGGCAAAAACGCCCGCGACGCTGGTGTAGCTGCTGGGGTGGCCGTCGGGGCCGCCTGCCCAGGGGCCTGTGATGATGTAGCCGTCCTCGTTCATCTTGAGCTGGCCCTTGAACAGGTCGGTGTTGGGGATGTGCCCGATGGCGATGAACACGCCGTCGGCTTCGATATCGCTTTCGATTTTCGTCTTGGTGTTGACGACGTGAATGCCACGCACCGTGCCGTTGGGACGGAGCAGGTACGAAAGCGGCTGTTCGTTGAGCTTGAAGGTCATCTTCGGGTTCTTGAAGCAACGGTCGAGCATGGTCTTGCTGGCGCGGAACTCTTCGCGCCGGTGGACCAGCGCAACGTCGGCGAAGTGTGTCAGGTAGTTGCCTTCTTCCATCGCGCTGTCGCCGCCGCCAATGACGATGACTTTCTTTTTCTTGTAGAAGGCGCCGTCGCAGGTCGCGCAGGTATGAAGGCCGCGCGAGATCAGTTTTTCTTCGCCCGGCACGCCCAGCAGGCGCGAACGCGCGCCCGTCGAGACGATCACAACGTCGGCGGTGTATTCGGTGTCGTCGGTCGAGACATGGAAGGGGCGCTTGCTGAAATCGACGCGCTCGACGTCGACCATTTTAAATGTGGCCCCGAATTCCTCGGCCTGCTTCTGCATGCGGCCCATCAGCTCTTTGCCGTCGATGCCGCCGTTGGGAAAGCCCGGGAAGTTCTCGATTTCCGACGTCAGCATGAGCTGGCCGCCCGGCGGGCCGCCCTTGCCGAAACCCGCCAGGACCATCGGTTTGAGATTGGCGCGGCCCGTGTATAGCGCGGCGGTATCACCGGCGGGGCCCGAACCGATGACCAGTACTTTGTGATGTTCTGCCATGGCCTTGCCTTCTCCAAGTCGGACTAAGCCGATAACATGCCGCGCGGCGCGAACTTATCAAGCTTTCGTAGGCCCGTGCCGTGGGAAAAGAAAGATCGCTTTCTAACAATGTAAACAGCCGTGACGCACGGGTGATTCCATGCAGAAACGAAGCATCTACGGCGACCTGGCTGATTACTACGACATCATTTACAGCTGGAAGGACTACGGCAAGGAAGCGGCGAAGATTGCCGCGCTAGTGCGCAAGTACAAGAAGTCGCCGGGCAAGGAATTGCTCGAAGTCGCTTGCGGCACAGGCAAACATGCCAATGCCCTGTCCAAACATTTCAAAGTCACGGGGACCGACATCAACGAGGGCATGTTGCGCGTCGCCCGTCGCAAAGTGAAGGGCGTGAAATTCGTCGCGGCGGACATGTCGAAGTTGAAGCTCGGCCGCCAGTTTGACGTCATCACGTGCCTGTTCAGCTCGATCGGCTATTTGAAGACCTACAGCAGGCTGAAACGCGCGATTGAAGGTTTTGCGCGCCACCTGAAGCCGGGCGGCGTGGTGATCATCGAGCCCTGGTTCACTAAAGAGACGTTCAAAGGCGGGCGACCGCACGGGGAGATTTACGGCAACGACGAGATCAAGATCGCGCGTGCGGCGGTGTCGTTTGTGCGCGGCGATCTTTCGACCATGGACATGCACTATCTGATCGCGCATCGCGACAAGGGCGTGAAGTATTACGTCGACCGGCACGAGCTGGGCTTGTTCGACACCGACAAGTTCCTCGCCTACATGCGCGACGCGGGCTTGAAGGGGCAGTTCCTCAAGGACGGCCTGATGAAAGACCGCGGCCTCTACATCGGCGTCAAGGGGTAGGTGAACTCTACTTCGGGGTGATCACGAGCCCCGCGAACGACGTAGCCGCATCGGCCTTCGTCCAGAGGCCCACGCCGCCCGCGTCGGCAAACGTCGTGTCGTCGGCCTCCAGCATCTTGACGCCGTCGAGGTAGCACTCGCAGTGGGCGCCGCTTTGGATGATGGTGAGTTTGAACCACGCGCCTTTTTCGACCGTTGCCTTGGCGGTGGCGAGCTGCTTGCGTGTGCCGTCCTTGATCGAGTACAGGCGGAAGTTGTCCTCAAGCGGGTTGAACCGCGCGATGTAATAGTTGTTGGCGTCCCTGGCGCGCCAGATCAACCCGCCGCCCTGGTCCGTCTCACCGCTGTTGGCCTTTACCTGCACCTCCAGCGTGCCGTCCTTGAACTGGATGCTGTCCGTCCAGCACAGGTTGAAGGTGCTGCCGGAGTCATGGTTGGCTGCGGTCATTGCCAGCGCCATGCCGCCGGGCGCGGTGCTGTCCGACACCGCCTGCCAGGTTGCGAGGTCGCCCAGGGACTTGGTCGCCTCGACCTTCCAGTTCGCGGGGATTTTCCCGCTTTCAAGGTTGGCCAGCGGCGACAGCACCCCTGTCTTTTCAGGGGCTGGCTTTTCCTGCGCGTTGTTCTTGGCGGGCTCGGAACTCTGGCAAGCCGACAGCAACGCGCATGCAAGCACGAGCGCGGGCATCAATCGGTTCATCCGGTTCATCGCAAATTCTCCTTTGGCCGCTCTTTACCCTAACGGTGCGGGGCAAGCCCGCAAGACAGAGTCTAGCCCAGCCGCCACGGCGGCCCTAACATCCCGCCATGGCTGAACAGGCAAGGATCAAAGAAAAGCCGATTGGGTTTGCGCTGCTGCTGGGCTGGCTGCTGCCCGGCCTGGGCCACATCTATATGGGCCGCCGCGCCCACGGCGCGCTTTACGGCGTCGTCATCCTCGGCCTCTATGCGGCGGGCGTGGCGCTTTCCAACGGCACCGCCGTCAGCATCAAGATCCACGACGTCTACTTTTATTGCCAGATTCTTGCCGGGCCGCTGACCATCGGCATGAATTTCCTGGGCGCGCGCGGCGACTGGAGCCTTGGCAACGACCTCGCGATTCTCGACCACCAGACCGGCGTGGTTTACGCCGCGCTTGCGGGCGTGCTGAACTTGATTGTGCTGTGCGAACTTCACCGCCGCTGGGAAATCCCCGATGCGCCGGGGCCGGGGGACACCATCCGCGCCACTGCTGCCGAGGAGAAAAAGGCGTGAAGATCGTCCTGCAATTTCTTCCAGCGGCATTTGCCAGCGGCCTGGTGCTCGGTGTAAGCCAGTCGCGCGAGTTCAAACGCGGCCTGTTGCGCGGCTTGCTCAGCGGCGCGTTACTTGCGGGCGGCGTGATCGCCGCAGCGGTGCTGGTGACGCTCGCGACCGACCCGTCGATACTGAGAGCAGATAGCTGATGGCAGATAGCGGATAGCAACTGCCATCTGCTAACTGCTATCTGCTAAGCTGTGTTTATGCGAGCGGCGTTTATCCGTGAATTCGGCGAAAATGAGGTGCTCTGCAAACAGGGCACCAAGGCTGACCGCATTTTCATCCTCAAGCACGGCACCTTGCGCAGCGTCGTCATTCCCGACCGCGACATTGAAAACGCCGACGACGCCCGCATCCTGCGCGGGCGCGACCTCAACCTGCACATGGAAAACGACCTCATGCTCGGCATCGAGGGCGCGCTCCTGGGCAAGTTCACGGAAAGCCTCGTCGCCGCGGAAACCACGACCGCAATCGAAGTCCCGCTCGATAACCGCTCGGTGCTCAACATGATCACCGAGGACAGCGAATTCGGCTTGTCGCTCGCGCGTTTTCTCGCGCGCAAACTTGTCGCCGCCAACCGGGCGCTGGGCGGCGCGCAGCGCGAGGCCGCGCGCTTCATGCGCGAATTGCAGGGCCTGTGCACAGACTTCGTCGAAATCGTCCGCCGCATTGAAGAAGACGCCGGCGGAGAAGGCGACGTGCTGGGCGCGCTCAAGGCCGCGCAGGCGTCGTGGACCTACCGCACCGGCGAGGTCGGCAGCAGCGAACCAACGAAAAACACCAGCACGACCATGCACCGCGCCGTGGAGGACAAGGAAGAAATCATCGGCACCCAGCACCGCCTGAACAAAGGCGACCTGCTTTGCCGCCGCGGCGACCCCGGTAAATCGGTGTATATTCTCGTTTCCGGCCGCCTGTCGGTGCGCGTGGGCCAGGAAGTTTACGGCATCGTGCGCCCCGGCGAGACCGTGGGCGAAATTTCCGTGCTGCTGGGCGAGGAAGAACCCAAGCGTGCGGCCGACGTGCAGGCCGAGGAACCCAGTGTCGTCGGCTGCGTGCCCGGCGAAATGTTCCCGCAACTCGCCAAGACCCAGCCCAAGCTGCTCATTAACACGAGCAAGCTGCTGGCGATCCGCGCCCAGAACATGCAACAGCTCATGGCCGACAGCGATGGCGCGCTGCGTGCCGTCGAGGCGAAGTTCATGAGCCCGAACTCAACCTTTGTCGCCGATGTGACGGCGCTGACGCAGGCGCTGGGCAGCCTGATCGACAAACACGATTACCCGCTGCACATGGAGCAGGAACAGCTCACCCGCCTGGGTGAACGCTGGTCGCGCAAGTGCGACGAACTCAACGCCCGCATCAATCGCGCGTAAGATCTGCACCGCCGACAATGCGAAAGGCCCATTCGTGCCGATTTTTCAATTGTAAAAAACATAAAATAACCTAAAGTCCCCAAACTTGAATAATATGCCAAGGGGACGACATGGGACTCCGCACTGCGCTTTTGCTGGTCATGATCGCGGCCGTTTTGTGCGCGCCTGCCTTTGCCGCGGGCAGTTTCCCGGACAACAAGCCGCTGCCCGAGCCGATTTCCGCGAAGGCCGAAACCAAGACGCAGGCGAGCACGCCTGCACCGGCGGAAACCAGCGCCGTCGAACCTGTCGGCAAGTTGCTGGTCGGGCTGGGCGTATTCGCGCTGATTTTCTTTGGCCTGGTGTGGCTCGTCCGCCGCAATCCCGGCCTGCGCCGGTATCTCGGTACGGGTGGGCCGTTGCGGATTCTCAGCCGCGTGCATCTGGGCTCGCGCCAGCAGGTTTACCTGATTCGCGTGGGTGAGCGGCTGATTGTGGTCGGAGGCGGCCAGAACCTGACGACGCTGTCGGAGATTCGCGACCCCGCCGAAGTCGCGCGCCTCACCGCCGAAACCAGCAGCCCGGCCGGCAAGGAATTCAAGCAGGCCCTGCGCGCGAGCATCGCCGACGCCGAACGCGAGCCCGCAGATCGTCCCGTGGCGCCCAGCGACAGATTTAAGCCGACGACCGATGTGCTCGACCGCGCGCTTGTCGGCGTCAGCGGCGCCGCGCGCGAAAAACTTGCGGCGATCCGCGCCGAGCTCGAACGCATGACCGCGGAGGCCCAGCGCACATGAGCGCATTGCGGGCACTGATGAAGAGCAAATGGCGTCGCGCGGGCGTGTTGCTCGCGCTGGCGCTGTGCGTGCTCGTGGCGTTCTCGACGCGCGCCGGCGCCGAGGGCGTTTCGGTCAAGATTCCGTTCATCCAGCGCGCGGGCGCCGAAGATTCCAGCAGCACCGTCGAGCTGATGCTCATATTGACGGCGCTGACGCTGGCGCCCGCGATATTGATTATGACCACGGCGTTCACGCGCATCGTGGTCGTGCTTAGTTTTCTTCGCCGTGCGCTCGGCACGCAGGAGTTGCCGCCCAACCAACTTTTGATCGGCCTGTCACTGATATTGACGTTCATGGTCATGCGCACGACGCTGGGCGAAATCAAAGACCAGGCTCTCGTCCCGTACCTGAACCAACAGATCACGCAGCAGGAGGCGTTCGACAAGGGCGTTGGCAGCCTGCGCAACTTCATGTTCACGCACGTGAGCATGACCGACCTCAAGCTCTTCAAGGATCTCAGCGAAGACCCGGCCAAGCCCGGCGTCGAGTGGAAGACTTACGGCGATGTCGACACGCTGGTGCTTGTGCCCGCGTTTGTGACCAGCGAACTCAAGCGCGGCTTCTACATGGGTTTTGTGCTCTACCTGCCATTCCTGGTGATCGACCTGGTGGTTGCGACGGTGCTCATCAGCATGGGCATGCTCGTGCTGCCGCCGGTGTTGATCAGCATGCCGTTCAAGTTGCTGCTGTTCGTGCTGGTGGACGGCTGGAACCTCGTAATCCTCAGCCTCGCCCGCAGTTTCCAGATAGTGCCTTCGTACTGAGGACGGAGGGTTAGGTTCGGGGATAGGGCTAGAGCGCTCATTCCAAGGACCTTTCCCGATATCGGACATTCTAGCCCTAACCCTGATCCTATCCCCCGGTTCTTATGACCGATCAACTTCAACAAGCCGTCGACGTCACCAACAGTTGCTTTGAGGTCGCGTTCCAGATTGCGCTGCCGCTGCTGATCGTCACGCTGATCGTCGGCCTGGCGATTTCGATTTTCCAGACGGCGACATCGGTGCAGGAACAAACGCTTTCATTCGTCCCCAAGATTATTGCGGTGGGGGTGCTGATCGTAATCCTGTTTCCGTGGATGAGCCGTACGCTGATCGAATACACGACGGTGCTTTGGCGCGACGTGATGCCGGGTTTCATGGCCGGCGGATAGGCCCGCGGAGTCGCGGGGACGCGGAGAGTCTAATTGCTGTTCCCCGCGCCACCGCGTCTCCGCGGTAAAAAGCAGGTGTGTATGGACTTCTTAAAGCAACTCGCAACTGATCCCCTTTCGCTGGGCACGGCGTCGCTGCACACGTTTTTGCTCGTGTTCCTGCGCGTGGGCGGCATGTTCATCCGCGCGCCCTTCTGGGGCAGCGGCATGTTTCCCGCCAACGTGCGCATCTGGCTCAGCGTCGCGGTCGCGCTGCTGCTCTTCCCCGTGCAACTCAACCAGCACGGCGCTGTGATCCTTCAGCAATCGAGCGGCGTCTTCCTCACGGCCTGCATCGCCGAATTCGGGCTCGGTTTGGTTATCGGCTTTTGCGCGCAGATATTGCTGTTCGGCATGCTGATGGCCGGGCACGTCATCGACAACGAAATGGGCTTCGGCCTCGCCACGGTGTTCGACCCCGTCACCAGCGAGCCCACGGCCTTGACCGGTCAAGTGCTGTTTCTCGGCGCGATGCTGGGCTTTCTTGCCCTCGACGGCCACCACACCGTTTTGACCGCGCTCAATTTCAGCTTCGCGCGCATACCCCTTTGCCAGGCGTCCTTCAGCGACGATGCCGTGCGCTGGATTCTCCTGACTTTGGCGCCGCAAGTGTTCGTCATTGGCGTGACGTTTGCCGCGCCGGTACTTGCGGCGGTGCTGCTGACCACCATGGGCCTGGCGCTGATGGCGCGCGTGATTCCCGAAATGAACATTTTTGCCTTCAGCTTCACCGCGCGGCTGATCGTCGGCTTCGTGTTTCTGGTCTTCAGTGTGAACTACCTCGCCCCGGTCGCCGACCGGCTGGTGCAGGGCACTTACGGGCATCTCGCGGCGATCATCGTGAGGATGGGCTGATGCCTGACAACGAACAGGGTGAACGTACCGAGCAAGCAACGCCGCGGCGGCGCGAGGAGGCCCGCGACCGCGGCGAAGTTGCGCGCAGCCACGACCTCAGCGGCAGTGTCGTGCTGTTTCTCGCGTTCGGCGCGATGTACGTGATGGGCCCGTGGTTTGTCAATCAGCTCAAAGCGCTGTTTATCCTGCCACTGGCGCGGCTGGGCGATCTGGACGCCAGCGCCGGCGGCGTCAACGCGCAACTCACGGCGGGTTTTGCCGTGGCCGCGATGATTGTCGTCCCGCTGATGGTGCTGCTTGCGGCATCGGCGTTGTTCGTCAACTTCGCACAGGTCGGTTTTCATCTCAGCTCTCACCCGTTCCAGTTGGATGGAACAAAGTTTGATCCCATCAAGGGCATTAAACGCATGTTCAGCACGCGCGCGCTGGTGAAGTTGATTGGCGGCCTGGCAAAAATCGCGGTGCTCGCGCTCGTGCTCTACTTTGTGCTGCGTGCCGATATTCCCACGATGGTTGGCCTGCTCAAGAACTTCAGCACCGACGGCAACGGCGCCGCACGCATCGCGGGATTCATCGCGACCGAAGCAATCCTCGTCGGCCTGTACACAAGCCTGACGCTGGTGGCTATCGGCTTGCTCGATTACGGCTACCAGCGCTGGCAGCACACGCAGGACCTGCGCATGACCAAGCAGGAAGTCAAAGAAGAGATGCGCAACCTCGAAGGCGACCCGCAACTCAGGAAAAAGCGCCTCGAAATCCAGCGCAAGGTCGCCAAGGGCCGCATGATGCAGGACGCCGCACAGGCCGATGTGATGATCACCAACCCGACGCACTACACGATAGCGTTGCGCTACAAGCGCGACGACGCCGCGCCTCGCGTGGTGGCCAAGGGTGCGGATAACCTGGCGCTGAAGCTGCGCGAGGTCGCGCGCGAAAACGAAATCCCGATTATCGAGCGGCCCGAGCTCGCCCGCGGCCTCTATCGCTGGTGCGAAGTCGGCGAGGCCGTGCCGCAGAAATTCTGGAAGGCCGCGGCGGAAGTCCTGGCGTTCGTCTGGAGCAAGGACAAATCCCGCCGCAACCAGTTGCTTGACGAAGTCGGAGCGTAGGGACTGTCCCAGCGAGCGAAGCGAGCGTGCGGACTGTCCCCGCAGCGGATTAGGAGTCGACCATGGCCACGATAACCAACACTCTACCGCAACCCGGCGCGCTCAACGGCGCGGCGGGTTGGTTGCGCGGCAACAAAACGCTGGCGCTGGCGATTAGCCTGTTCGCGATTTTTGCGATCATCCTCGTGCCGCTGCCGGTGTTCGTGCTCGATTTCCTGCTGATCACCAACATCACCTTTGCGCTGCTTGTGCTGCTCGCCGCAATCTTTGCCGACAAGCCGCTGTCCTTGAGCACCTTCCCGACGATCCTGCTTGTGTCGACGTTCTTTCGGTTGGCGCTCAACATCGCCTCCACGAGGGCCATCCTGTCCAACGGCGGCGCGGCGCGCGGCGGCGGCGATCCGTCGTCGGTCGCGGGCCACGTGATCGCAACCTTCGGCCAGGTCGTGACGGGCGTTGGGAGCGGTGGCACTGAACTCGTCGGCGTTGTCGTCGGCTTCATCATCTTTCTGATTCTTGTGCTGGTGCAGTTCATCGTTGTTACCAAAGGCGCCACACGTATCGCCGAGGTTGCGGCGCGCTTTACGTTGGACAGCCTGCCGGGCAAGCAGCTCGCCATCGACGCCGATCTCAACGCGGGGATCATCGACGACAAGGAGGCCAAGCGTCGGCGCGAGCAGATCGCCCAGGAGGCCGATTTCTACGGCGCGATGGACGGCGCCTCGAAGTTCGTGCGCGGCGACGCGATCGCGGGCATCATCATCACCCTCGTCAACGTCATCGGCGGCCTGGTCGTCGGTATCGCGATATTGAATCCGCCGCTGCCGTTTCTCGAAGCCGTGCGGCTGTACACGCTGCTGACCATCGGCGACGGCCTCGTCAGCCAGATTCCCGCCTTCCTGATTTCAATCGCCGCCGCGTTGGTCATCACGCGCAGCAGCAGCCGCAACTCGCTGGGCGACGATGTCTCGTCGCAGTTCATCATGAATCCCCGCACGCTCGCGATTGCCGGCGGCGTGCTGATCGTGATGTTGATCGGGCTGGGCGGCGGCATGCCTGTGCTGCCGATGGTCGTGGTCGCCGGCACCTGCCTTGGCGCGTGGTGGTTTTTGCGACGCGACGGCGCCCGCAAGCTCGCGCTGGCCGAGGCCGCAGCGAAATCCGACGCGACGGCCGCGGCCAAGGCACCGGAGAAAGTAGAAATGCTGCTGCAAGTGGACACGATGGAGTGCCACGTGGGCTATGGCTTGATCAAACTCATCGACGCGACGCAGGGCGGCGACCTGCTCGAGCGCGTGACGCTGATTCGCCGCCAGATGGCGCTCGATTTCGGCATGGTCGTGCCGCCCATCCGTATTCGCGACAACATGCAGCTTGAGCCCAACCAGTACGTTTTCCGCGTTCGCGGCAACGAAATCGCGCGCGGGATGGTTATGCCTGACCAGTTCCTGGCGATGGACAGCGGCGGCGCGCGCGGCAACGTTGAAGGCACCAAGACTACCGAGCCCGCGTTCGGCCTTGCGGCGACGTGGGTCAGCGCGGCGGAAAAACCGCGCGCCGAGGCGTTGGGTTTTACCGTGGTCGATGCGACCAGCGTCATGGCCACACATCTGACAGAGGTTATTAAACGCCACGCGCCGGAATTGCTGTCGCGCGAGGAAGTGTCCACGCTGCTGGAGAACTTGAAAAAGAGCGCCCCGAAGGTGGTCGAAGACGCGATGGCCAACTTAAAACCAGGCGACGTGCAGAAGGTATTGCAGAACCTGCTGTCGGAGCGCGTTTCAATCCGCGACCTCGGCCGCATCCTCGAGGTGCTGTCGGATTACGGCAGCCGCACTAAGGACCCGGAAGTGCTGACGGAGTACGTGCGCAACGCGCTGTCGCGCAGCATCTGCGAAACGTTGCGGGAGGCCGACGGCAAGCTGTACGTGGTCACGCTGGCGCCGGAACTCGAGGATTTCCTCGCGGGCGCGATCGAGCGTACCGACGGCGGCAGTTACTTGCGCCTGGCGCCTAACGCGTTGACGGCGATCATGACAGCGACCACGGGCGAACTCGAAAAGCTGCTGAGCGCCGGGCATTCGCCGGTAATCCTGTGCGGGCCGCAGGTGCGCGCGCAGGTGCGGCGCATGGCCGAGGGCATCCAGCCGGGCATCGCGTGCATCAGCTACAACGAAGTCGTCGGCGACGTCGAAAGCGTCGCGATGGTCCCCATGCCGAAAACATAACAGCCCCGCCAGTGATAGCGGGTGTCCGTCGTCGATGACGGACGCGCGAATTCGCCAAAAGTTCGGCCTTCCGTGAAGGTTGTTTGGACACCCCGTGTTTACACGCGGGGCTGTTAAGGGCTTGTGAGCGTAGCCGCGCCGGTTTGAATGTTGGTGACTGTCATGGTGACCTGCGGCGATGACGTCTGCACGTTTGCCGCCGCGCGAAACACGGCGCTGTTGTCCTGCAACGAAACCAGCGTGTAGTCGTTGGGCCCGTAATACTTGCCTGCCAAATCAGGAGTCCGCACCAGGTCCGTCAACCGCCAGCTTAGATTGGTGTGGTTGTTGTTCTGGATGTACTTCACGCGCAGGCGGTCCTTGATTATGCCCAGCGCCGCGCGTGCCTCCGACGATTTGGCTTCATTGGTGTTGGCGCTGACCAGCGGGATGGCTGCCAGCGCGAAGACTACGTTCAGCAGGAAAATCCCGCCTATCACCACGCCGACGATAATCAGCACCGTCTTGGTGCTGTTTGACTTCGGCGGCTGCGGGTACATCGGGTAGCCATAACCCGGCGGATAACCCTGCTGGGGATATCCCTGCGGCGGATACTGGCCCGGCGGGTAGCCGCCTGGCTGCTGATAACCGATGGGCGCCGGACCCTGCGGATAGGGCTGCTGTGGGTACGGAGCTTGTGCTTGCGGGTAGGGTTGTTGCGGCGGATTCTGCCCAGCATAGGGTTGTCCCGGCGGCGGACTTTGCGGCGGCGTTGGAGGAATCGTCCGCGTGGGGTCGCGCCGCGGCGTCTCCCACGGTGCGCGTTCGTCGTTGCCCTGCGAATCGGGAGTGCCGGCCATATTTGCCTCGCAAGTTATTGGAATCGTGGAGGCAATATAGCTTACTAGGACTTGGCGAACGTGAAGTTTGCAACAACCGGGACACGCATGTCGTTTCGCATCACGGAAGAATATTGCCGCTTGGCGCAGGAACTTGAGGCTGCGGGCTACTATTGGTCGCCGCGCGCGGGCGACTGGATGCTCGACCGCGACGACGGCAGCATTGGCATGCTAACGACCGAAGTGCGCGACCAGGCCTACATCCGGCGCCTGAACACCCATCTGCCGACTTACGTGCAGACCGAAGCGCTGTTAAAGGAAGCGGGTGTTGTGACAGAGCGAAACGACGGCGAAGTTGCGTTTTCGCGTGGCGGTACGCGGCTGATCACGTTTGCGCGTTCCAACTACGACGCCGATCATGGAACCTGCCTGCTGAGGGCGTTGGGGGTGGCGGTACGAGCCGCGAACGTAAGTGAGCGGTCCGGATAATCACCGCGCTTCAGACCGCTCGCTAGCGCTCGCGGCTCGTAAAGGCCGCGTAACTCATGGCGATGCCTTCGTGCGTCAACATCGGCACGACGCGTTCGATCGCCTTGATGTGCGGCTGCAGGTACGCGCCGTAGCCGCCGGTGGCCAGCACGCGCGGGGCTTTCTTGAAGGTCTTCTTGAGTTCGGCCACGATGTTTGTGACAAGGCCGATGTAGCCATAAAATACTCCGGCGTTGATGGCGGCGACGGTGTTGGTTCCGAGCACGGGCGGTTTGCCCTCGGGTGTCACGAGCGGCAGCAGCGCGGTTTTCTGGTGCAGGGCTTCCATGGCAAGGCCAATGCCGGGCGTGATTACGCCCCCGACGTAGGCGCCATTTTTCAGCACGTCAAAGGTAATGGCTGTGCCGAAATCGACAACGATCGCGTTGCCCTTGCTGTAGTGCGTCGCCGCAAGCGCGTTGCACAGGCGGTCCTGGCCCGCTTGTTTGGGCGAGTCGGTTTTGTTCGCTATCGGGATAATGTAGTCGCGGCCCAGCACCAGCGCGCGGTTGCCGCCCGCTTTCTTCCAGGCGGCTTCAAGCGCTTTGGTCGCGGGCGGATTCACGCTGGCGATGACCAGGGGCAGGCTCGTATCGAGCTTGAGGCGTTTGCCCAGCTCCGCAGCGGACAATTTGCTTGACGCGTCAACGTACCACACACCCTTCATGCCGTGCATGCGGCACAGGGTGATGTTGGAGTTGCCGATGTCCGCGGCGAGAATTTCGTTCATAGCGTACTACGTGTTACGTGTTACGTGTTACGTGTCAAATGCCGACTGGCGGCTTTTCCGTAGCACGTGGCACGAAGCACGTAACACGACTAAGACTGGATGGTCGAGCGGATCAGGACGACGTTGCCGTCCTTGTCGAGCGCGAGCAGGTCGGGCCGGCCGTCGCCCGTAAAATCCGCCAGCGAAAGATTCGTCGCGCCGAATTCACCCAGCGCCGCACGCAGGCTTTCATCGGCGGGGCCGCCGTCGACGAAGCTGCCGGAGCCGTTGTTGACCCACAGGCCGACGACGGGCCTGCCATCGACGCGCTCCGAAATCAGCAGGTCGAGATCGCCGTCGTTGTCGAGATCGTCGAGTGTCATGTCGAGCAACTCGCCGCGCGCACTGGGTGTGCCTTCGAAGGCGCCGAAGGAGCCGTCGCCCAGCAGTTGCAGCAACGTAAGGCGCGCGGGCTCGCCGGGTTTGGCGAAGCCAACCGCCAGGTCGAGGCGGCCGTCGTTGTTGAACTCGCCCCAGGTGAGGTCGAAGATGCGGCCGCGCAGTGCGTTGCTGAGGTGAGCGACAAACGGCTCGTCGGAGCGGCCCGTGCCCTCGAGCAACACCAGGAATTGTTCGCTGCCGTCTTCGGGTTGCATGACCGCCGCAACGTCCGCTTTGCCGTGGCCGCCGAAGTCGGCGCAGCACAACTCGCCCGAGAAATAGAGCACACGTCCGCCCTCGCGAACGACCGGCACGGCGGGCCCGTCGTCCCAGCCGCCGTGGCCATCGCTGTATTGCAGGCGGCCGACGGCGTTGGGCCACAGGCAGTCGAGGTCGCCGTCCTGGTCAAAATCACCAAGCGCGGGCGCGCCGCGCAAATCACGCGGCGGCGCGGGCAGCAGCCCTTCCCAGTCTTCGGTCAGGTTGCCGTCACGCCGATTGCGCAGCAGTTGCGGGCGCGCGTTGGGATCGGTCGGGATAAAGAGGATGTCCGGGAAACTGTCGCGGTCGAAGTCGATGGCCTGCAGCTTGCCCTCGCCGCCCAGCAGGATGGACGTCGCCGTAGGCATGAACTTCTCGCCGTTTTCGCCGGCGAGCCAGAGCGTAAGTTTGCCCGAGGCGTCGAGCGCAGCGATGTCGGCCTTGCCGTTGCCGTCGAAGTCGGCGACTGCGGCGCTGAGCGGCGCAGGCAACTGCGGGATTGGCGCGTAACCTTCAATGAAGCGCACGCGCGTGACGGCGCGAAGGGGGATCTGCACCGGCCCGATCTCGAACAGGCACAGCCCGAAGTCGCCGCCGGCAACCAGCCGGTTGCGCCAGTAGTCGAGGCAGGTGACGGGGAAGCCGCCGCCGCTGATGGGCAGTATCGCGTCGGGATGGCTGGGCATGCCCGCGCCGGTGTTGAGGTAAATCGCGAAACTGGGCGAGCTGCCGCGGGCATCTTCGCGCATCACCACAAGGTCCGCGCGTTTGTTACCCGTCAGGTCGCGCGCGCAAGTCGCGCCCGCGAACAGCGGTTGTTCGTCGCCTTCCTGCACGACGGGCAGGTTGCGCGCGTCGCCGCTTGATAGCACGCAGCATTCGCGCGTGCCGCCGGTCAGCAGCAGGTCGGGTTTGTTGTCGGGCTCGAAGTCGCTGTTGCGCAGGCGTGAAGCCTGGCGGGCGTCGATTGAGACGACCTTGGGCTTGGCGGTCAGGATGGTTTCGCCCTTGGCTGCGCCTACGATGCGCACGTTGCCGTCAGCGCCCAGCATCAGGACGTCGAGCGTGCCGTCGCGGTTGTAGTCGAGCGCCAGCGCGTCGGGACACAGCACGCCTTCCATAATGTCGTGCGTTCGAGGGGCCAGCGCAGTGTAGAGCATTTGCAGCGAGCCGAAGTTCGAGACGACGGCGATGTCGCTGCTGCCGTCGCGGTCGAAATCGCCCGCCAGCAATTTGCCCGGTGCGTCGATGTCGATGGGATCGTAAGAAATGTTGAACGCGAGCTTTTCCTGGCGCGTCTCATTCAGCAGCCGCAACAGGCGATAACCGTCCTGCGCCTGCAGCAGCACCGCGAGGTCGCAGGACCCGTTGCCGTCAAGGTCGGCGGCGGCCATGCTCAGGCCTTTGCCGTTGACGACGAGCGGAATAGGCGTCTGCCCGCCTTCGGGGTCGAGCATCGCGCGCACTTGCCCGTCGCTCCAAAGCGCAACGATGTCTTCCTGGCCGTCACGGTTGAGATCGCCGCGGCAGATGCAGACTGCGCCCGCGGGCCGCACACCGAGGCTGAATTTCGGCGTGAGATCGCGGCCGTAGGCGTCGGTCATGGGCTGCGCGGGCACGACGCGATAACAACGACCCGACAGCGGCGCGCGTTTGGGCGTCAGCGTGACGCCTCGCGCCGAGACGCCGGGGTCGAGTTCGATGGGTTCGCCCTCGCCGCAAACCAGGTTGAAACGCGGCCCAAAGAAAGTCGGCAGCGGGCCGCCGGCCACGAGCTGGACGTCGGCGGGCGTCTCGAAAACCGCGGCGGTCGGGTTCACGACGTCGCTGGCGATGCAGCCGGATTTCGCGGGGCGAAAGCTTACGTCCTGTTGCTCGGCGAATTCCAGGGAAGGCAGAAGTTTGAGTTCGTAGGCGCCTGCGCGCAGCGTGCAGGGTTGCTCGCCCAGCGGTTCGGCGAGTTCGATTTCGAAGATGACTTCGTTGGCGGGTGTGGTGAAAGTGCGCGATTCCTTGATCGCGACCGCATCGCCGGCGCGGGTCAGCGAAATCTTCGTGCCAGCCGGCGCCTGCACCAGCAGCCGTCTGAGCGCCCCGTGCACCGGCGCGTCGGCCACGCCGTCGGCATTGAGGTCTGCCGGAAGCAGGGCGTGCAGGTTCATGTTGCCGCCGCCATTGCCCAGAAGCCGCGGCGCGGGGTTAGCGCCGCCGCCCAAAGACGAGTTCGCGCTGCCGCCGCAAGCGGACAGGAAAACGATGGCGGAAGCCAGGGCGATCAGCAGACAAAGACGCACAAACACCCTCATGGGCGAGTGATAACAATGATACGGGGGAAGGAGGACTTTCGTAACAGCGAAATTCGCTGGAAAGGCGGCTACTTCAGCTTGTCCAGGGCCGCCGTCAGTTGCGCCGCGCTCAGGCCCTGTTGGGGGATGTCGTCGATGCTGACCGACGGTGCGTTATCGCACTGGCCCAGGCACGACACGCACTCAAAGCGGATGCGCTCGTCCTTGGTGCGCGCGCCCGGCTGCACGCCCAGGTGTTTGCTTGCGGCGGCGATCAAATCATTGCTGCCACGCAAATAGCAACTGATGGACTGGCATATGCGCACGGCGTGGCGCGCGGGGCCGTCGGTGTAAAAGTGATCGTAGAAGGTGACGAAGCCGTAGACCTCGGCCTTGGGAATATCGAGGCCGCGCGCGATGCGCTCCATCGCGCCTTCCGGCACCCAGGTGAATGCTTCCTGCGCCGCGTGGACGACGTGCAGCAGGGCCGTGGGCTGGCCGCGCCACTGCGCAATCGCGTGGTCGAGTTCCTTGAGCTTTTTTGGGTCAAGGGCGTCGTACAGCGCCTGAAGTTCAGGCCGGATTTCGTCTTTGTCGTACGGCATGGCGCGAGTGTAACGGCGTGGCCTGCGCTGCCAAGGGGTTAGGCTGGCCGGAAAACCATCTGGGGCTAACATCTGCCTGACTTGCTTCATAACCGGAGAAGATCATGGCCCGGAGCCTCGAGCAAACCATGGCAGAGATGCTGGAGCTGCAACGTGCTTCGCTTCGGCTGCAAAAGTTCGCGATCTCGCTGCAATCGGAGTGCGTGGTTTATCTGAACGCGATCGCGACGGGCGCTGACAAGAAACCCGCGGCAATCGAAGACCGCGTGTGGAAGACCATACAACGCATGCGCAAAACGTTGGAAAAGGTCGAGCGTGGCCAGGCACTCCCGAAATGATGCGAAACCCGTTGCCATGTTTTACGTGGCGGGTTCAGGGCTGACTTTGGTAAAGTACCTGCGTCTGGGGCATGACGCGCGGGGCAGTTTCAAGCGCGTGAAATAGCCGCACAATCAAAAATCGATATTGACCGGGCGCCGCTCTGCGGAGGCCTTGGTTGCTTTTTTCGTTTGGACGACGGGTTTGAGAGGAAACTGCCATGTTTTGGACTATCGCCGCGATTCTTCTGCTGATGTGGGTGCTGGGCATGATTACCAGTTACACACTCGGCGGCATCATCCACTTGTTGCTGCTGTTCGTGCTGATCTCCGTCATTCTTGACCTTGTCTGGTGGCGCCGCCGCGAAGTGTAAGCGGCGACTTCTCGACGGTCAAAACTATAGGAGAGCCTTATGAAAGCTGACTCGAAACACCAGCCGTTTCTCACCGACGTCAAGGAACTTCGCCGGCGCGCGCGCCAGCACATTGAGGACGGCGCCGTGACCTCGACCTACCGCGCCGACAGCGACACGGTCGGGAAGATCCTCAACGAGGCGCTGGCCACCGAGATCGTCTGCGTGCTGCGCTACAAACGCCACTATTTCATGGCACAGGGCCTGGAGGCGAAGTCAGTTGCCGACGAATTCCTGACCCACGCCAATGAGGAACAAGGCCACGCCGACCAGATCGCCGACCGCATCACGCAGCTTAACGGCGAGCCCAACCTCAACCCCGAGGGCATGCTGACACGCGCGCACTCAGAGTATGTGGAAGGCAAGACGTTGCTTGACATGATCCGCGAGGATTTGGTGGCGGAGCGCGTGGCGATCGAATCCTACAGCGAGATGATCCGCTATGTCGCTGACAAAGATCCCACCACGAGGCGCATGCTCGAGACGATCCTCGCCAAGGAAGAAGAACACGCCCAGGACATGCAGGATCTCCTGTCGCGTTACGGCGCCGGCGGAAACGGCCACAGGAGGTAGCAGCGCGACCGGGCGGGGCTGTTTTGACTTCAGGAGAAATTCAATGCGTAGACTCGTGATTCACGCGACATGGCTTGCGGCGCTGTTTCTTGCCGCCGGGTTCAGTACAGCCAACTTTGCCGAGGATCGCCAAGCGACGGCGGAAATTGCCGAGGCGCCGGCCCGCCCGACCGCAAATACCGCTAAGGCCGCGGAATTCCAGGACGCGATGCGCAAATTGTGGGAAGACCACATTGTGTTCACGCGCTGCTACATCATCAGTGTTGCGCACGCGCTGCCCGACAAAGACGCGACGGCCAAGCGCCTGCTCCAGAACCAGACGGACATCGGCAACGCGATCAAGCCGTTTTACGGGGACGAAGCGGGCGCCGAGCTTGAACGCCTGCTGAAGGAACACATCACTATTGCCGTCGAGCTGCTTGACGCCGCCAAGGCCGGGAACAAATCGGCTGTCGACACGGCCAACAGGAAGTGGGGAGCCAACGGCGATGCTATCGCGATCTTCCTCAACAAGGCCAACCCGAAGTCGTGGCCGCTGGAAGCCATGAAGGCGGAGATGAAGATGCACCTTGAGGTTACGCTGCGGGAAGCAAACAATCGCATCGGCGGCAAATACGCCGATGACATCAACGACTACGAACACGTGCACGAACACATCCTGAAGCTGGCCGATACGCTGAGCAGCGGCATCATCGCGCAGTTCCCCGACAAGTTCCAATGATCGGCCGGGTGCAAACAAAAAGCCGAGGCCACTGGCCTCGGCTTTGCATTTGGGCTTGGGGGACGGGTTCGATTTCGCGATACCGCGCTCCCTTCGCGGTATCGGTTGGGCGGACCGCTTGCTTGCGCGACTCAGCTCGTTATGCGTTGTAAACGTCCACGACAACCTTGATCACCGGGTAGATCCACTGCAGTTCACTTGCGTTGAAGATCTGCACTTCGTGCGAGTGATTGTACGGCGTCAAAATCACCTGGTCGCCGCGGCGCTGGTAAACCTTGCAGGTCACGTCGCCGTTTTCGCGTTTCACGACAACCGGCTTGCCTTCACGTGGCGTCATGTTCGGCGCAAGGATCACCGTGCTGCCGTCGGGAATCACCGGCTCCATGCTGTCGCCCGCGATCTTGAGCGCAAATGCGTTCTCGTCGCTGACGTCGCTGGGGCAATCGACAAACTCGAAACCCTGACCCGCGGGGAAATCATCGAACGCCGCAAGCGGGCGGCCCGCCGCCGTGACGGCGACAACGGGGATCTGGCGCGACGCGATCTTGCGCACCTGCTGCTGCGCGGCGGCGGCCTGCTCGCGCGCGCGTTCAGCCATGCGGCGCTGCAGCATCTCGCGTGTGAAAGACTCCGTGTCCTCGAGGTTGGGTTCATCCGTCGCCATGAAGAAATCTGTGGTGACGTTGAGCGCGCCCGAAAGCTTGCGCAAGATCTTGGTGCTTACGGGGTAACGGCCGTTCTCAACGGCGCTGAGGTAGGGGCGCGTGCAGCCAATGCGCTCCGCCAGCTCGGCACAGGTGAGGCCGCGGAAGCTTCGCAGTCGTTTAATTCGTTCGCCGGCAGCCACGCTTTGTTTATCCATGGTTAGCTCCTTCGGTCAGCGCGCGATCCAACACTTCGCAAGAAAATTTCGTACACGCGCTGCGCTTAACCTACCGGTTACCGGGCGGAGGTGCCCAGTCAACCAGCCCCAAGTCTCGCAGCCAAGCCTTGCGAGCTTAGCTACGGCATAAGCGGCTACGCCTGCCGCAATATGTGTACGAAGATTATCACAGGAAGAGGGGCAAAATGCAACATTTTGATGGGATTGTAATGTCGCGACGCAAGCAGTCAGCCCAAGTGGTACAAAAACAACGAGATAGGGTATGTCAGGAACGAATCTTGTGCGGAAACCCGTCACAAGATGACAAAAGTAGCTCAATATTTGGCTAGTCAATCTTACAACCGCCGAGGTTGCTATCGCGCCGCCCCGGAGCACGTTGGAGCTTCACCGCGATGTCCGCGTCGCAACATCTTCCCGCACATAGGCCAAGCCGTTATTGCGCGGGCGGCGAAGACGCGCTAAAACGACGCCAACCCCCAAACGTAGCTGAAGCGGAGATACGCGCATGGCCCGGAAGCTCACCGGCGTGTTGTTGGTTTCATTGATCCTCGTGGGAACCTTCTACGTGATGGGCTGCGGTTCCAGCAGCCAGATGCGGGTTCAATTTGTGGCGCCCCCTGAAATGGCCCCGCAGATCAAGTTCGAGAACACCGGCATCGGCAGCGGCGACACCAACAAGGTGTTCACCGTTAACTGCCCCAACACCGCCGAACGCCTCGAGATCAAGGTCGGCAACAAGACCATCCACGGCAAGCTCGACACCGTGAAGCAGACCGAACTCACGCGCATGTCCGTGGTGCCGATCTACCTGACCTCGGATATCGCCAACGCGGTCTCCGACTTCAAGGTCGTCACCTACGTCGTCTACCAGCGCCGCCGCGATGCGGCGACTGCGCGCGGCCGCAGCGGCGCAGCCGGCGAGGACGTCGAGCTTCGCGTGTACGACTACGGCGATACGCTCACCCGCCAGGCGCTGATTGAGCAGGCTGCGCTCCAGGGTGAAGTGATCGCGGTGATCGACTTCGGCTCGAGCCAGTACATCAAGTAAGGGCCGTGTTACGTGTTTCGTGAAACGTGCTGCGGGTTTTCCGTAGCACGTAACACGAGGCGCGCCGCACGCGCGACACATGCGCAAAGCGTTCACATTCTGCGTGCTTGCCGCGATCCTGGTTGCGGGGTGCTCCACGTCCGGCGAGGTGCGTTATGCCGGCCGGCTGGACGAAAACGACCCGTCAATCATCCGCGGCCCCGGCGCCACCGGCACAACGCGCGATGAAGACAGCCGCAACGAAACCACACGCACGAAAAGCAACCGCGTGGACATCCCAGTCTACGAGTTTGCGCACATGAGCGGGCGCACCGTGGGCTACGGCCGCACGGTGCTCGAGCGTTATGATGCGCGCACGGGCCGTTTGTCGGTCGATCTCAAGCGCAATATCGACAGCACGCGCCACGCGCTGACCGAGACGCGTTCGCTTTTTGCTTTCAACCGTGAACAAACTACGCTGACGGCCGTGACCACAAAGTACCGTGGCATCGACGGCCGGCAGTATGTCTTCCACCGCAACGCCAACGACACCGCACGTGGTTTTTCGAGCGATACGCGCACCGACCTTGAAGGCGCGGACTTCTGGACCGACACCTACAAAATGCGCCGCGGCCTTGACGCGTCAAGAGGCGGTGAATCGCTGGAGGCCGGGCGCGCCGGCGAGGGCCTGGAGCAACTTTACGGCGAGCGTGTGATCGGCCTGCACCTGTGGAAGTACGCCGACCGCGACCTCGCGGCCGACGACGTGGTGATCACCTACACGCTGGTCTATTACAACACCAACAACTACGACACCGGCCCGACCGAAATCTCCGAGCCCGTGCCGCTGCTGACCGATTACATCGACAAGTCTGCGACCCTGCCCAAGGAGGGCGTGACGGTCGAGCTGCTGTCGCGCCCCGACGGCAGCAAGGTCCTGCGCTGGTCGTTTCCCAAGGGCATCAAGGCCGGCGAGACCAACAAGATGATGTACAAGGTCAAGGTCCGGCTCGAGAAGCGGTACGAAGGCGGCTCGCCGGACAAGCCCGCCGAACCGGAACATCCTTAGACGCTGATTCAAAACCCTCTCGCGGGCTCTTTTCGGCGTCGAACGTCGCATCTCGGCGTCGCCCTCCTTGCGCCGTATCGCTGCGGATGCGGCTCAGTCGGGCTTCTTGATCTGCTCGCTCGGCGCTCGAAAATGACCTCGCTCAGGGTTCTGAAACAGCGTCTTGGCAGGCCTATTGTTGCGTGCGCGCCCAGGCGAGCAGTTTGGCCGCAGCCTTGCCGTCGCCGCCCTCGGGCGCGTTCTTGACGACGCCTTCCCAAAGCGTCACGGCGTCTTTCAACCGGCCGGCCCTCTGGTGGATAGTCGCCAGCAGCATGCGCGCCTTGATGTGTGGTTCATTTGCGTCGTCGGCGGCAATCGCCTCGAGATGCTTGCGCGCGTCCTCGCTTTTGCCGCGTTTGTAGAGCACGACCGCCAGCGAGTAACGATAGGTCGCGCCCTTGTCGCCCAGCACGACGGCCTTTTCAAGCAGTGCCTGCGCGTCATCAAGTTTACCAGTCGCCACAAGGCAGCATGCCTTGTCGTGCATCAGGGCGGCGGAACCCGGCGCCAGCTTCAGCGCCTTGTCGTACAGGGGTAGCGCGGCGGCAAGCTTGCCCTGTTTCTGCAACGCAATCGCCTCATGCCAGCAACTTGCGGCGGCGGTTTCATCCTCACCGCGCGCAGGCAGGATCGCTCGTCCGGCGGAGATTGCGAAAATTCCGGTGCGCGCGACGCCGATGTTGCCGAGTTCGTCGATGGCCGTAACAACCACGCAGGCTTCGGGCGCACTCGTGTCGAGTTTGACCGCGATGGTGTCGGTGGCGGGCAGCTCGCCGGCGAGCAGCTTCCAGCTTGGGTCCAGCAGGGGGCTTGCGGGTTTGGTCGTGAGGTAAATGTTCACCGGCCCGCGGCGTGCCCCCTGTTTGTCGCTGAGTGGTTCGAGGTTCAGGTCGTGGGCGTTCCAGGCGACAATGAGCTTGCCGCGCGTATCGTCGTAGCGCATGCCGCCGATGAATTCGTCTCCGCCAAATGGGTTCTCAACGAACACCACCGGCGCATTCGTGTCGACCGGCAGCGTCATGTCGGCCGCGTCGCCTTCCTTTGGTATCGGCCGCGACAACGCGCCGCGATCAGTGACCGCCATGAACGCGAGCCGGACGTTTTCATAGGTGCGCGTCGCTGACCGGCGTTGCGTGTAGGGAAGTTCGAACGCGATAACGCCCGTCAGCGCGCCGCTCGCACTTTTGCCGCCGAACTCCCACGTGCGACCGTCGTCGACGCTGAACATGATTTCGACCGCAGCAAGTTTGCCCGGCGTGGTGTTCTCTACGACGTACTTGAACTCCGCGCGTCGGAACTCCAGGCGGCCGCCCTGCGGCGGCGCGACGCTCAGGCGCAGCGTGTTCTCGGGTAGCACGGGCGTCGTGCCGTCCGGCCTGGTGAAAGTAAAGGTCGTGCTTGCGAAGCTGACGTTGCCGGCGCGGTCGGCGCAGACTACGTAGATGGCAAAGCGTTGGCCGGGCTTTCCGTTGATATCGAGTTCGTAAGCGCCGTCGTTGGGGATGGACGTGCCATGCGCCCGCGTCGCCTCGTCCTCGGTAGCGTAAATGTCAATTGCGCGCTGTGGGTCAAGGTGGTCGTCGCTTGCGCTGTATTTCAGGGTCGGCCTGGCGCCTTCGGGCAGCGCCGCGCCAAGCGCGGGCGCGATGATCTCCACCTTCGGTGCCGTGGCATCGACGACCAGCGTGTTTTGTGCGGCGGTCGTTGCCTGCGGCGCGTCATCGCCGAGCAGCGGAAACTGCTCGATCACTTCGTAACGTCCCGCGGTGGCGACGGTGATATGCCAGGCCAGCGCGCCGGCATCGAATTCGGCGATCGACAGCGGCCAGGTCTTTTCACCCACGGAGCGCAGGTAAAGTCTCGCGCCCCCAAGGCTCTCGGCCTGTGCCTTATGCGCGCGCTCGCTCAGCCATTCGAACTTCAAGGTGTTCGCGTATCCCGCTTGCGGCTTGCGCTGCGGAAACGTTTGCGCCGCGGATGATGCGGCCAGCACCAGAAGGGCTGAAATGACGAACCATCGAGGCATGGGCGCTCGCCGAAAGTCAGTTAAGAGAATCTCGCTAATCTTTTATCGGCAGAATCGGGCCCGGAGTTGAGAGCTTGGTTAAGAATCCTGAGCCTTGGCAATGCGCCGCACCGGGCAAGCGGATCAAGAAGGCCGAACGACCGCGTGGCTGGAAGCCACGCAGAGCGAGGCCGACGTAGATACGCGACGGCCGCCGCAAGCAGTGCCTGGCCAACGGATTCTTAACCAAGCTCACGCGTTACCCGGCGGCTACCTGACGAAAAACCGCTGTGCAAGCTTTGCACAGCGGCGAAAAGCCGTATCCAAAGCCTAGCCGAGGGGCACGACCGGCTCATTGATGACCAGCTGTAAGACGCGCGACGTAACGATCTGCAGCGGCGACGATTCCACCATGTAGAACGTCACGGAGTGAATCGCCGCTGTTTGCGGCGTCCCCGAAACAACGCCGGTGTCGGCGTCGATGCTGAGCCCCGCGGGCAAGCCAACGGCACTCCACGTATAGGGCAAAACACCGCCCGCCCCGTGCATCTGGACGTTGTAAGCAAAGCCTATGGTGCCCTGGGGCAGCGATGGGTTGGTGATGGCCGGCTCGTTGGACACGTCGTTGAGTTCTTTGCCCGGGCCCTTTTCTTGCTCCGGGAAACCGATGTCGCAGCCTGCAAGGCAGGCTAAACAGAGCAGCAGCAGGGGCGCAAACAGGCGCATGGCGATTCTCAGGGACGATGGACTAGAGCAACCCCTGTGCCACAATCGGCTTCGTTACCGGATTTGGCTGGCTATACTCGCGCCCGTGACTCGCCAGACCCAGATGCTGCACAAGGAACTCACCGCGCGCAAAGGCGGCGCGCACAAGCGTCTGCGTTCGATTTCACGCGACCTCGACCGCCTCGATGAACTGCTGGTGGATTTCGGTCGTCACCCGCGCCGCGCGACAAAGTCGAACCAGCCGCGACTCGATGCGGCGATCAACAAGCAAGTCGACCGTCTGCTGAAACTGCGCGAGAACGACCTGTACTGGAACGGCGAACTTGACGGCAACGCGGGCCTGGGCGCCGAGTACATTATGATGCTGCATTTCCTGGGCATCCAGCACCTGCCCGAATTCGCCGAGAAGGCCCGCAAGCTCGCGAACTACACGCGCCAATGGCAAACACCCGAAGGCCACTGGGCTATCTACGCGGGCGGCCCGGGCAATCTTTCGTATTCGGTGATCTGTTACTTCGGGCTGAAGCTTGCCGGCGACAGCCCCGACGCACCGCACATGGCCAAAGCACGAGCATGGATTCTCAAAAACGGCGGCGCCCTTCAGATCGGCGTCGAGCAGCGGCTGCTGCTCGCGTTGTTCGGCCAGTACGACTGGGCCGGCGTCGCTCCGATTCCGCCGTGGCTGGTGCTGCTGCCCCACCTGCCAATGTTGCCGCGCGCGATTGAATCGAAGCTGATTAATATTTACGACCTGAGCTACTGGTGCCGGGTTTCGCTCGTGCCCATGAGCGTGCTGTACCAGCTCCAGCCGTTGCGCAAGCTCGACCCGAAGCTCGGCGTCGACGAACTGTTTCTCGAGACGCCGGAAAAACGCCGCTGGGATTTCTCCGGCGCGCCGCGCGAAGCGGGCATGTTCAACTGGGGATCGTTGCTCAACATCGGCGCCAAGGCGGTCAAACGCCTCGAATCGCTTACGCGGGGCGTGATCGCGAAGATCGCGCTCAATAAGGCGCAGAAGTGGATTCTCGACCACCAGGACGACAGCGGCGACTGGGGCGGGATTTATCCGCCGATCATGTACGGCATCATGGCGCTCACCCAGATGGGCATGAATCTTAGCGACCCGCGCATCGTCAAGGCCTTCAAGGCGCTCGACCGCTTCATGATCTATCACCCGGAGTGCGACGGCCTGCACATGGAAGCCTGCGTCAGCCCGGTGTGGGACACGGCCTGGGCGCTGTACGCGCTGGGCGAAGCGGGCTTTGACACGTCAAGGCCGGAGTTCCAGAACGCCATCGACTGGCTGTATTCGCGCCAGATCCTGCGCGACGGCGACTGGGCCGTGAAAAATCCCGGCGCGATTCCCGGCGGCTGGTGCTTCCAGTTCTACAACGATTTTTACCCCGACGTCGACGACAGCGCCGTGGTGCTGCAGACGCTGCTTTACGGCGGTTTCAGCGCGCGGCAGCCCGGCCGCTTCGAACAGGCGCGCATCGGTGTCGAGTGGCTGCTCTCGATGCAGAATGACGATGGCGGCTGGAGCGCCTTTGAGTGCGGCGTCGACAAAGCGCTCGTAAACCACATCCCCTTCAACGACCTGAGCAACATGCTCGACCCGAGTACGGCCGATTTAACCGGCCACATGATCGAGATGCTCGGGCACCTGGGCTACGACAAGAGCTTTGCGCCGGTTGCGCGCGGCATTGCGTGGTTAAAAGCGAACCAGGAAACCGCCAAGGGCCGCGCGGGTTCGTGGTGGGGGCGCTGGGGCGTGAATTACGTCTACGGAACGTGGAGTGCGCTGACGGGGCTGGCGCAAGTCGGCGAGGACATGGGCCAGATGTACGTGCGCCGCGCGGTTGACTGGCTTTACTCGGTGCGCAACCCCGATGGCGGCTGGGGCGAAAGCTGCGACACCTATCGTGACCCGAAACTTGCGGGGCGGGGGCCGAGCACGCCGAGTCAGACCTCATGGGCGCTGCTGGGTTTAATAGCTGCGGGCGAACAGGACGACCCGCGAGTGCGCGACGGCATCGACTACTTGTTGAAGACGCAGTTGCCCGGCGGCGGCTGGGACGAGAATTACTTCACCGGCACGGGTTTTCCCAACGCGTTCTATTTGAACTATCACTTCTACCGCGAGTACTTCCCGCTGCTCGCGCTCGCCCGCTACCGCAACGCCATCTGCGGTTTAAAAGCAATCTAGTTTCACCGCGGTGACGCGGAGTCGCGGGAAACGGCTAACCAGAGCCCACTGCGTAAGCGGTGGGATGCAATCACGGATGTACTGCGCTGCCAAAACCAGCGCGAAGATCGCGAAGGAGTAAGTAAACAAAGATCGCGAAGACGACATCGGTGAAAACCAGAGCCCGCTGCGTCAACGGCGGGTGTTTTGAAAAAGCATTCTCACGCCAAGGCGCAAAGCGATTTTCGGTCCACGCGCTTCAAGACATGAACGACGCAATGCCAGATTTCGGAGTTACTCCACCCAACGGATATCGCTGGTTGGTTGAAAGCGGCGTGATGGGATTCAAGGAGTGGGGCCCACTCTCCCCTTGGTATTTGCTCGCCAGTGAAGACCTTTTTTCGCCTACGGACCAGTGGCCTGATATACCCGCCGCAGGGAAATTGATGGCGTTTGCCCGACGCCAGGACAACGACGACGTTGCTTGCTTCGAAATCAACAGTGGTGCTGTAACCGCGATTGCCCTGATACACGGATGGACCCCCGAGGGTTACGACGTGCGCGACAGCTACAAGTCCATTTGGGAATGGTTGAAGGCGGTCATAGACGACGTCGCGGAAGGGACCAATCTCAATGCATAGATTGCTTGGCGGCTTGGCGTGAGAAATGCCTTTGCCTTTCTCTGTGTCCTCCGTGTTCTCCGTGGTGAAAAAGCTGTTGTAGTTCCCCGCGACTCCGCGTCCCCCGACTTCGCTAAAGCTACGTCGGGCAAGCCGCGGTAAACTGACTCCATGTCCGAAGAAGCGCCGCGTGAGTCCAAGCCCTTTGAAGAGTCGATCGAGAAATTGATCGCGCGGTTGCGCCGCGTCGCGCTGCCGCCCAACGTCTTCAACATCTACCACACCGGCGACCCGGCCCACGATGTGCGCGGCGGCGCGGCCAAACGCCGCGAAAACCTGCGCCGCTATCTCAAGGCGCTGCCGGACCCGAAATTCGTGCTGATCGGCTTGTGCCCCGGCTGGCGCGGCGCGCGCTTCACCGGCGTGCCGTTCACCGACGAAGCGCGGTTATGTTTAACCGGCTCGTGCTACGACCGCACGTCGTCGAGTCCCGAACCCCTGCGTGAACGCAGCGCCGGCGTGGCGATGGATTTAATCGGCGCGCGCACGGACGTGGTGTGCTGGAACGCTGTGCCATGGCATTGCCATGAAGCCGACGAGCCGATGTCGAACGCCACGCCGAGCGCCGAAGCCATCAATCTAGGGGCCGCGGAACTCGAATATTTTCTGGCGCGGCTCTATCCCCGTGCACAACCCGTGAGCGTCGGCGAAATCGCCCGCGACGTGCTCTCGCAGGTCAGCAAGCGCCACGGAATTCCGCCGGCGGATTCCGGCATCTGGTCGCAATTCCGTGCGGCGATCCACGTTCGCCACCCGGCCCACGGCGGCGAAAAAGAATTCCGCGAAGGCCTCGCGCGCATTCTCGGCATTACCCTGCACGAAGACGCCGACGATTGATGCCTACTTACGACGGCCGGCGGGATCGGGTTCGGTGTACGAATACAGGTCGTGTACACCGCCTTCGCGGATCGCAGCGTTGCTGCGAAGCTCAAAGCGGAGTTCGCCGCCGTACAGCCGCTCGTGGCACTGTGCCACGCTGCGGATGCCCGCGTCCTGCAAGCCAAGGCGGATGCCCTGGGCGAGGTACGCGACGAGGTCGAACACGCTGCCGCGATCGGGCACAAAGCCCGAGACGCCCTGCGCGACCTTCACGTCGTCGCCTTCGGTGAAGTAGCGCTTGCCGCCGCCCGCCTTCATGGCCTCGAGCGATGCCATGCCGCGATAGGCCTTCAGGCGCACGCCGTCGCGGTAGAAATATTCGCCCGGCGATTCGTCGGTGCCGGCGAACAGGCTGCCGCACATCACCGCGCTTGCGCCCAGCGCCAGAGCCTTGACGATCTGGCCCGTGACGCTGATGCCGCCGTCGGCGATCACCGGCACGCCTTGCTTCTTGGCGGCCTGCGCGACGTAGTAAACCGCCGTGCCCTGTGCGCGCCCGACCGCCGTGACTTCCTGCGTGGTGCAGATGCTGCCGGGGCCCATGCCCACGCGCAGGCCGTCGGCGCCCGCCTTGATTAAATTTTCGGCCTGGGCGGGCGTGACGACGTTGCCGCCGATCACCTGGATCTGCGGATGCTTCTTCTTCACGTGCCGGATCATGTCGTGCTGGTAGCTGCTGTCGCCTTGCGCGCTGTCGATGACCACGACGGTCACGCCCGCCTCCACCAGCGCGTCTAGGCGCACGCGGTCCTCAGGTTTGGTTGAGATCGCCGCACCGACCATGAGCTGCTTGCCAGCGTCCTTGCTGGCGTCGGGGAAGTCGCGGTTTTTCAGCAAGTCGCGGCGGCTTGTCAGCGCCACGAGATTGCCCTGTTTGTCGACCACCGGCAGCTTGCCCTTCTTGCTCTTGCGCAGGATTTCGTTGGCTTCCGTTAGCGTGACGCCCTGTAGTGCGGTTACGAGTTGGCTCGACATCACCTCGCGCAGTTTGCGCGAGCGGTCGGACTCGAAGTCGATATCGCGGTTGGTCACGATGCCCACGAGTTTGCCGCGCGGCTTGCCGTCCTGGGTAATCGGGATGCCCGAGAAGCCCTGCGTCTTCTTGATGCGCACGACGTCTTCGATGGTGTGGTCGGGGCTGAGCACGACGGGGTCGAGGATGAAGCCATTTTCGAAGCGACGCACCTTTTTGATCTGCGTGACCTGCTCGTCGACGCTGCAATTGTAGTGGATGAAGCCGATGCCGCCGCAAAGGGCGAGTGCGATCGCCATGCGGTGTTCGCTGACGGTGTCCATGGGGCTGGAGCACAGCGGGCGTTTGAGTTCGATGTTGCGCGTGAGGCGCGTCGTCAGGTCGACGTCGGCGGGCGCGAAATTGATCGTCCCCGGCATGACGATGATGTCGTTGTACGTCAGGCCATGGGTCGTGTGTTCAAAGAGTTGGGCGGCTGTGCTGCCGTTAGGGTCCATATCAGTATTTTCCGGTGTCGGTGGTCGGGTTAAACGCGCGCAGCCCTGCCGGTGTTAGGCGGGGCTGTTGCGGGATGCTTTCTACGTGCTCCATGTGGCAGATATACGCGCAACGCGATTTTGCGTCAAGCCGTTTAGCTTGTCGCCAATCGGCGCCGTTCTAGACTGCGCGCCGGTACGGACTGTCAAAGAACGCGGGGCTCCCCATGGCACTTGATTGCGTGCACGTTGTGCTGAGCGCGACCAACGTCGGTAACGCGCGTGATTTCTACGTAAAGAAGCTTGGCCTTAAGCCGCTGGAAGATAGTCCGAACTTCTTTGCGGTACGCATGGGAGGACTGCGGATTTCGGTGTTTGGCGGCGGCAAACGCTGTGACGTCGAGAAGGACGAGGGCAACAACCTCAAGCTGGTTTTGCGCACCGACAACATCGAGAAATCAAAGAAGGATCTGGCCGGTCGCGGCGTGAAGTTCGATGGCGAGATCCAGGAAGCGCCCGGTTTCATGCGCTATGTTCCGCTGCTGGACCCGGACAACAACGTCCTGTTCCTGGCACAGTACCTGGGCAACCCGCTCGCAGTGGCTGGCCGAAAACTTGCAAAATCCGCGAAACAAACCGCAACAAGGAAGAAGAGGCGTTAGGTCTTCTTCCACTCCATGGCGCCGTCGGGGAGCAGATAAAAAATCAACATGCTGCCGCCGCTGACGCTCGGCACGTGTTCGCTGCCCGGCGAAAACACCGCCCAACCCGGCGCGTGCCCGCAGAACTTCGGCACGCCGCCCCAGTTCAGGCAGATGTTGACCTCGCCCTTGGTATGTTTGTGCCAGGGGCCGTCGCCGGAAAGCAGCACGGCGTCGATGGAAAACCCCTGCGCCTTCTCGGGCTTTGCCACGCGCGAAAACTTCGAGCCGCCGCCCTCACGGTTGCAGAGCCAGCCTTCCTTCAACCCACGCTCGGACAATTCTTTCAGCTTCGCGCCGAGCGCGCCCGTAAGCGGAAATTCCGTTTCGAGCGTCACGCGCGCCGACGCGACGTCCGCAATTGGCAGTGTCGCCAGTCGTTTCAGCACAGGCTCAAGCGCCTGCACGATCAGGTCGTTGGACATGGGGCGGTTGCTCGAAAAAGGTTTAGTGCGACTTGTCGTCGCCGTAATCATCGGGGTTGGTGCTGCCACCTAACGGTTTGCCCGGGTCGGCGATGCGAAATTTCTCAACGCGAGGCGCTGACGGCGTTTGCTGGCGATTGGGCGCCAGTACCGGCGGCCTGCGCCCGGAATCAGGCTTGGCCGGAGGCGGCGGCGGCATGCCCGGCCCCTGCATGGTTGAAAGCTTGTCCCGCATCCTCGTCGCGTCGAGGCCGGGATCGGTCTTTCCCTGTTCCACCTTTCCGCGTTCAGCCCTTGCCGGTTCGACCTTCGCCGCCTCAGCATCAGCGGCGGCCTGCCGCCCACTGGCGTCCCTGTCGACCACCAGGTTGCCATCGCGGTCCACCTTGACCGCCTTGGTTTGGCCCGTCATGGCCGCGCTCTTGGGCGCCGCCTTCACCAGCGACTTGCCGACCTTCAGCGCGCGGAAGACTTCTTCGCGCGTCTGCTTGTCCGCCGCAAGTTGCGGAGCATAAGGAACAAGCTGATGGAACAGCAGGTAATCAGACATGCTCTTGGCGTAATACCAGACCACGTCGCCGCGCGGAATCGTGTGCACCGCGGCCCAGGGCACGGGCACGAACTCGGCGCCGCTGCCGCGATCAACCATCAACGCGACGATTTCGGGCGGCGAAGACAGATGCGCCGCGCGGTCAAACACCATGCTAAGCAGCCCGCGGCCCGAAACCTTGATGGGAGCGGCTGCCAGCGCGGGCATGCCGCCCGGACCGACGACTTTTTCGAATTGCTTAGCGGTGCCAAAGACGAGCAGCGCCGGAAAGAACGTACGCGACTTGTACTCGCTGACGCGGCCCATCTCGGCGAGCAGCACGACAATACCCGCCAGCGCAATCAGCCCGCCAACGCCCGCGAAGATCAACCGGATCACGCCGGCTTCAGGCGCGATGGCGACAAACATTGCGCCCGCGGCCGCAAAGCCGAAAAGCGCGGCGACGACCGCGCCGCCAAGCGCGAACTGCCCGCGGCTTTCCAGCAGGCGGGGCACGGCAGGCGGGCGGGGCATGGTGCGGTCGGCGGCAAGCACGACGCCGCGATCTTCCGGCCGGAAAAGTTCCGGCAGTTCATTGTCCTTCGGGAGAATGTAGGGCTCTTCTTTTTTTTGATCGGCAACGGCGCGCGAACGGCCCGACGCGCTGCGCCCGGGCGCTGGTTGTTCCCACGGTGCGAGGTCGTCGCCGGCCATAACGTGCCTTGAAGGATGAGACCAGATTAGCAATTTAGCGGCGGCCAAACTAAAGGGGCCAGGCACAATTTCGGCCAACAACGCCGAATTCGAGCCAGACCCCAACAAATGCACAGAGTCTACGCCAACATGCTTTCCACGGGGGCATGCTCGATACCGAAGGCTTCGGCAACTGCGCCGTAGGTCACCTTGCCGCGCACGATGTTGAGACCGGTGCGGATTTCGAGGTGCACCTTGGCGGCGTCCTTCCAGCCGCGCTTGGCGATCTCGGCGGCAAAACGCGCCGTCGCGTTGGTCAGGCCAAAGGTGCTGGTGCGGCCGACTGCGCCCGGCATGTTCGCAACGCAATAGTGCAGCACGCCATCGACGATGTACGTGGGATTCTTGTGCGTCGTGGGCTTGGCGGTTTCAACGCAGCCGCCCTGGTCGATCGCGACGTCCACGATCACCGCGCCCTGCTTCATGTAGGACAGGTCGCCCTTGGTGATCAACTTTGGGGCTTTTGCGCCGGGGATGAGGACCGCGCCGACAACCAGGTCGGCCATCTTGATCTGCTCGCGGATGTTGAAGGCGTTGCTGAACAGCGTGGTTACGTTGTCGGGCAGCACATCGTCGAGGTAACGCAAGCGGTCGAGGCTGGTATCGAGGATCGTTACGTTTGCGCCAATGCCCGCGGCCATTTTCGCCGCGTTGGCGCCGACGACGCCGCCGCCGATAATCGTTACGTTGCCGGGCTCAACGCCGGGGATGCCGCCCAGCAAAATGCCGCGGCCTTCATTCGGTCGCTCGAGATACTTCGCGCCTTCCTGGATACTCATGCGGCCGGCGACTTCGCTCATGGGCGTCAGCAGCGGCAGTGTGCGCTTGTTGTCTTCCATGGTCTCGTAGGCGATGCAGATCGCGCCGGTCTTGATCATGGCGTCGGTCAGCTCGCGTGAGGCGGCAAAGTGGAAGTAGGTGTAGATGATCTGGTCTTTGCGGATCAGGCCGTATTCGGGCGGAAGCGGCTCCTTGACCTTCACGATCATGTCGGAGCGCTCGTAGATTTCCTTGGCTGTCGCCACCAGCTTGGCGCCGCTTTTTTCGTATTCGTCGTCCGTCATGCCTGAGCCAAGGCCCGCGCCGACTTCAACCAGCACGGTATGGCCCAGCTTGGCGAGTGTGTAAACGCCGGCGGGCACCATGCCCACGCGGTATTCACTGTCTTTGATTTCACGGGGTACGCCGATGATCATTGCTTGCTTTCGGTCCTTGTCGCGGTTTCCTTCTCGTCCGCGAGGTATTCGGCCTCGCAGTTGACGGTGACGTCGCCGCAGATTTCAGCCTGGCAGGCCAGGCGGGTGTTGGGACTGCTTTCGAACAGCTTTCTTTTCTCGATCTCGGAGCGGTCTGTTAAACCGGCCGGGTTAGAGGTCACGCGCACAAGGCAGGTTCCGCACAGGCCGTGTCCGTGGCAATTGAAGAGCTTGTTGAACAGGCCGTGGTAGAGCTTGGCCTTGTGCTTCAGCATCGCCTCGCGCAGGTTCGCGCCGGGCTCGGCCTTGAAGGTCAGGTCCTGGTCTTCAACGGTTACTTTGGGCACGTGCGAGTCCTCGTGATGCGGCGCGGTTATAACGCGGGTACCCGGCCCCGCAAATAGGCAGGGATGGGTTGCGAGAGATGGAGAAATGGAGAGTTGGAGTGATGGCAAAAGAGGCAACGACCGCTGCCCGTACCAACGCTCCATCTCTCTATCGCTCCAGCGCTCGCTTTGGCGGTCGAACGCTTATTTGGCTTCGTAGTAGTAGACCTCGGGATGTTCGGTGTTGATCCACCAGATATCCTTGCCGTCGGTCAGGTTGAGCCACGTGCCGGACACGCCAAGGACCTTGCCGCCAAGGGCGCTGGCGGCCGAAGAGCTGACGCCGGCCCCGATCGACGCGTCCTTTTTGAAGATAGGCGGCAGGCTGCTCCCGCTGTCGGCGCGCACGGTCACGGGATTTTGCAAGGCGTGCATGGCGGCAAAAGTCAGCATTGATGCCACGACGGCGACGACGGCGAGCTTCGCGTACTCGTGAAGGAACGACTTCATGGTTGTCTCCTATGACGCAGATTCAAAACCCTCTCGCGGGCTCTTTTCGGCGGCGAGCGTAGCATCTCGGCGTCGCGCTCCCTGCGCCGTATCAACGGATACGGCTCAGTCGCGCTTCTTGATCTGCTCGCTCGGCGCTCGAAAATTGCCTCGCTCAGGGTTCTGAAACAGCGTCTAAAGCGCCGCGATTGCGGCGACCATTGGTTTTTCGCGCCAAACCCGATCAGAGTCAAGCAAAACGGGCTGCCCCCCTTTCACCTTTGACGGTACGATGTTGCTCGTGTGCAAAAAGAACGCCCATCGAATCTGCACTGAACTTGGTGAAGACCCGACCAAATGGAGCAGGCATTGTCCTCTCCCGCAGCCAAATTGGTTCCGCGAGGAAGTCGACCGCTTCGCCTATGCCGCTCGCGCTGCGGCGGCCCGGAACATTTCCGATGCGAGAACGATTCTTCGTGGCATCCGCGATGCGGAATTGCGCCACTGGTACATCGTGCATGGACAGAACTCCGGCCGGTCGAGGGTTGGCTACTCCGCCAAACCCCGACCTGTTGCCGCACTAACCGATCCGCTGAGATCACCCAAGCGCCATGAAGCCACTGTATTGGCCCGCGACGGGTACAAGTGCAGATACTGCGGCGTAAGGGTAATCCCGACCTCGGTTCTCCGAGCGTTTCGACACGCGGTCGGCAATGAGTCGTTTCCAATGGGAGCGGGCAACGCGAATAAACATGGCGTGATGCTGGCGTTTTGCTCGGTGGTTGACCATGTCGTTGATTGGAGCAGTGGTGGCCGCACCTACCCATCAAACCTGGTGACGGCCTGTTGGTCCTGCAATTACGGAAAATTCTGCTACTCGCTCGAACAATTGGGGATTGATGATCCTCGCGATCGACCTCCGTCGCCATCGCCGGATTGGGATGGCCTTACGTCCCTTGAACAGCAGCTACTCGCCCAAGCGTAGGGTGACGATCGCCCTTTCAGGGCTCTGAATTCATGAACGGGGTTCCAGGGGTTCGTCCGCCTGCGGCGGACGTCACCCCTGGCTATGAAATTTCGGCCCCTTCGGGGCCGAAGCACGGTCAGCGTTGCAAGTCTGAAGCGTCGTCTTGTTTGGGGTGTTGAGGTGCGCCCCGAAGGGGCGATTCATCCATAGCCAGGGGTGCGCATGCGAAGCATGCAAACCCCTGGACCCTACGCCGAAATTCCAAGCCCTGAAAGGGCGACCGTAAGCCCCCGTTCCCTCTCAAGTCCGGGCGGCAATCTGCCGATGTATCTGATACAGGAAACTCTCCACCCGGAACGCGCTCATGAGCGGCGGACTTGGCATTGATGGTCTGGTCTCTGGCCTCGACACGTCGGGGATTATCGACGCGTTGCTCGCGCTCAAGGCGCGGCCGCTGGATCGTCTCGCGGCGAAAATCGACGAAGTGGGCGTGCGCAAAGCGGCGCTGCTGGACATCAGCAGCCGCCTTAAGGTGTTGCAGGACGCCGCCAAGAAACTCTCGCTGCCCGGCGGGTTCAATCGTGTCAACGCCGTCAGTAGCAACGAGGCGATCCTGCGCGCCACGGGCGTCGCGTCGGCGCAGACCGGCAGCTACGCCTTTGTCGCGCGGCGCATGGCCACAAGTTCGCAATTCGTGTCTACGGGCTTTGCCGACGTCAGCACCGCGCCCGTCACGGGCACCCCCGGCACGTTGACGATCGAGGTCGGCGACGCGCAATTGCGGCGGGAAGTCGAGTTGGCCTCGCTGCGCGCGGGCCAGGGGTTTGATCGCGGCAAGTTGCGCATCACCGATGATGGCGGCCGCACGGCGATCATCGACCTTTCCAACGCAATCACGCTCGACGAGGTGGTCGAGGCCATCAACAACAACGGCGTTGCGCAGGTCAGCGCGGGCATCGACGAAAACCTTGGCAGCGGCACATTCGGCGACGCGCTGGTGATACGCAATCTCTCTGGCATCGGCAATTTGACCGTCGCCGATGTCGGCACCGACGCCACGGCAACCAGCCTCGGCATCGCGGGCACGACCGCCACGGGCGAACTAACGGGCGCGAGCATCAATTTCGTCGGCACCGCGACGAGTCTCGCGAGCCTTAACGACAGTCGCGGCGTCAACGGCGGCGGCGACCCGCAGACATTGTTCTTCGGCGGCAGCATCGCGTTCAGCGTCAATCTCACGGGCGCGCAAACGCTCGGCGACGTTATCGATCGCATCAACACCGCGGGCGGCGGGACAGTGACGGCAGCGCTCAGCACGGACCGCAAGGGGATATTGCTGACGGATACCGGCGCGCCGGCCGCCCTGACCGTCACCAGCAGCGGCGGGACGACGACCGCCGCCGATCTGGGCCTGACCGCGGATGTTCTGCGCGATGACGGTGGGGGAGTTTTCAGCGGTCGCAATTTAATAGCGAGCCTCGGAAGTCTTCTCTCACAAAGCCTGCGCGGCCAGGGCAGTGGCCTCGGCGGCGACATGACAACTCCCAGCCAGTTCACGCTGACCGACCGCGCAGGCGGCCTGACGGCTGTGACCCTGACAGGCCGCGAGGACCTCGCGAACATCCTTGCGCAGATCAATGACGGGGCCGCTAACGTCACCGCGACGATCAACGCCGCGGGTACGGGCATCGAGGTCGTGGACAACTCGTTTGGTGCGGGCACCTTCACGGTCGCCGAAGTCACGGGCGCAAGCGCCGCGGCGCTGGGCATCGTCGGCGCGCACGCAAGCGGCGCCGTCAACGGCCGCAACCTGAACCTGAATTACCTTCATCGCCAGACGGCGCTGAGCACGCTGAATAACGGCCAGGGCGTGATCGCCGGCGCCATTCGCGTGCGGCTCAGCAACGGCATCGCCAGCGACGTGAACACCTCTGGCGCCAAGACCGTCGGCGAACTGATGGCGCGCCTCGACGCGGTGGCAGGTCTTGACGTGTCAATCAACGACACCGGGGATGGTTTACTGTTGTCCGACACTACGGGCGGCTCTGGGCAGCTCGATATTAAAGACATCGGGGGCAACGCGGCGCAGGCCCTTAATGTCGCGGGAACGTTCAGCGGCGCGACGGTCGACCGCAGCTTTGAATACCAGGTCGCCGTCGCCGCGGGCGCTACGCTCAACCAGGTGATGCTCGACATCGTCAACGCAAAAATTCCCGTCGCGGTGAACACCTTTGGCGACGGCTCCGCCAGCAACCCCGCGCGGCTGGCCATTGGCGGCAAGGCGTCCGGGCGCGCCGCAGCTATCAGCGTGCGTAGCGACCTTGCGGCCTTCAACTTCGCCGCAACCAGCCAGGCGCAGGACGCACTGATGCTTTACGGCGGCGCGGGTGGCAACGCGCAGGTGCTGCGTTCGCGCGACGGTCGGTTCAGTGTGATTCCCGGCGTGAACCTTGATCTGGTGGGCATCAGCAACGCGCCGGTGACCATTTCGCTTTCGCGCGACGTCGCGGGCCTGAGTGAAGACCTGACCGCGATCGTGGACGCCTACAACGAGTTCGCCACCGGCGTCGACGAAATGACTTTCTTCGATACCCAGACCTTCGAAAAGGGACCGCTGCACGGCGACAGTTCGATTTCCGGCATCGAGGCGACGCTGCGCCGCCTCATTTCCGAGCCCGTTGAGGGCGTGCCCGGCAATATGAATAACCTGCGCGCGCTGGGCGTGGGGTTCGACAGCGGCGGCAAACTGACGCTCGATGCGCAGCAACTGACGACCGCGCTCACGGCCAATTTCGACCAGGTCGTCGACTTGTTCACGCACGCCGAGATCGGCGTTGGCAAACGTCTCGACAGTGGCATCGATCATTACGTCAACTCATTTGACGGCGCGTTCAAGCAGTGGACACAGGCCGAGGACCGCCGCATCGAGCGCTACACAACCGACGCCGAGCGCATCCAGTATTCGCTGGATCTCGAGCGCAAACGCCTGCAGTACCAGTTCGAAGCGCTGGAACAATTTCTGGCGCAAAGCCAGAACACGCAGGCGCAACTGACCAACCAGCTCAAGGCGCTGACACCCAAGTAAGCACACGCTGCCGCGTGGCCCTACGATTGCTATACTCGCCCCATGCCCGCGACCAAGACCGTTACCGCGAAAACCAAACTCGGCGATCTGCTCAAGATCAATGAGCAGGCCGTTGCCGAAGTGCTTGCCAACTTTGGCGTGATTCACTGCGCGCACTGCGAAATCGACGAAAATCAGACCGTCGAGGCCGCATGCAACGAACATTCCGCTCCGACCGCCGCCGTGGTCAAAGCTCTCGCCGCCGCGGTTAAATAAGGAACGCCATGCAAACCGATATCCCGCGCATCCAGAAAATCGCTGACGCAAAAGCCTTCTTTGGCGAGATCAAGAACCCCAACGCGCAGGCGATGGTGAAGAAGGAAAATTGCGGCGACCTTTCCGGCATGCAGCTTCGCATCGACGGCGGCGTCGTGCGCGAAGCCGGCTACGTCAGCTACGGTTGCGGCTACAATCTCGCCGCGCATTCGATCATCTGCGGGCTGGTGAAGGACAAGACGCTGGATCAAGCCCGCGCGCTGAGGGCCGAGGACGTCAACGCCGAGGCCGGCGGGTTCCCCGACCACAAGTTCCACTACGCGACGCAGGTGATTGAACTTCTGCAAAAGACGCTCGACTTCTACGACGAGCAGCAGCGCAAGGCGCCCGTCAGCCTCGACAAGTCCAAGTTCGACGAAAATCGTGAAGTGAAGTGCGGCTGGACGGAATAAGCCGCGCATTTGCCCCCTTGAAGTAAAGATTATCGCCCCGGTTGCCGTAACTTTCTCCGGGGTTCGTTCGTATACTGGTGGCGGGCCTGGAGCAAACGCTGTGGCAGGAGCATTGTATTGGATCGCCAAAGGTTTGCAGCTTTTCGGGCTGATTCTTGTGCCTTACGGGCTTTATGTCGGCGTATTAGGTGGCGAGTTTCGCATTGAGACATGGCTGGCGGCCGGCGGCATCGTTGCTTTCTACAGCGCGTATTGGCTTGAGCGCGCCGTGGGCCGCAAGGCTGACCAGTCCGATGTGCCGCAGGGATAACGATGTCCAGACGCCTTATCACGTTGATGGGCCTGTTTGCCGCGCTCGCGGTTAGCCTCACCGTCTACACTTCCACTATCGCCCAGCACACTGACGACAGCGGCGTTGGCATCGAGACGCCGCGCGAGGGCGCCGACCCCGAAAACTTGAAGGACCCCCGGCCCACCCAGGACGACGAAGTCGTCAAGACGGCGGTTAGGCGTGGGCTGCGGCACATCGCCAAGATCCAGTTGCCTGACGGCTCGTGGTCCAACAACATCGGCAACAAGCTCGGCGACGGCTACCAGATCAACCCTGACGGCTACAACCGCCCGAACCTCGGCGTCACGGCCATCTGCTGCATGGCCTTCATGGCCTCGGGCAACACGCCTGACCGCGGCGAGTTCAAGAACAACGTCGCGATGGGTCTGAAATTCATCCTCGACCGCGTGGACCGCCAGACGGGGTGGATTTCGGCTTACGGCACGCGCATGTACGAACACGCCTTCTGCACGCTCTGCCTCGCCGAAGTTTACGGCATGACGCGCGACGAAGTCGTGCTCGATAAATTGCGTTCGGCCGCCAAGTTCATCGTCGACAGCCAGAATTCCTCGGGCTCTTGGCGTTACGTGCCCAACCAGATCGATAGCGATATGTCGATCTGCGTCTGCCAGTTGCAGGCCCTGCGAGCCGCGGCCAATGTCGGCGTGCTGGTGCCGCCGCAAACCATTGAGCAAGCCAAAGGCTATGTGCGCGGCGCGTATTTGCCGCGCAGCGGCGCTTTCACCTACCAGCACGGCAGCGAATTTGACTCGCGCGATACCTTTGCGCTTACTGCGGCGGGCGTGGTCGCCCTGCAAAGCGCCGGCGAATACGACAGCCACACCTGGGACTGGACCGACCCGACCTCCGGACGCACTTTCCGCCGCCAGATCGACCTTTACCGCTGCATGGGATACTTGCAGCAGCGCCGGCCTGACGGCGCGTATCCCAGTTCGACCAGTTCGAACCGCCGCAGCAACTACGGCTTCTGGTACGGGCACTACTATGCGGCGCAGGCGTTCTACCAGTACCAGTACGCCACGGGCGGGCTGCGCGCGTGGGAAGACTGGAACAAGCTCAACCGTTCGAACTTCCTGCGCATGCAGCACGACAACGGCGCCTGGACGGACGAAATCGGCGGCTGGGACCCCGAGAAAAATGCCTACGCGACTGCGATGGCGTGCCTGATCCTGAATATCCCCGCGGGCTATCTGCCGATCTTCCAGAACTAAGCGGTCCTACATATATTCTGGGCAGTTGTGGGGCGGACATTCTTGTCCGCCCGACCGGCGTAGCCGGTCGAATTGTGGCTCGCAAAGCTCGCCACCGCGGACAGGAATGTCCGCGCCACCCAAAGACAATTA
>JADLAK010000009.1 GCA_020848275.1 Planctomycetota bacterium
CCGCGCTACGAAAGGCATTCGGCCAAACGGACCCACTACCCACAATTCGACCGGCTTCGCCGGTCGGGCGGACAAGAATGTCCGCCCCACGGGACTGTTTTCTTCGGGCGGACAAGAATGTCCGCCCCACGGGACTGCTTTCTTCGGGCGGACAAGAATGTCCGCCCCACGGGACTGATTTCTTCGGGCGGACAAGAATGTCCGCCCCACGGGACTGTTTTCTTCGGGCGGATGGAGACACGCTGCCCGACTTCGCCAAGGCTTCGTCGGGGAACCCGCGTGTCCCTACGGCTAGATGCCGTAGCTACGCGACGTGTTCGCTCGTTGCGAAAAACGCAAACTGGCGGGTTGCCGGTGCACCGTTGCCGCAATAAACTGCGCGTCCCTGCAGCAGATCCCCGCAAGAGCCAACATGTATCGCCTGACCCTCGCTGTCGCAGCCACCGCGCTGCTGGCGTGTTTTGTGTTTGCCCAGGACCAGCCCAAGGGCGGCACCGCCTCAAAGCCCGAGATTATCGACACCGGCAAGTTCTCGCTTGTCTACAGCATTTTCCACGAAGCCAACCTGCGCCAGAAGGGCGACGATCCCAAGGCGCCGTGGGAAGTTGAATTCGCCATGACGCTGCCCGAGGAAGGCTGGTCGCTGAAAATCGACGAGGCCAAGCGTCACGAAAACGGGCAGATGCACGTCAAAGCCTCCCTCGACGGGCCCGCCGCAACGCCAAAGCGCAACACCAGCCGCGTGGGCGCGGTGGTGGACCTTGGCGCGGCGGAAAAAACCTGCGTGGTTGCGATCTGGCTGCGCATCGACGGCAGCGACTACCAGTTGCGAACCGTCGGCCGGTTGCACGTCTCGCAGGACAAGGGCAGCAGCTACACGCTGCGGCATTTCGTGTTGCCCGTGGTGTGGCAGGGACGCACAGCCGACAACACCTTCCAGCTTGAACCCAGCGACAGCCCCGTGCTGGTGGTGACGCAGAACGTGCCGACCCCCGCCCACGACCTGGTCCTGAATGAAATCGAGAAGCCGCAAAAGGACGCGACTTTCCGTCTCGCGCTTTCGACCACGGGCAGCAGCAAGGGCAAAATTCTTCCCGGCGTTGCCCCGCCCAGACAGGTGAAGGCGCGGCTGGGCAAGCTCGCGCCGGGCGGCTACATCGTCGAGCTCATTGCCAACGACGACAAGCAGAAGACGCCGCGCAACGCCTGCCTGGTCTCTTCGCAGAAGCCGCTACTCCCGGTCTTTCGCACCGCGGCAAGCGCGCCGGCCGCGGCTGACCGGCTCCTGAAGGCTCCCGCCGCCGACGGCGTCGACGGCGCATCAGGCCGCATCGTCGCGGTGAGCAACGCCCCTGCCTACGCGGCAATCCGCGGCAGCAGCGAATACGAGGGCGGGCCCGCGAGATTTGCCGTCGCGCCGCGCGTGCCACGCAGTTTCATGATCGAAGTGGACGGCGTGAGCTTTGACAAGGCGGCGCGCGTGATTGAGGTGCGGCTGACGGGCAAGAAGGAAGGCGCCGAGAAGGCGCCGCACGAAACGCCCTTTTCTGTCGGTGAGATGCGTACGGACGATTACGTGCTTGAGTTGTGGTGGCGTGAGGACAAGGGCGATTACTCAATGATCCAGCGCACGAGCTTTTCGGCCAGTTGCGGCATTGATGCGGCGACATGTGTCGAGGCGCCCGGATTGCTCGAGCACCCGGCCAAGGAAATCCGGCAACACGTCACCATCACCGATCACTTTGTCGATCACGAGGGCAAACTGCCGTCGATACTCACGCGCAATCTTGCCAAGGGCACGGAGTTCGATTTCGTGCACAAGATCGAGGTCGAAAACAACAGCGCCTTCATCAAGTTTCGCAAGCCGGTGATCGACAAGGCCAAGGGGACGATCCGGCTGGACTACGAGGTTAAACACGATTTCGGCAGCACCGAACAAACCCTGACCCAAACCGCCGACCTGGGCCGGCTGAAGGCGGGCTATTATTTCGTCGAGATCTACGAGCACTATATGGAAGCAAAAAACCCGCGCAGCACCTGCAAGGGCGCGTATGTGGTGCACATCAAATGATTGGGGCGTAATGACTTGCGTCGTTAAATAAGGCCGGGGAGAGGGGGGAAATCCTCTCCCCAACGTCGCACTAGCGGCGATGGTTACCCTGGCTATTGGGCGGGCGGTACGCCAGAGCAACACGGCCAATAAGTGAACAGGTGGTCAGCTACAATCCTTCCCATATATACGGAAATTGCGTAACGAATTTTCAGGGACGCCACTAATTCTATGACCAAGGACGAGATTTTCGGGAATGCTGGGCGGTGTTGCGCGCTGCAAAGCGGTCCCGGAAATGCTCTAATAACTGCGCCGGTACCCCACCGGTAATTCTTGATCCGCATCTTCCCGAGGTGCGGTCGGTCGTTTTCTCACCCCGTGCGAGGTCAGGCATGATCATGGTCAAGAGGGTGTTGCTGGCGGCGGTCGCAATCGCGTTTATTACTGTTCTCGCCGTGCCCAGCGACGCCAAGCAGATCCGGCTGTCGGACGGCCGGTTTTTGCAGGGTGAAGTCGTCGAGAAAAACCAGGACGGCTTCAAGTTCAAGCTTACCGAATCCGGCGGCAAGATTTTCCTGCGCTGGAACCAGGTCGACGGCGCGCTGCGCAAGGAATTGCTCGAGGAAAAAGAGCCCGACGAGGGCCTCAACCTCAAGGTCGAGGTCAAGGGCGCGCGCCTTGAACTCATCACCGGCGAAATCTTCGAGGGCTACATCACGCCCACGTCCGGCGGCTACACGCTGATCAACCGCAACACCGCCAAGACCGGCAAGTTCATCGCCGTCGAGGATGGCGAACTCAAGGAATTCCAGAAGGACATCGACATCAACGCCTCGAACGTGATGAACGAAGAGGACGTGCTCAAGCTCGCGGAGACGCAGCGGGCGCCGCTTGAACGCGCGCAGCAGCACTACGAAATGGCCCGCATCGCCGAACGCCTTGGCCTCTACGAACAAGCCAAGGAGTTCGTCACCTCGGGCCTGGGTGCGGCGCCCGACAAGAAGCTGCAGGCCGTGCTAGAGGCTTACGGCACGCGCCTTGACGAGCTGATCAAGCAGCGTGAATTGCTTAACGCGCTTGCCAAGGCCCGCAAGGACGCCACGGAGAACAAGTTCAAGCAGGCGCTGGAACTGCTCGCGGTCGCCAAGAAGGAATTCAAGCCCGAGGGCGAAGTGCTGGCGACCTTTGAGGCCACCGAGAAGGACGTCGACAACCTCTACACGCTGTATGTGGTGGAGCACTGGTACAAGGCCATGAAGGCCGTGACCTACACGAAGTCCAAGGACAAAAACCTGACCGTGCAGACCGCCATGAACTGGGCGCGTTCGCAGATGGACTCCGACATCGTACAGTACATCGCCACCAAGACCGGCGGCGACGTCAACGACATCAAGCGCCGCTTCCTGGCCCGCAACCGCGAGAAGCTGCCGCTCAAGAAATGCACTTTTGGCGAGGACGGCTACTACGACGTGATCGGCGGGCACCTGCCCAGCGTCGGTCGCCGCCCGCTTGGCGCCGACAACACGCCCATTGCGCCCGAGGGCGACACGCGCTCGCGCGCCGAGCGTGAACGCGACGCCGAACGCGGTCGCGACCGTTATGTCGCACCGCTTTCCGGCGACGAGCTGGCCGAGTTCCTTGCGATGCTGGAGGCGATGGTCGAGGCCGACGAGAAGATCCAGAGCACGCCCAAGACCCCGTCGCCGCAACCGCAACCCGGGCCGCAGCCTGCGCCGGGCGAACGCACCAGCGGCAACCCGGCCCCGAGCCCGGAAATCTCCAAGCAGATGGAGGAGTTGCTCAAGAAGTACCGCGAGGGCAACCCCGGCGGCGGCGTGCCGTCCTCCAACCCCTCGGTTCGCCCGGACAACACCGGCCTTGAAGTCCCGGCCACTGTGCCGTCGATCGAGGATTGGTGGAAGATGATTGGTCGCCAGCGCAAGGCGGAATGGATGCTTGCGGTGTATTGCACCATGAACCCGAGCATCACGGTGTTCGAACGCAAGTACTGGAACGTCTGGTACAAGTAAGCTGATCACAGCCCCGCGTGTAAACGCGGGGTGCTTCTTACGGATGGCGGACAGCGCAAGCTGCCCGCCATCGTTGTTTTCGGTCGAATGAAACCAGGGCGCGCCGCGTCAGCGGCGGGATGCAATCCCGGACAATCGACAATGGTTTCAGCCCATCGCCGGCGCGATGGGCCCTGGTTGCCTTACACCGACCGCCTCCCGATAAACTGCGCGCAGATGTTCGCGATCAAGATCAACCCGGCGCCGAGCGCCAGCCACTCCGTCACGGGCTCGCGGCCGAGCGCGATGCTGATGACCGCCGCGAGCACCGGCACCACCGTGAACAGCACCGCCGCGCGTGCGGGCGTCGTCTCGCGCTGGAAGCGGTTCACCAGCGCCAGCGCGCCGACCGTCGAGATGACGGACAGGTAGCCCTCGGTCAGCCAGAAGCGGCTGTCCTGCGCGAGCGCGCCAAGCCGCCCGTCAAACATCGCGACCCCGCCGGGCGCAAGCAAAAGCGCAAGGCCCGTGATCGCCGCGCAGGTCCAGATCATCACAAAGGTCTGCGCGTTGGTGTTGACGTCGCGCGTCACGCGGTCGGTGACGATGATCTGCACGCCGTAAGCCGCCGCGGCGGCAACCGAAAGCCAAGCGCCCAGCGTCAGGCCGCTTTGCGGGATGCCTTTAATAAGCGCCGCGCCGGCGACGGCAAACGGCACGCCGACGAGCACGCCGGGCCGCGGCACACGCCGCAGCACCGCGAACTGAAGCAGCGGCGTGATGACGACGAATAGCGCCGTGAGGAAGGCGGATTCGCCGGCGCTCACGCCCGTCGCCAGGCCGACGACTTGCAGAAGCATGTGCGCGCTGAAACAAACGCCGAGCGCGACGCCGCCGGTAATCGCGCGGCGGTCGAGGCGCCTGAAGATGCGGGGCATGGCCAGCGGCATTGCCAAACCGGCGAGCGTGAATCGCACGCACAGGAAGAACGCGCCGGTGGCCACGGGGATCTCGCGGCCAAAGACGTGCTCGACCGCCTCGCCTCCGATCTTGAGGGCCGAAAACGCGCCTGCCCAGATCGTGCAGACGATCAGCAGCATCAGCGTGGCGAACATCGGCCGGGGTTGTTGAGGTTCGTTCATGCGCCGGCCGGTTTGCGTTTGACGAACTCGGCGGCGAGGTTTGCCAGCAGGATCATCCCCGCGCCGAAGAACAGCCAGCCGTTGATCGTGTCCTCGGTGCGCGCCAGGCCAAGCGCCGTCGCGCCGACGCTGATTAGCGTCGCGAACACCGGCTCGCTGGTGTAAATCAGGGCCGCGCGCGAGGGGCTGACTTCCTTCTGCCATCCGTTGAGCACCGAGAGCGCGATCACCGTGGCAAACACCGCGCACAGCACCAGCGGCACGAGGATGCGCGTGTCCGAGCAAGCTTGCGCCAGCTTCGCGCCGTCCAGCCGCAAGATCGCGTCGGGCGTGAGCACAAAGGTCAGCGCGCACCAGCCTGTCGCAAACACCAGCATGGTCAGCGTCAGCGCCATCGGGTCGGCGCGCTTGGTGGCGGTGTCCGTCATCACGATGTGGCCGCCGAACACCACCGCGCACGCGATCGTAGCCCACGCGCCCACTGAAAGGCCGCCCGTGGGCGGGCCCTTGATGTACGCCGCGCCGAGCGTGGCAAGCGCCACGCCGACCATCACGCCAATGGGCGGCGGTCGCCGCCCGATCAAGGCCTGGATCAGCGGCGTGGTGACCACGAACAGCGAGGTCAGAAACGCCGACTGGCTGGGCGGCACATCGTCCTGCGCCAGGCCGAAGATCTGCAGCAGAAACCCGGCGGCGAACACGGTGGAAAGCCAGAAGCCCCACACCCACGCAGCCTTGTTCAAGCGGCGCACGCTGGCGGGGATCAGCAGCGGCATCAGCGCCACCGCCAGCGCAAAGCGCACGGCCAGGAACAGCGATCCCGAGGCCAGCTTGTAGTCAGCGCCGAAGATCTCCTTCAACGCGTCCGTCGCCTGGTCCATCAGCAAAAAGGTCGCGCCCCAGAAGATGCAGACGGACGTCAGCGCAAACGTCGCCATGCGCGTGCGAGGTCTGGGATTGATCAGGGCTGTGGGATCGGTCGTCAGAGGCTTTGAACCGCGGAGTCGCGGGGACGCGGAGGAGAGAAACAGCAACTGCTACCCACCGATTGCGCAGATGTCCGCAGATGGTCCTTTATCTGTGTCGATCTGCGACATCTGTGGGTAGCAGTTGTAGTTTCCCGGCCACTACTACTCCAGCGAGGCGAGTTCTTCCTCAACGGCCTCGACCAGCGGCTTGACGGTCTTGGGCCCGAAGTCGAATTTTGCGCCCGCAGCCTTGAACAGCTCGGGCAGCGGCCGCGAGTTGCCAAGCGCCATCGCCTTGCGGTAGTTCGCGATCGCCGCTTTGCGGTCCTTCTTGGCGTTGAGCCACACCTGCAGCGCGCCAAGCTGCGCGATCGCGTACTCGATGTAATAGAACGGCGCGCCGAACAAATGGCCCTGCGCCTGCCAGCGCGTGCGCTCGTAGTAATCGAGGCCCGTGAGGTCGCCGACGGTGTTGAAGCGACGGTAGATCTTGACCCACGCGTCCTCGCGCTCCTCGATGGTGTTGCCCGGTCGCGTGTAGATCCATTGCTGGAAGGCGTCGATGGTCGCGATCCAGGGCAGCAGCTTCAGCAGGTCCTGGAAGTAGCCGCGGCGCGCCCGCTTCAGGTCTTCCTTCTTATAGAACTCGTCCATGTAGGGATTGGCGAGCAATTCCATCGACATGCTCGCGACCTCGCAGAACTCGATGGGCGCGTTGCGGTAATCCGTCAGCGGCTCGTCTCTAAACGCCCAGGCGTGAAACGCGTGGCCGCCTTCGTGCAGCAGTGTGCGCACGTCGTTGTCCAGGCCCACGGCGTTCATGAAGATGAACGGCAGCCTGACTTCCTGCAGCGTGCTCTGGTAGCCGCCGGGCGCCTTGCCCTTGCGGTTGTCGAGGTCGAGCAGGCCGAGTTTGCGCATGGCGTCGAACTGCTTGCCGAGGTCTTTGTCGACCTTGTGGAAGATTTTGGCGCAACCGGCCGAAAGCTTCTCCACATCCGTAAACGGCTTGAGCGGCGGCTTGCCGTCAGGGTCAACCGCGAGATCCCACGGGCGTAGCTTGTCGACGCCAAGCTTCTTGCGGCGCTTCTCGGCGATGCGCTCCACGACGGGCACAATCACTTCCTCGGCGGCCTTGTGGTAGGCTTCGCAGTGCGCGGGCGTGTAGTCGAAACGCTCGCGCCGACGGAATTGGTAGTCGCGGTAGTTCTTGAAACCCGCGTTGGCGGCCTTCTTCTCGCGCAGGCGAATCAACTTGTCGTAAAGGTTGTTGACGGCGTCGGCGTCCTTGTAGCGGCGCTCCGCCGCCGCACGCCAGGAGGCCTCGCGCCGCACGCGGTCGGTCTCAAGCAGGAAAAGGGCCATGGCTTGCGGCGTGTAATCCTTGCCCTCGAACTTCACCATCGTGGCGGCCATGATCTCGCTGTACTTCTGTTCGAGCTTGGCTTCCTCGGTTTCGAGCGGGATGTTGGCCTCGCGGAACAGCTCGAGGCGGTTGAGCACGCTGCGCTCGTAGACGGCGTAGCGTTTGGGGTCGAGGTCCTTGCGCGCGGGGCTGTCCTTGAACTTGCGCTGGAGCTTCTCGGCAATCGGTTTGAGCTTTGGCTCGAAGTTCTCGACGAAGTCGAGGAACGCCTTCTTGTAGGCTTCGCTAGTGGTATCGAGCGTCATGCGGATCTGCACGCGCGAGCCGAACTCGTCGATCGCGGCGCTGAGTTCGGCGTCGTCCTTCATCCATTGTTCGAGCTTGGCCTTGGTGGAGACATCGGCCTTGAGCAGCTTGTCGAACAGGGGCTCGACGTCGGCAAACGACTTGATCTCAAGCTTCGCGGGCACGAATTTACGCGGGTATTCGCGCGGCAGCTTCTGCAGGGTGTCGACGGCCACGGTGCTCTCCTCTTCAGTCAGTGGACCGTTCACTTTAGTCCGCGAGGGGCGCAGGTCCAGCCCGGTTTGCGCCCGCTAACCTTGACACCCCGGGGCGTGGTCCTACCATTACCCCGCCTCAAATGGCGCACTACGCGCCGAGGCGAGCAAACCCGGTGGAAAGAGGTCAGATCCATGGCAAAAGGCGCCACGAAGAGCGGCAAGACCGCATCCAAGGCCAAGGCTCCCGGCAAGGCCGAAAAGAAGACCGGCAAGCTTCCGGCCGCCAAGCCCGGCAAGAAGGCCCCGACGGAGCCCGTGTTCAAGGGTCCCACGACCAAAAACGAGATGTCCAAGGGCCAGAACCCGGTGATGCTGCACCGCCGCAAGCTGACCAAGAAGGAACTCGAGGAATTCAAGGACGTGCTGCTGGAGCGCCGGCGCACGCTGCTGGGCGATGTTGAGGAGATGGAGAAGGAAGCGTTTTCGGACGAGACCAAGACCGTGTCGACCAACCACCTTGCGGACAGCTCGAGCGAGCAGTGGGAGCAGGAGTTCACGCTCGGCCGCATCGAGAACGAAACGGAAGAGTTGAAGGAAATCAACCGCGCGCTCGAAAAGATCGACAACGGCACCTATGGCGTCTGCGAAGCCACGGGCGAATACATCGCCATCGAACGCCTGCGCGCCATGCCATATACGCGCATCACCATTGACGCCCGCAACAAGTTCGAGAAGGAAGGCGGCGGGCAGGAATACGGCGTCTATCCCGAACGCGGCGCGTAACAGTGCTGCGGACATCCCGCCTGCATGTGGCTGGGGCCTCCGGGCCCCAGTCTTCGTTTAATGCCCAACGCCTGGCGCGAGGAACCTCAAAGGCATTTCTCACGCCAAGACGCCAAGAGATTTGCGGCTGTCGATGGTCCAACAATTGCCCGTGTCGCTTTGCGCCTTGGCGTGAGGCCGCTTTTGTCTTTCTACGCGCCTGAAATTGGGCAGGTGAAGGTATCGCCTCGCGCTTTGCACGCCACCCCTCTCTCCTCTCTCCGCACTCCGCGCTAGAATAGGCCGCATGGTCGCGTCGCGCTGGATAGCCCTATTTGCCGTGGTCCTGAGCCTGCCGGCGCTGGGCGCGCAGGTATTTTCCGCCGACGAATTCTTCGGCAAGGGCGCGTTTGTCGCCAAGGACGCCAGGAAGCCGCACGAGGGCACGCTGTCGCTGCCGCTCGCGGGCGAGGAGTTGTCCTCCTTCGTCGATCTCTCGCGTTCGGGTGAAGGCCGCGTCGCCGATTGTTTCACGCGAACGAAAACCGGCTTGCTGGTGACGCCTGCCGACAAAGAAAGCGCCGAACTCGAACTCGACGCCGGGTTCACCAGCGCCGAGATCACCCTCACCATCGTCGAACTCGACCGTGGCGGCAGCATCGCCCTGCACATCAAGGGCCGCGGCCAGAATGCGGCGCAGTATCTGGCCGAAGCAACGTTGCAGGCCGCTGACGGCAATCTCCGTCTGCGTGTCAGGTCCTGGAACCGGGGTCGATGGGTCGAAATTCCTGATGCACTAGCGATCACGACAACGCCTGTTTTCCCGCAAACGCTGACCGTGAAGGTTTCGAGCGACGGCGTCGCGGTCATTTTTAGCGGCCAGCACATTGCCGCCAAAGCTCAGTTGTCCACCGGCGCGACCTGTGGCGTGGCCGTCTCCGACGCGCGAGCGCGCATCAAGGGGCTCTTGATTCAGGGACCGCTGGACGCGGGCTGGATGGAAGACGCCGCCGCACGCCTGCAGGCGCGCAAGACGCTGGCCCGCCTGCGCGAATACGCGACCTATGGCTTGCTCAAGGGCGTGGCAGCGGTGGAACATCCTGATCTCGTGCGGGCGTTAGCTGTGTACACTGAGGACGAACTCAAGAGCCGCAAGGCGGCGTTGGCAAGCAGCAACTACGCCGCACGACGCGATGCACTGCTGACTATTTCGACGGCACACCCCAAGCTCGCCGCCGCGCGCCATGAGGCCGGCGTCGCCGCTTTGCTCGCGGGAGATACCTGGAATGCCGCTGTGGAGTTGCTGGCGGCGTCTAACATTTACGAAGCCCCTGTTACTCAGCTTGCCTACGCGGAATCTTGCCGCCGTCGTGGCGGCATCCCGCACCCCGAAGCAATTTTGCAGAAAGTCAAAGACAAGCTGCCCGCCGAACTCAAGCCGGAATGGGAATTGCTGCAGGGACGGCTGCTTGCGGCGAAGGGAGAATTCGAACAAGCGAGATTGACGTTGCAGGTCGCAAACAGGAAATGGCCGGAACACGAGGCCATCGCAGCATTCCTCGCGTCGGTCGAGGAGCTTGCAAATCCCGGACTGACGCTATCCCGGGAGTCCGGCCCGCTGGGGCTGAAGGTTCGTTCCAATCTTGATCCCGCCTCACAAAAGGTGCTGTTCGCGCGCCTCAAGCCTTATGTCGACGCCTTTTACACGTGGCTGCCATCGCTGGGGAAAGAACTCACAGGCAGCATCGTGATCTATCAGACCCCCGAAGAATACTTGCGTGCGGCGCTGATGGTCGCGGCCGATAACCTCGACAACGTGGCGGGCATGTACGTCCGGGGCAAGGAACCCAAGGTGATTGCATGCCGCGGGTTTGGTGAAGACGAACTTGTGCGCACGCTCGTGCATGAGCTCTGGCATCTGGCCTACGCCGCCGCAGGGATTGAAGGCGATCTGCCCGCGTGGGTCAACGAAGGCATGGCGGTTTATCTCTCGGCGGGCGTGCCGAACAAAGACGGCCTGCTGAGTTTCGACACGCTGCCAAGCGAATTCGAAGGCATGAAGGAAGACATCAAGAAGGCGTTGGCCGACGAAAAGGCCGTGATCGCGATGTTGAGCGCCGGGCGCGAGAAGTTTTATCTCCCCGAAAACCTGCGCCTGAACTACGCCGTCGCCTGGGTCATCACGCGCTATCTGGCCATAGGCAGCCTCGAAAATTCCACCAAGCTGACCAACCTGATCGGCAAAAACCTGAATGACCAATGGTGGCTCAAGAACGACGCCGCCAAGTTGCTTGCTGACGTCCGCAAATCCCTCGACGACATCAAATGACGGACGCTCGGGCCTTTCCTTCGCGCCTTCGCGTCCTAGGCTCATTACCCTCATGCGCATCCTGATTACCAACGACGACGGGATGAACGCCGAGGGGCTGGTCGTGCTCGAGAGCGCGGCGCAGCGACTGGGCGGTGAAATCTACGTCGTCGCGCCCGAAATCGAGCACAGCGCGCAATCCCACGCCATCACCGTGCGCCAGCCGCTGTTCGCCCGCGAAGTTCCCAAGACCCACGGCGAGGCCCTGCGCGTCGCGGTTTCCGGCACGCCCTGCGATTGCGTGCGGCTGGGCCTGATCAAACTCCTCGACTTCAAACCCGACCTGTGCCTCAGCGGCATCAACCACGGCGGCAACATGGGCTGGGACGTGTTCTTTTCGGGTACGGTGTCCGCCGCCGCCGAAGCCCACAGCTTCGGCGTGCCTGCGATTGCCCTTTCACTGGCAAGCTGGGCCAAGGCCGACTGGCGCGGGCTCGATGTCATGGTCGCCGAACTCATGCGCACGCTGATAAGCGCCAAGCACTCGCGCAAAGATTACTTCTACAACGTCAACATCCCGCCTGTAGCGATTGGCAAGATCAAAGGCGCCTTGATGACGCGCCAGGAGCCGACGGTCAAAGGCGACAATTTCGAGCAGCGTAAAGCGCCCGATGGACGTATTTACTACTGGCCGACCTGGGACGAACGCAAAGCCGCCCGCGAGAAGCTCGAAGGCCTTGAATACGACAGTGCGGCGGTGAAAGCCGGATACATCAGCGTCACGCCGCTGCTGTATGAAGTGAGCAACCTGAAGGAACCCGGCGCGGCAGTTGCACTGAAGGAATTCAAACCGAATGTGGACTGAGAACCAGAGCCCATTGCGTAAGCGATGGGTATTTTGAAACACCCGCCGCTGACGCAGCGGGCTCCGGTTTCTATCAAAGGAGAACCCATGAAAACGACTCGAATCCTGCTCGCACTTCTGCTGCTTACTTTCGCCGTGTGGTCGCCGACAATCGCCGAGGACAAACCGGCGACTGAGACCAAGCCGGCGGCGGAGGCCAAACCCGCAGCCGAGGAGGAGTATTACTATCTCGTCTATATGGTCGGCAAAAAGATCGGCTGGGCCAAGGCCACGCAGGCCAGGGCCAAGGTTGACGGCAAGGACATGTTTGTCGAGGGCCTGCACCTCTACATGAAGGTGAAGCGCGCCCACGACGGCATGGAGTTCGAGACCATCGTCGAGAGCAAAGATTATTCGCTGACAAGCGGCCAGTCAGTGCGCTCGTGGCAGACGACCAAAAACGGCGGCCAGACCTCGCGCACGGAAATCGAATACGGCGAAAAAGCCGTCACGTTGACGCAGACCGTCGACGGCAAGTCCGCAACCAAAACGCTCAACCACGACTACACGGATCTGTATGCGGGCCACCACGCTTGGAAGCAGTTGAAGATGAAGGGAATCAAGCCCGGCGCCAGTTTCGTCTTCCACACCGTCGAGACCATGTCCGAGAAAATCCTCAGCACGACCTGGACGATCAAGGGCGAAACTGAGATCAAGACCGGCGAGGGCCTCGTCTATTCCGCCCTCACTGTCGAACAGCAGACCGGCGAGCAGAAAGTCACCGCCTACTACGATGACGGCGGCGTACCCGTGAAGATGGAGTTTGGCGGCATCATCGCCGCCGAACGCACTCCCAAGATGCCCGAAGACTTCAAGCCCGACGTGTTCGAGGGCCTGGCGAACATGACCAAGTCCGACGTCGCGCTGCCCGGCGGCGTCACGCAGTTCACGGCCTCGAGCATGGAAGTCCACTTCAAGTTCAAGCACGACGACAGCGACATCGTGCCCTACCTCTACGACACCAACGGCTACCACGACGTGATCAAGTACGAACGCGACGGCGAAACCGGCTACGCGCTCAAGCTCAAGGCGCAGAAGCTGCCCGCGGATTACAAGGCCCCGGCGCTGCCGTTTGTCGGGCTGAGCGACGAGGTCAAGGCGTTCCTTAAGCCCACGCCCGCTTGTCCCAGCGACGACAAGGACTTGCTTGCCGAGGCCCAGAAGCAGGTCACCGGCGCGACGGACAGCCTCGACGCCGCACGCAAGCTTTGCAGTTTCGTATGCGGCTACCTGGGCAAGGAATCGGGCGCGACGGGCAACGCCTCGGCGCTGCAGGCTTATAAGGAAAAGAAGGGCGACTGTACCGAGCACAGCGCGCTGTTCGTCGCGCTGGCGCGCGCCGCAGGCCTGCCCGCGCGCAACTGCAGCGGCGTGGTCTACCTGACCATGAGCGACGGCGGCGGTGTGTTTGGCATGCATGCCTGGAGCGAAGTGTGGCTGGGCCGCTGGGTGCCCGTGGACGCGACGGTGAACGAAGTGGGCACGTCGGCGCGCTATATGTTTGTCAACCACAGCGAGCCCGGCACGGAATACGGCCAGGGCCGGCAGATGCGGCTGCTCGAGCAGGAAGTGCGCCCGGTGATCGGCTACTACGAGATGGAAGACGGCAAGAACTGGACGCGCAAGGATTTTAAACGCTTCGACTTCAGCAAGCCACTTGTCCCGAAGGGGAAATAAGGCTTTCTAACCGCCGATAACAACGGATGAACGCCGACGACTGCAATCGTCGGCGTTTGTCTGTCGCGGCCGGTGATAGAATGGCTGCGGAGGATGTATGACTCCCTCAGCTCGCAAACGACCGACTGGTGCCCGGAACGCGACTCGAATTGCGCTCGTAGGTGGCGTCGCGTTTCTTGTGGCGGGACTACTGTTGGGCCAGAACCCGACTCTACTGGGCATTGGTGGCTTCTTGATTGTGGCAGCGTTCTGGTTCGTCTTCCTGATTGAGCGGCAGGACAAGCAACACGAGACGGGCAAGGAGGTGGAAAGTCTCGACGCCGCGCCTCTTGCCGAGACGACGCCTGAAGAGATGAAGGCGAAGATGGACCAATATGCCGAATCGCAGAAACCCCCGATCTTCGAAGGGCCGGTGTAACAGCGACCCGAGCCAGCTGTTTTCTTGGCGCCTTCGCGTCTTGGCGTGAGAAAAGCTTTTGCCGTTCTCCGTGCTTTCCGTGTCTTCTGTGGACAATGTTGTTTATCCCACCGCTGACGCAGTGGGCTCTGGTTCTCGCCGTTGGCGGCGAATCTACGCGGCCGGGAGCAATATCCTGAACGTGCTGCCTTTGCCAACTTCGCTTGCGGCCTCGACGTTGCCGCCGTGGCGCAGGGCCACGTGCTTGACGATCGACAGGCCCAGCCCCGTGCCGCCCATCGCGCGCGAACGCGCACGGTCCACGCGGTAAAACCGCTCGAACACACGCGGCAGCGCGTCGGCGGGAATGCCGATGCCCGTGTCCGCGACCTCGACGGTAATGCGGCCGTCGGCGACCTTCAGCGCCACGCGCACCGTCCCTTTTTCGGCCGTGTAATTGATGGCGTTGTCGATCAGGTTCTCGACCGCTTCGCGCATGTCCTCAGAGTTCACGTAAGCTTCCGGCGCGGCGGCCGCGGGCTCGAACGCCAGCGTCACGCCCTTTTTGGCCGCGCGTTCGCTGAATTCGCCGACCACGCGGCGCACCAGCGCGTTGAGGTCCGAGCGTTCGCGCGAGTCATCTTTGCGGCCGGTCTCCAGCCGCGAGATGTCGAGGATGTCCGCCACCAGTTTCGTCAGCCGGTTGGAGTTGCTGACGATTTTCTCCAGAAACGGCCGGCGCGCGCCTTCGTCCTGGTCGGCGCCGTCGAGCAGCGTCTCGGCGTAAGCCTTGATGCTGGTCAGCGGCGTCTTGAGCTCGTGCGAAACGTCGGCGACGAAATCCCGCCGCATCTGGTCCAGCCGCCGGTCCTCCGTCACGTCGATAATCAGCAGCACCGCACGCTTTTCGCCGTCGCTGATCTCGAACAGCGGCGTGACCACCATTTCCGCTACGCGGGCTTCGCCCGCCGCCGCAAGTTCGATGCGCACGCGCGCGGGCTCGTCGATTTTCGGCAGCTCCGCGATCATCTCATGCACCTCGGGCAGGTGCAGGTTCTGCCACAGCGGTTTGCCGACCAGGTCGGCGGCGCGGCGGCCCAGCAGCTTCTGCGCCGCGCGGTTGACCAGCGCGACCTCGCCCGCGGGGTTCAGCAGCAAAAGGCCCTCGGAGATGTTCTCCATGATCGTGGCCACTTCGCGCCGGCGGCCCTCGAGCTCAGCCATGCGTGTGCGCAACTGGCGGCTCATGGTGTTGAAGGCTTCGGCCAGGTCGCCGACTTCGTCGGGTCCGATGGTGTCGACGCGCGCGTTGAGGTCGCCCTTGGCAAGGTCCTCGGCGGCGCGGCGCACACGTTCAATCGGGCGATAGACGGTCAGCGCCGCAAAGAAGCTCGCGATCAGCCCCAGCACCGCCATTCCCACCAGCGCGGCGACAATCGAGCCCGTGCCGCCCTGGCGCGGGTCGGAAAGCAGCCACGCCGATGCTACGCCAAGGAAGACCGCAAATGCGGCGGCGTTGATCGCGAAGAGTCGCCATAACAGGCGGCGGCGGAACATGGCTTATCCTGGGGGCTTAAAGGAAACGAACGCGCCCAACCCTACGGCCATCAATTGTAGTTTGGAACATGTCCCGAGTCGCGAGTCACGGGTTCCGTGTCAAAACTTCGGATGCGCGCGCCGTTGGTGACTCGGGGCTCGTGACACGAGACCCGCGACATCGTGTTAGGTTTCTTCCATCCGGTAGCCGACGCCGCGCACCGTGATGATGTAGCGGCCGGCATCGCCGAGCTTGCGGCGCAGCGCGCCCACGTGCACGTCGATGTTGCGCGCGGTGACAAACACGTCGGGGCCGACCACGGCGTCGAGGAGTTGATCGCGCGTGAACACGCGGCCGCGGCGCTGAACCAGGAAGCGTAATAGTTTGAATTCGCTCAGCGTCAGCGAAACCGGGCTGTTGTCGATGGTGACTTCGTGCTTCTGGGCGTCGAGCACGATCGGGCCCAGCCGCATCATGCCCGCTTCTTCGGCCTCGCGGCGGCCTGTGCCGCCTTCGTTGCGGCGCAGCACGGCCTTGATGCGGGCGACGAGTTCGGTGGGAGAAAAGGGCTTGGCGACGTAGTCGTCGGCGCCGAGCGTGAGGCCGAGCACGATGTCGGCCTCGGAACCCTTGGCCGTAAGCATGATGATGGGGATGGCGCGGGTGCGCTCGCGCGAGCGCAACTGGCGGCAGACCTCGAGGCCGTCGACGCCGGGAAGCATGAGGTCAAGCAGCACCATGTCCGGGACCTTGGCGTTGGCCATGTCGAGGCCCTTTTCGCCGGATTCAGCGGTCAGGACGTCGTAGCCGTTTTTGCTCAGGTTGTAGCGCAAGACTTCGAGGATGTCGGTCTCGTCCTCGATCACGAGTATGGCGCGTCGCTTCGGCGGCTGCGTGCTCACTTCTTGGGCTCCTCAGGGATGGCCGCGTCGTCGCGGTCCTTGTGATGGCGCAGGATCGTGCCGCTCAGGATGTACAGCACCTGCTCGGCGATGTCGGTCGCGCGGTCGGCGGCGCGCTCGAGGTGGCGTGCGAGGTTCATGGTCTGGACGGCGTCTTCTACGCGATCCGGGTGATAGGTCATGAACTCGATCAGTTGCTTGTTGATGCGCCGGTAGGCGGCGTCGACCTCGGCGTCCATCTTGAGGACTTCGTTGGCTTTTTCGGAGCTGAGTTCGACAAACGACTGCAACGCCTTGTCGAGCATGTCGACGACGCGGTTGCCGACCACCGGGAAGTCGATGTCGACGGGCAGCGGCGCGCGCTTGGCCAGGTAACGCGCGCGGCGGCCGATGTTCACGGCGATGTCACCCAGGCGTTCGACCATCGAGTTGATCTTGATGACCGACGCGACGAAGCGCAGGTCGCCGGCGACGGGCTGGTAGAGCGCCAGGAGTTTTAAACACTCTTCTTCGACGCGCATTTCGCGGTCGTCGAGGACGCGGTCGGCCTCGATCACCTGGTTGGCGAGGTCGATGTCGCGTTTGGCCAGCGCGGTCAAGGACTTGCGCAGGGCACTGAGCGCCAGCGCGCCGGCGCTGAGCATGTCGCGTTTGAGGAGCTCGAGCTCCCGCGTAAAATGGCGTTCCATGAGTTTGACCACCGCCGCCCCCGTATGGGAGCTTGACCTTTCATAAAGACGCGCAGGTCAAGATCGTCGCGGGTTTTCCGCGCTGACGTGTGGCGTCTTACATGATTCAAGTAAAAGCTTTGTTAAGACGGGTTCAAGGAGCAAACAATCTGGCGGACAGGTTTTAGGTATTGGGTTTTAGGTGTTGGGTAACGGGGCCGAGTCTTTGCCCTGCCCAATACCTGATACCCAAGATCCAAGACCCCTTGCCGAATTCGTCTAACCGCCGCACACACTGTCCGTTAGGATAGGCCAACGACCTGTCGGGGTGCCCATGGACATCGAAAAACAAGCCGCTGAATTTAAGACCGCTGTTGCCCGCCTGACCGCCGAAGTCGGCAAAGTCATCGTCGGCCATAAGGAAGTCGTCGAAAAGACCATTGTCGGCTTCATTAGCGGCGGCCACATCCTGCTTGAGGGCGTGCCGGGCCTGGGCAAGACGCTTCTGGTGCGCACCCTGGCCGAAGCCGTTTCGGTTAAATTTTCGCGCATCCAGTTCACGCCCGACCTGATGCCCGCGGACATCACCGGCACGAACATCGTGGTGGAGGAAAACGGCCGCCGCCGCTTTGAGTTCCAGCGCGGGCCGATTTTCGGCAACATCATCCTGGCCGACGAAATCAACCGCGCCACGCCCAAGACGCAATCCGCCCTGCTTGAAGCGATGCAGGAAAGCGCAGTCACCTTTGCCGGCGAACGCATGGCTTTCGAGCAGCCGTTTTTCGTCCTCGCCACGCAGAACCCCATTGAAATGGAAGGCACGTACCCGCTGCCGGAAGCACAGCTCGACCGTTTCATGTTCAAGCTTGATGTAAAGAGCCCGAGCGTCGCCGAACTTGCGAGCATCTTTGGCAGCACCACGGGCGCCGACAAGACGCACGCCAATCCCGTGGTCGACGGCCCGACGGTGCTTCGCATGCGCGACCTCGCGCGCCAGGTCCCGATTGCGCAGCATTTGCTTGAGTACGTCGCGCGGCTTGTGCTCGCCACGCACCCCACCAGCGAACAATGCCCCGCGGGCGTCAAGCAGTTCGTGCGCGTGGGCGCCAGCCCCCGTGCCGGCCAGGCGATCATTGGCGGCGCCAAGGTGATTGCGCTGGCGCGTGGCCGCTACAACGTCAGTGCCGACGACATCCGCGAGTGCGCTTATCCGGCCCTGCGCCACCGCCTGATAATGAACTTCGAGGGCGAAGCCGAGGGCGTGCAGCCGGACCAACTGATCGCCAAGGCCATCGAAGCCACGCCCGACATCCCCGACCGCATCAAGCGCATGTAGCGGCAAATGGCCGCGTTAACCGAGCGCGAAGCGTTACCGAGCGGCCCGATTTAGACTCCTCCGACCAAAACCATCACGGAGCGACCATGCGCAGGCTTCGCGCTCGGTTAAGCTGACGTCCATGCCCGAACTTCCCGAGGTTGAGGTAACGCGACGGAGCATCGAGCCCAAACTGGTGGGGCGCGTGATTGCGGCCGTCCACACGGGCAAGCCGAGCTATTTCTTCCTGACGCCGCCGCGCGAACTGCAAAAGCGTCTGACCGGCCGCAAGGTCACGGGGCTCAATCGGCACGGGAAATACCTGCTTGCTAAACTCGACGACGGTTCGCGTCTGCTGCTGCACCTCGGCATGACGGGCCAACTTTTCACGCAGGGTGCGTCCAGCGTGCGGCTGCTTTCAGCCACGGCGCGCGCTTCACTCAAGCCGCAGGAGCAGCCGCAATTCACCCCGGACAAGCACACCCATTTGCGCCTGACGTTCGCAGACGGCCCGCCGGACGTCATATTTCGCGACGTGCGCAAGTTCGGCAAAGTCAAATTACTTGACAAAAACGAAAGCGACGCGCGGCTGGACAAGCTTGGCCCCGACGCGCTTGAGGCGACAGCGGACCAGCTATTTAGAGCCATCACCGGGCGCGAGATCGCGATCAAGTCGGCGCTGATGGACCAGGGAGTGCTTGCGGGTGCGGGTAATATTTACGCCGACGAAGCCCTGTTCCTGGCGGGTATCCAGCCGAAGAAACCCGCCGGGCGGCTGAAAAAGGCCCAGTGCGAAGCCCTTTTGAAGGCCCTTCAAGGCGTGCTGCGCCGGTCAATAGAGACCGGCGGATCGAGCATCAGCGATTATGTTACACCCGACGGCAGCGACGGCGGCTATCAAGATGAACGGCGGGTCTACGCACGGACCGGCGCGCCGTGTTATGCTTGTGGCACGGCGATAAAGCGTGTAGTCATCGGACAGCGCAGTGCGCATTATTGCCCGCAGTGCCAGAAGTGATGTGGGCTTCAAGCCCGCACGTGATGTGGCCATCTTGGCCGCAAGACTTTGTCGCTGCCAAGGGCGGCGACAGGCAGGCAGGATGCCCGCCCCACGTGCAGGCAGGATGCCCGCAACACGAGAATTGACGACTCGAAGCAGTACTTCCGGCGTGGAGCCGGGCCAGGCTAAAAAGACTCGGAAGTAAAAGCGATGCTGTCGCTCAAGGAACTCCGTCGCGCCGCAAGGGCGCTGGAGTCCAGCCTGTCAGGCTGGAAGCTACAGCGTATTTCCCAACCGGGCAGCCACGTCATTGTCCTGACTTTCTACGGCTACGACGAAGATGAAGAGGACGGCGTCAAGCGCCACATCCTGTTTTCGGTGCGGCCGGATTTCGCGCGCGTTGCCGAGCTTGAGGAAGCGCCGAAGTCGCTGGCGACTCCGCCGAACTTCGTGCAGGCGCTGCGCGGCAGCCTCGAACGCGCGCGATTCAAGGTCGCGATCATCCGCGGCGACGACCGCCAGCTTGGCCTGAAGCTGACGACCAAAGAAGGCAGCTTCGAGTTGCTGCTTTCGGTGCTCGGCAGCCGCAGCAACCTGTACCTGCTCGACGAGGCCGGCGAAATCAAGGCCGCGCTGCGCCCGCTGGATGAAACGCGGCGCGAACTCTCCATCGGCCAACCCTATGTCAACCCGGCCAGCGGCGCGCCCGACGAGGGCGAGGACCGCTGGGAAAAGCTGCCGGACGAGGCGTTTTTGCTCGCGATCGAGAAGGAATACGGCAGCAAGGAAAGCGAGCACGACTTCGGCGAAATCCTGCACAAGCTGACCAACACGCTGCGCAAGGAGGCCGATTTCCTGGCGCGCAAAGTAAACAACCTGCAGCGCGACCTCGACGAGGCCACGCGCGCGCGCGGACTCAAGGACCAGGGCGAGTTGCTCAAGAGCGTGCTGCAGAATATTAAACCCGGCGACACGGAAGTTGAGGCCGTCGATTTTGAAACGGGCGCCAAAATTACCATCCCGCTGGACCCGAAATTAGACCCGGCGGACAACCTCAACGCGTATTTCAAGCGCTACCACAAGGGTTTGACGGGCGCGAATATGCTGGGCCAGCAGATCGAAATCCTGCACGGGTCGCAGAAAGAACTGGACGAACTCAACAAGGAACTTGAGGCGTTGGTCGAGAAGGCGGACCTCAATGACCTGCGCACCTTTGCCGACCGCCCGCGCGTCGCCAAGCTGCTGGAAAAACATTATCCCTCGGACAAAGCCGCCACGCGCATCATCAGGCGGCGACCGACGGAAAAACTCGTCCCGAGCAAACTGTTGCCGCGGCGCTATAGCTCGCTCGACGGCATGGAAATCTGGGTTGGCCGCAGCGACGAAGGCAACGATTACCTGACGACCAAGCTCGCCCACGGCAACGACCTGTTCTTCCACCTCGAAGGCTGGCCGGGCAGCCACGTCATCCTGCGCACCGGCGGGCGCAAGGATGTCCCGCAGGATTCGCTGCTCGACGCCTGCGAACTTGCGGTGCACTACAGCAAGCAGAAGGGCATGAGCCGCGCCAATGTGCATGTGGCGTCGATCAAAGACGTGAAGAAGCCCGCAGGCGCAAAGCCGGGGCTGGTGTATGTCTCGCGTGGCAAGACCGTGGCACTTCGCCATGAGCCCAAGCGCCTTGAGCGTGTGCTGGAGGCGCAGATCAAGGACGACCGCGTGCAATCCAGCGGCCGCCTCGCCGCCGCACCGCGCACAACCACGGGCAACGCCCGCAAATCCGACCGCCGCAAGCCGGTGGAGTAGCGCCGGCAACCCGGTTAGACTGGCGGTGGAGGAAGCATGAGCCCCATCCGAATCAAAACCCGTATTACCTCGGACACACTGAAGCTTCCGGAGCTGCGCGCGTTAATCGGTCTGGACGTAGAAATCGTTGTAAGCACGCAAGAGGCCGTAAAGTGGAAGGACGTCCGGAAAAAACTGAAGGGTTCCGTGCTTGCCGACGATGACCCCTTTGGCCCCGCCTCGCCTACCGGCGATTGGGAGGCGGCAGCGTGATCGTCTTGGACACGCACGTGTGGTACTGGTTTCTTTCAGACCACGAGCGCCTTTCGCCGGCGTTTCGCAAACTTATCGAACGTGAACAAGCCGCGCAGGGCGTTTCGGTATCCATTATTTCCTGTTGGGAAATCGCCCAGAAGGTAGCGGGCGGCAAACTCAAGCTGACCTTGCCGATGGCCGAGTGGCTAAGTTTTGCACTCGCGGATCCGCATCTCATTGTTCAGCCGCTAACGCCGCAAATCGTGCTGGATGCCGCAGTTTTGCCGCCGCCAATGCCCAGGGACCCCGCGGATCGGTTTATTGTGGCTACGGCGCGCGCCCTCGACTGTCCGTTGCTTACCGAGGATTCCAAGCTCGTTGACTATCGTTTTGTGCGCAAGCCGGCTTAACTGACTTTCAGCGTTCCCGTATTGACCCCCGGCGTTCGCGTAAACGTATGCGGCGCACCCGCCATCTCCAGCGCCGACCTGAGGATGTCGCGAGCGGCATTTGGCCTGCCGTGGGCCCGGGCTGCTGCCGCCATGCGCGCCAGCAGCCCGGGCGTCTCGAGCATCAGCTTCAGCTTGTAACGCAGCGAATGGCGCGTGTCGCCGCACATGGCCGCGCCGCACTCGATGGCGTACTTGCAGTTGCGTTCCTCCTGTCCCGGCACCGGGTCGGGGACCAGCATGGGCAGCCCCATGGCCAGACACTCCGCCAGCGTAAGCCCGCCGGATTTCGAAATGACGAGGTCGCTGGCCGCCATGAGTTCAGGGATGTTGTTGACGTAGCCAAAGACCCTGAGCGTGCTGCCCGCGGGCGGCTTGAGCGTCTCAAGCTCGTGGCGCGCTTTTTCGTTTTTGCCGGCGACAGCCAACACTTGTACGCAGGCCGTCTGTAGCGCCATTGCCACGGTGTCGGTAAGGCCGCCCTGCCCGAAAGCGCCGCCCATGACCAGCAACGTGGGCAGGCCCTCGCGCAAGCCAAGGCCGGCACGGATTGCGGCGCGGTCGTAGTCGCGGCCAAAGGCCGGCAAAATCGGGATGCCGGCGGTGCTGATTTTGCCGCGCTCGATGCCCTTGTCCGCGAGCACGTCCGCGACTTCATCGCTGGGCACAAAAAAGCGGTCGCCGGTGAATTGCGCCCACAAAACGTGGGCGTCGAAGTCGGTCAGCACCACCACAAGCGGCCACGAAATTTTGCCCTCGGTGCGCAGCGGTTCATAGACCTGCAGCGGCAGGAAGTGCG
>JADLAK010000010.1 GCA_020848275.1 Planctomycetota bacterium
CTTCGAAGACGCCGGCGCTGTCGCCGCCGGGGATGGGATTTTCCCAGGCTTCGTAGAGCACTTTGGACAACAGCGGCGGGCGCGTGCCGTCGGGCATCACGCCGCGGTAGTAGTCTTCGGCGGTCGGTCTGGGCTCCCCGCTTTTGGGGACTGCATTAGGGCGGGGTCTGGGACTGTCCCCGCTTTTGGGGACTGTCCCATTAGGGCGGGGACAGTCCGCACCTGCGCCCGAGCGTTGCTCGGGCTTTCTGGGACAGTCCCCCTGATGTTCGTTTTGCGCATCCATCTACCCATAGGAATATTTGGATACACTTGCCGCGGATTAATCTCGCGGGCGGCGCAAAAAAAAGCCCGTATCCGGGAACCAGAGCCCATCGCGCCCGTCCTGACACAAGGAAGGGTCAGCGATGGGATGCAATCAAAGACGAACGATCTGGGCTTCATCCCGCCGCTCACGCAGCGGGCTCTGATCGCACGTACGCGGACCTCCTGAAGTCGCTGTCCGCCTCGCGGAACAACAACGTTACGCTGTGGCGTGGGCTTTCTTGTATTCGCGCTTCATGCTTTCAAGGTCCTTGCGGACCTTGATGAACTCCGCGGGCTCGATGTCCTCGATGAACACCTTGCCTTCCAGGTGCTCAAGCTCATGCACCAGCGCCCTGGCCAGCAGGCCTTCGCCCGTGACTTCAAAGAACTTGCCGTTCACGTCCTGCGCACGCACCGTCACCTTGCCCGGCCGCACCTTCTGCACGAAAATGCCGGGGAAGGACAGGCAGCCTTCGTCGCCGCACTGTTCGCCCTCGACCTTGAGGATGACAGGGTTAATGAGCGCAATCTCGCCCTCTGGCGGCTGCTCGGGTGCGCAATTGACGACGTAAATGCGCCTGGAAATGCCTATTTGCGGCGCCGCGAGCCCCACGCCCTTTTCGGTGTACATGGTCAGGAACATTTCCTCGACGACCTGTTTAAGGCGGGGGCCGAAGTCGGTGACGGGCTTGGCTGGCGTGGTAAGGACGGGGTCGGGGTAGTGGACGATTTTCATGGACGTCTCATTGGCTACAAAAGCGCCTGACAAGCTTAGTGTAAGGCGCAAACTGGGAAGGTACAACTGCTTGAATCAGAAGCGGATATTGTGACAATCACGAGTCCACTCAAAGTATCCGCATTGGAGGGACGAATCCCGATGGCCGACGTGACCCGTTTTATCGCCAAAGCCGAAGATGCGATGAAGAAGCGTAATTACGATTACGCCATCCAGATGTACCAGGAAGCGCTGCTGGTTGACCCGGCCAACGCCGACGCGCGCCGCAACTTCCGCACCGCGCTGATCAAGAAATACGACGAACACGGTTATCCGAAATCGCTGCTGGGCGGGCTGGGCGGCGTGAAGACGCTGATGCTGGGCAAAGACCCGTTGAAGATGATTGAGGAGACCGAGAAGTCGGTGGTGAAGGACCCCAAGAACCTGAAGTACAACATGCGCGTGGCGGCGGCGTTACAGGTGTTGAACCACCACGATGCGGCGATCTCGGTGCTCGAGTTCATGATCAATTATTGCGAGAACGGCAAAAACGACGTGCCGACGCTGAAGGCTTTGGCCAACGAATACATCAAGGTCAAACGCACCAAGGACGCGCAGCAGGCGCTTTCGCGCGCACAGCGCGTGGCGCCCAACGACAAGGAAATCGCGACGCTGGCCAAGAACATCGCGGCGCAGGGCATGCTGGACACCGTGGGCAGCGTGAAGTCGTCTTACGACCTCGTCAAGAACTCCGACCAGGCGGCCGAGCTTGAAAAGAAGCAGCGCATGGTGATGACCAGCAACGACGCGGACTCGCTGATTTCGCTGGAAGAAGAAAAGCTGAAGCAGAACCCGCTGGACCGCCGCGCGGTGCGCAGCATCGGCGAATTGCTGGCCAAGAAGAAGGATTACAACAAAGCCTATGAACGCCTGCGCGAATTCCTGAACGTCGACCCGGGCGCGACGGAAATCGGCGACCTCGCGGCGAAGTACAAGAACATGTACTTTGACCACGCCATCAAGGCCTGCCAGGCCAAGGCGATCTCGGAGCCCGACAAGGCCGAAGCGTGGCGCGCGCAGGAAAAGAAGTTCCTCGATGCGCGCAAGGCGTTTGGCATCGAGGAATTCGGCCGCCAGGTTGAGGCTGCGCCGACAGACCTGGACAAACGTTTTGCTTTCGGGCAGGCGCTGTACGACATCGGCCGTTTCGACGAGGCCTTCAAGCACTTCCAGAAGGCGGTCAAGAGCCCCAAACATGCCAAGGCCGTGGGCGTGTTGATGGGCCGCTGCCTGATCGAGATGGGCCGCCTCGAGCTGGCCGAGCAGCAATTCACCAACGTCGCCAAGGTGCTGACCGACGACGACGTCGAGATCCGCAAGTCGCTGCAGTACTTCACGGCGGACCTTCACGAGCGCCGCGGCGACAAGAAGGCCGCCCATGAGGGTTTCCAGACCCTGTATCTCGACGACTCGGAATTCATGGACGTCGAGAAGAGGCTGGACAAGCTGCGCAAGGAATTGGGCGGGTAACGACCGTCGCGCGTCACGGGTCAAAGGCTTCGGCCGCCGTTATTGACACGAGACCCCTGGGGACATTTTCATGCCCAAATCGGATTACGAGCAAGGGCGCAAAGAGTTCGAGACGGGCCGCTGGACGCGGGCGTACACCTATTTCCAGAAGGCCGTCAAGGATGAGGCGCGCGCCGCGGAAGTCCGCATCCTGATGGCCCGTTGCCTGCTTGGCATGGGCGATCCCGACAGCGCCGAACGCGAACTCAAGAACGTCAAGCAGGTGCTTTCGGACCGCGACCATGAGCTGATTTCGCACTTCGAGCAGGCCTGGTCGCAGATGAAAGAAACCCGCAAGCTCAAGCCCGAAGAACTTGCCGCCCGGCGCAAGGCGGCGCAGTAGGGACACGCGGCAGCGTGTCCCCACTCAACCCGTTGCGCGATAGCGCAACCTTATTACACTTGCGCGTCCAAATTCAGGATGAGGACACTATGGCTCACAGCGACCAGGCACGTAAGCGTAACCGCCAGAACATCAAGAACCGCCTCCGTAACCGGCAGGTGAAGAGCGACATCAAGACCGTCATCAAGTCCTATCGCGACGCCGCCGCCAAGGGCGACACCGCCAAGCTGATGTCCGAGGTCGAGTCGAAACTCGACAAGGCCGCCAAGCGCCGCATCATCCCCGCGGGCCGCGCCAACCGCCTGAAGGCGCGCCTGCGCATCCTGGCCACGCGCAAACCCGCCGCCCAGCCCGCCGCAAAATAATGAGCCCGAGGGCGCACAATTATCCCGGCACGGCCCTTGGGCTGTGCCGGTTTTTGTTGCTCGCCCTCGCGCTTGCCGCGTGTTCGCCGCCCGCGCCGCCTGATGGCCCGGCGCCGGGCTCAATCGCCGATGTCGCATTGAAAATCCGCACCGGCGACATGGACGCTTACCGAAACGCGATCCAGAAAGAGCGCGGCCTCGCCGCGCGCGGGCGCAGACTCGCCGCCACGCTCGACGCCGACGCCTGGCTTGTGGCCATGGGTGCGCGCTGGCGCGAATACGACCTCGTCGCCGCAAGCAAGGCGATGCTGGCCGACGATGACGGCGCCCTTGCGGCGGCGCTGGGCTTTGGCCCCCAGGCCATGCGCACGGACATGGTCGACTCGGCGTCGTCGCTTTATTACGAACGCAGCCTCGAGCAGCGCTGGGTGCGCACGACCAAGACGCCGCTGGATTGGCTCGACGAACTGCGCCCGATGCCGTGCCGCTCGCCGCTGCTCGCTTATCAACTTTCGATGGTCGGCAGCCGCGACGGGACGGTGCAGCGCGTGCGTGTGGGCTACGACCTTGGCGGATTGACCGAACTCTGCGGAGCGGAGGAACTCGCGCCGCCGTCGCTTCCTGAATCGCCCGGCGGCAACGTCGCGGGTTCACCCGCACAGGCGCTGGATTTCCTGGCGCAGGCGAAGTCCGAATTCTCGGCGCTGCGCCACGGCCTGAGACTAACCGACGAGCCCCTGTACAAGGCGACAGTGCTCGACCTGCACGCCGTGCGCGGCGACGGCGCACTGTTTGAGGTGCGCTTCATTTACCGGGGCGGCTGGTACACGCTGACTTCGTTGCTCAGCAGCCAGGATGAGCGGCTGACGGCGGCGCGGGACGTCTCGATGAGGCGCATCCTCGATGCGGCGCGCAAAATTTCGAACTCGCGGGGTCGCTGGCCGCAGAACCTATCCGATCTCACGCTGCCGCAGCGGCACCTTGTGGATGCCACGGCGGGCGACCTGGGATGGGCGCGTTATGACCTGGATGCGCCAGCGGGCTTCAGCCTGGGCGCGCCCGGCGAATCGGAGATCGCCGTGACCGCGCTAAAACCCGCATCCGACGGCCGCCGCCGCGCCTTGACGCACAAGGGCGAGCTGATTTGGTTGCCCAAGTAGTTTCACGAACGAGACATCCGTCAGGTATTGACGCGATCCAGATGCCCAAATCTTCCCGAAATGCTCTATAATGGCCGGTCAGTCATGGCCCGGGATATCGAACCAGCCAAGCGCGGCGACCTGATTGGTCACTTCGTCGGCGAACGCTTCGAATGCGTTACGCCGCTGGTGCGTCATTTGGAAGGCGCCAGGCAGATCCCGCCCGTGGAATCCGGCCGCGCGTTGCAGGACAAGCCCGACACCGACCGCATCGACAACGCGCCGCCGCACCAGGAAACCGAAGTCTCGGCGCGGCCCGAAGCCCCCAGGCGCGCGACGCAGAAGCAGCCGCAGGCCGAAGCCGCCAAACGCGCGACCCAGAAAACGCCGGCGATCCAACCGCCCGAGCGCGCTACCAAGCCCGTCGAGGCGACGTCGTCGGAACGCTTGACCAAGCCCGTGACCGGCGGCGTGCCGTTTCCCGACCGCCCCACGGACAGCGTTTTCATGGACCCGGTGGTGATGGCGGACGACTCGTTTTTTGACGACGCGAACTTTGCCGCGGACGCGCCGACGATCAACGAACCGCTGCCTGTCCTGGGCAAAGCCGAAGGGCCGGCCAAACCGCCGACGGCAAAAGTCCCGGCTGCGCCTGCCGCCAAAGTTCCCACCGGCAAGGTTCCTGCCGCGCCGCCCAGGACGCCGACGCGGCGCGTCGCCGCATCGGCTGCGCCCGTGGTGCCCTCGCCGGCAGACACGGTGTTTGAGGCCAAGCCGCTGGAGGCCGCGCCGACGCTGGACAACCAGGAAATGTCCATCGACACGGAGCTGCCGAGTTTCAACGACGAGCCGGCGGTCGAGGAAGACACCAGCCTTGTCCGGAAGCAGCAGGCCACCGAGCGCCCCACCACCAAGGTTGAACCGCGCACCGACGTCAAGCCGACCACGGGGCGCAGGCCCGGCGAAGTCGTGCGCGACACGGTGAATTTCTACAACCAGACCAGCTCGCTCAAGGACATCATCGAGCAGGTGATGGCCGAGGAGCCGCCGGTCATCAAGGGCATGCTGCCCAAGGATCCGCTCAAGCCCGCCAACGTCGCGCCGCCCAGCGACTTCCTGAATTCCGACAACCTGCCCGCGTCGTTGATGGACGACGAAGAAGAAACGGACATGTCGCCGACGCAGAGCGACGACCGCCGCCTCGGCACCGAGCGCCTGCCCGCGGCCGCGTCAGCCGACGGCCTTGCGCCGACGGCCGATGACTCGTTTGACAACGTGGGCAACTCCAGCCTCGAGACGGTTTTCGATTTCAATGACACGGGGGCGGAGGTCCCCGCGGCGCCCGTATCCAAGGCCGCGCCGAAGGCGCCGACGAACAAAGTGCCCGCCAAGCCTGCCGTGAGCCCGGTCGAACGGCCGCCGAAAGTCCCGACGGCGAAGGTGCGCCCGCCCGAACCCGAGCTGCCGATGCCCGAGGCCGTTGGCGGCGATTTCCTCAGCAACGACGAGTTCCCCTCGGCCGCGGGCGACCGCATCACGCCGGAATTCCTGGCAACGCCGGAGGTCGCCGCCGCGCCGCCTGCCGCGCCCGCTCCGCCTCCCGCAGTTCCGCTGAGCCGGGCCGCGATGTCGCCGACACTGCACCAGATGGAAGCGGAGGCCATGGCGCTCAACGGGCGCACCGTCGCCCTGCCGCCTCCGCCCGACCGCAAATCGACGGCCAAGACCACCCCGCCGACGCGTGTCCCGACCGCACCCGTGGCGCAGCGCGCGCCCTCGGATCGGCAACAGGCAGTGCCCGCGCCAACCGCGAGTGCAAAACCGCTCACGGGCAAGGTGCCGCCTGCTGTCAAACCGCTGACCGGCAAAGTCCCGCCTGCGCCGGCGACACTGCCGGAAGCCAAGACAGAAATCGGCCTGCCAACGGCCGCAAGAGTTCCGGCGCCCGCAAGCGCCGCCAAACGCCCGGACGTCGGCCAGCGCGAGGCGCTGCGTCCCACGCATGCCGGCGATTTAGCGGCCAAGGCCACGGCGCCCGTTGTACCGGCAGCGCGCACACCCACGGCCAAACAAGCGCCTGTCCCGGGCAAGGCCGAGGGGCCAACGCCGCCCGCAAAACCCTCGACGAAGCTGCCTGTCCCGAGCAAGGCCGAGGGGCCTGTCCCCAGCGCCGAGCAGCCGCAGGAGGCCTTGGTCGGTGGCGGCGGCAGCGGCGAAACCACCGTGATTGTCGAACCGCGCCAGATGATGCCCACGACCAACGCCGTGGCGCAAAGCGCCAAGCCGCCCGCTGTCACTGTTTCGCCGACCAAACCCGAGCCTGCTTCGGCCTCGCTCACAGGTGCGGCGGCCGAGGCAGCCGCAAGCACCACCATTTTCGATGTGCCCCTGCAGAAGCTCGAGGCCGCCAAGGCCGCGGGGCGCGTGCCCACCACCCGCGTGGCGCAGATTAAGCCGGATGCCGTGGCCGCAACACCGGGCAAGGTCGAAGCGCCCAAACCGGCGCGCGTTCCCGCGGTTGTGGCGGCCAAGATGGATGAAGTTTCGCGCCGCCTCAAGCAGGACCGGCTGGACACGCGCAAACTTATCGAAAGCGCCGAGGCGGTGCTGGCCAAGCTCAAGGGTTTGAAATTCACGCCGCCACGCCGCATCGCGCGCGAAGAAACCGGCCGGCGTGCTTCGACATTGCTCAGCACGGGCGCCGCCGTCAGTGCGTCGGCGCCAGCGGCCAAGGCCGAGGCGCCGCTGTCGGTCGGCGCGTCGCAACCAGGCGCGCAGGCTCGCCTGGGCGGCAGCGAGGCCGCCGACGCGCCGATTTCCGGCGGCCCTGATTTCCGCTCAAATTCCTACGACGCGGGCGGCGGCGCAGGCACGATCGAGCAGCGCGACCTGCGTGGCTATCGGCCGCCCACTGAACGCGTCAGCTTCGACGAGCTGTTGCTGGGCCAGGCGCCTGACAGCGGCTTGCCGCCGCGCGATTCGGCCGCGCATTCGCGCCGCGAGACCGTGCGCCGTGAGGCGGTTCCGCGCGAGCCGGCCACGCGCAAAAATGACAAGCCGTATGACGACATGGACATCGACACGCTGCTTGCCGCGGCGTCGGTTCGGCCGGAATCAGAATCAGCGCGCCGCGCGGCGGTTGGGCCTGTCCTGAGCGGACCCGAAGGGCCGCCGCCGGCCTACCAGTCGGAGCCGGTCGACGAGCCGCCGCCGCGTCCCGAGCAGCCGCGCGCGCCGCAGAGCCCGAAGATGACGTCGGTGCTGGCCAAGGAACTGGACGGCATGCTCAGGCAGATGGCGGCCGATTCCGCACGCTTGCCGCAGGAGCCGGTTCAGGACAAGATCGCGCCCAGGAGTGTCGGCATCAGCTTTTTGGACGGTCCGCTGTGGCAGACGCTGCTGGGGCTGGCGGGAATGTCCGCCTTCCTGACGGCGCTGTTCATCCTGATATGGTTCTTCCTCATCAAGGGTTAAAACATCTGCTGCTGATCGCCGCGCTTTGCGCGTGCGCGCCGCTGTGCGCCCAGGCGCCTGCGCCAAGCCGCGCCGAGGGGCCCGAGGCCAACCCGCAGCCAACCTTTGATTCCGAATCGATGCTCAAGCGCATGGCCGAACTCGAGGCCGAACTGGCCAAGCTGCGCGCGCGGCTGGACACCGCCGAGGCCAAGGCCGAAGACGAGGCGCTGCGCGACAAGAACCTGCTGGTGCTCTACGGCGACATCGGCCTGCGCTACCACTCGCTGTTCGAAAGCCAGACCGAGACGATCAGCCGGCCGGAGTTCCGCCTGCACCTCGGCGTTTTCGGCACCGCCTTTGACGTGCGCGAGCAGCGCATCCGCTACAACATGCGCCTGACGACTTTCACCAGCGACGACGTGGGCAAGCCCGCGCCGACGCTGGCGTGGCTACCCTTCCCCGGCTTTGGCGCGCACCAGTTGCTGGCCGTGGACCGATTTTTCATCGATTACACTTACGCGCGCACGGCGCAACTCACGCTGGGGCGCTTCCCGTCGCCCTATGCCGGCGGCGAACTCGTGTTCGACGACGACTTCAATTTCCAGGGTGCGTGCGAAAGCCTGCGCTTCGACCGCTTCTTCGGCGGGTTTTCGCGCTGGATCCCGCGCCTCGAGCTCGTGGTGGTGCAGGGCTACCTGGCGCAAAACAACATCGGCCTGCCCGCGCCCGTGGCCGAGGCGCACCCGGTGTACTTCGGCGGGCAGATGCGCATCGAGTTCGCGCCCTTTGAAAGCGCCCCGAAAATCGAGGGCGGCGTGTTGTCGCCGCAGGTCAACAGCGAGCTCGAATTCAGGCTGGCGCTGGGCCTGCACTGGTACGACGGCGAAGAAGCGATTGCGGCGAACATCGGCACGGGCCTGCTGCCGAAAACCACGAACGTGACAGGCCCCGACGGCCTGATCGTTTCGGACTTTTTTATCGGCGAAGTGGTGGCCGAGGTGATTTTCCTGCGCCAGAAGCGCGCTAATTTGCGCGCATGGTTCCACGGCGTGGCGAACTTCCACGCCAACTCGACGCAGCGCTCCGGCCCCAACCGCGGCGAGCGCAACGAGCAGGGCTTCGAGGCGGGCATCACCTGGGGCATGCCGCGCCTGACCGAGCAGTGGGATTTCCGCATCGGCTTTCGCTATTTCCTCGTCGAGCCCGACGCGGTGATCCCGGAATTCAACGACGAGGCGCTCAACACCAACATCAAGGGCTACGAGTTCAGCCTGCACGTGCAGGCGTTCCCGTCCGTCACGATCTTCGCGAGTTTCATGGTGCACGAGCGCGAGAACTACGAACTTTTCGGCTTCGGCCGCGCTTCTCCCACCGATCCCAACCGCGCGCCCGGGCAAAGCCTGCGCGTGCGCTGCGGCATTTTTCTCTCCTTTTAAGAAAGGGCCTGTCGCGTCGCGGCAATGCGGCGTGACGCACACACCCATGTCCGAAATTGCGGCATCACCCGCGGTCCATATTGTTGCGCCGCGTCAAAGCGAGTTCGCGCGCTGGTTCAAGCGCTTCATGTTCGTGCCGGGTGTGGGCGGCAACTTCGTGCCGCTGATACAGGCCGCGCGCGTGTTCGCCGAGCACGACAGCAAGGCGCAAAGCCTCGAGGGCTGGCTGGTGGCGCTGTTTTGCCTGAGTTGCTGGCTGATGTACGGCGTGGTCCTGAAGGACAAGGTGCTGATCATCGCCAACATTGTGGGCGTGATCAACGTGATCGTGCTGTGCATCGGGATATTGATGTACCGGTAGTTTGAGCCACGAACCCACACGAATAAACACGAATCAAAAAGCTATTCGTGTTTATTCGTGTCCATTCGTGTTGTCGTTAAGCGGGGAATTCGGCGGGGGTTTTGCCGGCGCGTGAATGTTCGATCGCGTGCACCCAGAAGTCCTCGAACTCCCGCACCGCCAACTTGTCCTCGAAGATCGCGCCGTTGTTCGCCAGCACTTTTTCGCGCAGGGCACTGCGCCGCTCCGGGTCCGTCCCCAGCCCGACGGCGATTTTCACGTATTCGTCGACGGAACTCGCGATGCCGTCGGTGATGCCCATGGAGCGCCATGCCGCCGCACAGAAACGCCCGCGGTTGAAATCGCGCGGCATGGTGACCATCGGGATGCCTGAGACCACGGCGTCGGCGCAGGTGTTGATGCCCGCGGTGTAGTGCGGCGTGTCGAGCACGACGTCGGCAATGGCGAGGAAATTCAGGTAATCGGCCTCGCTCATCCATTTGACGGTGCCGATGCGGTCCATCACGTCGGGCATGGAAGCGCGGAAGCGGCGCAGGAGTTTTTCCGTGATCTGCGGGATGCGATCGCCGATGAACACGAGTTTGCCGCGCGGGTCGGCGCGCAGGATCCCCGCGATCATCGCGTCGAAGTCCGGGTGATATTTGCGCAGGTTCTGGCCGCAGACGTACAGGTTGAAATCGCCGGCCAGCCCGAACTGCTCGCGCGTCTTCAATAACCTGGGCACCGGGGGCCGGGTATAAAAGGTGTACAACGACTTGAACTGGACCAGGCGTTCCGAATACAGCCGCTGTGCGTTTTCGGGCTCAAGGCGCTCGCTGGACATGAAATAGTCCATGTTCGGGATGCCGGTGGTGTCGGGCCAGCCGTTGGCGGTGCTTTGTACGGGCGCCAGCCGGAAGAACGGCAGGAAGTAGTTGGTCGAGTCCGTGCCGCATTCGCGATAGTGGATCAGGTCGAAGTTGCCAGCGCGCAGGAGCTGGCTGGTTTTTTCGATGTTCTCGCCGACGATCAGGTACTGCGGATCGGGGTATTTCAGCCACGACTTGATGTACGGCACGGCCGAGCGCGCGCAGGCAATTGTCAGTTTCAGGCGCGAGGCGTTGAGGTTGTTCAATATCCCGCCCATGCACTTCTTGAAAACGCCCTCGTGTCCGCGCGTGACCACGATGCAGGCGTGGGGCTTGCCGCTACCGCCCCTGGGAGTTTCGCCTTGCGCGAAACTGGGCGCGAACAATTTTGCGTAGCGCGCCTTGACGGGAAGCTCGTCGCGCCCCTGGTAGGCCAGGTGCAGGGCGGGCTCGGCTCCGGTGTTGTGCGCCGTGACGAGGTCGAGCCGGGGCTGCTCGGCGATGAACTTATCGAGCGTGTTGAGCAAGCCCGCGCGATATTCGTCGATGTACTGGTTGCTCGGCGCGACCAGCTCGCAGAAAGTTTCCAGCCGCAAGCGGCGCAGCCAGTTTTTGGGGCTGAGCTGAATCTCGCGCCGGTAATGCTCGCGGGCTTTTTCGATGTCGCCGCGCGCCTGGTAAACGTCGCCCAGGCCGCCGTTGCGGTCGGGTGCCTCGGGCGCAAAGGCGATGGCGCGCTTGTAGGTCTCGATGGCGGGCTCGAGGTCGTGCAGCTCGAAGTAGGTCGTCGCCAAGTTGTTGAGCGCGTCGGGCCAGGCGGGGTTCATCTTCAGCGCCGTTTCGTAGGCCGCGATGGCGTCCTTGAGCAAGCCCTGTTCGCGCAGCGTGTTGGCGTAGTTGTACTGCGCCTTGGAAAAGCCGGGTTTGATCTGCAACGCGCGCGTGTAGCAAGCGGCGGCCTCCTCATGGCGGCCCAACTGCTTGAGCACGTTGCCCTGGTTGAAGTGGGCCTCGGCAAACTGCGGCGCGAGCGCAATGGCGCGCTGGTACATCGGCAGGGCGTCTTCAAGTTTGCCGGCCTGGCGCAGGACTTCGCCGTAGTTGACGTAAAAGGCGGGGTCGTTGCCGCTTTGCTGCTCGGCGCGGCGCATGGACTCCAGCGCCTGATCGTGGCGGCCGGTCGCGGAGTAAATCAGGCCGATGCGATGCAGGGTGACAGGGTGGCCCGGCGATTCGGCCAGCACCTGCCGATAGAGGCTCTCGGCGCGGTCGAGTCGGCCGGCCTGGTGTTCCTGCGAAGCCTGCGCAAATAGTTGCTGGACGGACATTAGGGCCACGATCATAGCGGCCCTCATTGTTCGCGCTACGGGAACAAGCGGGTGAAAGCGTCGTTGAGCGCGCGCACGGAAAGGCGATCGGCGGCCTCGCCCATGGTCTTGTCGCTGAGTTTGTCGAGCTTGTCGATGGACATGGAGTCGGCGACCGGCCCCATCGTCCTGTCGCCGGCTTTATCGAGTTCCGCGACGGTCATGCGCTCGGCGACCTCGCCCATGGAGCGCGAGCTGGCCTGGTCGAGGCGGTAGATCGCCACGCGATCGGACGATTCCTCAAGGGAATCGCCGACCCAGCTATCGAGGCCGGCCATGTCCAGCGAGTAGCGCCCGTCGGCGCAGCCGCCAAGCGCCGCAAGGGCAGTGATGCAAACCAGGATGGCGGCCAATCGGCGCATAATGGTGTAACGACCTCCCAACCTCGCGCGTTGGTTATTCCCGTTTCAGCTCGATCCATTGCACGTCGCCGCTGCGGCCCGCGGTGTCAATGGCCATCAGCGCAAAGCGCACGCTTGTCAGGTTCTCGTAGCCTTCCCATGCCTTGTCCCACACCAGCCGGCCGCTCAGTTTGCGTCCTTCGCGCCTGAGTTCGCCCTCGATGCGAATTTGCGGCGGCGCAATCCCGCCGATCAGCGCCTTGACGGCGTCGAGGCTTACGGCGTCGTCGCATTGCAGGGTGAAGTCGTAACTCCAGCTTGCGCCGGCTTTGGCTTTGTCCGGCGCCTTGCTGGTAATGGCCGGCTGGCGGTCGCAGCCCTGCACGATGTTGACGCGCACGCGCTGGACGCCCGAGGCCGAGCCGCCGGGCACGAGGAAGTAGTCGTTGTCGAGGCGATCGCGCGCCGGCGTATAAATGAAGGCTCCGTCGGCGCGGGGCATGGTGGTGCCCAGCACCGCGTTGGGAAAGGCAGCACCGGAAAGGCTCGCGATCTTGCCGGTCACGGGGACATTCTCGACGGTCCAGAGTTCCAGCGCCGTCGACAAGGCGCCGCGAGGGTGCACGCGGATGGTCACAAAGGCGGGTTCGCTGAACCGGCGGCCGTCGCTCAGCACGTACTTGAGCTTGACGGTGTGCGGCTCCTTGACGCCTTTCTTGGAGGCCAGGCGCGCGAACATGCGCACGGACTTCTCGGCGCCGGGGCGTGAATAACCAACGGCCTCCGTGAGTTTCGGCCGCACCATGCGCTCGGGCAGGCCGTCGGCGCCCGCGGTGAAGAACTCGTCATATTCGTAGGGCGCTTCGGCATAAGCGACCAGGCCGGCGTCAGCCCCCGCGTTGCCGAGCAAGCGGAAGTCCACCCATTCGTCCTCTTCGGCCTCAAGCATGATGTTGAGGGCGACGGGCAATTCCGCCGGGCCGACCTTGCGGAACTCGTAGCGTTGCAGGCGCACGGGCTCGCGGCCGCCGCCCTGCGTGGCGTTGCAGATCAACAGGCCGCCGGACGCCGCCAGCATGCTTCCGCCCAGCGGCAGGCTTTGCCGCACCTTCAGCGTTTTGCGGTCGATGATGAAGGTCGCGCGCGAGTCCGTGACGATGAAGCTGTCCTCCGTCAGGATCGGCTGGCGCACGAGCCAGTTGGCCTTGAACTCCTCGAGGTTGGCTTCGCCCAGCGCTTCGCCGCCCGCGGGCGCGTAAAGCTTCAATTTGTCGCCAAGGCCAACGGCTACGGCCTGGCCGTCGACCGCCGGCGCGCTGGTGAACGCGCCGCTGACGCGCCAGGCGGGCTTGCGCGTGGCCAGGTTGACGGCGAAAAGTTCGGTGCCGGTTGCGATATAGGCCATGTTGTTGCAGATGGCGGGCGCCAGCGTGACGTCTCGGAAGTGCGCCTCGCCCGTGCGTTCAAGCGAAATTGCCCAGCGGCGTTTGCCGCTCTTGGCGTCGAGCACGTGGAATTCCGACGAGCCCATGTCCCAGGCGTAGATCGATTCGCCATCGCTTGCCATGCCCACGCCCGAGGGCAGCACGCAACCGCCCTGTGCGCCAAGGCCGCCCATGTCGACGCCGGCCACGCCCGTGCTTGAAGTCGTGAACCACGCCGTCTGTCCGGAAAGCAACGGCGCTGAAGGCTCGCCGACGTCGCCCGAAAACAGCTCATGCCGCCAGGACATCCTGCCGTCGTCGGCCCCGACGCGCATGGCGTGGAGATATTCGCTGCCGACATCTTCGTAAATCGAATTGACCGCAAACACGCCGCCGCCGCCCGCTGACGGCGGTCCCCAGCTTGAATCCGCAAGCAGGCGCCAGCGTGGCGCGCCGGTCACGGCGTCAAAGGAAGCCAGCACGTTGTTCTGGTTCAGGCGGCAGAAAACGCTCCCGCCCGCGGCGCATTCCAGCGTGCCGCGCATGCCAAGGTCGCGCTCCCAGCACAGCACGGCTTCGCGCCCGGCCAGCGCGCCTGTGGCAACGCCGCGACGTTCGGGGCCGCCGCCAGGCGTCGGCCAATCGCCCTGCAGCGGCAACGTCAAATCCGGTCCGTGTGTTGCGGGCATGGCGCTCGCCGCATCCGGGCGCAGGCCAAGCTTGACCAGCCGCGGCAAGGGCTCGGTGACCGCAAACAGGAAACCGCCGTGCACGCAGGGAGAATCGAAATCCTCCAGCGTCTGGACCAGTTCGCCGTTGCGGCGGCAAATTGAGATTGAATGACTCTGCACATACACCAGCCCGTCGCGCAGCGCGATGATCGACCAGCGGCCCGAATAATGCGCGGTCTGCATCCGGGTAGAGTCGCCGGTGTCGACGTCCAGCACGTTCAATTGGCCCCTGTTGCCGGTGCAATAAAGTTCGGCGCCCATGACGGCGGGCGCGCCGGCGCATGAGGTGTAGCTGATCCAGTGTTTGTGCGGCGGCGCGTATTCCGCCCCGACAACGCAGTCATTGGATCCAAGGAAGCAGCGCCCCCTGGCCATGACCAGCCGCGTGACGCAAAGCGGGGCGTAGGCGTCGCGCCGGATCGGCGTGTGGAATTCGTGGGCCCAGGAGTACGTGAGTTTGCCGGTTGTGGTATCGAAGAACTGGAAGCGGCCCCCGGAGTAGACGGCGAGGACGCCGCCGTCGACGGCGGGCTGCGCGAAAACGTCCCACAGGCGGTCGTTGACGAAGCGGGCCTTGCCGTCGGCGATGTTCAGCGCGGCAAGGCGCATGGCGCCGTCCTCAAGCTGGGTCATCACGTAAACGCCGCTGTCGTCAGCCAGCGGCGCGCAATTGCGCCAGTTGGTGACGCCGGGGACGTCCACGCCCCAAAGTTTGCGGCCTTGCTGGAGGCTGTAGCACTCGACCCTGGTATCGCCGCTGGTTTTCTCGCCGTGCTGCAGGACCACGTTGCCGCCACAGATCACGGGCGGCAGGGTTACTTCCTTTTCGTACTCGACCATCCACAAGGCTTGGCCTGTGCGGGCGCTGAAGGCTTCGACGCCCCTGGAGGCGGCTATGCAAACCACGCCGTCAGCGGCGACGGGGGCGCTGAAGTGCAGGCTTTTCACGCGGGGTTTGCGGCGCCACACTTCGCCGAAGCGGCCGTCGCCGATTTCGATGTCGGCGCTGGACTGGTGGTGACCGCCGCCGCCGGCCTGCGTCCAGTTGGCCGACGCCGCCACAGGCGCCGGTTTTGGCGCCGAGGGCTGGCTTGCGGCTGGAGAAATCGCGATGAACAGGGCCGCGAGCGTAACCGCAGCCGCCAGGATTTTGCGCATGGGAAGCTCCACAGCCCCGGCCGCAAGGCCGGGAGATTACGGAATTTCCCCTGGCCTTGCGGCCGGGGCTGAAACCTAGATCAATCCCAGTTCCTTGCCGCACTTCTTGAAGATGTCGAGCGCCTCCTGCAAGTCTTCGCGTTTGTGGGCGGCGCTGACGATGGTGCGGATGCGGCTCTTTTCCTCGGCGACCATCGGGAAATAAATGCCCGTGGCAAACACGCCGTTGTCGAACAACGTCTGGCTGAACTTCGCGGCCTTGGCGCCCTGGCCGATGATCACGGGCGTAATGGGCGTGACGCTGTCGCCGGTGTTAAAGCCAAGCGACTTCAACCCCTCCTTGAAGAACCTGGTGTTGTCCCAGAGGTTCTTGAGGTGTTGCGGCTCGGTTTCCATCACGTCAATGCAGGCTGTGACGGCGGCGACGACGGCGGGCGGCGCGCTGCAACTGAAGAGGAAGGGCCGCGCTTTGGCGATTAGATATTCTTTGACGACCTTGGGCCCGGCGAAGTATCCGCCGACGACGGGGATGGCTTTGCTGAGGGTGCCGACGGTCAGCGCCCAGCGGTCGTGCACGTGCTGCTCGTCCACGGTTCCCCGGCCGCCTTTGCCAAGCACGCCCGTGGCGTGGGCGTCGTCGACCATCGGCACGGCGTCGAATTCTTCGCAAGCGTCGGCGGTCGCCTTGAGGTCGGCGACGTCGCCGTCCATTGAGAACACGCCGTCAGTGACGACGAGAATTTTGCCTTTAATACCTTTGGCCCCGCGCGCTTCCTTTAACAGTTCGCGCAGGTTGCCGTAATCTTTGTGCTTGTAGACAGCGCGCGTGGCTTTGCTCAGGCGTGCGCCGTCAATGATGGACGCATGGTTGAGTTCGTCGCTGATGATGTGGTCGCCCTCGACCGTGAGTGTGCTGACGACGCCGACGTTGGCGGTAAAACCGCTCTGGAACAGCAGCGCGGACTCCACGCCCTTGAACCTGGCGATGCGTTCTTCGCACTGTACGTGCAAGTCCATCGTGCCGCTGATCGGGCGTACCGCGCCCGTGCCGACGCCGTATTTTTCGAGCGCGCCGCGCGCCGCGGCGACGACCTTGGGGTGCGTGGCGAGCCCGAGGTAACTGTTGTTGGAAAGCTGGATGACCTTGCGTCCGCCGATGCTCACGCGCGCGCCGGGCGCGGTTTCATGCACGCGCGGCATATGGAACAGCGAACGCGATCTGAGCGAATCGATTTCCTGCGCACACCACTGGTTGAGCTTGTGACCCACGAATGTTCTCCTGGGAACGACAGGGTTAGGGCCGGGTTTAGAAACTGGCAGGCGATGTTCTACCGCCAAGGCCCGCGGCTGGCCATCCTCCAGACTACGCCTGACTCAATGCCGCTTATTTCCCATAGCGCGCGGTATGCGCGACCTGGACTTCCTTGATGTCCTTCACCAGTTGGTCGAGCACCTCGTGGCGATAACCGTAGGCTGCAAACTCCGAGTCATCGCGGGCGTTGTCCATGATCTTGCGGTACTCGAGGTATTCTTCGTAGGTCATATTCAGCGCCAGCATCGGTTTGAGGTGCGAGGCGAAGATTTCGTTCCTTTCAAACAGCGTCTTCAGCACATCCTTGAAGAAATCCAGCCGATCCTTGAGCTGATCCGCTTCGCCCATGTCGGCGAGGATGCAGTAGCAGTTGACGCGTTCGTCCATCCACGGCTTGCCGTCGTTGGTGACGGCTTGAAGTCCCTTGATCAGCCGGTCGTGCAGCTCCTTGAAACAGTACTTCTTGATCCAGACGCGCACGGGCCAGTAGTCGCGCTTTTCCGCGTTCTCTTCGTCCTCGGCCCAGGCGTCCTGGCCGGTGCCCAGGAAGAATTCCATGCGGTCCTTGAACTCGGCCTTGCGCGTCGGAATGCCGGGGTCCAGCTTGATGGCGAGGTGCCACTGCCAGACGCCCAGAAGACGCCGCAGGTACAGGCCTTTATCAAGCTGGAACAGCGTCTCGCCGATGCGCCAAAGAAACTCCGGATCCTTGCGGTCGGCGGCTTCCTTGGTGAGGCGTTGCTGGGTTTCCCATGCCACGCCGTCGTAGTAGCGCCAGCCCTTGGCGGTCTGGTTGTCGATCAGCACCATCCACAGGCCGCCGAGGTCGATTTCGCGTTCGATGGCGGCCCAGTCCGTGACGCGCACAAACCGTTTCTTCATATCCTCGAGTTCGGCGCGCACTTTCCTGGCGCTCTCGGTTTTGGCGCGCCTGCCAAGGTCCATCATCAGCGAGCGGTGCAGCATGTCGACAAATGCCGGATTCTGCGACTGGTCGCCAAAGACTTTCGTCAGCAGGCCGATGGCCTGCGCGGCGCGTTCCTCGGGATCCTTGCCCTGCAGCATCTTGCCGGTGTCCTCGAGCGCGTTGGCCTGGTCGCGCAGCAGTTTTACGTGGTCGCCCGGGCTCTCCTCGCCGAAGGTCGCATCGAGGCGGTTCTTGGCCGCGAGGTAGTCGCCCTTGTCAAGCAGCGCACGGGCCTCGCTGTAGCCCCTGGCCTGTTTGAGGACTTTCTCGAGGCCCGGCGTGGGCGTGCCGTCGCCCAGCACTTCCTTGATCCGCGCCTGGGCGATCTCGGGTTTGCCCTGCGCCAGCAGCGCCGAGGCTTCCTTCTCGACGGCGTTGAGCTCGAAGCTGCGGATCTCGGCGCGCATGCCCTTGGCCGCGTCGTTTTCGCCGTGCTGCCTGGCGTAGTTGTCGACGACGGTGCGCGCGTCCTTGGGCTTGTCGCTGACCAAAAACGCCCGGACATCGGTCTCAAGCTGCTTGGCCGGGTCCTGGCGTGTCATCAAGAAGCCGACGAGGATCGCGACGCCGATGATGAGGGCTGCCGCAACCGTGGCGTAGAGCCCCGTGCGTGAGGACTTGCCGTGCTGGGTGACGAGCGTTTCCAGCGCGTCCTGGTAGCGCGCGTATTCTTTCTCGGCGAGCTGCGAAAGTTCGAGCACGCGGGTTTTCATCTTTGCGGTGTCGATGTGCGTCTCGGCGACGATGCGCTTGTACATCGGCTCGTTTTCGTCCTGCACGACCTTGTAGAGCTTGATCTCCTGGCTCTCGGCGCCCTTGGGGCGGAAGGTCTTGACGAAGGTGTTGGGCACTTCGGCCTTGTTCATGGAAAGGAAGACGGCCTCGGTGAAGTAGATTTCGTCGGGCGCCGTGACCTTTTCGATCTTGGCCGCAACGTTGACCGCGTCGCCAAACACATCGTTGTCGCTGACGGTGACTTCGCCGGCGTTGATGGAAACCTTGATGTGGATCTGCTCGGGCTCGGGCTTGTCGGCGTTGAACAGGCGCAGCGTGTGCTGCATGAAGGTGCCGCACTCGACGGCGTTGGTGGGGCTTTCAAAGGTGATCATGAAGCTGTCGCCGATGGTCTTGATGATGTTGCCCTCGAAGTGGGCGACAATGGGCATCAGCAGTTTGTTGTGAGTGTCGAGGCGGTTCATCAACTGGTCGCGGCTGATCCTCTCGGTGTGCTTGGTGAAGCCCGAGATGTCCGTGAACATGATGGTCAGGTTGCGCTGTACGCGTTTGGTCGTCATGGCAAAAGTCTCAGGTCACGGGATTCCGGCCCGGCAGTCTACGGATATGCATTGGCGGCGCAAATCGGCGGCATGATCTTTGCTTTGAAATCAAACGCGGAGATTTCTGAAAAATTCCCGCAACCGGACGCCAGGTTCTTCGTTTTACAAGCAACCCGAAGGCAGCACCCCTTGCAGGAAAATGCCATGCGCCAGTTCACGACAACCGCCGCACCCAGGAAGACCGGCCTTGCGCTGATTATCGCGCTGGTGGGCCTGGTGGCGCTGGGGGCTTTTGGGGCGTTCCTTGTGGTGTCCAACAACAAGCAGGGCGCGCCGATCAAGGGCGCTGTGGAGCGGCCGGTGGTTCCCGGAAGCGTTTCCAGATAGAGATTTTCACCAACTTTTCACCGCGTCGCTCGTCTAATATGGCGAGCCGCCGTTGTCTTGGAGATAGCTGATGAAGGGGCCGCAAGCCGCCATGTTGATGTGGGTCGCGAACCTTGCCGTGCTCGCCGGCGGCGGCGCGCTTGGCTTTTACGTTTTCAGCAGCTCCAACGCCGAACTCGACGACACGTTTGTGATTCCCAAGGTCAAGGAAAAGGCCCCCGCGGCCATCAACTGGCTTGAAGATTACGGGCGCAGGACCGAGACCAGCCTCAACGGCCTGAGCGCCGGCCGCCTGAGCCCGAGCAAGCGCCCCGTCAAACCCGTGGAACCGCCGGTCAAGCCGCCCGATCCGCCTGCGCCCAAGGAGCCCACCGACGACGAGTTGAAGGCCGAACTCGCGACCTGGGTCAACAGCAAGTTCAAGCTGATCCGCACGATTTCAGGCAGCTCGCAGGAAGACAGTGCGGCGTTCATCCAGGTGGCGGAACTCGGCGCAAGCGCGCCGCTGGTCTACTTGCCCGCGCATTACGATCCGCAGCCGACCAAGGAGCGCATCCAGGACCTGCCCCCCGGGCCCACGTATTTCCCGACCTACTTTGATGTCGTCAGCGATTCCAAGCTGAAGCAGCTTGCGCAGTACAAGATGAAAGTCGTGCGCATCGAGAGCGACTTCGTGCTCTTCAACATGCCCTCGATCAAACGCGAGAAAAAATTCTTCGACGTCAAGTTGACGTTTGGCAACGACCTGCTGTCGAAGTTCGCCATGCCCGACATCGGCGCGAAATCCACGCGGCCTTCTTCGACGCCGGCGGAGCCCTCGAAGCTTCCCGTGCCGCCCGTCGACCCGCGCAAACCCGTCGTCGAGGGCCCGGTTAAACCGATCTTCGACCCGGAAGACCCGGTTTACGGCAAGTCGAAGTACGACGCCAAGACCGACACCTGGGACATCGGCTATGAAGATTTCAAGTCGCTGAGCGGCGACGACTTCGTCAAATACGCCAAGGTCGTTGTCGACAACGACGGCCAGCCCATGGGCATCCAGATCACCGAGGATGTGCCCGATGACCACGTTGTCGTCAAACGCGGCGGCCAGAAGGGCGACATCGTCAAGTCGGTCAACGGCAAAGCGGTCAAGAGCATGGCCGACGTGCGCAAGATCGTGAAGACTGATTACGACGCGGGCGTAACGAGCTTCGAAGTGGTGTTCGAACGCAACGGCGTGCCCGGCCGCAAGACGTTCAAGGCGCCCAAAAAGAAGTAACAACTGCGTTTGGCGCCGCGACGCCGGAGAGCAAACGCAAACCTTCAAGAAACGAGATTCCGTGGGGCGGACATTCCTGTCCGCCCCATCCTTTTCCTGCAACCCACTTCTCGCGTGTGCGTTTCATGGGCAGAGGAGATTGCCATGAAGGGCGCACAAGCGGCGATGATGGTTTGCCTGTTGAACGTGGGTGTCCTGGGCGCAGGGGCGACGGGCGCTTACTCGCTGTTTCAAAACAACACGCGGCAGATTGACGTGCTGTTTGACGCTGACGCCACGCCGGCGCCCAAAGGCCCGGATTGGCGTGACGCATACGATACGGGAGCCGGTTCATCGCTCGTGGGCCTCGGCGCGTCGCGCCTGAGCCCGATCAAGCGGCCCGATCCGCCCATCGACAACGGCCCTGAAATTCCATTACCCGTCGTCAAACTCACAGACGACGAACTGCGCGCGGAACTCGAGAAATTTCTCAAATCGAAGTTCACGCTCAAACGCGTGGTGCACTCGACGGCGAGCGCCGACAACTGCGCGTTTTTGATCGCGAGCGACCTTGACTCCAAGGCGCCGCCGGTATTCATCGCCAACGGCGCGCACTTTCCGGCCTTCTTTGGCAAGCACGACAACCCGAGCCTGCGCGTGCTGGCGAAGTACGACATCCGTGTGCGTATCGACGCCGACGGCGTGACCTTCACCGCGCCCAGCGTCAGCGAGCCGACGAAGTTCTTCGACGTGCGCGTCGAGTTCACGAGCGCTATCCCGTCACTCGGACGGACCGGGGAGCTGCCGCGCGACCGCCCGCGCGATGTCGGAGACGTATCGCGCCTCGGCGATCGCGGCGCCCTGTCGGGCGTGAAAGAAACGCCAGGCATCAAACAGCCCGCGACGCGCAAAGAGTCCGATTACGAACCAGCCACGGATACTTGGCTGATGGGTACTGACGATTTCGAGGCCTTCAAGAAGATCGACCTTGCGGGCGCGGTGCGAGTGGTTGTCGACCGCGATGGCAAGCCGATGGGCCTGCAAATCACCGACGACGTCAAGGACGACCACATCCTCGCGCAGCGCGGCGCCAAACGCGGCGACATCATCAAGGCCGTCAACGGCAAGCCGGTGCGCAGCCTCGCCGAAGCCCGCACTGTCATCACCAAAGAAGTCGACGCAGGTGTAAGCACGTTTGTGATCAGCTACGAACGCGACGGCCTCATCGGCACCAAGACGTTCAAGAAGTAACTACAGCCCGTGCTTCTTCGCTAAATCCTTCAGCGAAACTTCCGGACGCGCGCCAACGTGGCTGATGATTTCCGCCGCCGCAAGCGCGCCAAGCCGTCCACAATCGCCGAGCGTGCGGTCCTGCGAAAGGCCGTAGAGGAAACCCGCCGCAAACAGGTCGCCGGCGCCCGTGGTGTCAACGAGCTTCTCCGGTTTGACCGCGGGCACGGGGATTGTCTCTTTGTCCGTCACGATCACGGCGCCTTTTTCGCTGCGCGTCAGCACGGCGATATCGCAGCGTCCGCGCACCGCCTTGACCGCGTCATCGAACGATTTAACGTCGTAAAGCGCCGCGATTTCCGCCTCGTTGGCAAACAGCACATCGAGGTGTTCATCAAGCAAATGAAGGAACTCTTGTTGGTAACGCTTCACACAGAATGTGTCAGAAAGTGACAGTGCGACTTTGCGGTCTGCGTTGTGCGCGAGATCGGCGGCCTTGCGAAACGCTTCCTTGGCTTGGGGCGGGTCCCAAAGATAACCCTCAAGATAGGTGATCTTGGCGCGCGCGATCTGGTCGGCGTCAATATCGGCCGGGCCGAGCTCAACACACGCCCCCAGAAAGGTTTGCATCGTTCTTTGGGCGTCGGGCGTGACGAAAACGAGGCAGCGGCCCGTGGGCGCGCCGTGGCTGGCGGCGGCGGTTTCAAATTCAACGCCGATAGCCTTGATGTCATGGCGGAAGATGTTGCCAAGCTGGTCGTTGCGCACGCGGCCGACGAATGCGGCCTTGCCGCCGAAACTCGCCACGCCCGCGATGGTATTGGCCGCTGACCCGCCTGAAACTTCGACGGCGGAACCCATGGCGCCATAGAGGGAATCGGCCTTGGCGGCGTCAATTAGCGCCATGCTGCCTTTGGCCATGCCGTGTTTGGCAAGCAGGGCATCGTCAGCGTGCGCAAGGACGTCAACGATTGCGTTGCCGATGCCGACTACATCTAAAGGAAGTTTCACGATTTACGTCTCCGATGCTGATGTGAAGCAAATGTGGCATCAAAAGCGCTAGACTACTGGTTGGACAAGTTATTTAAATGCAGCGCCAGGTGTGGGGAAATCCTTCGACCCGCCTGTCTTTCGGAGAGCAGACATGAAGTTGAATTTTCCCTTGGCGGCCCTTTGTGTCCTGATTTTTTCCGGCACCAGTCTTTTCGCGCAGGCGGATCTTGACCTGCACGAAAATAATTCGGGTGGGCCGACCATCGCCTACGCACAGCCCGCACTTGGCACGGCGCGCGATTTCGGGCCGCAGGACATTAATGCCGGCGCCACCGTTCCCGCTCTCACCATTTACGTCGGCAACACGGGCAACCAGAACCTGATCCTGAGCCTGCCCGTCATGCAGGGCACACACCCCAACGATTTCGACATCGACGCTTCCTCGTTCAGCAACACGGTTCTGCCCGGTTCCTACACCAGCTTCACCGTCGCCTTTGACCCCGTCGCCATCGGCATCAAATACGGGCAGGTGACGTTCACGCAGAGCGACTCGACCGAGGCTAACCCCTTCCGCTTCGAACTGCGCGGGCAGGGCACTGACAACGGCAGTGTCGCCATCGACGCGACGCACACGCCGCCCCCGGGGCGCGTCGACACCGATTACGAACCGTTTACGTTTGCAGTCAGCGGCGGTATCGGCCCCTACACCTGGGCGCTGAATACCGGCACGCTTCCGCCGGGCCTTTCAGTGACGGCCGCCGGCGACATCGATGGCTTTGTCGCGGGCAACCCCGGCCAATACAACTTCACCGTCTCGGTGCAGGACAGCATTGGCCGCGTTGATATTGAAAGCTTCTACATCGTTATCTCAGATCCGCAGTCCGGCACGCCGCCGCAAAGCAACACGTTCTCAAATGGCTCGGGCGCGACTTGTGGCGCGACGGAAACAGCCGGGGGCTCGCTGGCGACGCTGGCGCTTTTGTTCGGCGTGCTGGTGTTGAGGCGGCGCAGGGCGGTTTAATAATCTGAGCACCCATCGGAAGACGACCGGCCATGCCCGGTCGTCTTCTGTTTTTTCACCATCAGTCCATAGCTGGATAATCGCACTATATGTAATGCGAATTGGCGCTGAATTTGCTCTCAACCGTTGGTGGTAATTGAGTTTGATGGACGAAACTGGGAGGTTTCGAGGCCAACTTGGGGGAGAGAACAGGATGAATCGGACACAAAGAATTATTGTAGGAGTTCTGGCGCTTACCGTGATGGGTTGGTTTGCGGCCGCACGGGCGGGAGCGCAGGCATCCAGCGGAAGCAACACGGTGCAGCCACGGCCGCCTGCTAACAATTCAACTAATGGAAACCTGCCGAATCACAATTCGCCAAGCTGCCACGGGACGTGTACTGGCGGGCCGACCAACTCGCCGCCGCTGATTGAAGTGCGCGAAGGGGCCTTCGATTCGGCTGGTACCGGCGGTGTCGCGGTGAGCCAAAACGGCACAGTTTCGGTGGATTACAACCAGACCGTGAGCTCCGTGGGTTTCTGGATTCGCGTCACCGACCCGGAAAGCGATCCGTGTTCGCTGCAGGCCACGATCTTCGCGGGCATCGACGCGATGGACATTCACGAGTGGGACACGTGGGACGCATCGACGAGCAGCTACGCGCATATCCCGGTCTCGTTCGTCAAGTTCCCGATCAATCAGGGCGTGTTCAGCACACCCGACATCGCCCATGACGTCACGCTGGTGGCCGACGACGGCAACGGGCTCACCTACACCTTTCACTTCGTGATTTCGGTGGGGCCCATTCCCAACGTTGCGCCGACCATTGGCGTCACGACAGGGACGACGCCGCTGGCCGTCAACGACGGCAGCCACCTGCCGGCTTATTACGGCGCGGGCCTTGCGGACCTCGCGCTGGTCATCACAGTCGATGACAACGACGTCGGCAACCAGGTTTCGCTGAGCGCCAACATCAACCGCGTCGGCGGCGTGGGCGTGGGCACGACGGGCATACTGGCGTCGGAGTTCAGCTCGCCGCTGCAAACGGTCGCCTACCAGTTGTTCCCCGCCAGCGGCAACTTCGACACGCCGTCGGTTTCTTACCGCATCGACCTGGTGGCCACGGACAACAACCCTGGCAACCCGTCGCATGCCTTCTTTACCTTCTTCATTGATGTCTCGGGCAACCACCAGCCGGTGATCACCGTGACGTCGATGGGCAACCCGGTGCTCAACGGCGCCACGCTGACGGTTCCCTTTGGCAGCACGATGTCCGGCATCAACCTCGCAATCTCGGCCAGCGATCCCGACGGCGACGACTGCGCCATTGCCGCCAACATCCTCAACACCACGCTGCAGCTTCCCGATCACCCCGTGGCGCCGGACCCGTCGGTGCCGCCGCAACCCGCGGAGTTCGTGGTCCCGGCCTACACGCCGGTGCCGGCCACGGTGCATCCGCTGACGGGTGTGTTTGACGCGCACTTTGGCAGCACACACCAGGTGTCACTGACCATCCAGGACACCGAGGGCGGCAGCTTCAACTTCGTGTTTGTGATTGCCGCGGGGCCCGAGACCGCGACGGCTGAAATAGAAGTGCGCGAAAGTTCGCTCGGCGGCGTGGTCGTGGTCGACGACGCGGTGGCAAGCAGCGCGCGCGATTTCGGCCTGTGCGACATTCATTCCGGCCCGACGGTGCCCATTACCGTGTGCGTGGTTAACAATGGCGACTCTGCCATGAACCTCTCGGTGCCGACGGTGACCGGCGTCGACGCCGCGGATTTCGTCCTGAATGTCGGCGGCTTCACGCCGGTTGTCGCGGCAGGCGGGTTTGCCTTCTTCCAGATGAGCTTCGACCCGTCGACGCACGACCCGGTCACGCACAACGACAAGCTGGCCGAGATCGTCATCCAGCACGACGGCTGGAACGATTTCATCGGCGACGACCAGGTGTTTGTGGTGCGCGTCACCGGCGAATCCACCGACGGCGGCAATGTGACGATCACGACCTCGGCGCTGAACATCGCCATCGTCAACGAGTCCTACTCGACGCCGCCGCTGACGGCCACGGGCGGCATTGCGCCCTACACCTGGTCGCTGGAGGCGGGAAGCACGCTGCCCCCGGGCATTGTGCTGACGCCGCAGGGTTATCTGCTGGGCGGCGCCACGGGCCCGCTGGGAACGTTCCAGTTCACGTTGCGGTGCACCGACGTGGTCGGCACTTACGCGGTGCGCAGCTTCTCGCTGACGGTGGATGACGACCTGCCGCCGCCGGAGCCGCCCGCGCAATATGGCCTTGGCGGCGGCGGCAACACGTGCAGCGCGGCTGGGGGCGTTGCGCCCTGGCTGTTGCTGGCGCTGCTTGGCGTCGCGGCGCTGCCGCGCCTGGCCCGCAGGCGCAGCTAGACGAGTTATCTGTGCCAGGGTCGGGTGCGGCGTGGGAGCCGCGCCCGGCTCTGTTTTTTCGGCGGGGCGAAACGCCGCCCGGTTGTTTTCGGCGCGATGTTTGCTGCAATTAGAACCGGTAGGAATCCCCGCAACACCGCTTTACAGGCTTCCCGGGCCGTTGAAAGGCTTCCAGATGCTTCGCTTTGTTCGCAGTTCTCTGTCGTTTGCCGCGCCCATGCTTCTTCTGTATCTGTTGGCCAGTCCCGCCGCGGCGGCGCCGGCGCGACTTTCACACCGCGTAACGCATGGCGCCATGGCCGGCGAGGAAATCCAGTTCTCGAACGCGACCTACACGACGACCGAGGCCGCGACGTTCATGTATTCCGTGACGGTGTCTTGCAATCCCGTGCCGACGACGACTGTAACCGTCACCTGGGATATCGTCGCGGGCGGCACCGCCACGTCCGGCGCGGATTACACCGACGGCGGCGGCACGGTCGACTTCCTTAACGGGGAAGGTTCAAAGACTTTCGATGTTGAAATTCTCGCCGACAGCATCGACGAGCCCGACGAGACCATCAATCTGGTGCTGACCAACCCGCAGGGCGGCGCGGTGCTGGGCGCGCAAGCGACCGCGGTGCTGACGATCCAGGACGACGGCGACACGCCTCCCTCGGTTTCGATCAGCGTGTCGGCAGTGTCATACGACGAAGACGCGGGCAGCCAGCAACTGCTGGTCAACCTCAGCGGGCCCAGCGGCCACACCGTCAGCGTCGTGGTCGACGCAACCGACGGCACCGCCGAAGACCCCGATGATTACGCCGCGCCGATTTCGCCCGTGACCTTCAGTCCCGGCGCGATATCGAGCAACATCCTGATTGCAATCGCCGACGATTTTCGCGACGAGCCCAACGAAACGTTCACGGTGACGATCTCGGCGCCGAGTTTCGCGACGCTGGGCGCGACGACGTCCTGTGTCGTGACCATCGTCGATGACGAACCGCCGCCGGAACTGGTGTTTTCGGCGTCGGGGTCCAACGTCGACGAGAGCGCGGGCGACGAAACAATTTCGGTGTTCCTCAGCGCAGCCAGTGATTTGACTGTCACGGTCGATTTCGACAGTGTTGACGGCGTGGCGCTGGGCGGCTCGGACTTCACGGCGCTGACGGGCACACTCACGTTTGCGCCCGGCGAAACCAGCAAGGACATCATCTACACCATCCTCGAGGACAACTTCGAGGAGTCGGCCGAACAATTCACCCTCCAGCTCAGCGGCCCGACCAACGCCACCCTGGGCGCGGTTTCCATTTTCACCGTCACCATCCGCGCAAACTCCGAGGACGTCCCCAAGAAAAAGGACACCAGCAACTGTGCGGCCACTCCCGGTAATTCTGCGCCCGCCGCAGTGCTGATTTTGCTGGGCCTTGTGGCTGCGGCGCGATTGAGACGCCGCCGCGTGTAGCCGAATTCAGCTCCAAATGAACGCCGATAACTCGGCGTTCATTTTTTATACGCACGCCGCAACGTAAGTATCACCCCCGTTACCAGTACGGGACGCCGCCCAAGGCGCCACGACCCGCAAAGCCTCTTGGAAAGCGGCTTCCACGCCAATTAGCAACTGCAAGATGCAATTGGCATATGCCTTGCATTACCAAGCACGAAGCCAAGCATTCAGCACAATGTTTGCGCCGGGGAAATGTTGAACGTGTTCCGACGCAGGCGCGAAGAGCCCACTTTCGGGCGAAGGTTATGTTTTGCTTGCACGCGGCCGGCTTCACGGCCGCCGGTTGAAGAAGTGAGCGTGGGAGCAGCAGACCCCCGGGCACGACGAGCACGCCGATTGCCCAAACGCTGGCGAACGTTGATCCTGCTCGCTGAAGTCCCCCTGGCGAGCACGCGGCGGCAGGGGAGGAGCCCCCTCTCTCCTCCCCTGCCGCCCTTTCTTCCTGATGGACGGGGCGAACAATATTCCGCCCTCGCGTGAATCGTTTTCACGCGAGCCGGCGGTCGGTGGCGGGCAGGCAACCTCTCTCTCCTGCCCGCCGCCGACGGTTCTAAGTGGTCCTACATATATTCTGGGCAGTTGTGGGGCGGACATTCTTGTCCGCCCGACCGGCGTAGCCGGTCGAATTGTGGCTCGCAAAGCTTGCCACCGCGGACAGGAATGTCCGCGCCACCTAAAGACAA
>JADLAK010000011.1 GCA_020848275.1 Planctomycetota bacterium
TCGTGCGCAAGGGGTATCGACCGGTCAAGATCGCGCTGGCCACCAACCTGATGGATGCGAAGCTGTGGCCGCCGGAGAAGATAATGGAGCTCTATGGGTTGCGATGGGGCATTGAGAACGACATCCGTGACATGAAGCTGCGCCACGGCCTGGCGATGCTGAGTTGCAAATCACCCGACATAGTGCGCAAGGAAATCTGGTCGGGGCTGCTGGCTTATAGTTGCGTCAAGTTGTTGCTCGGGCGCACGGGCAAAGACCCGCGTCGCCTGAGCCACAAACGGGCGTGTGCGGTGATCCTGCAATGGTCCGCCAAGATGGCCTGGGCGCTGACGACATGCCTGCCCATGCTAAGCAGACAGTTGATAATGCGGCTGTCCGGGCTGACGCTTAGGCGGCAAGAACGCCCGCCCTGCCCGCGTGCGCTGGTGCGAAACACGCAGGCAGACTACCCCTTCCTCTATCACACTCGCCAACAATGGTACGTCCACTACCTCGCTGCCGCTTAATCCCGCAGCATTGGCCATCACTGGCGGGGCTGTTCATTGGGCTTCCGTTGGCCCAATGCCGCCGCGGAACATAAAAAACGCCGCCGCCACAAGGCACAGGCCCGCCCAGAGGAAATCCAGCCGCAGCGGGACTTTCATGTAGAAGAACGCAAAGCCCGCAAACACGATCATGGTGATGACTTCCTGCATGACCTTGAGCTGGCCGAGGTCGTAACCCGCCTCGGCGCCCATGCGGTTGGCGGGCACCTGCAGGCAGTATTCGAGGAACGCCACGCCCCAGCTAAGCAGGATCGCGAGCCACAACGCCGAGTTTTTCTGGTCCTTAAGGTGCCCGTACCAGGCATAGGTCATAAACAGGTTCGAGCCGACCAGCAAAAGCGGCGTCCACAGTTTGTTCACGAACTTTCTCCGGTTGTGTGTTGTGGCATGGGCCGCTGGCCCACGGGATTTCGATTATCACGCCGCGTTGACGGGTGCGTGGTCGGTCGCGCAACGAGTAACCTCCACCGTCAGGTGGGCGATGCGCGCGGCCTGCAGCACTTTCTGGCGGTAGACCTCCGTCTCGCGCGGCTGGCTGGCGACAAGGCTTACGATACAGCCAAAACGCCCGGGGCTGATTTCCCACAGGTGCAGGTCGCACACGCGGCTGTCGTCAACGGACTCGACGGCCTTGCGTATTGCCGTGCTGAGTTCGCCGCTGGGGGTGATGTCCAGCAGCGCGCCCGCGGCTTGTCGGCACAGGCCCCAACCCCAGCGCACAATCACCGCCGCGCCGATCAGCCCCATCGCCGGGTCCAGGAAAGTCCAGTGCAGGAAGTAGCCGCCCAGCAACGCGACAATCGCCAGCACGCTGGTCAACGCGTCGGCCAGCACGTGCAGGTACGCCGCGCGCAGGTTGTGATCGGCCGGCGCATGTTCGTGTTCGTGGTCGTCATCGTGGGCGTGATCGTGATGATGCCCGAGGCCCAGCAGCAGCGCGCTAACGACGTTCACCGCAAGGCCGATGCCGGCCACCAGCAACGCGCTGCCGAACTCGATGGGCGCGGGGCGGCGCAAACGCTGGATACTTTCGGCGGCAATCCACAACGCAGCGACGCCCAGCAAAATCGCGTTGGTATAGCCCGCCAGCGCGTAAACCTTGCCGGTGCCAAAGCTGAAGCGGCCGGACTTTGCCTGCCGGCGCGCAAACCAGTAGGCCAGGCCCGCAAGCCCGAGCGCCCCGACGTGCGTCGCCATGTGCCAGCCGTCGGCCAGCAGCGCCATCGAGCCCGTGGCGTAGCCCGCCGCAATTTCCACGATCATCGTCGGGCCGGTCAGCCCGACGACCCACCAGGTGCGGCGCTCGTGGCCCGCGTGGTCCGCCTGGACAACGTGCGAATGGCAGTAGGGCGTGATGTCCTGGGTGTGCATATCGGCCCTCGCACGTCGGCTAGATGACGTTGCGTTCGTCGATGAGCTGGCCGCCGCCGGTGAATCGCGCGTTGCTCAGCGTCGATACATCGACCGACTTCGCTTTGCCGTCGAGCACGATTTCACTCGTGACGATGCCCGCGGCGGGCGCGTGCATCAGGCCGTGGCCCGAGAATCCCGCGCAAATGTAAAGACCATCGACCGGCGGCAGCGTGCCGAAAATCGGGTGGTGGTCCGGCGTCGTTTCGTACAGGCCTGACCATTTGTGCTTGGGTGCGGCGTGTTCGAGCACAGGAATGCGGTGCATCGCCGTCATCAGCATTTTCTCGCCGTAGTCCTCGTCGAAAACGGTCTCGAACTGCGGCTTTTGCGCCTCGTTGGACATGCCGATCAGCACGCCGCCGGATTCGCGATGGCAATACAGCGTTGTTGACAGGTCAACAGTCATCGGCCACGGGTCTTTGATCAGGTCGAACTTGTCCGTCACGATGATCTGGCGCGGCAACGGCTCAATCGGCACGTCTACCCCTGCCCAAGCGGCGACAACTTTCGACCACGCGCCCGTCGCCAGAATCAGGTTTTTGCAGGCGACGTTGCCTTTGCTGGTCTTCACGCCGGTGACTTTGCGGCGGGTGGACGAAAGCTCGATGCCCGTGACTTCAACGCCGGTTTCGATCACGGCGCCGTGTTTGCGGGCCGCACTTGCGTAGCCCTGAGTGATGTCGTTGGGATCGCCAAAACCGTCACGCGCATGGAACGTCGCGCCGCGCACGCCTTCCATGTTCACGTGCGGGAAGCGTTTGGAAATGTCGGCGGGATGCAACCACTCGACCTTCATGCCGAGTTTGGTCCACATCGCGTGGCTCGTCTTGAAGCGGGCGACAAGGTCGTCGCTGGTGAGCAAAAACAGATAGCCCCACTGGCGATACTGAAACGGCGTGGCGATTTCTTCCTGCCAGTGTTCGAAGCGGTCGATCGAAAGCAGGCTCAGGCGCGCGTTGATCTCGGTGCTGAACTGCGCGCGAATACCGCCCGCGCACTTGCCGGTGCTTTCCTGGCCCAGGAACTCGCCGCGCTCAAGCAGCAGAACGCTGCCGACCTTGCGCTTCGCGAGATGGTAGGCAATCGAAACGCCGATACAGCCGCCGCCGATGACCAGGTGATCTACGCTCTTCTGCACAGGATGCTCCACGAAAGCTTATCGCGGCACATTACCGGGAATTAGCGACAGTTGTAGAGGCTGATAACCGCGGAGACGCGGCGGCGCGGGGAAAGGCTTTGACCACAGATGGACACAGATAACAAAGGATACAGCAACGGAGAACATATCCGTTGGTATCCATCTTTATCTGTGGTCAAAAGTAGTTGCTGCTGTATTCCCCGCGACTCGGCGTTTACTTTTTCAAACCGTCTTCGGCGCGAAGGCGCTTGCGGTCGATTTTATCGCGGTCGTTTCGGGGCAGCACATCGGCGCGGAACTCGACCCAGCGCGGCGCCTTGTAGCGCACCAGTTTTGTTTTGCAGTGGTCGATCAGCGCGTCCGAGAGCTTCGCGTCGGCCTTGTGCCCCGCGTTCGTCACCACGATCGCCAGCGGCTTGGTCAAACCGGCTTCGTCGTTGCGGCCGATCACGCAGCATTCCTTCACCGCCGCGTGCTGCATCAGGCAGTTTTCGACCTCGAGCGGGCTGACGAAAATCCCGCCCACCTTGAGCAGATCGTCGCCGCGGCCCTCGTACCACCAGTAGCCGTCGTCGTCGCAGCGGAATTTGTCGCCGCTGACGACCCAGCCGCCACGCAGGTGTTCCTTCGATTTCGCGTAGGCGGCGTGGTAGTGCGTCGCCACACTGTCGCCGGAAATCCAGAGCGTGCCGATCTCGCCGGGGCCTACGACTTTGCCGTCGTCGTCGAGCAATTTCGCTTCGTAGCCCGCAACCAGCTTGCCGAGCGAGCCGGGGCGGATGTCGGCTTTGCCCCACGCGCCCGCGGGCCGGTTCGAAATGTAGATGTGGAAGGTTTCGGCGCTGCCGATGCCGTCGATGATCGGCACGCCAAAGGCCTTGTCCCAGCGCTCGTGCAGGTCGCGTGGCAGCGCTTCGCCTGCGCTCCACATGAAGCGCACGGTGCGCAGCGCTTCCATCCGTGCGTGCGGCCATTGGAGGATGTTGTTGATCAGCGTCGGCACGCTGGTGAACACCGTGACGCGCTCGCGTTCGATCAGCGGCAGCAGGACTTCGGGTAAGGGTCGATCTTTGAACAGCACCGTGGTCGCGCCGACGGCGAACGGGAACATCAGGTTGGTGCCCGTCGCGTAGCCGAAAAACAGCCGCGGTCCCGCGATAGTAATGTCGTTCTCGCGCATGCCGATGAAACGCTTGGCATAGACTTCGGTGTTGAAGGCAAAGTGCGCGTGTGTGTGCACCGCGCCTTTGCTTTGGCCGGTGCTGCCGCTGGTGAACAGCCAGACGGCGGGATCGTCCTTGCTCGTCGGCCACGGCTTGAAGTCGTCGTCCGGTTCCTCCAGCCAGTTGGAATAGGTCTGGTGGCTGTCGGGCTCGTGCGTTTGCAATGGTGGCGCGACATCGATTTCAAAGTGCACCGTGCGCGGTGTTTTCAGGCGTTCGCGGCCGACAACGATCACGTCGTCAGTGAAGCGCCCGCTGCCGCAATAACGGGTGGATTTAATGGCCTTGTCGAATTCGGCGAGCGAGGCTTCGTCGATAAACGCAAACTGCGGCTTCACGTAATTGAGGTAGTACTCGTAATCGGCGGCGGGCAGCAGCGGGTTGATCTGCGTCGCGACGCCGCCTGCCTTGATCGCGCCGAACCATGCGTAGACGAACTCGGGCCGGTCCTGCATGCACAGCAGCACGCGCTGCTCGGGCTGCAGGCCGTTTTCGATCAGAGTGTAGGCGACGCGGTTGACGTTGCGCGCAACTTCGTCGTAGGTGATGGACTTGCCTTCGAAGCGGATGGCGACCTTGCCGCCGCGACCCAAGGATATGTTGCTGTCGACGAAGTACTCCGCCATGTTGAAGCGGTCGGGGAACGTTGGAAGGTCGGACATTTCTTAAAAACCTTTTTGACCACAGATAAAACCGGATAAAGACGGATGTGACAGCGTTTTGCTTTATCAGTTTTTATCTGTGTCCATCTTTGGTTGAAAAGCAGTTGCCGTTCTCCGTGTCTCTGCGGTGAAAGTCCTCTAGCCCTTCACCGGCTTGTAAAAACCTGTGCGGTGGCTGTCGGGCACGAGGAAGCGGGTGAACATCTCGCGGTATTTAATCGGCACGTCGCGCGATTCAAAGCTGTCCATGTCCAGGCACACGGTCACGAGTTTGGCCTGCACCGCACGCACGGCTTTGTTCTCGCGGCTGGTCGTTCCGGTGTACATCCAGGTGACGGATTTGACGCCGATTTTGTCCACGCCCAGCGCGATCTCGACTTTATCGCCAAAGCGCAGCGGGCTCAGGTAATCGACTTCCATGTGGACGGTCGGGAAACCTACGCGCTCGACGTCGAGCAGGTGGTTGTAGGGAATGCCCAGCCCGCGCTCGAAGAAGTCCTCAAAGCAGCAATGGAAGTAATGCAAAAATCGCGGGTAATAGAGGATGCCCGCGTGGTCCACGTCGGAGAAGCGAATCGGGTAAGTAGCAGAGAATAGCGGCATGGTTTAGGGATTGGGGACGGGGGAATAGGGACTGGGTCTGTTGCAGACCGAATAATACTAACCGACGGCCAACTCCCTACTCCCTATTCCCCATTCTCGATTCCCACTTGTTGAGCGATCTCACATATGCCGCCAGCGCCCACAAGTCGGCGCTGTTGCGCCCGTCAGCCTCAAGATAGCCCGCCATGCCGATGCCGAGCCCAAGCGAGAGCGTCGCATATACGCCCTCAAACGTGCCGCGGCGCAGGCGATCTCTAACCAGGTCGCGCGGGGGAAAACCCAGCCGCTTGGTGGTTTCGGCGGCCAGCGGGCCGTTGCCGCCGCCGTCGGCGCCGTGGCAGGTCGCACAGGCGTACTTTTCGCCATCGTTGAACAGAACGTGCCCGCGCGCGATGAGATCCGCCGTTACTTGCGGCGGCGTGACCTCAATCGGCCCGTGCTCGAAAGCGTCGGCGTAGCCCTCGTAGGTGACGCGGTTGAGTTCGGCGATGTAGGCCACCAGGTCGGAGCGTTGGGCGTCGCTCAGCGTGCGCGCGAAGCTGGGCATGCCGCTGCCGGGCAGGCCGTTGGTGATCGTTGAGTAGATATCGTCGAGGGACGGCAGCGGCGCGCGCAGCGTGCGCCAGACCATCTTCGCGCCGCCAATGTCCGCGGGCGGTTTGTCTCCTGCCTGCTTGAACCATTTCGCTGCGGGTCCGTCGCCGCGCGCCTCGGGCCCGTGGCAGCCCGCGCAGAATTCGGCGAACAGCTTCTGGCCCGCGACAATGCTGCCGGGCCGCGGCAACTTGTGCTCGCCGCGCGGCCAAGTTGCACGCTCGCGGCCGGGAACGTCAAGACTTTGCAGAAACCTCAACAGCAAGCGATTGGGAACAATCGTTTTGATTTGCATCGCAATGATCGCATTGAACGATGGCTGTTGTTCCGGCATCTGGGAGTGTGCGACGACGTCTTGCGGCCGCCAGAGGTGCGCGAGATGCCAGCCGTTGGAGTAGAGGCCGCCGATGCCCGCAAGGTCAGGCCCCAGCGGCCGCGCGCCCGCCGCTGGTGCGCCGAACGCCGCCGTCATTTCCCTTTCGAGCGTCGACACGGAGTGGCAGCGCCAGCAACCGGAGTCGACGTAGGCCTGCGCGAGTTCGCGGTCAAAGTGCTGGCGCTCAGGTGGGGGAGTATCAGGTGCCGGATCAGGTTTGGGTAGCGCAGCGCCGGCGATGCCCGCTACGACAGCGAGGAGAAGGAGGCTGATCGCAATGACGACGCGTGGGCGCACGAGCAGCATCCTACCAATCACGCGCATCTGCCGCCCCGTTGGGGCTTGCATGGACGTTAACGCCAAACTCAAGCCTCACGGCTTGGGCTCAATTCTGACGGCTCGTTGGGCCTGAACGGCGCACACAGAACGAAGACCGAGCCGCAAAAACAAGTCGCCGGGCCAAAGCCCGGCGACGGCAGGCCCTCCTGAAAACCGCAATGCGGTTTTCAGGCACGCTCTCTTCGGTCGCCCCGCCCCACATTACTTCGGGGCTTTGGGCTTGTCGGTCTGGCGGAAGCGGTCCTTGCTGTTCATGTACTCGATCAGCCGCGTGGCGATCGCGCCGTTGCCGCGATCCTTGCCGTCGAGCTCGATGACCTTGTTGTAGATATCGCGCGCCTTGCCGTTGCCCTGTACCTGGTAACACTTGCCCATGTTGATCATGAACGAGGTGTTCTGCGGGCATTTCTCGAGAATCTTCTCGTAAAACTCGATGGCTCGCTTGGCGCCCTCTTCGTTCATGCAACTGTTACTGTCGCTGGACTCGCGCGCGTAGTCGAACCACGAGCCGGCGACATTCTGCAACAGGCGGATATCTTCGGGGTCGATCTTGAGCAGCAGCTCAAGGATCTGGGCGCGTTTCTTCCAGTCGTCGGACTCCTGGCTGCTGGTGAACGCCTGGGCTTTTTCATAGTTGTTGCGGATGATCTGGAAGTCCGCGTCGATGGACTTTGACATTTCGTCGAGCAGCGTGACGGTCTTGGCATCCTTGCACAGGTCCGTGGCCTGGTAGGTGCGCTTGAATTCCTTGATGTCCCACTGGACCATCAACAGCAGCTTGCGCGGCTGGCGGCGGCGTTTGGCCGGGTCCTTGTCGTAGTCGCCTCGGTTGAGCCGGATTTCATCGAGCTTCTTCTTGGCCGCCGACTCGCGTTCGGTGATCAGTTTCAGCTTGTCGTCGGCGGTCACCAGCACCACGCGCTCAAGCTGGAACTCGCTGTCCCATTCGTTGAATATCTCAAGCTGCCCGGGCTTGGCCTTGAGCTTCTCCTTCTCAATGATGTAGCCCTCGATCAGCGGGCGCAGGTCCTTGTTGCGCTGGTGGATGATCGTCAACACGCGGTTGGCCAGCCGCGGCTGGCTGATGCTGTAAAGCCAGATCGCCACGGCGGACACGTCAACGTCGTCGGTGCTGGTGCGCACCGGGTAGATATCGATCATGTGCTGCGGCGGCCAGTGCTTGAACGTGAACTCGACGCCGTCTTTGCTCACGCGGTAAACCGTTTTACCGCTGTCATCCTGGTTGTCGGCGACCAACTGGTAGGCGCGAAACCCGTTCTTGGTGATGTCGCGGATTTCGCAGGGCTTGACGCCCTTGTCCTTGCCCGGGAATTCGATGTAGGTCTTGGGAAACTGGTTGGTCTCGACCAGGCCCTTGATATAGGCGGGCAGCTTCTTCTCGAACCATTCCTTGGCGACGTCCGCCTCTTTTTTGCCGGGGTGAAGTTTGCCCGGCAGCGTGTCGTCGGCAGGGGCGGCGTAAAGGCCGCCGCAAGCCAGCGAAATCAGCAATCCAGCCACGGTCCATTTGATAAGCGCCATATCAGTCTCCTGAACCTTCTACGAATAGCACGCGCGGCGGCGTCATTCCTTCATGCTTGAAAGCTGGTTCTTGGCGTACTGGCGGTTTGCGTCGCCATCAGGCGCGTTTTTCCAGACGAATTCGAAGTAAGCGCGGGCTTTTTTTGTGTCGCCCGTGGTGCGATAGGCGGCGCCGGCGCAGGCGTGGTAGGACCAGATCAGCGGGAAGTCCTCGGCCAGGCGCGCGTAAAGCTCGGCGGCTTTCTTCATGGATTCGGGGTCCTTGCATTCGCGCCCCGCATTGAATGCGTTGCCGGCTTTGAGGTAGGCATCGGCGGTAAGGGATTGCAGGCGTTCGTTGCGCGGGTCGGCGGTCAGCAGCACCGCGTATTTCTTGGCGCTGTCGAGCCATTTGTCGTCCATGCCGTCGCGTTCGGCGGCAAAGGCCTTGGTCTTGATCTCCGCAAGGTCCGCTTCCATCCCGGCCGAGAGATCCTTGAGTTTTTCCATGTTCTTCTTGTTGAGGACATACGCTGTGCCCGCATAAGCGCGCTCAAACAGGTCGATGCGCATGATCAGGGTGTCGAGGCGCGCAGTCGGCAGCTTCTTGCGCGCGCCGATGGCGCCCTTGAAGTCGCCGCGCTGCTCTTCGATCTTCTTGGCCATCGCCTGCGCGGCCTTGTCGAGCTCGGCCAGGCGGGCCGCGTCGGCCTCCGGGGTTACCGCCAGCAGGCCCGCGACGTACTGCTCGATGTCGAGCGTATGAACGTAGGCAAGGCCTTTTTCCGGGCGGGTCCAGCCGTGTTTTTCGCACAGCCAGTTTTCAACGTCCTCCTTAAGGTCGGCGCGTTTGGCCAGCATGACCGAGAGTTCGTTGTTGGCCAGCCACAGTTCCTTCTTGGCGACCAGCCAGCACGCAAGCGAGACGGACACTTCCGCGGGCTGCGTGTTCGAGTCAAACATCGCCGCTATATCACGCACGGGAATGTCCGCGACCTTCACGGTGTATTTAGGCTCAAAAGGCATGTAGCTGTAACGCGCGACCGGCGGGCCGAACCATTCCCAGCGCACCAGTTTGGCGAACGTGCAGGTGTCGCCCTTGATGCTTTCGAGGCGGCAGAACACCTGCTGCTTCTTGATTTCCAGCGTGACTTCGGGGCGAAAACCGTTCTTGTCCTTGCACAATGTTTCAAGGAAGGTCTGGATCGTCCCGTCGAAGTCCTTGGCAATCTGCTCTTCGGTTTTGCCTTTGTGCAGGCGGTCGATAAGCCCCGCCTGGGCGGCTTGCGCCGCGAGTGTGAACAGCACACAACACGCAATGAACCTGCGCATGAAATACGCTCCGTTGGCCGGTAGTTCTCCCCGTGGCGATTCTAAGTGAGGACAGGCACGAACTCCAGCTTGCGGGCGGGTTTTAGACGCCGGGCTGCCAAAAAAGACGCGGCGGCTCTGGATGTTCTGTTCATCCTGCGAACTAACCAAAAAAAGACGCGGCGGCCCGATTAAAGGCCGCCGCGCGGTGATTATTGAGCCAGACTACCCTTCGGCAGCGGCGTTGAGAGCCGTGAGGCCGATCTTGCGATCTTTCGGGTCAAGTTTGATGACCTTGACGCGAAGCTTCTGGCCGACCTTGACGACGTCTTCGGGGCTGCTGACCTTCTCGTTGGCGAGTTCGCTGATGTGCAGCAGGCCTTCGAGATCCTTCTCCAGCTCCACGAACACGCCGAAATTCGTGATCTTCGTGATCACGCCCTCGACCTCGACGCCGACATTGTACTTGTCGGGAATCTTGGCTTCCCACGGGTCGGTTTCGAGCTGCTTCATGCCAAGGGCGATGCGGTGCTTGTCGGTGTCGACACTAAGCACCACGCACTCAACTTCGTCACCCTTCTTGACCATTTCATTGGGGTGGCTGATCTTGCGCGTCCAGCTCATGTCAGACACGTGGAGCAAGCCGTCGATGCCCGGCTCGATCTCAACGAAGCAGCCGTAACTGGTGAGGTTGCGGACCGTTCCCTTGACCTTCACGCCGGGCTGATACTTTTCGGCGACGCGATCCCACGGGTTGCTCTCGAGCTGCTTCATGCCGAGGCTGATTTCCTGCTTTTCTTCGTTCACGCCGAGGATCACGACCTCCACGGTGTCGCCGGGCTGCACGACTTCGCGCGGGTCGTTGACGCGGCGCGTCCAGCTCATTTCGCTGACGTGCACCAGGCCCTCGACGCCTTCCTGCAGCTTCACAAACGCGCCGTAAGACATGATGTTGACAACCTGGCCCTTGTGGCGGCTCCCGACGGGATAGCGGTCGGCGATGCCTTCCCAGGGGCTGCTGTTGAGCTGCTTCATGCCAAGCGCGATGCGTTCGCGCTCGCGGTCGACCTTGAGGACCTTGACCTTGATCGTCGCGTTGATCTGCACGACTTCGCTCGGGTGCTGGATGCGGCCCCAGCTCATGTCGGTGATGTGCAGCAGGCCGTCGATGCCGCCGAGGTCCACGAATGCGCCGAAGTCGGCGATGTTTTTAACAACACCCTCTCTAACTTGACCTTCCTCAATTTCAGACAGTAGCGCTTGCTTCAATCTCTCGCGGTTGCGCTCCTGCAGCTTGCGGGCGCTGACCACGATGTTCTCGCGGGCTTCGTCGATCTTGATGATCTCGCACTCGAGCTCATCGCCGATGAATTCGTTGATGTCGCGCGTGCGGCGGATGCTGACCTGGCTTGCAGGCAAAAACGCCGGCACGCCGATGTCGACAAGCAGGCCGCCCTTGATCTTCTTGATGACTTTGCCCGAAACGACGTCGCCTTCCTTGTGTTTTTTGACGACGTTTTCCCAGTTCATCTTGCGGTCGGCTTTGCGCTTCGACAGGCCGACCAGGCCGTCCTCGTTCTCCATCTCTTCGATGAGGACGGTGATTTCGTCGCCGGGTTTAACAGGCGGGTCCTGGCCATCGAATTCGTGTGCGTCGATCACGCCGACGGTCTTGGCGCCGATGTCGACGATCACGCGGTCCTTGTTGGCGGTCACCACGCGGCCCTTGACGATGGCGTCCTCAGAGAACGCGCGGGCGGTGGGGGTCATCCGGTCATCAGCCGGTTCCTTCCAGATGGCTTCAAGTTCAGCGTCCTGCTTCTTGGCGTCGCCGCCGTACAGGCGGATCAACGGGTTAATCGCTCTTGCTACTGGCATGGTTGAATATTTCCCGGAGACGATTGTTCTCTCGACGGCAGCGGCGTCTCCCAGGCCGCTGCCTGACTGCTGGTTGCGTCCGGGCGCGCGCGCGCCCGCATAGCCGCAACGAAAGGGGCGAAAGTGTACCCGTGGATGTCAATTTGGCAACAGGGGAAATAATCGGAGCCGCCCGGTTTGCGGGCTATTTCTTCTTCTTGCGGTCGTGGCGCCAGATGTCGATGGCCAGCACCCCCGCGCCGACCGCCGCCAGGACAAACAGCAGCACGCTTAGCGCCGGGTAACCGAAAATCGCAAAGGGCGACGGCACCTGCATCAGTTGGGCGGCGGCAATGATCATCGCCGCAATTACCAGGCCCTCGGCGATGCGATTGGCCACCTTCTGGAAGCCCTCGGTCAGTCGCTGCTCGTCAAAGGATTTGACCTTGATCTCGAGGTGATTGTCGGCGACGCGGTCGAGAATCTTGTTCACTCGGCCCGGCAGGCGTTGCGCAAATTCGCTGATTTCCAGCGCGCGCGTCAGCACGTTGGTCGCGGTGATGCCGCGTTTAAGCTGGTTGAATATCAGCGCGGGCGCATGGCGGCGGATATAGCCGTAGGGGTCGAACTTGGGCTCGAGCGAATGCCCGAGGTTGTCGAGGCTCATCATCGCCTTGCCAAGCATCGTCAGTTCGCGCGGCACGCGCATATGGCTGTCGCCAGCTGTCCGCGCGATTTCGAGCACCGTTTTGCCAAGCTGGATTTGCGCCAGGCCCACGCCCTGCTGGCTCGCCACAAGGTCGGCGATGCGGCGGCGCATGCGCGGTTCGTCGAAATCCTCCTTGGGCTCGCCGATCTTCAGGCAGATGTCGGCGGCGTCCTCGCCGTTGCCTTCGCCCACGGCCAGCAGCAGCCGCAAAAGGTATTCGCGCAGCGGCGGCGCGACGTGCGCTACCATGCCAAGATCGATCAGCGCGAGTTCGTCCTGCGGCGTCAGCAGCACGTTGCCGGGGTGCGGGTCGGCGTGGAAAAAACCGTCGACACAGACCTGCTTGATGTAGGCGTCAAGCGCGGCGGCGGCGAGTTTTTCGCCGCGCCCGCCGGCAAGGCGGTCGGTTTCGCTCTTGGTGATCTTGACGCCCTTGATGAAGTCCATGGTCAGGACGCGGGCGGTGGTGAGTTCGTCAACGGGTTGGGGGATGACCAGGAGGTCGTAGTCCTTGAGATTTTCGGCCAGGGTGTGGAGGTTGCGGGCTTCCTCGATGTAGTCGAGTTCGCGCATCAGCGTGCGCCGAAGGTCGGCCACGATGCGCTTGAACTCGTAGCGTTTGGCGAGTTCCGTCGCGGCCTCCATCATGCCGGCAACTTCGTCGAGCACCTCGAGGTCGTCGGCCAGTTTGGCGCGGATGTCCGGGCGCTGGATTTTAACGGCGACCTCGTGGCCGTCGGCAAGGCTGGCCTTGTGAACCTGGCCCAGCGACGCCGAGGCAATCGGCGTGGGGTCGAAGGTATTGAAAGTCTTGGCGACGCCCTGGCCGAATTCTTCGCGGATGATCGCCTCGACCTGCTCAAACTCAAAGGGGCCGACGCGGTCCTGCAACTGGGCAAGCGCGTCGAGGTATTGCACGGGCACCATGTCGGCGCGCGTCGACAGCACCTGGCCAAGCTTGACGAACGTCGGGCCCAGCTTTTCGAGGTCCGTCGCGAGTTCCTCGGGAGGCGGCGTGGTCTTGCGCGCGAGCAGCCCTTCTTCGCCGCCCATCAGCGCCTGCAGGCCCGACGACCGGACAAACTCGGCCAGCCCGAATTTGAGCAGCAGGCCGACGATGTCCTTGTAGCGCTTGAGGTGCTTCGGATTGAGCGAAAATTTGATGATGGCCGCCTCCCCTGCCCGGCGTGTGCTTCATTTTACCAAAGCATCAGCGTGCCCCGGACAAGAACAACCCGAGCCACGCCGCGCCCAGCGACAATACTACTGACACGGCAATATTTGCGAGGCCCAAGCCCGTGCTGGTCCTGAACAAATCCCAGGTCTGGTTGGCAAACGTGCTGAAGGTGGTGAGGCCGCCGCAAATGCCGACCAGCATGAAGACCCTGAGTTCGTCGGCATAAGCCGGCGCGCCCTCGCGCGACAACCAGCCATAACCCAGGCCGATTGCCAGGCATCCCACGACGTTGACAACCAGCGTCGCCCACGGAAACGCCGCGGCGAGCGCAGGCGCCCATTGGCGAAAGGCAAGGTCGGTGCCGTAGCGGGCGCCGGAGCCGATCGCGCCGCCAAGACAAGCGAGAAGGAAGAGTTTCATGGGAACGGCCAGGGATTAGGGATTGGGGAATAGAAAAACTCCTGTGCCGGGAGGTTTTACCTAATCCCCACTCCCAAATCCCGGTTCCGTTGAGGCGTCGACGGTTTGACGCGCGGGGCGGCAACGCATACCGTTGAGCCATGTCCACCTTCGGTCTCCATTGCGATTTCCACAGCCACACAACGGCCTCAGACGGCAGTCTCTCGCCGCGCGAGCTCGTCGAAGAAGCGGTGAAACGCGGCGTCTCCACCTTGGCGCTGACCGACCACGACACTACGGCGGGCATAGCGGCGGCGCAGGCCGCGGCGCGCGAACTTGGGCTCAACCTCGTGCCCGGCGTCGAAATCACCTGCGAGGCCGCGACGACGGAAGTTCACCTGCTTGGCCTCGGCATCGATGTCGCCAACGCACAATTGCAAATACTCTGTGTCGAGATGCAAAAGCGCCGCATCACGCGTTTTCAACGCATGCACCAGTTGCTGGGGCAGCACGGCCTGCACTTCCCGCTGCCGGAAATTCCGCCGGGAACGTCGCCGTCGCGGCCGCTGATGGCGCGCGCGCTGGTGAATGCGGGCCATGCGCGCGACCTCGATGACGCCTTCAATAAATATCTCAAGCGCGGCCGGCCGGGCTACGTGCCGCACACGCGAGAAAGCGTGAAGACCGCAATCGAAGCCGTGCATGCCGCGGGCGGCATTGCCGTGCTCGCGCACCCGGGGATTTACGGCAACGCGGAAGCGACGATTGACGAAGCGGTCCGCGGCGGCGTCGACGGCATCGAGTGCGTGCACCCCGACCACGACCACGCCAAGGAAGTGAAGTACACCGAGCGCGCGCGGCGCCACGGCCTGCTGATTTCCGGCGGCGCCGACTTCCACGGCCCGGACCATCAGCGTTCGCACTGGTTTGGCAAGAAGTTCTGCCCGCCCAACGAAGCCGTCCGCCTCGAACTGGCGATGGCGGGTAAGTAAGGGGATCGTTCAAAATGATTGTAAGAGCGTTTCTAAGCTGTCTTCAAACCCGCGGCAAACGGGCACCCCATACGCTGATCAAAGTGTTCAAGGAATGCCAGAAAGAGGTCCTTAGCTTCACCGTGTTTCTTGAATTGGAAGAAGTGAAAAAGGGCGAACAGTACTTCGTGAAGCTACTCGGGCCGCACGGACAGCATGTTGATGCGACCGATCAATTCTTGGCGACAAAAGATGACCGCTTCGTCCACTTGATTCTGGACCTGATCAACCTTAGGGGCGCAGTCGGACCGCACGAATTGGTGCTATTCCACGATTCCATTCCTGTTGCGACCCGAACAATTTCGATAAAATAACCGCCATGAAACCGGGTCAGGTCATCTATCGAAGAGTCTCCGTCTATGGCGTCGGGTACGACGGCAACGAGCATTTTCACGAGCAGAAGACAGTTGTTATCGGCCCCGATGGAAAGCCGCTCCGGTGGCCCGCCAAGAAGGCTAAGGCCAAGCCCGCCGCCAAGCGCCGCAAGGCAGCCTAATTCCGTTTCTCGACTTCCTTGATGCCGTAGCGTTCGAGCTTGTTGTAGAGGCTCTTGCGCGCCAGGCCCAGCCGCTTGGCCGCCAGCGTTTTGTTGTGCGAGCAATCCTCGAGCACCATCTTGATCACCTCGGCCTCGATTTCCTCCAGCGTCATCGAGAGCCAGCGTCGGTTGGCGTCCTGCGGCTCGAGGTGATAGGTCGCCTTGCGATCCAGCACGTCGAGCGCTTCTTCGCCCAGCGTCATCCAGCGCACCACGAAGTTTTCCAGCTCGCGTACGTTGCCCGGCCACGGGTAGGCGCGCAGCTTTTCCATCATCGGCGGCGGCGGCGGCGCAACGTTCGTCATCTTGTACGCCACGCCGTGCTTCTTGAGGAAATGGTCGATCAGCAGCGGGATGTCCTCGACGCGCTGGCGCAGCGCCGGCACGCGCACCTCAAAGGTGTTCAGGCGATAAAGCAGGTCGCTACGGAACGCGCCCTGCGCCACCAACTGCTCGATCGGCGCGTTGGTCGCGGCCATGATGCGAACGTTGATCGCCGTCGCTTCGGTCCCGCCGAGGCGCCGCACTTCGCGCTCCTGCAGGACGCGCAGCAGGCGCTTCTGGAAGCCGAGCGGGATGTCGCCGATTTCGTCGAGGAACAGCGAGCCGCCCTGCGCTTGCTCGAACAAACCGATGCGCCGTTCGCGCGCATCGGTGAACGCGCCGGGCTCGTGGCCGAAAAGCTCGCTCTCGATCAGCGTTTCAGGAATGGCAAGGCAGCTTTGGCCGACAAACGGCGACGCCGCGCGGGCCGAATGGCGATGAATGGCGCGCGCGACCACTTCCTTGCCCGCGCCGCTCTCGCCCAAAATCAGCACCGGGTAATCCGCCGCCGCGACCTGGCGCACCTGCTGCTTGAGCGCCTTGATCTTTGGCGAAATACCGACAATTTCCGGGACGAGGTCTTCTGCGGGCATGTGTAAGAACTATACGGCGTTGGCGCGACGCCACAAGGCAAGATCGTGCTAAACTACGCGCAGCTTTGGACATCCGGGCGAAGGGCAGTGAGGACCTCGCCATGTCCGACCCCATGAAAACTCTCCGCTGGTTGCTTGGCGCCGCAAGTTTGACGGCGCTGATGCTTTATGCCGCGTCATGCAGCCAGGTGCCGAATGAAGCCGTGGAGGGAAAGTCCAACCCGACGGCCGCCGAGACCAAAACCTACGAACAATGGGCGCGCGAAGCACGCGGCGCGTTTCTTGTCCAGCGGCGCAACATCGAGACCGTGAAAATCTCCGTCGATAAGTACAGGGAGGCGATTGCGATCAAGGCCGACGAGTACGACGTGTTGTGGGAGGCCGCGCGCAGTTGTGTGTGGATGGGCAATTTCGGGCCCGACAAAGAGCGCAAGGAGTACGTCGTGCAGGGCATCAAGTTCGCCAATGCGGCGGTGAAGGTCAGGCCCGACGGCGAGGAAGGTTTGTTTTACGACGCGGTGCTTGCCGGCAAGCTTGCGGAACTTGATTTGGGCTATGCGCCCGACGGCATGAAAGTTCTCGAGAGCCGCTTGAAGCAGTTGATCGACATGCACTCGACGGTGATCTACGGCGCGCCGGACCGCGTTTACGGCATCCTGCTGATGCGCGCGCCGGGGGCGCCGCTGAGCGTCGGCGACTGGGACAAAGCGTATGTTCACCTGAAAAAGGGCTATGAGGTCGACCCGAAGTACCCCGAGAACCCGCTGTATCTTTCGGAGATCGAGTTCAAGCTTGGCAAGCGCGACAACAAGCCGGAGATGAAGGCCGCCGCACGCCGGCGCCTCGAGAGTTTCTTCTTTGGCCCCGACAGCAAGCCCTACATCGGCTCGGAGTTCGAGTGGGACGACTGGAAAGCCCAGGCCCGCAAGCTGCTGGACGACAATCCTCTGTAGTTTGTGGCATCGACCTCCAGGTCGATGTGTTGTGAGAGGCGACGCTCGCGTTGCCTCTTTTAGTTGCTCGGCGGCGTCCAAGTCGCGGGGACGGTGTAGAACGCTTCGAAGACTTCGCCGCTGGGCCACTTCAGGACAGCTCGATAGCGTTTGCCGAACTCAAGTGGCTTGTTTGGACGAAAGCAGAGTATGTCGGCATGCAGGTCAAAATCGCCTTGAAACGGTTCTCCGCTCTCAGGCGCAAAACTGAGCCACTTGTCCACGTACTTGCCATTCACAATGGTTTCTTTTGGAGGCCAAACTGCATAGACGCCGATCTGTCGTGGATCGTGACGCGGCTCAAACCTCTCTCCCTGAGCGCTCAATCCGCCTTCCATCGGACTCGACTGGGGGTGCGGGTAGAAAATGATCGCCCTGCCCGCTGGTTGTGGTCCACACGCGCCTATACCTCCAATCAGCAGCAAAGTTGCCACGATTCCAATGGTTCGTGCACGCAGGTTCATAGCGTCTCATTATAGCTGGCTTAAAAAACTAGGGGCGACGCATGCGTCGCCCCTACAGGTTTAAGGCTTACAGTTTAGGCGCTACCGGCGATGGCCGCCGCCACGGCCGCCGCGGCCGCCGCCACCGCCGCTGCGTTCACGCGGGGGCGCGGGCGTGTACTGCTCGCCCCGGTCCTTGAGAATCACGGCCTTGCGGCTGACTTTAACCCTGCCGGTCGCGTCGACATTAATAATTTCAAAATCCAACTCGTCGCCCATCTTCACGACGTCTTCGGGCTTCTCGACATAACCGTCCGAGAGCTCGCTGACGTGGCACATGGCTTCCTGCGCGCCATTGAATTCAACGAACACGCCGAATTCCTTCATGCTCGTCACCTTGCCGCGGATGCGCGAGCCCAGCTCGGGCTTTGCGGTCATGGCGCGGATGCGGTTGGCGCAATCCTCGGCGCCGCCCGGCTCGGTGCTGAAAATCTTGACGCTGCCGTCTTCCTCGACGGAGATCGTGGTCTTGGTCGCTTCCTGCAGCGCGCGGATGGTCTTGCCGCCGGGGCCGATCAGCAGGCCGATCTGCTCCTTGTCGATCTTGACCGTCTCGTACTTCGGCGCCCACTTGCTGAGCTCGCGGCGCGGCGCGGGCATGGCGATCTTCATCTTCTCAAGCACGTGCAGGCGGCCATCGCGCGCCTGTTTCAGCGCCTTGAGCATGATGTCGAGGCTGAGGTTGAGAACTTTGATGTCCATCTGAAGCGCCGTGATGCCGTCGGCCGTGCCGCAGACCTTGAAATCCATGTCGCCGGCGTGGTCCTCGTCGCCGAGGATGTCCGTCAGCACGCGCACGACGTCGCCTTCCTTGACCAGGCCCATCGCCACGCCCGCAACGGGCTTCTTCAGCGGCACGCCCGCGTCAAACAGCGACAGCGACGCGCCGCAAACCGTCGCCATGCTCGAGCTGCCGTTGCTCTCGAGAATGTCGCTGACGATGCGGATGGTGTAAGGGAAAGTCGCGTTGGGCGGCAGCATCGGGCGGATCGCGCGTTCAGCGAGTGCGCCGTGGCCGATTTCGCGGCGGCCGGGACCGCGGATAGGCTTTACTTCGCCCGTGCTGAAACTGGGGAAGTTGTAATGCAGCAGGAAGTATTCTTCCTTGCTTTCGCGCAGGCCGTCGATGAGCTGGCCGTCCTCGCTGGTGCCCAGCGTGCAGGTGACAAACGCCTGCGTTTCGCCGCGCGTGAATGTCACGCTGCCGTGGTTGCGCGGAAACGGCGCCATCTCGATGGTGATGGGGCGCACGGTTTCCATGTTGCGGCCGTCAACGCGCTTGTTCTCTTTCACAATCACGTCGCGCAGGGCCTTGTATTTCAGTTCGCTGAAGATGCTGGAAAGCGTCTTGGCGCGAACGGCGAGCTTGGCCTTTTCTTCGGGCGTGGTGCGGTCGTTGACGGGGCACATCTCGATGATCGCGTTGTGCTTGACCTCGTCCATCGCCTCGCTGCGGCCGAACTTGTCCTTGACCTTGATGGCCTCGATCAGCTTGGGGTAGTACTTCTTGAGCACTTCGTCCATCAGTGCTTTGTCAGGGCCGGCGGGCGGTTCAAACTCCTCGCGCACCACGCCGACTTTCTTGACCATCTCGTTCTGAAGATTACACAGGCGCTTGATCTCGGCGTGCGCGATACCCAGCGCCTCGGTGATCTGCTCTTCCGAAAGTTCGTTGGCTCCGGCCTCAACCATACAGATGCCTTCGAGGGTGCCGGCAACGATCATGTTCAGCGCGCCGGTGTCCTGCTGGGCGTAAGTCGGGTTGATGACGTACTTGCCTTCGTTCATGCCCATGCGCACGGCGCCCACGGGGCCGTGGAACGGCAGGCCGGCGAGCATCAGAGCCAGGCTCGAGCCGTTGATCATCAGGATATCTGGGTCAAGTTCGGGGTCGGCCGACATCACCATGCCCTGGACCTGCACTTCGTCCATGTAGCCTTCGGCAAACAGCGGGCGCAGCGGGCGGTCGGTGCAGCGCATCGTGAGCGTTTCCTTCATCGAAGGACGCGTCTCGCGCTTGAAGAAGCCGCCGGGCAGTTTGCCCGCGGCGCTGGTCTTTTCACGATAATCGACGGTCAGCGGAAAGAAATCGATGCCCGGACGCGCGCCCGCGCTGGTGACGGCGACAAATACCGCCGAGTTGTTCTCGCGCACAAGGCACGCGCCCGCCGCCTGCTTGGCAAGCCAGCCGGTTTCGAAAGAAATGTCGCGACCGCCGACATTGAGACTCATTACGTGTTTCATTTATTCCTCACCAACGCTCATGGCTCCCGATGCTGGGAGCGTCCTGTACGGAGCGTGGTGGGATTGCACTCGGCCTGTTGCGGCGGGCAGAGAAGCTGAGGCTCTCAATGAGCCTGTGCCTCTGTGTCCGCCGTGCCCGGGGTGATACTCCGCCACGCTCCTCGCTTTTTCACACCGGTGAAAAAGCGAAACGGCATCCGCTACTTGCGGATGCCGAGCTTTTCGATCAACGTCTTGTAACGCGCTTCGTCAACACGGTTGAGATACTTCAACAGCGCGTTGCGCTTTCCCACCATCACCAGCAAACCGCGTCGGCTGTGGTGATCCTTCACGTGAAGCTTGAGGTGCATCGTGAGCTGGTTGATGCGCTCAGTCAGCAATGCGCACTGCACTTCCGGCGAGCCTGTGTCGTTTGCCTTCAAGGCGTATTGCTTGACGAGGCCCTTCTTGCGCTCCGTTGTTGCCATCTATCTCTCCATGTCCTTAGCACTTGCGCTCGGCGCAGCCCGTTGCCGCGCCGGCGTGGTTTCCAATCGGGCAGAGACGGTAACATGAGCGTCTGCCGCGTCAAGCACGTGGCATTGGCAAGGCCAAGGTGGCAGCAAAAACAGACGACCGAATGTTCGGTCGTCTGCATATAACCAATTCAAGCAATTTACTGGGCTCGCCGCTTGTGGCCGCCTTTGTACTTGGCCTGACTAACGGCCAATTCACGCTCAATTCGTTTCTCAAGCGCGTCGCGGTCGGACGCGCTGAAGCTGCCTTTTGCCCCTTGCATGACGTGCTGAGGCTTGCGGTTCAACACAGCCTTAGCCCAAGTCGTAGTAGTCATTCGTCCTCCACTTCCACATCAATTACAGGCAGTGGCATCACTCCCGCCAGTTTGCCGTCAATCGCCACATGAACAGTATACTCGCCCGCGTGAGGGAACACTACGCCTTCGAAGGCGACAATCGCAGATCGCAAAGGAGTGCCCTGCTGAACGATGAGAGGGCTTTCTCCTTTGGCAATGAGAGTTGAGTCGTCGGACGTATCCACAATTTCGGCCACCACCGTCTTGTTAGCGAGTGGTGAATACAAAGAATATGGAAGGTTCTGTCGGAAATTCGTCAAAATGGAGCGCAACGCGGACGTCGAGCAATCCTAATTGCGGCGGCGTGATCTGGATGCCGGTACACAACACAATGTTTCGAGCAATGGGCTGATCCACTCAATGTCCTCCACCTTCTAGCTCAACTTGCGCAACGCCGTAATCGCGTTGATGTCGCCGCGGAGTTGCGGGTTGAGTTCCGTCGCGGTCTTGAGGTGCTTCTTGGCGGCGTCGGCCTGGCCGAGTTCCGACAGCGCCACGGCGCGCGAAAAATGCGTCGCGGGAAGCTTGTCGTCTAGCGCCAACGCCTTGGCAAAGGCCTTGTCCGCGTCCGAATAACGTTTGAGCCCCAGCAGGATCGCGCCGAGGTTGTGCTGCCACTGCGCGCCCCCGGGGTCGGCGTCGACGGCATTGTGCGCCGCGTTCAACGCGTCGGCCGACCGCCCAAGCTGGTCGTAGCACGCCGCAACCAGCGCGTGCGCCGCAGCCCAATCCTGCCTGTTGTTGGCCGCGGCCTTGGCGTGTTTCAAAGCGCGCTTGTAGTCGCGTGCGTTGAAGGCCGTCAGGGCGAAGTCGTAAAGCTGCTCGGGCGAGTTGGCCTTGCTGACGTCCATGATTTCAGGCGGCTCGAGCTCGATTACGGTCTGCTGTTCCGGGATCTGGTAGAAGACCGCGCTGTGCTGGTGCGCCAGTTTCTTTTTGCCCGTGCCCTTGTTGACCTCGGCGATCAGGCGTTCGCCCAGCGCCAGGTCGTCGGGCGTGGTGATCTTGAAGTTGCCGGCGTCGCCCTGAACGACGGTGCAGGGCTCGTTGGTGCGCTCAAGAAGCGCGGCGTCGTCGGTGACGTCCTGCTTGCCGAATTTTTCGTAGGCCTTCAACAAACGCACGCGGCGGAAGCCCTGCGGCGTCTGGGCCGACCACAACATCGCGCGGTCGACCGTCGCCGAGATATTACCGTTCTGGTCCACGCGTTTAATGGTGTCTTTGACCGGCAGCGCGAGGATCGCCGCGCCGACTTCTCGTGTGCGGGACATTAAACCTTCGATATCCTCGCGGCGCACGAAGGGTCGCGCGGCGTCGTGGATCATCACGTATTCGCAGGCCTCGGATGCAGCCTTGAGCCCGTTGACGACGCTGTCCTGGCGGCGCTTGCCGCCCGAGACAAAACGCGTGACGCCGGATTTGACCAGCCGCCTGGCCAGGGGCGCGCGCGATCCGTCGCCTTTGACTTCGGTTGCCGCGACGTTGGCGCCGTCCAGCCCCGTCAGGCGCGACATCTCCTCGCGCGGGACCACGACTATGACTTCGGCGATGCCCGGGATGCCCGCAAATGCGCGCACGGAACGCAGCACGATCGGCTCGCCCGCGAGGTCAAGGAACGCCTTGGGCGTACTGGCGCCCATGCGTGTTCCCGCGCCGCCGGCAACGATGATGAGTGAAAAGTCGGGCATAGTACGTGCGACGTTGCACGTGCTTCGTGTTACGGAAAAACGTTTTCCGTCGCACGCAACACGTAGCACGTAACACGACCCGCAACATACCCAACGCCGTGCTATCTCGCTATAAGAACTGCGATCTTCCCGGAGAGGCCCATGCCGACGATTTCCCACATCCGCAGCCGCGAAGTTCTCGATAGCCGCGGCAACCCCACCATCGAATGCGACGTCTTTACCACCAGCGGCAGCCACGGCCGCGCGATCGTGCCCAGCGGCGCAAGCACCGGCGCACACGAGGCCATTGAGCTTCGCGACAAAGACGCGCGCTACATGGGCAAGGGCGTGATGATGGCTGCGCGCCACGTGCAAGCCATGATCGCCCCGGCGCTGACCGGCCACGATGTCCGCAAACAGGCGGAACTCGACAAAGCCATGTGCGCGCTCGACGGCACCCAGAACAAGGGCAAGCTTGGCGCTAACGCGATTCTTGGCGTTTCGATTGCCGCCGCTCGCGCAGCTGCGGGCTACGAACACGTGCCGCTCTATCGCTATCTCGGCGGCGTGCAGGGCTGCACGCTTCCCGTGCCGCTGATGAACGTGATCAACGGCGGCGCGCACGCCGACAACAACCTCGATTTCCAGGAGTTCATGCTGGCGCCGCACGGTTTTGTGAATTTCACCGAGGCCCTGCGTGCGGGCGCCGAGACCTTCCATAATCTCAAGAAGCTGCTCAAGGATCGCAACCTGAACACCGCGGTGGGGGACGAAGGCGGCTTTGCGCCCAACCTCGAAAACCACAATGCGGGCTTTGAACTGCTGCTCGCGGCGATCGAGAAGGCCGGCTACAAGCCCGGCAAACAGATTTCGCTCGCGCTGGACGCCGCGGCAACGGAGTTTTTCAAGGACGGCAAGTACGAATTCGAAAACGGCAAGCTCAGCGGCGGGCAGATGGTCGACTACTACGACAAGCTGTGCGGCAAATACCCGGTTGTCAGCATCGAAGACGGGCTGGCGGAGGACGACTGGGATAGCTGGATTGAAATGACGCGCAAGCTCGGCGCCAAAGTGCAGATCGTCGGCGACGATTTGTTCGTCACCAACACCAAGCGCCTCAACGAAGGTATTGCGCGCAACGCCGCCAACGCGATCCTCGTGAAGCTGAACCAGATCGGCACGCTGACCGAGACGCTTGATTGCATCCGCACCGCGCAGGTCGCGGGCTACGGCGTGACCATCAGCCACCGCAGCGGCGAAAGCGAAGACGCCTACATCGCCGACCTCGCGGTTGCGACCAACGCGGGGCAGATCAAGACGGGCTCGCTGTCGCGGTCGGACCGCACCGCGAAATACAACCAGTTGCTGCGCATTGAGGAAGATCTCGGCCCGCAGGCGGTTTACGCCGGCACGTGGGGCAATTTCGCCCGGTAGTTTTCAGCACGAATTTCGCGAGTAGACGCGAGCGATCGTTTTTATTCGTGGGTATTCGTGGCTAAAAGTTTTTCGCGTTCCAGCTTCGCGATTTTTTCGTCCGCTTCCGCGATTAGCTTGTTCAACACGCGGATTTTGCTGTCCAGTCGTGCAAGCGCGCGCGTCGAAAGATCATCGATTTCGACGACCAATTCGCGCGCGGCGGTAAGTTGAGCTTCATTCACCGGCGCAGCAGCAGGCACGCTGCTGCGTGCCCCTATGGCCTTGCGTCGTCCAGCCAAACGGTGCACCAGCCGCGGCAGGACCAGCGAGGCCATGATTGCCACGAGACCTGCCGCCATCAGCGCCAACTGGGTCGGATCCATGCATGGTTCTCCGTACCCATGAAACATATAAAAGACAAAAATACAATAAAATAGTAACCGCCGACGATAACGGATAGACGCCGATACGCAAAAACGCCGACGGGCATGATCCGTCGGCGTTCATCCGCATTGATCGGCGGCAAAAACTACTTGCTCGTGCGCAACTGGTCGAGCAGGTCCGCTACCTGCTTGTGCACTTCGCGCGTGGCCTTCACGATCAACTGGCCCTTCACGATTGTCACTGTGCAGGTGGTGTCCCAGTCCGCCTCGATGGTTTCTTTAATCATGTCGACGATATCGTCGGTGGTTGGCGTTTCTTTCTCTTCGGGCGGCATCTCGACGCCCACGCCGCTCGAGTCATCGCTCTCCTTCATGCGAATCTTCGGCGCGGGGAAGTCCTGCACCGCCGCGGTAATGTCGCGGACGTCGTAGATCTTGTTGCTGGTTGCGCCCTGGGCCTTTTCCTTGGTGGTCAGGTAGAGCACGCCATTCTTGTAACTCTTGTAGAGACCGACGTCCTGGATCACGATGTTGAGCGCATTGCCGAGCTTGATTTTGCCCAGTGTGACCGTGACCTTGCGGTCCTCTTCCTTAATGTCCTTCAGCGCTTCCTTGTCGATCAAAATCGAGATGTTGCCCTTCTTGGCGAGGTCCTTGACCACTTCGTTGATGTCCTGTTTTTCATAGGACAGCGAATCCAGCGACGTGGACTCCAGCGCGTTCTCAATCTTCTTGTACGTCGCTTCTTCGTCCTTCTCGCCCGCGAAGACCGGCGCCGCAAATAGCGAAAGAACCGCGAAGAAAGCGGCAAGCAGAGCGAACTTCTTCATTGGGAAGACCCTTACAGGGGTGAAACCGGGGTGCCGGGCCGCCGCCCGACCCAAAGAGTTTACCCGGTGGAAAGCATAAAGCTAAAGGCTAAAAGCTAAAAATTGCCGACCGTGACAGGACGATTAAGAGTTGCCATCGCTGTGAAGCCCGTCTGCGGCCCCAACTCAAATTTCAGTCTTTAGCTTTTAGCCTGCTTTTCTCCGCAACCTTGCGGGATGCCCGGGGTGCTATTGACTGTCCAATACCGGACCCCTCAACAAAGGAAAAAGCCATGAAAAGCCTCATCATTATCGCCTTTGCTGCCCTGTGTGCGGCGCCCGTTTTCGCCGCAGACAATGCAGTCAAGACCGACCGTCCCGCCCGTGAAGGCCGCAAGGACTGCGGCTGCCGCAAAAAGCACGACGGCAAACACGCGGAACGCCGCGAGGAAATGAAGAAGCTGCTTGAAAGCTTGAGCGAGACCGAACGCGAGGCGCTGAAGGCCGAACTGAAGGCCCTGCGCGAGAAACATAAGGCCGAAAACGAAGCCCACCGCGCGGCGGTCAAGGCCGTGATCGACAAGTACAAGAAGTAGCGAGCAACAGGAAAGCGGACAGCAAAAAAACAGCAGATAGCGGATAGCAAAGACCACGTCTGCTATCTGCTATCTGCTATCTGCTATCTGCTATCTGCTATCTGCTAACTCTCCGGGAAGCCCCAATCGACGTAGGTGCCGCCGGACTTTTCGGCCAGCTTGCGCAGGCACTCTTTGTCGTGGTTGCCGATGCCGACGGTGTTGATCACCACTTTGCGGAACAGGTTGTGGCGCGCGATGTCGGGCCAGATGTCCTCGCCGTAAATGTGCGTGCCGTCGCCGACCTTGACGCCGGGGTTGTTCGGGTTCCGTTTGTCCTGGACGTTCTGGACCTTGCTGTCGTCGCTCCAGCTCCCCCAGCCGTCAGTCAGGAAGATGATCGTGTCGGCGCCGCTCTGGATGCAATCCGGGTCAACGGCGGGTTCCGCAGCCTCGGAGCCCTTGTCGCACACACGCAGGCCCTTCATCAGGCCGCCGTGGATGTTGGTCAGCGCCTCAAGTTGCAGTTCGCGCGCTTTGCGTTCCCACGTGTCACGGTTGGTCTGGTCAGACTTTACCCAGCCGTTGCCCGTGATCAGGTTGATGCTGGTTGAATACGTCACAATCGCGAACTGGTAGCCCTCGGGCAATTCCTTGATCGCGCGCGCGAGTTCCGCTTTGGCGAGGTCAATCTTGAAGTTGATGTTCTTCCAGTCCAGCTTGGCCAGCGGGTTCTTGGCCGGTTCTTCCTTCTCCTCGGGCTTCTCGCCTTCTTTTTCGCCTTTACCGGGCGTGATCGGGCTCGATTTTTCCGGCTTGCGCTTTTCGATGTCTTCCAGCGTGATCTTCAAATCCAATTTCATGCTGTCTGACACGTCGATCACGAACACCCACTTCTTGCCCACGGGCTCAGCGCCGAATGCCGGCGTCGACCGAAAGTCCGTGCTGCGGTCGTCAGGCTTCTTGGGCTGCGCGGCGGCCGCAGGCGCTTTCTTCTGCTGTACCCACCACTTCCAGAAAATCACGAATGAAAGATCCGCGACCTCGCCCGTCAGCCGGTTCAACATGCGCCGCGAGAAATATTTCAGGCGATCATCAAGCTGGAAGTCTTTGATCTTGCTCGTCCATGTCTCCCACTGCGTGCACAGCGTTTCAACCACACGAATGGCCTGGTCGCTGCCCGGAGTCACGAGATCCTCGATGCAGCAAAACACATTCAGCGGCACGATCTTCCACTTGGTCATCCACTCCTTATTGTCCTCGGCCAGGATTCCAAGCACGGTGTCGAGGTACGTCGGGTTCTTCGCCTGCCGTATTGCCTCCAGCGCCGCAACTTTCACATAGGGGTTCTTTTTATCGGTCAGCGCGGCGGTTAAATGCTTGGTGGCGGCGGCGCTTCTGGTCATCGCTGCCAGGGGCTTGAAGAAGTCGAACTGGTCCAGCGCCAAAATCGGCATCTTGTCGCTGTCGAGCTTGACCGCGGCTTTGCCGATGCGCTCGACGCTTTCTTCGTCCTTGGCGAGGGCGGTGATCGCGCTCACAACGTGGTCGTGCACGTCGCCGGGAAGGCCCTTACCGGCCTTGGCGTCTTTCTGGTCTTTTTCGAGCGTATCCAGGAGGAATTCGAGGGCCTCTTTGCAATCCGCGGCGCCGATGGCGTCGATAGCCGCGACCATTTTCTTTTCGTCGGCGGCGGTCTGCGCGGCTTTGAAGTCCTTTTCGGCGCTCTTGAACGAGGCCTTGTCGGCGACAACGGGCGTCGAACACCCGAGGAACAAAACTGCGGCGAGCAGGAATATACGCGGCAACAGTCTGGGCATGGCGGTACCTCGGGTCGATGCTGGATTATAACGGATGAACGGGGTAAAGGTTACAGTGGTTCAAGAGAAGGTATCAGGTAGCGGGTGTCAGGTATCAGGTGACCCGATACCCAAGACCGGATACCTGATACCTTTCCGTTGTCGCTAATTCCTAACCGCCGCCACTCAATCAAGCTATTCTGGTGCCTAATGAGCACCTTCACACTCGAGCAGGCAAACCGCGCATTGGCCTATGTCAGGCCTATTTGCGAGGAACTTCGCGACGCCCACGCGCGCTTTGCCGACCTTCGCCGCGCGTTGCAGCCGGGCACGAGCCCCTCGGGCGATCCGCGCGTGCGCCTGATCGAGGACCTCGACCGCGTGAAGGAACAAATCCTGCGCGGCTGCGACGAACTTGAAAAAGCCGGCGTACAGGTAAAGAGCCTTGAGCGCGGCCTCGTCGATTTCCCGTACCGGCGCGCCGACGGGCAGATCGTGCTGCTGTGCTGGATACTGGGCGACGGCGCGATCAGCCACTGGCACGACCGCGACAGCGGTTTCGGCGGCCGCCAGCCGCTGGACACGCTTGAAACCGCGCCGGTCTCAAGCATCCCCGAATCGCAGGCGTAAACTGCGCCGCGTGTCCCTACAAACATCCGCTATGGCCACTGCGACCACGATTAAATACGAACCTGTGATTGGCCTTGAGGTCCACGTCCAGCTCAAGACGAAGACCAAGGCTTTTTGTTCGTGCAAAGTTGAATTCGGCGCGCCCGCCAACAGCCACACCTGCCCGGTTTGCCTCGGGCTTCCCGGCGCGCTGCCAGTGCTCAATAAGGAAGTCGTCACGCTCGCGATCAAGGTTGGCCTTGCGCTGAATTGCCAGATCGCGCACAGGATTAAATTCGACCGCAAAAATTATTTTTACCCGGACCTGCCCAAGGGCTACCAAATCACGCAATACGACGGGCCGATCTGCTTTGACGGCATCCTTGAACTGCCGATCCACGACGCCAGCGGCGCGCCGCGCAACTGCCGCGTAACCCGCGCGCACCTTGAGGAAGACGCCGGCAAGTCGATCCATCTTGAGGGCAGCACGCTGATCGACCTGAATCGCGCGGGCACGGCGCTGGTCGAAATCGTCAGCGCGCCGGACCTGCGTTCAGCCGAGGAAGCGCACGCTTACCTGACGACGCTCAAGCGCAACCTGAGCTATTTGGACGTCTCCGAGTTGTCCATGGAGAAGGGATCTTTGCGCTGTGACGCCAACATCTCCATTAAACCCGAGGGTGCTATTAAACTTGGCACGCGCGTCGAAGTGAAGAACATGAACTCGTTCAAGAGCGTGGCCAGCGCCATTCGCTTCGAGATCGAGCGCCAGACCAAAGTCGTTAGCGCCGGCGGCACGCTGCACCAGGAAACGCGCCTCTGGGACGAAGACCAGTTGTGCACGCGCGCGATGCGCAGCAAGGAAGAAGCGAACGACTATCGCTATTTCCCCGAGCCCGACCTGAGCTGGTTCAATATTGATCGCAAGTGGGTGGAGCAGATCCAGTCGTCGCTGCCCGAGCTGCCGGAAAAACGCCTGCTGCGGTTCCTCGACGACTACAAGCTTGAGCGCGGCGAGGCGGAATTCCTCGTCAGCGAGCGCGAACTCGCGGAGTTCTTTGAGCACGCGGTCAAGCTTTACCAGAAGCCGCGCAAAGTCGCCGCATGGGTCGCGGGCGAGTTCAGCCATGCGATGCAGGAGCGCGCTATCGGCGTCAAGGGCCTGAAGATTACGCCTGCGGCGTTGATTGGCCTGATGGACCTGCTGGACGCGGGCAAGCTCAACAACGTGACGGCGAAAGAAGTGTTTGCAGCGATGCTGGACAGCGGCGAGGACGCGCTGGCCGTCGCCAGGCGCCTGAACAAGTTGATCGAGCAGGATAGTGGCGCCGTCGACAAGGCGATCATCGAGGTGATGCTGGAATTCGCGGACAAGGCCGTGGCCGACTACAAGGCGGGCAAGGACGTCGCGCTCGGGTTTCTGGTCGGGCAAGTCGTGCGCAAGCTCAAGGGCAAAGCCAACCCCAAAGAAATCGCGCCTCTGCTGACCAAGGCCATCCGGGGATAAGAACCAGGGCTCGCCGGATGGCAAGCCCTTGGGATTTGTCCGCGCAACTGAATCCCTACTTCGTCACCTTGATGCGTTTGAGCGCGACCCACTCGTCGTCTTCGTCGGGATAGCCCTCATAGTGCACGAGGTGCAGGCCGAGCTTGTGTTCCTTGATCTTGGCCTTCCACCACTTGCCTTCGGCCTCCACTTCACATTCCGTGCCGCCCGGATGTGTTTCGGGCTTCCACTTGCGCAGGCGGCTTGCCGGCATCCAGGCGTCGTCCTCGGCCTTGTAGCCGACCCACGTGACCTTGAACTCCTCGACGTCACCTTCCTTCTTGTAGTCAATGATCTTGCACTTGTACCACTTCTTGTCCCACTCGCCCTCGAGGCACTCCGCCAGCCGCTTGGTCGTGCGTTTGGCGGGCTTTGACAGCACCGTGTAGCGGTCAAAGCCGTTGCACACGCCGCTCACCGAAAGCTGCTGCTCAAAGAACGCCATTTCGGTCTCGGCGTAGTACGCAGCCTCGGCGAATGTGACTTTCTCGTTGCCGTCAGTGTCCACCAGCGGGCTTGCGCCAAACGTGTCGATCAAGACGTTCGTGAACGTCCAGCGCGGCGTCGAAATCGTGTTCAAGTGCGCCGAGACCATCGTGGCGTAGGCGATCTTGCTCTGCCGTTTGCCCGCCTCTGTGCACACGCCGCCACAGTGGCAGCAGTCGGTGAACACCATTACCGACGACCCCTTGAAGTGCTTCTCGATGTCGTCAAACGCCGAGCTGACGGACCAGCAGCTCGTGTAGCCTTCCTTCGCGCCGCCCTTGGCGTCGTTGGGCACGAAGTAAACGTTGCGGTCTTTGTCCTTAATGCCGTGGCCCGCGTAGTAAACAATCAGCGTGTCGCCGGCCGCGGCCTTCTTCACGTGCGCCTCGAACTCGGCGGCGATTTTCGCCTTGGTCGCGTCGCCGTCCTTGATGAAAACGATGTTGGCCTTGGGCACGCCGCGCGTCTCCAGCGTGTCCATGAACACCTGGTCGCGCCGGCCTTCCTTGGGGAACGACCCATAAAGCTTCGCTGCGTCGTACTCGAGCACGCCGACGGCAAACACCCAGGTCTTTTCCGGCTCCCATGTCTTTTCGGCGGCAAGTTGTGATGCGAACAGGCAAAACACCAACGCAATCGCGTAGCGCATGAACTCATCCTTGAAGAAGGGCCCGCCCCATGATGCCAATTTGAAGCGTCGATTGCGAATCCAACACAGTAATGCGGTAGAATCAAACAATGGACGCCCCGGCAGATGAACGCGAACTTGAGCGCATCAGTGCGCAGGCTTGGCGCATTGCGCTGAGCACTGGGCCCTGCGGCCGCGAGGGCTTTGAGGAGGCCGCGTCGGCGATTTACCGCGTTTGTGGCCACGCGCCGCCGGAGTTTCTGTGGCTCGACGGGCCCGTCGAGGCAAGCTTGCTGTTACTGATGTCCGGGCCGGTTCTGGGCAACCGCGGGCTGATCAAACGCATGGCAAAACGCGCGGGCAAACGCGGCTCGGAGTTCGAGCTCGACCGCTACCTCGGCCAATTGCTGAAGCTGCTCAACGCGCAGTGCGGCTACCGCCTGCAAACCGAGTTCGAGGACGACGTCGAGGAGTTGCTCGGCAACAGCCTGCTGATGTCGATGGACCGCGTGCTGTTTGAGGGCATCGGCGAGACGTTGCGTAAATCGGTGATGCGTGGCCGCGGTCCCGGGCAGATGGACTGGAACGAGCCGCTTGCGGCGGTCACCGAGAAATTGCGCCAGGAAATCCAGAGCGGTTTTGGCCGCACGCTGGAGTTCGGCCTGAACCAGTTTCTGCGTGTGCTTTGCGACGAGATCGGCGGCGGCGACGTGCGCGCGCTTCAGGACGAAGGCTTCTACATTTCGTCGCTCTCGCCCATCCCTCTGCTGTTCGAACTGCTGCCGGCCGAAACGCGGGGCAAATTGGCCGAAGTCGGCGCGCACCTGGGCAGGCTTTGCCGCGAGGGCTTCTGGTTCTGGCCCGGCACGCGCACCTGTTTGTGCTACGAGCGCCCGCGCGAAATCCGTCTCGACGACGAACGTCGCCTGCACGCGCCCGACGGCCCCGCGGTGACGTTTCGCGACGGCTGCAAGCTTTACTTCCACCACGGCATTCCCGTGCCCGAAATGGTGGTGATGGAACCGAACCTGCTCACGACCGCGATCATTGACCGCGAACTCAACGCCGAAATCCGGCGCGTGATGATCGAGATTTACGGCCCGGGGCGTTACTTGAACGATTCGGGCGCGGTCGTGATCGACATGGACATGATCGACGTCAGCCGCGATCAACCGTTAGGCGCGATGCCGCGCGCGTTGATGGAGGACCGCCACGGTCGCAAGTGGCTGGTCGGCACCGACGGCAGCACCAAACGCGTGTACTACATGCGTGTACCCGACGAAGTCAGGACCTGCGTGCAGGCCCACAACGCGCTGGCGGGCTTTGACGAGGGCCGGATTGTCGCTTCGTCGTGACCCGTCTTATTTTTTTTCGTCGGGCGGGCGCTGGCCGAGCGGGCGGGTGAAGCGCTCGATTTCCGCGGGCTTGTTAACAATCGCCGATTGCGCCGTGCGCAGAATCTGCGCGGCCTGGTCGTTGGCCACGGGCGCAGGTTTAATTGGCGGCATTGCCCCCTTGCTGGGCGCCTTTGGCGCGGGCGGCGCCGGCGCTTTTGCCGCCGAGGCTGCGGGACGCGGCGCGCCCGCGGGCAGCGGCTTGCCGGTCGGCGGTTTGGCGGCAGGTTTAGCCGGCGCCGCGGCGGGACGGACAGCGGCAATTTGCGACGTGCCACCCGCGGTGTCGGCGACCTGCGGGCCGCCTTCCTTCAGCGGGGCGGTGCTGTCCAGGCCGTGGGCGCGCAAGGCATCGCGCGCTTTCTTGAGCACCGAGAGCACGGCGTTGATGTTGGGCAGCCGGCGCTTGGGATCTTTGGCAGTCATGGCCACGATCGCCTCGCGCATTTCCTTGGGCAACTTGTTGAAGTGGTCTTCCGGCAGCGGCAGCGGGTCGTTGACCGCGGCGAGCAGCACCGCCATCGGCGTGGGCCCGTCAAAGGGCAGCCTGCCTGTGAGGAATTGCCACAACGTGATGCCGAGCGCGTAAATGTCGACGCGTTCGTCGATTTCGGTGCTGCGAATTTGTTCGGGCGCCATGTAGTGCGGCGTGCCGACGACCTGGTTGCTGAGTGTCAGCGCCGTCGTCGCTTGCAAGCTGCGGGCGAGGCCGAAATCCGTCACCTTCACTTTGCCGTCGCGCGCGATAAGGATATTTGCGGGTTTGATGTCGCGATGGATGATCGCCTGTCCGTGCGCCTCGCCCAGTGCGCGCGCGACGAAGCCAATAATGTTGACGGCCCGCATGGGCGAAAACTTGCCCTCGTGCTCAAGCAGGCGCTGGGCGTCAACGCCCTCGACGTACTCCATCACCAGGTAGTACACGCCGTTGGACGTGCCGACGTCGAGGGTGCGTACGATATTGGGATGCTGAAGGCGGCCTGACAGGCGCGCCTCGCGCAAGAAGCGTTCGACAAGTTCCGCGCGGCCGACGAACAGGTCCGGCAGCAGCTTGACGGCCACCTTCATGTCGAGGCCCGGGTGGTAGCCCAGGTACACAGCGCCCATGCCGCCTCGGCCCAGGATGCCCTGGACGACGACGTTGCCGAACTTTTGGCCGATAATGGGATCTGTCTGCTGCTCGGGCATGGCTTCCTCGTTGATTCAATTATGCGACGAACGGTGCCCCGCCGCCACGCCGCAGTAAGCCAGTTTCGCGCGAATTGACCAAATCCTGTCAGGCACCGAGCAATGCGCGAGAAATCACGATGCGCTGGATTTCACTCGTGCCCTCGTAGATTTCCGTGATACGCGCGTCGCGGAAATGGCGCTCGACGTCATACTCCTTGGAGTACCCGTTGCCGCCGAAGATCTGCACGGCGTCCTTGGCGGTTTTGTCGGCGCTCTCGCTGGCGAACAACTTGGCCATCGCCGCTTCCTTGGCGCAGGGCTTGCCCGCGTCGCGCAAATAGGCCGCGCGGTACATCAACAGGCGTGCGGCGTCCAGGCGCATTGACATGTCAGCAAGCATCCACTGCACGGCCTGGAATTCGGCGATCTTTTTGCCGAATTGTTCGCGCACCTTGGCGTAATCGGTCGCTTCCTCCATGCACGCGCGAGCGATGCCGACGGCCTGGGCCGCGATGCCGATGCGCCCGCCGTCGAGGGTGTCGAGCGCGATGGTGAAACCCTTGCCCTCTTCGCCGATTAGATTTTTTGCCGGGATGCGGCACTTTTCGAACAGCACTTCGCAGGTCGCGCTGCCGCGAATGCCCATTTTCTTTTCGTGCTTGCCGATGGTGATGCCCTTGCGCGACTTCTCGACGATGAACGCCGAGATGCCGCGTGTCTTGTGCTCTGCGCTGGTGCGCGCCATCACGAGGAAAACGTCGGCGTAGGGCGCGCTGGTGATCCAGAGTTTGCTGCCATCGAGGACGTAGTCGCCGCCGTCCTTCTTGGCCATGCAGGTCAGCGAACCCGCGTCGGATCCCGAACCCGCCTCAGACAGGCAATACGCGCCGATCCATTCGCCCGTCGACAGATGAGGCAGGATGCGTTGCTTGAGCTCGTCGCTGCCCCATTTGTTGAGCGCGCTCGAAAACAGGCTCATGTGGACCGACAACGTTACGCCCGTGCTGGCGCAGATGCGGTTGATTTCTTCAAGCACGACGCAGGCCGCCTGGTTGGCCAGGTTGCTTTCGTAGAAGCCGCTGCCGCCGTAGGCCTCAGGAATCGTGAGTCCGGCCAAGCCGAGCTCCGCCAGCTTCTTAAAGACGCCGACATTAAATTCTTCTTCTTCGTCCATGACGCGGGCGGGCTTGCGCAGCTCGGCCTCGGCGAATTCGCGGGCGGTCTTCTGCAGCAGGCTGAGTTCTTCAGGCAATTCGAAGTTCATACGTGGCCTCTGACGGTGCACTCCTGTTTTAGCGGCTCCCCCGCCCGCTTCAACTGGGCTTTAGGCTGTGGCGCGGACATTCTTGTCCGCGCGGGCGGCGCAGCCGCCCGAATTCGCGCCGTAAAAAACGCGCCACAAGAAATCAGGGGCGCCCACCCCTTCAAGAAATTACTCCTGCCGGACCGTCCCTAACCCCATTAGCAGCGAAAGTGCCAGCATGATCGCGCACAGCACCAGTGTGATCACCGTGGTCACTCCCATCGCCGGCTCGGGCCGCAGCAACGTGCGACCCTGGAGCAATGTGTGCGTCAGCGCCACGCGGATGCGGCGCGCCTCCGGCGCGTGCGCGCCCCAGGTTGTGCGCATGTCGTCCACCAGCGCCGCGATCAAATGCGGCGCGCTCGCGTCCGGCGCGTCGATCAAGGCATTCAGCCGTGGCCCCCCCAACCGCGTATGGATGGCGCGCAGGCGTTCCATGAAAATCCCCATGTCGCGGGGCTGGCCGTTGACCATGATCTCAATCAGTTGTTGCGCCTGCGACGTCTGCGGGATCATCGCCGAGTACTCAAGTTGCAACGCCTCGACGCTGCTGTCGGCAAGCGTCAGCACGGCAATGCCGTCGGCCAACTGCGCACCCGCAAGCCTGCGCGCGATCTCCTCGGCCTTGGGATCTTCGCGCGCCGACAGGCGCTGCTTGATGCGCTCATGCCATAACACCAGGTCGGGGCGACTTCCCGGGCGAGGGCGGGCGTCAATCAGGTCGGCGACGATCTCCGCTCGAAGCAGCGCGCGCTCCGCGGCGGCGGGCTGGCCCATCAATTGTTCAAAGCGCCGGTCCAGCGGCGACAACTGCTCGACGGGCGTCGGCGGCTTGACTTCCTGCGCCTGCGCGAGCACTGTTCCTCCCAGCATCAGCAACACCGCCGCGGCTGCCGCCACAGGCGCCAACCGTTGCGTGCGCCGGTCTCGCGGCGGCGGCGTTAGCGAGCCCGCCCACATCAGGCCAAAACCGACCGCGAGGCCTCCCAGCGCTAATCCATGTTCACGATGGGTGACGGCAGCGACGGCCACGACCGCGACCAGCGCCGGGCGCACGAAGTTCAGCGCATACCAGAAATGCCACTGCTGCATGCGGGGCCCCGAGGACTCAAAGGCGATGCTCGATACGCGAATGCCGCCGCCGGAACGTTTGGCGACCGCCAGACGCATCAGCGAAAGCAGCGCGGGCAGCACCCCGATCAACGGCCACCACCACTCGCTGACGCCGCGAAGGTACGAGGCGGCCAGCCCGCCGATACTGATCAACGCCCCGCCGACGCCCAGCCAGAAGTGGCGGCTGCGCCCGTAGGCTGGTTTCCAGTTTCCGCCAAGCAGCAGGCACGCGGCGCCAAAGCAACATGCGATCACCACCATCACGCACCACACCAGCGTGATGCGCACGGGCGAGGGCACGAATTGCGGCGGCCAGCCCGCGAAAAGCTTTTCGCGCAGGCCCGGCAGCTCCGCCAGCGTCGGCACGAGGTCCAGTGCGAGGATGCCCGGGTATGCGTGCCCCGGCTGGGGGATCACGCCCTGTTCCATGCACACCGCGCACAGCAGCATCAGCGCCGCCATGCCTGTCAGCGCCGTGAAGAAGGCCGTCCCGCACAGCAAAATTCGCGCCTCGCGACCGATTTCCGCCCGCGCGGGCAGGCCCTTGCCCGCCGCCGAAATCACACCCGATTGCGCGCCGACGGCAAGCAGCGCCAGCGCCGCGGCGTCCGACCACATGCGCGCGTCGCCCAGTGCCGACAATCGCACAGGCGCCGCAAGCGCTGCAAGGCCGCTGGGCCCGTCGAGCCAGAATGCCGCGCCGATGGCAAGCAAAAGCAGCACACAAAACAGCATGATCATCGGCGTGCCAAGCCACGACAGGGCCGCCAGCCGCCGCTTCAGGCCCACGAACACCATCACCAGCATCAATATCGCCGTCAGTTCCGCGCCGGTGACAAGTTCATTGGCGCCAAGCCCGCCGATGCCATGCCAGCCCGCGGTAACTTGCGAAAGTTCTTCGGTTCGCAGCCGCGGGGCCAGGCCTTCCATGCGCCCTTCCGCGGCGACCAGAAACCAGCCCGCCGCCTGCGCCGCCATGTACATCAGGCCTGCGACGAGGCACAGCCGCAACAGCCATTGCATCGCCAGAGCCGCATCGCCCGAAGGAAGCTCCTGCTCGCTTTGGCCGGTAGCAAGCGAAAGGCGCACCAGCGGCGTGCCGACAATCCAGATCAGCGCGATGGATAAAGGAAGGAACAGCGCCCCGTGCTCAAGCATGCCGCCCGCGACGTAAAACGGCGCACCCAACGCCACCAGGATCATCAGCGTGGTGGTGAGGAAACTCGTGCGGCTGTGCCAGCGTGCGTGGTTGGACATCGAGACGGATTAAAGCGGTTTTAGGTATCGGGTATCAGGTTTTAGGTCGCAAGCAGACGGCTTTTCCTAAAACCCAACACCTGATACCTAATACCTTTGACAGAACTTACAACACGTAAGTGATGCCGCACAAAGGTTTTGCGTCTGAACAACAATTCCGCCCACTTTCTTGACCCCAATTGTGTCCCTCGCGCATTTCCGGGGCATGATTGGGGAACTCATGACGCTCGACCACGCTGAAATCATTCGCACGCACCAGGGCGGCGTGTGGCGCTATCTGCGCTTCCTCGGCTGCGATGAAGCGCACGCCGACGACCTCACGCAGGAAACTTTCGTCAGCGTCCTCACCAAACCCTTCGATTATCGCGGCCGCAACGAAACCAGCGCATACCTCAGGACTGTCGCGCGCAATTACTTCCTGATGTCCGCCAGAAAAGACAAACGCGTCGTCGCGCTCGACGAAATCGAAGCGCGCGACGAGGCCTTTGCGCACAACACCGGCGAAGACGACGGTGAGGGTTACCGCGATGCCCTGCGCCGCTGCATGGCGGGCTTGCCCGACCGCGCCCGCAAGGCGCTGGAGATGCAATACACCGACGAAGCCGGCCGCTCGACCATTGCGGGCGCGCTCGACATGAAGAAGGAAGCGCTCAAGACGTTGCTTCGCCGCGTGAAGGAAGCCCTGCGCGATTGCATCGAAAAGAGGCTCGCCCGTGCTTGATCGCCGCGAATTAGACATCGAGTTCATGGATAGTGTTCTCGCCGAGGAGCACGGCGTCATGCGCGACCTCACCGACGTCATCCTCAAGCGCATCGCGGCGATCAAGGCCGGGCCGGTAATTCTGCCCGCACCGCGTAAGGCCGCCGCGCCGGCCCCGCGCACCGGCTGGTTTGCTTTCGCAGCCGCAGCCGCACTGGCGGTGGGAGTGTCGTTCTGGGTTGTGTCTAACAATCCGAGTCGATCCAACGTTGAAACCGCGCGCGTAAACCAGGAGCAGCCTGTAGCGCCGCCGGCCAGCATCGTTGACCGCAAGAACAACACTCCCACCGTCGCGCCACAACCCAAGGTCGAGCCAAAGGCCGAACCCAAACCCGAACCAAAGATCGAGCCCACGCCGCTGCCTCAACCCCAGCCAAGGCCTGAGCCCACGCCAACTCCCGAGCCAACACCGGAACCAACGCCGACGCCCGAACACACCCCGACCCCGGAACCCACGCCCGAGCCTTTCAATACCTCTATCGTTTGCGGCGCCGACAGCAAAGTCAGTGTCAGCGACGGCATCGCGTTGCTCGAGTCGGGTTGGGCGTTCCTTACTGCCGACACGCCAAGCCTCAATATCGGCGAGTCACACATCCGCGAAGTGAACGGCCGCGTAGTCGCCTGTGTGGGCGGCCCGGCGACCCGCAATACCGTGAACGAAATGGAAGCGACGATCAAAGATCTCAATTCAAGGGAGAAAGAAATGCTTCTGGATGCGAAATCATGGATCAAGAAGACGGGGTTTGCCGTCTGCGTGCTTGCGGGCATCGCGATGCTCGACGGCGCGCAGATCGCAGCCCAGCCGCAGAACCCGGCCAAAGACGCAGTCCAGTTGCCGTGGACGACCGAGGACGTCAAAGCATTCATCTCCGAAGGCATGCGATTTGTTTACGACCTGCAGAACGACGGCAAATCCATCGGCTGGCGTGAGATACAAGTCGTCAAGGTGGAAGACAAGACGTTCACGCTCAACACATCGGACTACGACACCGGCGTCCAGCCGTTGAAGTCCGAATACGTTAAGCGCGAATGGAATTATTTTGAGACCCTTTTCAAGGACTTGAAGGCAAGCGACGTAAAGGTTGCCAGCCAGAAGCTGAAGATCGGGGAGACAACCTTCGATTGCGTTCTCCTGACAATCGAACCAACCGACAAGGCGATGAATCCCACGCGCTACACGTTGGCAAAGAAAATGCCGGGCGTATTGGTCAACGTCGAAGTACTGAATAAGAATCGCACGGGCTCGCCGAAAGTCGTTGAAGCACAGCTGCTGACGTTAGCGCCGCTGGACCTGCAACTGCCCTGGAAGCCCGCCGACGGCCAGAAGTACCTCAATAAGGGCACGGTCTTGGCTTACACACACAAGAATACGTCTTCGAGAAGCGGTGGTGCCGGCGGCGGGATAAATTTCCCGGGAACCGAAATCAAATACGAGGTCGTAGTCACGGACGTCAATGAGCAGGGTTACAGCGCTCAAAAGCCGACCGGCTTTTCGTCAAAAATTCTTGGCATGAAGGACTGGACGTACCGGTGGAACGAGGCGGCCCGAGCCTTTGCAGGCTTCAAGAGCGTGAAGACCTTCTCCGAAAAACTGGTGATCGGCAACACCACCCTCGAATGCATTGTTTTCGAGGCCGAATTCAAAGGCGTGGAAGGTTCATACTTCGACCGGGTTTGGGTTTCGAAGTCCCGACCCGGCCTTATAGTGCAGGAGCAGCATCAAGATATAAGCACCCTGGTTGACGGCGCAAAGTCCATCGAGAGCATCACCACAACATTGACAGCCGTAACACAGCCGGCCGCGTCAAAAAGCGCCAAACTCAGGGCCCCTACTGTCGCTGACGCTAAGAAATTCATCAGGAAAGACATGCAATTCGAATACGACACGCTCCAACGCGACGCGAGCGGCAAAGAGCGCCGCAGCAAATCCACCATGGAAGTCGTCGAGGTCAGTGCGGAGGGCTTCTGGGAACGCTGGCGCACTGATGATGAACCCTGGGGTGAAAAAATGTTCTCCAAGTGGGAAGCAGGACTGCCGCCATCGCCCGTTCCCAAGGAGTGGATTGACCCCAAGACCACCGACGTAACGGTGACAGTTGGCGGGGAAGACCTGCGCTGCCTTTCGCATGTCCACCGCATGAAAAAGACGGACAAGGACGCAAAGGGCCTCATGCAGCACCGCAAGGTCTACAGCGCGGACAAACCCGGCATTGAGATTATTGACGAGATTTCCGACCTGGAAACCAACACAACGTATCTGATGACGCTGGTCAAGATCGTCAACCCGAAGTGACCATGGCCCCACTCACCGGAAACCCGCGCCACGGCGCGGGTTTTCGCATTTCCGGCTTTTTTCGCGGATTCCGTGTCCCCTTTTTTGGGGGCAGCGCGATTGAGGGCTATGATGGGCAGCCTTATGGCGATGGACACCGCTGAAATCATCCGCGTACACCAGCTTTCGGTGTGGCGCTACCTGCGTTTTCTGGGCGCGGGTGAAGCGCTCGCCGACGACCTGACGCAGGAAGTTTTCGTCGCCGTGCTGTCGCAGCCCTTTGAGTACGAAAACCCCGCGCGCACCAGCGCGTTCTTGCGCACCGTCGCCCGCAACCAGTTCGTGTCCGCCCTGCGCAAACTCAAGCGCGAAATCTCGCTCGACGACATCAACGCGCGCGAAAGCACTTGGGTCGAAATCTCCGGCGACGATGAGGGCGCCGCGCACCGCGAAGCGCTGGACGGTTGCCTCGAAAAACTGCCCGAGCGCCCGCGCCACGTCCTGCGCAGCTATTACGGCGGCGATCAGTCGCGCGGCGAGTCTGCAGCAGCGCTGGGCATGACCGACGAGGCCCTCAAGAAGTTCCTGTGGCGCGTGCGCGAAACCCTGCGCGAGTGTATCGAGCGGAGCCTCGCCCGTGGATAACAAGCTTTATCACGACTTCCTGCGTGATGCCCTGCGCGAGAAATTCAGCGGCCGCAGCGCGCCCGATGTTTCCGCCGCCGTGTTGAAACGTCTTAACAGCCCCGGCCGCCAGACCGGGGGCAATGCCAATGGGCGTGCATCAGAAGATTCCTCGGCCCTCGCGGGCTGGGCTGTGCCTAGCCACAACCCCTGGCGCACACGCACCTTTGCGCTGGTTGCGGCGGCGCTGCTGGTCGCGGTCGCGAGCGTCGTGATCTGGTTCGTGGCCTTCAACAATGCGCCGACGCGTACCGTTGACACCGCTGAGCGCAAGGGCGCCCCAGTTCAGCCCGCGCCGCCGAAGGAAACACCGTCGGTCAAAGACACGCCCAAGGCCGCGCCGAAAACCGAGCAGCCGAAAGAAGTCCCAAAGGACGTGCCGACGCCCGAAACGCCGCCCGTGGTCGAGCCGGAACCCACACCGCAACCGACGCCCGAGCCGACGCCGGAGAAACCACCGGTCGTTGAACCCGAGCCCGCGCCCACGCCGCGCAATACTGTCGTCGAAATCCCCGGTGCAAAGAAGACCGAGGCCAACGGCGTAGTCACGCTGGAACGGGGCTGTGTGGTGTTGCTCAGCGATGCACCCGCGGTAACCGTTGTGGGCGCGCAGATCAAACAAGTCACCGGCCGCGTGGCAGTGAATGTCGGAGGCGTGCCTGCCGACGAAGTGCTGAAAGACGTCATTACCGTGATGGCGGCAACCCCTGATCCCCTGACAAGCGAGGAGAAGACCATGTTGATGAGCCGCACGAGTTGGCTGTTGAAGACCGGTTTTGCGCTCTGCGTCCTGAGCGGCGCCGTGATGCTTGACGGCTCGCTGATAGACGCGCAGCGCAAACCCGTTCCGGACCAGCCGCCTTCAGAGCAGGCGCCCTTGCCGGAAGTTCCGCGTCAACCGGAGGTGGAGAAACCGAAGGAACCACAGCCGGAAGCACCGGTCCAACCGCCGAAAAAGTCCGAGTTCGAGCTGGCGCTTACCGAGGACGGGAAACAGGTACTGGCCAAGGCTGAGTCCCTCGGCCGCGACGAACGCTTTTATTTCCTCCGCGCCGCCGCCAGCAAATACGCCCAACGCCAATTGGTCGTTGATCAAAACTACACACGCTCCTATTCGAGTTTTGTCGGCAAGGCCGACCGGGGACTGGTGCTGCTGCCCGACGGTGCGACCCTTGGCGAGAGGGACAAAACCCGCCATTTGCCCCACTCCGCCTACCAGTATTCATTTTCAACACGCCTGTATGGCCAATGGTCCCCCCAGGTTGGTTTTTACATGGGAGAGCTGACCGCCCATTGCGGCGCACTCGATGGCGCGGCGGGACTTGCACCCCTGAAGGTCGCCGCCGACGTCGCCCGCGAATCCGACTGCCCTGAAGAATTCACGCGCAGTTACGCAACCAAAGACGAGGCAAGGCGGGGCCTGGACCAGGAAAATGAGGGTTCGCGTTACGGCGGCGTGATCGCCCAACGCGGCTATTCCTACGTGTTGCGCAGCATCCAGATCGGGGGGGAAGATGTCCTGGTTGCCATCAGCGTGGTGGGCAACGACGCGGGCGGAATCACGCTGGCGTGGCGCCTGGTCAAGCGTTACAGCTCGCCCCGCAAGCCCAACCACCCGGGCACGTGGGGAGCAAACGCGTTGACTGAGGCGCTCCTCGCACTGGAACTCGCCGAACACCAGGCGATTTACAATCTCGCCGCACAGTCTCTCACCCATTCGATCAACTCACTTTCCGTGGCCAATGCCGACAACAACTCGGGTACAGCGGTGCTTGTGGGCCGGGGAGAGATCGAGCAAATCACGGGGCCAATCAAAAACCGCTTTTACGAGGGCTGCTACTATTCATTCCCGCGCCGTACCCACGACTACCAGGACGCGCCTACCATCGAGGCCTACACTCGCGCTGACGTCGATACCCTTGAAAACACCTGCAATTTCACGGCGGGATTCGTATGGGACGGCGGTGCGGGCGACATGGGAAACTCAGGCGCTGTTGCGCGCCTGCGAAACACGCGGTTTGAGTCGGCGGTTGCGGCTGATTGCCCGCCCCATCTGCGGGCGGAATATCGCGGCAGAGGTTGCCTGAACAAATTGAAGGACGCGGGCAGCGACTATCTGAAGGACATGGCGGTGCGCGACCGCGAAAACTATATGCGTGACCAACGCAACAGGGTGGGAGATGTCCTTGCGGTACGATCCATCGACGTCGATGGGGCCAACGCCGGTCACGACGATGGCGAGGCAGGCTCAGTCGATGGTCAAAAGACCGCGCGACACGACACGCTTAGTGTACTTGTCGTGACGGCGCTGGACGAATTCACCGTCACCGTCAAGTGGAGGATCATCAAGGATTTCAGGAAAAAGTAAGGCGCGTGATGCGGCGGGGCGGCGGTCGCCGCCCCGCTTTTCACTTAGAGCTTGTTTAAGAAGTCTGAGCCTTGGAAGTGCGCAGCGCCGGGCGAGCAGATCAAGAAGGCCGAACGACCGCGTGGCTGGAGGCCACGCAAAGTGAGGCCGACGCAGATGTGCGATGCCCGCCGCAAGCAGTTCCTGGCGAACGGCTTCTTAAACACGCTCTTAATGCCTGTTTACGGTTTGGTGCGGTAGATCGTTCTCGGGAACGGAATGGTTTCACGGACGTGCTCGCAGCCGGTGATCCACTGCACGCAACGCTCCACGCCCATGCCAAAGCCGCCGTGCGGCACGCTGCCAAACCGCCGCAAGTCGAGATACCAGTCGATCGTCTCCGGCGGAATCTTGTGTTTAATAACCTGCTCTTCCAGATATTTTAGGTCATCGGCACGTTGCCCGCCGCCGATCACCTCGCCCACGCCCTCGGGCGCGATCACGTCGACGCACAGCACGAAGTTCGGGTCCGCGGGGTCGCGCTTCATGTAGAAGGCTTTGACCTCGCTGGGGTAGCGGTGGATCATCACCGGCCGCTTGTAGTGGATGCCGACGGCGGTTTCGTCCGCCGCACCCAGGTCGTCGCCCAACCCGTTCTTGAGGATGTCGCCCGACAGTTTGACCAGTTTTTCGTCGCCGCTGGCGGCGAAGTCGGCCTTTAGTTTCTGCAAGACGCCTTGCATCTCGCCGTAACTGACGCGCGGGAAGCGCTCGGCCACGCGCTCGAGGATGCTGGTGTCGCGCTCGAGGATTTTCAGCTCCTCCTTGCACTTGTCGAGGGCGCGCGTGACGACGTAGCGGACCTGGTCTTCGGCAAGGTCCATGATGCCGTCGAGTTCGAGGAACGCGACTTCGGGTTCGACCATCCAGAATTCCGTCAGGTGGCGGCGGGTCTTCGACTTTTCAGCGCGGAACGTCGGGCCGAACACGACGACTTTGCCAAATGCCATCGCGCCGGTTTCGCCGTACAACTGGCCGCTCTGCGTCAGGTAAGCTTTTTCGTCGAAGTAGGGGACCTCAAACAGCGTGCTGACGCCTTCGCAGCTTGCGGGCGTGAAAATCGGCGCGTCGTAGAGCACAAACCCGCGCTGGTAATAAAACTCGCGGATCGCCTGCACGACCTCGCTGCGAACTTTCAAAATTGCGTGGGGAACCTTGCTGCGCACCCACAGATGGCGGCGGTCCAGCAGCCAGTCGATATTCGGCACGTCCTCCGAAATCTGGATCGGGTAGTCCTTCACGTCCTGCAGCACGTTCAGCTTTTTCACGTGCAGCTCGACGCCAATGGGCGAGCGGGGCTCGGTCTTCACTTCAGCCGTCACGATGACGCTGGATTCGTTTCCCAGCCCCTTGCCGATATTGAATTCCGCTTCGCTGACGTCGTTTTTGCCCATCACGGCCTGCACCGTGCCAGTGCCGTCGCGCACCTGCAGGAACAGGATTTTGCCGCTGCCGCGCCGGTTATAGAGCCAGCCGCGGACATCGACGATTTCACCGACGTGGTCTTTGAGTTCTCGAATTTCGTAGTGCATGGGTGTCTCGTGGTTCGTATTTCGTGGTTCGTGTTTCGGGTCGAACAACCAACCACGAACAACGAACCACCTCGTGCGGCATCATGCCTGTGCCCTGCCGGGCGGACAAGGCCGCCACAACCCTGCTATATTGAAGGCCATGCTGGCTTTCGACCTTCAATCGCTCAGCCTCGCGTCGCCGCAGAACCTTACCCTCGCGGCGGCGGGCGGTGTCGCGCTGATATTGCTTGTCGCGGGCCTCAAGTCGCGGCATCCCGCGGCAGCGCGTTACGGCGCGCTGGTAGTGCGGCTGCTCGTGCTGGCGGCGCTTGGGCTCGCGCTGGCGTCGCCGTCGATTACCGCGCAAACCGAAGAACGCTTTGCGCCCCAGGGCGTCTGGAATCTTGCCGCGGACGGCAGCGCCGCGACCGTCAGTAATTTCAGCGCGCGCGTGCGCACAGCGTTTGCCGAGGGCAAACCGCCGTCGCTGATCGAAATCTCCGGCAAGCCGGCCCATGTGCGCGCCGCGGCGGCGATTGTTGAGCCGCTGGAGGTACCCGTGCGCCTTAAAGAGGAAGCCGTCGCGGGCGATGCGGGCCCGGTGCTGGTTTCCGTCGACGCCCCGGCGCTGCTTTCGCCGGGCGAACCGCTGGCCGCAACGTTGCGCGGCGCGGGCCGCGGCGGCGACGTGCGATTTTTGGTCGATGGCAAAGAAGTCGCGCGCGAGCCGCTGGACGCCGACGCCCTGGGCTGGCCGCAACTCGCCCTCGAGCCCGGCCGCCATGACATCGTGGCCGAACTCATGGACGGCGACGACGTGCGCCAGCGCATCGGCCACGTGCTGCGCGTCGACCGCATGCCGCGCCTGATTGCGCTGGGTATGACCGGCGCCGAATTCGCGCGACTGGAAACCCTCGCGCCGAACTACGAACGCCGCGCGATTGACATCAAGGATTTCAGCAAGGCCAACCTGCAGGAAGCCGAGGTCGTCGTGCTGCCGATCCTCGCGGGCCTGGACATGACCGACCGCCAGGCCCACGCGCTTATGCAGTTTGCGGCCAACGGCGGCGGCGTGCTGATTACCGCCGACGGCGCCGAACAAGTCAGCCCCGAGATGCTTCCCAGCGAACTGCGCGAACTCTTGCCCGTGCGGTTGATGCAGCAGCCGCGCGTGCCGCCGCCCGACCCGCCGGTTAAAGAAGAAATCGGCAAGGCCGAGGTTGCGGCGGTCTCGATCATGTACGTGATCGACCGCAGCACCAGCATGGAATCGAAAGTCGGCAAGGCAACGCGCTGGGACATCGCGGTCGAGGCCGTGCGCAAGTCGCTGGAGAAACTCGACGCCTGGGATCGCGCCAGCGTGGTTGCGTTCACGCTCAAGCGCACCTGGATGCCGCGGCCGCAGGTCGTCGCGCCCTTTGACCGCGAACTGATCGCGCGCGAGTTGCGCGACCTCGAGCCTGACCACGAATACGACCCGCGCGGCTACAACACGGATATCTACAAAGCGGTGGAGGAAGGCCTGGACGTGCTGGAGAAAGAACCCAGCGCCGTGAAAATGATGGTGCTGCTGACCGACGGCGGCGACCGCGACGACGACGGCGGCAAGGCCCGCAATCACCGTGCGCTGGCCGAGCGCGCGATCTCAAAGAAAATCAACATCGTCACCTTGGGCATCGGCGACGGCTTCAACGAATCGTCGATGGGTTCGGCGAGCGCGCGCAGGCTGATCAACGACATCGCGACCAAACCCGGGTACGCCTATATCGCGCCCGACGCAAAAACCGCCGAGGTCGCGCCCGTGGTGTTCGTGCGCGCCGTCGAGCTTTCCTATGAGGCGTACACCGAAGAAATGCAGCGCCGCGAACTCGAAAAGAAAAAACGCGCTGTCGACCAGCCGCAAAAACCGCCGGTAGTCGAGGTCGCCAAGGGCGACTACGCGTTGCAGTGGACGACGGTCGAGCAACAGTTGCTTGGCAGTGAGATACCCAAGCCGCCGCCGCGGCTTGCTCAATACGCGCTCACGCGCCTGCGCGAACATTCGGCCAACGCGATCACGCTGGGCGGCGTCAAGGACGAGCAGCCTGCGCTGCTGACGCTTGGCGGCTACGCGCTGGGCCGCGTGGCGTTCTGGGCCAGCGGGCTTGACGATGAAAGCCTCGGCGGCGTAGGCCAGTGGAAGGACTTCCCGCGCTTTTACGCGCAGCTTGTGCGCTGGTTGCAGCCGCGCAACGAGCCCGACCCGCGCCTGATTTCAGGCGCGACGCGTGCGGGCATCGGTTTAATAGACCCCATCGAGGGTGCGCAGTACGTGTTGCGCCGCGACGGCGTCGAGTCGTCGCTGGAGCTGGAGAACGGCGAACTTCGCGCGCGTGAAGGCACGCTGCCCGACGGCGCTGCCGAAATCATCGAACGCATGGGCAGCGAAGAACGCCACATCGGCGACGTTTTCATCACCGAGCGCCCTGCAGCGGCGAGTGTCGCGCGCGTGCTGGACGAAATCAAACCCGCCGCGGACCTCGCTGAGTTGCCGCCGATTGTGCGCACCACGCGCCGCGAGGCGCTTGAACCGCTGATGGCGCTGCTGATCGCCGCACTGGCGCTGATGCCGATTGAGAGATTTGTCAGAAGAAGGAGCTAAAACAGCGGTTTTAGGTTCTAGGTTTTAGGTGTTAGGGAAATGCTTTCCCAAAACCTGGCACCTGGAAACTATAACCTGTCCCACCGTGACCCATCTTGATCCCATCCTCATTACCAGCGGCGATCCCGCCGGCATCGGCCCCGAAGTCACCCACAAGGCCGTGATGAAGCTGATGCGCGGCGAAATCCTGCGGCGCCGCCCGGTCGTTGTGATTGGCGACGCGCACCTCTACGCACGCCACCTTTCGCGCCATGAGGACATGCACCATTATTTCATTCTCCCCGTCGATGAATTCATGGAGAACGGCGAGAGCTATATTTCCGAGGCGCACCCGCGCAAACACGGCCTCTGGCGTCCGCTTTTCATCGATTGCGGTCACCGCGAGCCAAAGCGCGTCAAACTTGGCGCGCCATCGCGCGAGGCCGGCGGCCGCGCGGTCGTTTACCTCGGCGTGGCGATCCAGATGATCTCGCTTGGCCTGTCGCTGACGGTTTGCACGGCGCCGATCTGCAAGGCGGCGGCGGTCAAGGCGGGTTTCGAGCATCCCGGCCAGACGGAACTTTTCGGCGAAGTGTTCGGCAACCCCGATGCGATCATGATGCTCGTCGGCGGCGGCCTGCGCGTTGCGCTGGTGACCATTCACGAGCCGATAAAACGCCTGCCCAGGCTGATCAAGCGCAAGCGCGTGTTTAATACCATCAAGACGGTGGCTGCATCGCTGATTCTTGATTTTGGCATTCGCAACCCGCGCATCGCCGTTTGCGGCTTCAACCCGCACGCGGGCGAGGACGGCGAGTTCGGCAACGAAGAACGCCGCTCGATCACGCCCGCGATTAAACTGGCGCGCAAGCTCGGCATCGACGCCGTTGGCCCGTTTGCGGCCGACAGTTTGTTTGGCCGCGCAACCGGGTACGACGCGGTGATCGCGATGTATCACGACCAGGGGCTGGCGCCCTTTAAGACCGCCGCGTTTGACAGCGGCGTGAACGTGACGCTTGGCCTGCCGATCATCCGCACCGCGCCCGACCACGGCACGGCCTTTGACATCGTGGGCAAACACGTGGCGAACCCCGGAGCGATGCTGGCCGCGATTGAACTCTGCCACGAACTCTCGGAACGCCGCGCCAAAACCGAACCCGTGAGTGTTTAAACTTCTTTTTTTTGTCCACGGAAAACACGGAAGGCACGGAGAACGGCAACTACGTAATCCACAGATTACGCAGATTGACGCAGGTGTTTTGTCTATGGGTATCTGCACTATCTGTGGATTGCTTTGTCTTCGCCTTTTTCCGTGTCCTCCGTGTTTTCCGTGGAAAATGCTGTTGCAGTTCTTTGCGTATTCGCGCCTTCGCGTGAGATGTTTTTCCTACCGCGTGCGCCAGAGTCTCCGGGCGACGGCGATCTGGGCGCTGTGCCAGCATTCGTGGCGGGCGCAGGCGCGCACGAATTCGTGAATCGGCTGGCCGTTGCCAAGCACGTCGTTGACGGCGCTGTCGGGCAGTTCGGCGACCGCGGCGCGCAAGTCCGCGTGCGTGCGTTCCAGCGCGCCCAGACAGACCTTGAGCGTCAGCAAGCCCTGAGCATCCGGTTCAGCCGGTTTTGCGGGCCGCCGGCGAATCATTGCGGCGTAGAACGCGTTGCAATGCGCCATGTGCGCGAGATACCAGAGCACCGTGCCGGGCGGCGGCAAGCCCTCTTCGCGTTCTTCCTTGGCGTAGGCGGCGTGCTGGAAGGCGGCCTCGTCCTCGCGCAGGTCCTTGATCGCGCCGGTGACGCTCTCCCAGCGGTGACTCCAGGTGTCATCGAGCAGCGCAAGCATGTCGGCGGTCGTCATGCCAAGCGATGTTACTTTTTTGAGCGTGGGAAGGACAAAGTGGTAAAGGCATTTCTCGCGGAGCACGCGGAGCGCTTCAAGCAGATTTGTCGCTCTGCGAATTCTGCGAGAGCTGCAGTCGCCTTTGCTGCCCGGATGGCCTTCCCCACGCTGGCAGTTGCCCACTGGCGGCGATTTGGACGCGACGTATCCTTTTTGCCCCCAAGAGGGTCCACCATGCCTACGCAGCTACAGTCGGCCCGTGCCGGCAAAATCACCGATGAAATGGCCCACGTCGCGCGCGAGGAAGAACTGACGCCGGTCGAAGTCCGCGATCTCGTCGCAGGCGGCCAGCTCGTCATTCCCAAGAACATCAACCACAACTTCCCGCCGCGCGCCATTGGCTCGCGAACCAAGACCAAGGTCAACGCCAACATCGGCATTTCGTCCGATCACGGCTCGCTCGACGAAGAACTCAAGAAGCTCGAAGTCAGCATCAAATATGGCAGCGACAGCGTGATGGATTTGAGCAGCGGCTACCAAGACCTCGACCACATCCGCACCAGCATCATCAAGAATTCCAGCATCATGGTCGGCACCGTGCCGATTTACGGCGCGATGTCGGACAACATTTTAAAAGGCGGCAGCTTTAGTGACTTCACGGGGCGCAGACTTCTGGACGAGATTGAGAAACAAGGACAACAGGGCGTTGACTACATCACGGTCCACTGCGGCATCACCCGCCAGACTCTTAAGTATGTCGATGGCCGTCAGCGCATCGTCGGCATCGTCAGCAAGGGCGGCAGCGTCCATGCGGCGTGGATGCGCGCCACCGGCAAAGAAAACCCGCTCTTCGAGTTCTACGACGAGCTGTGCGAGATCGCCGCACGCTACGACATGACCTTCTCGCTGGGCGACAGCCTGCGTCCCGGCGGAACCGGCGACGCGACTGACGCCGCGCAGATCCAGGAACTGTTGATTTTGGGCGAACTCGTCAAACGCGCGTGGGACAAGGGCGTGCAGGTGATGGTCGAGGGCCCAGGCCACGTGCCGATCAACCAGATCGCCGCCAACGTGCTGCTGCAAAAGCGCCTCTGCCACGGTGCGCCGTTCTACGTGCTTGGCCCGCTCACCATCGACACCGGCGCGGGCTACGACCACATCACCGGCGCCATTGGCGGCGCGGTTGCGAGCGCCGCGGGCGCGGACATGTTGTGCTACGTGACGCCGGCTGAACATCTGCGTCTGCCTGACGCCGACGACGTGCGCCAGGGCGTGATTGCGACGCGCATCGCCGCGCAGTCGGGCGACCTCGGCAAGGGCATTCCCTACGCCAAGCGCATCAACGACAAGATGAGTGCCGCGCGCAAGAAGCTCGATTGGGAGACGATGTTCGCCTGCGCGATCGACCCGATCGAGGCGCGGCGCTTCCGCCAGACCAGCGAAGATTACGACAGCGATGTCTGCACGATGTGCGGCGACCTGTGCGCCGTGCGCATGGATAATTTCACGGACCTCGGCAAGGGCCGCGCGCCCGCCGACCTGTCGAAGATGCCCATGAGCAAGGACCGCGACGCCCTGCGCGAAAAGAAATCGCGCAAGGCCGCGACGCTGGCCGCCAAGAAAGCGCAGGAAGGCTTCTTTGACGACAACGGCGTGTGGCAAGCGGCAGGTACAGAGCCCCGAGCGTCAGCGAGCGGGCCCGCTTTAACAGAACGTGACTCGGCTTCTGAAGCCTCTTCGACCGTAAACACAGGCGGGAGGCGTGAGTCGGGAGCAAAAGCGGCGCCCAGCGCCGCCGCCGCACCCCGCGACAAAGTCCTCCGCGATCGGGAGTAATGAGAGCCGCGCGCGCAAGCAAGCGGCCTCGTTTGTGACGGGGAACTGCAAAACGCAACGCGAAGGCGCGAAGGACGCGAAGACATGCTCAGCTATGTCGTGATCTTCGAGAAGGGAACCCGCAATTGGTCGGCGTACGTGCCCGACCTTCCGGGATGTGTTGCGACTGGCAAAACCCGCAAAGCTGTTGAAAAAGCCATCCGCGAAGCGATTGAATTTCACATCGAAGGTTTGACGGCCGAAGGCATGAAGGTGCCTCGTCCAGCCGTCGAAGCCGGCACCATCAACGTCGCCGCATAACCAAGGCCCATCGAGCCGACAAAACTGAGCCCACGCCGTCTTCGTTTTGCCACGAACCAATCTCCCCGGGGTGACAGATCAATTGCGGGCGACGTGCATGATGGCGTTGCGCCAGAAGCGGCCGAAGTAAAAGTCGCCGACGGTTTCGCGCATGCGGAATGTCTCGTCCACGCCGACGAACAGAACGCGACCTTCACCAACGTCCATGGTTACGAGAATTGGCGTGCCATGTTCGCGCTTGTCGAGTGGATAGCTTTCCTCGGCAAGCACGTGTGCGCCAACCTTGGCCTTGGTGGCGGGAACGTGCCAATAGAAGCCATTTAGTTCGCCTATGTTGAAACCCGTTTCCCGCATTTCGCCAAAGAGGCGTGCACGTGGAGCATCGCTCAGCAGCTTGGTCATCTCGACTTTGTTTCCGGATTCCGTCAGGCGGTAGTACTTCATGACCGTCGTATTGACGGCGCGGTCGAGATCCAACACATCGGCAAGCTCAACCGGCATCAAGCGCATCAACGCGACGTCGCTCGAATAGCTCCTTGGGTTGTGCCGCTGGCCGCAAAGGAAGATCAATCCGCCGCCCTTGCGCACCCAGTCCTCAAGGAACTGCGAGTAGTCAGGGTCCCACCGCGAGTCAGCAATATCGACATCACCCAAAATGATGACGTCGTAGCCCAGCTTTTCGAAGTCCTCTGTGCAAACAACTGTGCTGAAATCCTCCCGGAACGGTCGCACCAACGGCCTGACCTGTTTCTTGACCTCTTCGCTGTAAGTCGATGTCGGTTGTGTCCAGTCCGAGTCAGCTGCGAAGAAATACCCCTGATACTTCAGGCTTTTCTCCCTTCGAAGCCACTGATCGAGTGCCCGTACTTCCCATCGTAGTTCGCCGTCAAGGAAACAGAGCTTGCGTACGCGGTCGTCCACCGCGCGCGCCTTCAAGGCCAGTGGCAATTCGTCTTTCTTGATTGGCGCGACGTCGGGTTTCTTGGAAGGTGTAGTTGGCTCAGGTGCGCGAGCGCATGGACGTGGCGCTACCGGTGCAGGCTTCGGCGACGTTGAAGGCGAGTTGGAGACACACGCGCCAACAAGCAGAACCAGGATCAAGACATTGAGATAGAGCCAGCGCATCGGTTCATGCTCTCGCTTGGGCCAAAGGGCGTCAAGCGCGAACGAAAACTGGAGCGACGCAAGATCGCCCGAAAATGCGCTGCGGTTAGGAAATCGCTGCCACACAAAACAACACCCCCTGCTTCCAACTTGGCGCTTTGCGCTACGTCGGACTAGTACGCAGGGGGCTCTGGTTCACGGTTCTGTGGTTGTTACCGATAACCGACCGCTGATAACTGACAACCGATTACCGCCATTCCCACTCTTTGCCCTTGCTGCTGCCGTCGGCCTCGACTTCGTACTCGAACACGACGGGCACCTTGCTGAGCTGGGCCCACTTCGGCGACTTGCTCTGGTAATAGCAATTGCCGCGATAAGAAACCCGGCCCTTGTCCTTGAACTGGCCCAGGCCGTCGGCCGTAAACGTCGCGTGCGCGCTGCCGTCTTCCGACATCACCACGCCGACCGCCGTCCCGCACAGCGTGCCGTCTTCGCGCAGTTCGTTGGTGTAGGTCAGGAACGAGCGATAGGGCACGCCAAGCAACTTGCCCTGTCCTTCGGCCGACACTTCAACCAGCGTCGTGCCATTTTCATCGCGATACACGCGGCGCCCGATTGTCTTGCCCGTTTCTTCCATGATCTGTTCACCCAACATGCGATGTCTCCTTGCTGGTGTTTGGGCAAAGGCGCCGCCGGGCACCCGGCGCGCCGCCTTCGCAGGAAGAATCGATTTGCACCGCCGCACGCACGCGGTCAAGCTAAGGTTTGTTGAAACCACGTGGTTAGTTCAAGTGGCTCGCAAACCGCTTCCAGAGCGGGTTTGCGTGCGAAGATCGCGTTAATTTTCTGACAGTCCTGGACCTATTTGACGCTTGCGCGCTTACGCTTGGGGCTCTGTTTCTTCGCCGGCAGCGTCACGACGAAATCCAGCGTCCACTTCACCCACTTCTTCAGGTCGGCGTCACTCGCGTGGCCCTTCGGCTCGACAAAGACGTAGCCCAGCATCGGCTTGCCCGTGAAATCCATGACGCGCGCGCCGGGTTCTTCCAGCGCGCCCTCGTGCGTCTGCGGTCCCACGCGCGCCATTAGTTCGTCCTTCAACACGCCGAGAAACATGCGGCCGTCGTGCAAAAACGCGACGCCGCCGAACATCTTCTTCTCGGTCACGCTCTTGTTCTTGCCGATGGCTTTGCGAATACGCTCCGCCAGTTTTTCGTCGTAAGCCATGGCCGCAATCTAGGTATGGCGGTTTGCCGCGCCAGCGGTAAAAAAGCGATCAGCCCCGGTCGGAAGGTGGGGGGAAGTTTCAATATCGCTCGTCTGTTCCCATTTCCCCCGCCCTTGCGGACGGGGCTGAAAAGGACACACATGGCCGCAAAAAAAGCGCCGAAGAAAACAGCCGCGAAAAAAGCCGCGCCTAAAAAGGCCGCCGCAGGGACAAGCGGCAGCGTGTCCGCGAAAACCAACAAGCCTTCAATCAAGAAACCCAAGATCAGGCCGCCGCAAGCGATTGTCGTCGACAAGTTCGCGCCGACTTTCCCCGTGGCTGACGTCGAGAAAGCGCTCAAGTGGTATAAGGAAGTTCTCGGCTTCAACGTCGCCTTCAGGCAGGCCGATCCCACGGGCGCGATTGTTTACGGCGGCGTCACGCGCGGCGCGGCACGGCTTCACCTTGCACAAATGTTTCCCGACGGGCCGCTAAAGAAATCAGCGGCGTACCTGTTCATGAAATCCGGCGTCGACGAACTTGCGGCGCAGGTCTACGCGCGCGGCGGCAACATCATCGTGCCGCTCAAGGACCATCCCTACGGCCTGCGCGAATGCACCGTCGAGGACCCCGACGGCAATCACATCTACGTCGGACAACCCGTCGAGTAGCGCAGGTCGCAAATGGCAGGTTGCAGGTCGCAACATCACACGACCTGCGACCCGCGACCTGCCAAACCCCACCACTTGTGTATCGACGGGCGCCAATCCATATTCATCGCCCTGATAACCGACCTTCAGAGGAATACATGGCACGCACAGTAACCCTCATTCCCGGCGACGGCATTGGCCCGGAATGCACCGACGCAACCAAGAAAATCATCGAAGCCTCAGGCGTGAAGATCGACTGGGAAGTCCGCCACGCCGGCGAAAGCGTTTTCAAACAGGGCGTCGCCAGCGGCGTGCCCAAGGAAACGATGGACAGCATCAAGAAGACCCGCCTCGTGCTCAAGGGCCCGCTCGGCACGCCGATTGGCTACGGCGAAAAGAGCGCCAACGTTACGCTACGCAAGCTGTATGAAACCTACGCAAATATCCGGCCCGTGCGCGAGTTCCCGGGTGTGACCACGCCGTACTCCGGCCGCGGCATAGACCTGGTGATCGTGCGCGAAAACGTCGAGGACCTCTACGCGGGCATCGAATACATGCAGACTCCGGGTGTGGCCGAGACGCTGAAACTCATCAGCCGCAAGGGCAGCGAAAAAATCGTGCGCATGGCCTTTGAATTCGCACGCAGCGAGGGCCGCAAGAAGGTCTCGGTCGCGACGAAGTCGAACATCATGAAGTTCAGCGAAGGCATGATGAAGCGCACGCTCGAGGACATCGCCAAGGAATACCCGGACATCCAGAGCGAGCACATCATCGTCGACAACTGCGCCCACCAGTTGGTGAAGAAGCCGGAGCAGTTCGACGTGATCTGCATGACGAACATGAACGGCGACATCCTCAGCGACTTGAGCAGCGCGCTGGTTGGCGGCCTGGGCTTTGCGCCGAGCGCGAATCTGGGCAACGAAGTCGCAATCTTCGAGGCCGTGCACGGCAGCGCGCCGAAGTACGCCGGCAAAAACACCATCAACCCGACGGCGGTGCTGCTCAGCGGCGTGGCGATGTTGCGCTACATGGGCGAGTTCGAGGCCGCGAGCAAGATCGAGAACGCGGTCATGGTCACGCTCGAAAGCGGCTGCATCACCCGCGACATTCTTGGCGACGCCAAGGGCATTCCGACCACGAAGTACGCCGAGACTGTCATTTCCAACCTCGGCAAGAAGAGCGCGAAGTGGAAGGTGCGCGACTACAAGCCGATCAAGATGCCGAACGTGAAGCTGGACCAGGCCTTTGTGGTGGCCAAGACGCGCAAGACCATCGGCGTGGACGTGTTCATCGAAAGCGCCGCGGCGCCGGAGTTGATCGGCAAAAGCGTCGAGAAACTGGTCGAGGGCTCGCCGCTGCAACTCAAGATGATTGATTCGCGCGGCACGAAGGTTTATCCGCCCACGGGCGCGATCACCGACAACACCGATGCCTTCCGTTGCCGCCTGTTCATGCGCGATGCGGCGGGCGAAATGTCCGACGCGCAGTGCTTTGACGTGATTGCGCGCATCGCCAAAGAGCACAAGTGGACGCACATCGAGAAGCTGCACGAGTTCGACGGCAAGCCGAGCTTCACCAAGGCCCAGGGCGAAGACTAGCGAAGTGATTGCGGATTGCGGATTTTGAATTGCGGATTGAAGGCTTGCAACACACACGGATGGACAGGATATTCAGGATGGAAGCCATCTTGTTCATCTTGTTCATCCGTGTAATTTTTTTGCGGCCATGCGCTTGCTAGGGCCCGGAACCACTGCCAGAGTTGCGTCACAAATCTCAAGGAGCCCTCATGCGCATCGTCGGATTGATTGTCGCGTCGCTGATCCTCTCGCTTGCGTGCTACGGCACTTATGTCGTTCAGGCAGACGCCGCACGCGGGTTGCGTGGCGCTTATCTCGGTATGCTGCAGGGCCAGACGGTCAAGGCGCTCACGGATGTAGCGTCGGGTCAGTCGAGTTCCCTGCCTCCAAGCAAAGACCTCGAAGCTGTTGCCCGCAAAGGCCTGAAGGCTTTTGAGCAGCAAAGCTTCGACGGCTTGTTCAACTTGCTGCCGACGTGGCGCAAGGAAAAGTATGGGCTGCTGCAGGAACGCGCCAAGGCGGCGGTAGAGGACGATAATGAAAAGGCCCGCGCGGACTTCGGCAAGCTGTACAAGAGCAAGGACCCGGGCAACATCCTCAAGCTCAAGGACAAAGATTCGTTCATGAACCTCACGCGCGCGCAGTTTTGCGCGCTGAGCACAGATTTGCTCACCATTCACATAAACGCGCATGTGATCACCGCGGCCAGCGGCCAGTGGTTCATGGTCAACGTGACGACGGGTTGGCTCACCAAGATGCCCGACCCCAGCCAGATGACCGCGGTGATCGAAAGCGGCGCGGTGGTTACGTTCGAGAATGTCGCGGGCAACACCATCGTTTTCACGTTTACTGTGGTTGACAACCAATGGGTGCTAACGGATTGGCACGCAAAGATCGGTGAGTTCGAGTCACGCTCAGCCGAAGATGATTACTTGAGCGCTGCCACGAACGAAGCCAAGTCATCCGAGGCGCGCGCGGCGCTGGGCACGATCAAAGATCGCCTGCGCGTGAAGTACATCCAGAACAACAACTCGGTCAACACCAAATGGACGCTCAGCGACCTGGTGAACACCGCTGAGTTGTCGGGCAAGTACTATGGCGCCGCGGACTACAGCATGACCGCGCTGGCTGAAAACACCGCCACTTTCAAAGCCGCGGCCAATACCCAGACACGTGCGCCGCAGGTGACGATGTCGATTACAAACATCCAGACCGGCGCGGCGACACTGACCTCGCCGTAGCGGCCAAAACAAACACGGATGGGCGGGATAAACAGGATCGCACCATCTTGTTCATCCGTGTGGGTTGTTAATTATTCAGGCAGTTCGCGAAGCATCCGTTTCAGCGGTTTGCCCACGTGGTTCTTCGGGATCTCATGCACCAGGTGGTAGCGCCTGGGATGTTTGAACGCCGCAAGGTGCGGCGCCACGAACTTCGGCAAATCCGCGATGTCCGGCGGCGCGCCGTGTTTGAGCACGACATAGGCGACGGGAACTTCACCGTCAACCTTGTCGGGCTTGCCGACCACGGCGCATTCGGCAATGGCAGGGTGCGTGAGCAGCACGGTTTCAATTTCACTTGGATAGACGCTGTAGCCGCGGAATTTTATCAAGTCCTTCAGCCGATCGACGATCTTCAGGTAGCCCTCGTCGTCGAACACGCCCACGTCGCCCGTGCGCAGCCAGCCGCCATCGAGCATGACCTCTTTCGTCGCGTCGGGCTGGCTCCAGTAACCCAGCATCACCTGCGGGCCGCGCACCTGCACTTCGCCCTCTTCGCCGACGCCAACCTCGACGCCCGGCTCGTCGGCCTTGCACAGGCGAACTTCCGTGCCCGGAAGCGGGATGCCCACCGTGCCGGCCTTGGCGCGTTGCGGCGGGTTGTTGCAGACCTCGGGGCTTGCTTCCGTCAGGCCGTAGCCGTTGATCATCGGGATTTTCGGGCAGGCCTTGGCCCAGCGTTGCGGCAGGTCGCTGCCAATCAGCATCGCGCCGGCTTTCACGTAGCGGACGCTCGCGAAAATCTTCGCCGCATCGGCGCCTGCGGCGTCAAGCAGCCGGTTGAACATTGTCCCGCTGCCGTAAACGACCGTGACCTTGTGTTTCACGATCGCGGCGAGCACTTCGTCGGGCTTGAATTGTTCAAGCAGCACAATCGACGCGCCGACGGCAAAGGCCGAGTTCATCACGCAGCACATGCCCCAGGTATGGCAGAGCGGCAGCGCGCCGAGGATCACGTCGTTTTCCGTCCAACTGAACCAGTTGCAGTTCTGCAGCGCGTTCACAATCAGGTTGCGGTGGCTCATCATCGCGGCCTTGAGGCCGCCGGTCGTGCCGCTGGTGTATTGCAGCACCGCGACGTCGACTTCCGGGCGCGTCTTGGGCGGCGGCGGCGGCTCGATCAGCGCCTGCAGCAGGCCCGAGTCGCCCGCGCCCGGCCGATATTCCTGGCCGGGCTCGATGTACTGCGTCTTGGGTTCGCGCGTGCCCGCGGCCTGCACGGCGCTGTCGAAATCGAGCACGCGCTGGACATCGAACACCGCAATACTTGGGTCCGTGTCGGCGATGATCTTGGTGATTTCTTCGGTCGTGAGGTGCGGGCTTGGCGTCGTGACGATCAAGCCCGCGCGCAACGCGCCGTAATAATGGGTGATGAACTCGGGGCAGTTCGGCAGCCAGATCAGCACGCGTTCCTGGTACTTCGCCGCGCCGTAGCCCTTAAAACGCATGTGGGCCGAGGCCGAGAGCGCGTGTTTCCACAGGCGTTCGTAACTGATGGTGAGTTCTTTGTAGTACAGCGCGGGGCGCTTTTCGTGGCGGCGGGCGGCGTTTTCAAGCAGCCACCACAGGGGCTTTGGTGGGATGCCGACGGCACGCCCCAAACCCTGCGGATAAAACTTCGACCACTCGAATTTGTCCGCCACGAAAAAGTCCTTTGTATGGCAACTGCGTTCACGAAGCCACGAAGAGACGAAGTAACGAAGGAAAACAACGACTGGAGCAAAAAAGCCTTTGTCCGTTTTTCTTCGTGTCTTCGTCTCTTTGTTTCTTCGTGAAACAAAACCGGCGTTTACCCCACCGCGACAAACCGGAACCCCGCACTACGTATACATCTTGATGAACTCTTTGGGCACCGGCGCGGGGCGGCCCGTCTTGATGTCGGTGTAGACGATCACGACCTTGGCCTCGGCCGCGGGCTCGCCGCCGCAAAGCACCTTCTGCGCCAGCGTCACGCTTGAGGTGCCGACGCGTTCGACCTGCGTCGTCAGCGTCACCTTGTCGCCGAGGTGCAACGGCTTCCGATAGTCGATTTCCGTGCGCACCGTCATGAACTGCACGCCCCATTCGCTGATGATTGTCGTGTAGTTCAGGCCCTTGTCCTGCAGCAACTTGCTGCGGCCGTGCTCAAGCCAGTTGATATACACCGCGTTGTTGACGTGGTTGTAGACGTCCAGCTCGTAGCTGCGCACTTCGAATTCAAAGGTGCTGACGAAAGCCATGGCGGCAGTCTAATTCCCGCCCGGCGTGAAGCGAAGGCCGTTTCGCGGCGCGGTGACACGCAGCTACTTGCCTTCGGGCGGCTGTTCGCGGCCGGGAAAATCGGTCGCGGGCGGTGTTGCGGGCTCTTCGGGCGTCTTGGGCGGGTCGGTCCTGGGTTTGACCACTGTCCGAGTGTCGGGTTTAGGTGCGGGTAAGACGGGGGAGAGCTCGCGGAAGGAGTCCAGGAAGTGTGAAACTTTCAGTGATCGCGCGCCAAAGCCCGTTGTGGCGATCAGCGTGTACACCCGCGACGGCATGTAAACCACGCGGCCGTAGATCGGCTTGCGGGTTTGGTTGTAGGACATCTCGAATTCGATGCCGCGATTGCCGTGCTGGTCAAAGAGCGTTACCTGCCGCTTTTTGGCGTTCAGGTAAGGTTCAAGGTGGCTGACGGCGGTGCGCAAGTAGTCATCGACCTTTTCAGGCGCCACGGGCTCATCGAGGTTGTAGTAGCTCGACTCGTAGTACTCCTCGAACAGGACATATGACGCGCTGTGAATCCACATCTGCCCGGCGGTGGAGGGCACGGGCTCGGATTTTTCGGTGGGCGAGAACGGAAACTCGATGCTGTAGTTGCCGCGTGCAGAGGTGTAAAGCTGCCAGCCCCCGGCTTTGTCTGTCTTATCGACCGGAAAATCTTCGTAGGGCCGATAGGCCGGCGTCGATGGAATATTGATCCTGGGCGGCGTCGCAGGCGCCGGGTTCGAGTCGTGATCGTGTGTCCCTATCGACCGCACGCCGACGCCGATGATCGACAGGACAAACAATGTCAGGCCGATCCACACAACTGGACTCGTGCTCTTCGGCTGGGTCGGGAAATAGCCATAGCCGGGCTGGCCGTAGGCCGGAGGGATGCGCCCGGGCGGACCGTACTGGCCGTAAGGTGGCGGAATCTGCCCGCCATAGGGCGGCGGAATGCCGGCGCCGCGGCGCATCGGCAACCTTGTTTGCGGCGGGTACGGCTGCGGCGGGTACGGCTGCGGCGGATAAGGCTGCGGCGGATAAGGCTGGTAGGGCGGCGGCGCTCCATAACCGGCGGGCGGCGGGCTGAAGCGGTGTTGCGTCGGCGCCGGCGAATAAGGCGGCTGTTGCGGCCAGGGCGACCCTTCGGCGCCGCTCGGGGCAGGTGGCGCGAAGTCGGGGTCCTGCGGCTGTGGCGGCTGCGCGTCAACCATGCGTACAGGTTAATAAAGTTGCGGCCCCTGCGGCAAATAAACGGGATGCA
>JADLAK010000012.1 GCA_020848275.1 Planctomycetota bacterium
AAGGTTGGCACCGCCAAATTGTGCGCGCGCCCACGCTGTGGGCGAAAGCTGCTCGAACACGGATATCCTCCTTGAGGTATCCATGAGTCGGCAAATCCCGCCCCTCACTTGTGTGTAAAGACAAGCGCGTCAGCGAGGGGTGTTTTTGGTTTGCGGAGATAAAACACCCGCCGCTAACGCAGCGGGCTCTGGTTCTTACTTGGCGGCGACGGCTTCCGGCTTCTTGGCGCGCAGGTCAGTCACGACTTTCGCCGCCTCCTTAATCGCCGCTTCAACATCCGCCGTGACGTCCTTTTTGGTGCGCATGATGTCCATCGCTGCAGCTTTATTGGTCAACATGTACTCGAGGAACTGTTTTTCCCAACCCTTGAGGTCGTCGATCGCGACGCCATCGACAAGGCCGTTGGTGGCGGCCCAGATCACCGCGACCTGGTTCTCGACGGGGTAAGCGTCGTGCAGGCCCTGTTTCAGCATCTCCACGAGACGGGCGCCGCGAGCGAGCTGCGCTTGCGTCGATTTGTCGAGGTCGGAGCCGAACTGGGCAAAGGCCTCGAGTTCGCGGTACTGCGCCAAGTCAAGTTTCAGGCGGCCGGCGACTTTCTTCATCGCTTTGATCTGCGCGTTACCGCCCACGCGACTAACTGAGATGCCGACGTTCACTGCGGGGCGAACGTTGGCGTAGAACAAATCGGGCTCGAGGTAAATCTGGCCGTCGGTAATCGAAATAACGTTGGTCGGGATGTACGCCGACACGTCGCCGGCCTGCGTCTCGATCACCGGCAGCGCGGTCATGCTGCCGCCGCTTTGCGGGTGCATGCGAAGTTCGTAGCCCTCGCCCGCGGCCTTGAGCGCCTCCTTGGCGGCGTGCACTTCTTCCTCGGTGATCATCGGGTACTGCTTGCCGTCCACACCCTTGACGGTGTCCCAGGGCGCGTCCTTCTTGACCACGATGAAGAGTTCGAGCAGCTTCGCGGCGCGTTCAAGCAGGCGCGAGTGACAATAGAACACGTCGCCGGGGTAAGCCTCGCGGCCCGGCGGGCGGCGCAGCAGCAGCGACAACTGGCGATAGGCGACGGCCTGCTTTGACAAGTCGTCGTAGATGCAAAGCGTGTCGCGGATTTTCTGGGGCTTTGCGGCGTACATGAAATATTCGGCCATGGTCGCGCCGGTGTAGGGCGCGAGGTATTGCAGCGGCGCCGGATCCTGCGCGTTGGCGCTAACCACAATCGTGTAGTCCATCGCGCCGTATTCCTCGAGCGTCGCGACAACCTGGCGCACCGTCGAGTTCTTCTGGCCGATGGCGACGTACACGCAAACGACGCCCTTGCCCTTCTGGTTGATGATGGTGTCGATGCCAATGGCGGTCTTGCCGACTTCGCGGTCGCCGATGATCAGTTCGCGCTGGCCGCGGCCGACGGGAATCATCGAGTCGATGGCTTTGATGCCCGTCTGCAGCGGGACCTTGACCGACTGGCGGGCGGCGATGCCGGGCGCGGGGCTTTCAACCAGGCGGAAGCCGTCGTTTTCAATCGGGCCCTTGCCGTCGATGGGCTGCCCCAGCGGGTTGACCACGCGGCCCAAAAAGCCGGGGCCCACGGGCACCGACAAGATGCGGCCAGTGCGCTTGACCTGCTGGCCTTCCTTGATTTTCAGGTATTCGCCCATGATGACGACGCCGACGGAGTCTTCTTCAAGGTTGAAGGCGAGGCCGTAGACGCCGTTCTCGAACTCGACCATCTCGTTGGCCTGCACTTTTTCGAGGCCGTAAACGCGGGCGATGCCGTCGCCTACCTCGAGCACCGTGCCGACTTCCTCGAGCGAAAGGTCGATGCCGAAGGATTCGATCTGCTTGCGGATGACTGAAGTGATTTCGTCGGAACGGATATCCATGATTTTCTCTCGTTGTTCGTCGTGTGTCGCGTGGCATGGGCGCCCTCGCCCATGCCGATTCCACCGCGCTTCGCGCGGGCGAGGGCGCCCGCGCCACGGTCTAGTTCGTTGACTGCTCCCACTCGTGCTTGGCGGCCTTGACCTTGGAGTTTTCGCTCGCCTTCGCTGTCGCCGCGATGCTCTTGAAGTCCGCGCGCATTTCAGTGATGCGGCCGAGCTGCGACCACGACTTGGTCGAGTCCTCGCCGTTTTCCTTGCGATGCAGGTTCACGTATTTGAGCGAGTTGTAGACGCGCACCATCCATTCGACGATGTCCTCGTCGCTCTGGCTGCCTTTGTATTTGTTCTGCGCGGCAACGGCGGCCTGGGATTCCCGGTTGTAGTCCGCCGAATAGTCCTTCTTCGGCTTCACCGGGCCCTTGTTGGTCGCGTTGTTGGCCGGCGGCACGTAGCTGGGGCCGCACGCCGCAAAGAATACGGTGGCGGCCAACAGCATCAGCAAAGCAGTCTTGTTCATGGGTTTCCTTGGTTGAACTGCCTTGCCAGCTTGGACAGGCGGCGCTTGAGCGTGGTGTCGATGACAAGGTCGCCCATGCGGATGCGCGCGCCGCCGATAAGGTCGGGCATATTGTGGACGTGCAATTCGACTTCCTTGCCGCCCGAGGCCTTCGACAGCGCGGCCTTGAGCGCCTCGAATTCCGCGGCGTCAAAGGGCGAGCCCGCCTCGACAAAGGCGTGCACGCGGCCCTCGGCCTGGTCCTTGAAGCGGTCAAAGGCGCGCACGATGTTGTCAAACAGCGGCTCGCGGCGCTTCTTGACGATCAACTGCACCAGGTTCAGCACCTCGGTGCAGACTTTGCCCTTCAGCGCGCTGACAAGCGCCGGGCCCTTGGCCTCTTTGCTGACGCGCGGGCTGACGAAGAAGTTGTGGAAGCCTTCGTCCTTCCAGGCCTCGGCAATGACTTTCAGGCCATCGTGGATTGCGCCCACGTTGCCGTGCTGGCGCCCGATTTCGATCAGGGCGCCTGCGTACATTCGTGCTACAGGATCAGAGACGTTGGTAGCCATTTGTTGTTCCAAGCCCACTGCGTAAGCGGTGGGATGCAGCGGAAAACCGTGATGGTATCCCACCGCTTACGCAGTGGGCTTGCGTTTAGTTCCTCATCCCCGCCGCGGCGTCGACCGCTTCGCGCGCCAGGCGCTTGTGGTCTTCGCCCGTCAGCGCACGGCCCAGCACGCGGCCTGATGCCTCGAGCGCCAGCAGCACCGCGGCTTCGCGCAATTCCGCCTCGGCCTTGCGGCTGAGCTGTTCGACTTCGCGCTGGGCGCGTTCCTTGATTTCCTGTGCGGCGGCGTTGGCCGCCTGCTCGATGGCTGCGCGCGCATTGCGGCCCGCCGCAACGGCTTCGTCGGTGATCTTCTTGGCGTCTTCGTGGGAGCGGCGCATCATTTCTTCGTGCTTCTTGAGCAGCACTTCGGCCTCGATGCGGACTTGTTCGGCCTTGTCGAGTGCGTCCTTGATGTTCTTCTGGCGCGCGTCGAGCTGTTTGAAGAGCTTGGGGAACACAAAGCCGCCCAAAATCAGCAGCAGGATGCCAAAGCAGATGTACTCCCAGAACATCACCGAGCCCAGCAGGTCCGTCACGCTCTTTTGCTTGGGCACGGCGTGGTGGTCGCCCGGCTCGCCCGGCGCCAAGTGGGCGCCGTGATCGTCGTGGTGGGCGTCGGCGCCGGCTTTTTCTGCCCCGTGCTTTTCGGCCTCGGCGGCCGGCGCGGCGGCCAGGCCAGGCGCAAACGCACAAACGAACAGAAGCAACAGCGTCAACAAACGGTAGTGCGCTGAATTCATCCTTCGATCCTTAATCGTGTTACGTGTCTCGTGCTTCGTGCTACGGTTCTGCTGTTGCGTAACACGCAGCACGAAGCACGTGTCACGAACTCGGCGTCTGTGCCGTGCTACGTGTTACGGAAAGCCCGTAACACGTAGCACGTCGCACGTGAGACGCACTACTTCGTGGTCTTCTCAACGAACTTCTCACCGCCGGGGCCGACAGCCTTGGCTGCGTCAACAAGGCCGCTGGCGCCCAGGCCGATCAGCATGCACACCACCACCGCGAACAGCGCCACGCCTTCGATGAAGGCCGCCGTCACGATGGTCGTGCCGCGGATGGGACCCGCAGCTTCAGGCTGGCGGGCGATACTTTCGACCGCCGAGCCCGCGATACGACCGATACCAAGACCAGCGCCGATAGCCGCAAGGCCCGCGCCGATGCCGGCGAGGCCAAAGGCCCAGCCGAATCCACCGATGTCCATGTGTTCCTCTTTCGTTGTCCAACTACGTTCGACCCCAACTCGTCCTCTGCCCGTGAGAGCCACTCCCGGCATCGGCCATCGCCCAGCGAAGGCCGGCTCTCCGCGGCGGGCATGCCCGCCGCGCACGCAGATCAATGTTCCGGTACGAGATAGCTGCCGATAAAGATCGCCGAGAGATAAGTGAAAATGTAGGCCTGCAAAATCGCGACAAAGATTTCCAGGCCGTAAATCGCAACGCTCATCAGCACCGTGGGCACACCTGTCGCAATCGGCCAATAGGTGCCCGGCGCGCCGGTGGCCACGATCTGGTTGATGAAAAGCAGGCTCAGGATGATGCAGTGGCCCGCGGTCATGTTGGCGAACAAACGCACGGTGAGCGCAAAGGGCTTGGCCAGCATGCCGATGAATTCGATGCCCAGCAGCAAGAACCAGATGCCGAGGTCCAGCGGCTTGGTGCTGAAGTGATAGGGCACCAGGTTCAGGAACCACGACTTGACGCCGCCGACCAACCCGTTCTGCTTGATCTGAAGGTAGAACGAGCCGATCACGTAGGTGAACAGTGTCAGCGCCGCAAAGCCCATCGTGACCGTCGCCGCGCCCGTGGCCGTGGTGCTGCCCGGTATCAGGCCGATCAGGTTGATGGCGGCGATGAAGAAAAACGTGCAGGCCAAAAACGGCGAGAACATGTCCGCGAGTCGATACGGGTTCTCCGCTTCGTGGGCGTGGTCATGCTCGTGTCCCGTGCCGCTCGCTGACGCTTCGCGCTCTGTTTTGCCCGGTTCTTCATGCGCGTGGGTTGCGGCGGGCGCGGGATCGTGCGACGCGTCTTGGGCCGCGTGTTCGTGTTGGTGTTCGGGCAGGCCTTTTTCGTCCTTCGGTTCGTGGCCGTGGTCGCCGTGGCCGTGCGCGTGGGGGCTCTTGATGTTCGGGCGCGCGATTTCGTTGCGGACAAACAGCGCGATGGGCTCAACGAAGTTGCGCAGGCCGCGGGGCACGCGGCCGTTGCGCAGATAGGTCACGTAGGTGACCATCAGCAGCACCAGCGCCGTCGCCGCCATCATCATGATGGAATGCTGCGACAGGTGCATGAAGCCCGGCATGCTGGAGTTCCAGCCATTGATGAATTCTTCGCCGTGCACGCCCCAGAGGCTGACCCACGCCGCGGCGCGGTCGTAAAGGTGTTCAACGGGATTGAAATTGCCTTCAGCGAGGAACACTGAAATCTCCTAAACCGTCTTTGGCTGACTGCGCAGCGATTCCTGCACCCACAGCGTCTGTACACCCAGGTAAACCAGCACGGTCACAAAGAACGAAATCACAAAGCCCGCCGGGTTGCCCCAGCCCGTGTAAATCAGCACGCCCGTGCCGCAAACCAGCGTGACCAGCCGCAACATGAAGCCGCCCATGGCATGACCCAGTGCGGCTTCTTTATTAGTTTCCTTCAGCGCCTTGCGCAGGTTTAACAAGCCGAAACCCATCAGCAGCAGCCCTAGAAAAGTGCCTGCACCCATACCAACCAGTATCTTGGGGTCCCATTGAAAATACGCGCCAGTCAGGACGGCCACCGCAAGTGCGACGACGGCTAGTGCGCCAAGCGCGTAGGGTTGCCACTTCATTTGCCTGCCTCTTCCTTCTCCATGCGCGCGACACCGCGAATGACGCCCCACATCGCCGCCGCCATGCCGATCAGCGAGCCGGCGATGATGAACGCCGGCGTTTTCGGCAGCAGCCCCAGCCAGTTGTCCAGCGCCCAGCCGCCTAAAATCGGCAGCCCCAGCGTGAACAGGAACTGCACGCCCAGCCCGGTGTAACGCAGGTACTTCTGCATCACTCCGTCGTTGGCATCGCGCCTTTGTCGCTGCTGGTCGGACTTCACCTGCGGCGACTCGCGCAACGCCTCTTGCGCCCGGCGCAGACGCTCGTATTCCTCGGGCGACGGCGGCAACGGACGACCAGTTTCCGGCGGCAACGGATCGGACAAATTGCACCCCTTCCCGCTGCGAGGCCGGAACCTTAGCACGCAATCTGCTGGAATCAACTGAAAGAATGGCGGCCGGAAGCGCCCTACTTTTTGGGCTTTTTGGCGGGCTTGTCTTCGGTCAGGATCAGGTCGGTGATCTCGGCGAGTTCAGTGAACTCGTCGCTGTCATCGTTGACGACTTTGGGTGCATTGCCCGCGGCGCGACCCTGGGTCATACCGGCTTCGACGGGCGAAGGCATGGTGACGTCGCCGGCAAACGCGCCCGCATTCTTCTTGGCCGCCTTGGCCTTGACGGGCTTCAAGGGCAGCTTGGCCGGTCTAATATTCATCGGCGGAAGCTTTGGAGAAGCTTCGGTCTTGTCCAGGCGCATGGCCTTGCCCTCGACCTTCTCGACCGTGGCCTTGGCGGTTTTGGACTTCGGCGGCATGGGCTGCGTCTTCTCCACGTCCATGACCTCGGTCTTGGTGTAGTTATCCTTGTCGAGCTCGACGCCCACGAGGTCCGACGCGGTGATCATGCGGTTGGTCTGCAGGTCCAGCAATTTGGCCTTGAGCGGCACAGTGCCGGTCTCGATGCCCTTGAGGATGCTGGATTTCTGGAACGGCCCGCGCAGGCCGTCTTTGGTCATAACTTTGAAACCGATCATTGCTTGCTCCCGCCCGGGGAGGGGACAGGGGGTATTTTAGCGCGCGCCGCGCCCGCAACAATGCGCGACCGGTCAGGACGGTGAAGTGAACCCACGGCTTACGCAGTGGCCTGAGTTCTGACGCGCCTTTGGCGCTGAAAAGTAAAGCCCGCAGTTTTACCGAGCGATTGGGACACAGGCGCGTTGAACTTGTGTAGATACCAATGGCGAAAGGGTGGAGCAAAAAAGGGTTGAGCGTCCGTGACTTTCCTGAAAAACACCATGCGTTTTGCAGGTCGCTCCCCGTGGTCGCCCCCGCCGCTAACGCGGGCGGGCTCTGATCTCTAACTGATACACCACCCGTCACGCCGGGTTGTCCAGCACTTCGCGCACACGCGACGTGAGTTGGCTGATGGTGAACGGTTTCTGGATGAAATTCACGCCCGGGTTCAGCACGCCGTGATGGCCGATTTCATTGGCCGTGTAGCCCGACATGTACAACACCTTGATGCCCGGCAAGGCCGCCCGCAACGTCTCGGCAAGTTTGCCGCCGCTCATGCCCGGCATCACCACGTCGGTCAGCAGCAGGTGAGGTTTGCTTTGCATGCTGTTGACGGCGGCCGGCACCTCTAACGGGTTGGCCATCGTCCGCACCCTGTAGCCCGCCGCACTCAGGATTTCGTGGGCAAGCTCGCGCAAGTCCGCGTCATCCTCCACCAGCAGTATCTGCTCGTTGCCCCCGTTATCTTTGATCACGGCCGTGCGCGTTCGCGGGGCTTCAACGCCGCCACTGACCGCGGGGAAGTAAATGCAAAAGCAGGCGCCCTTGTCCGGGTCGCTGCGCACAAAAATGTGCCCGCCTGACTGCTTGACCACGCCGTGGACCATCGACAGGCCAAGCCCTGTGCCCTTGCCCACGGGTTTGGTGGTGAAAAACGGCTCAAAGATGTGCGTCATGGTCTCAGGCGTAATGCCCGTGCCGGTGTCGGATACGCGCAGCCGCACGTAGGAGCCGGGCGCCATGCCCGCGCGGTCGGTGCAGTAGACTTCGTCGGCGTCGACGTTTTTGGTCTCGATGGTGAGTTTGCCGCCGTCGGGCATGGCGTCGCGGGCGTTGACCGCAAGGTTGATCAGTACTTGCTCGATCTGGGTCGGGTCGGCCATGATCTGGCGAAGCCCGCGCTGGTTGACCGTCTCGAGCGCGACGTCCTCGCCGATCAGGCGGGCCAGAAGCTTCTGCGCGTCCTTGACGCAGTCGTTGAGGTTGACCGTGCGCGGCTGCATGACCTGGCGGCGCGAAAACGCAAGCAGTTGCTGGGTCAGTTCCGTCGCGCGGCGCGAGGTGCGCAGTATCTGCTTGACGTGATCCTGCTCGGGCCCCGGCGACATGTGGCGCCCAAGCAGCTCGGCGTGGCCCATGATCGCCGTCAGCAGGTTGTTGAAGTCGTGGGCGACGCCGCCGGCAAGGCGCCCGATGGCTTCCATCTTCTGGCTCTGGCGCAACTGGTCTTCGAGCGTGCGTTCGTGGGTGATGTCCGAGGCGATCCAGATTGCCTGCCGCGACTCGCCCTGTTGCAGCGGCCCGACGGTCGCCTTGAACCAGCGCAGTTTATCGCCGTCCTGCGCCGAGCTTACGACAGTCACCGTGCGTCCGTGGTCAAAGACTTCCTTCAGGGCGCGCTCGACGTCGGCGACATGCTGCGGCCGCACCATCGAGGATACGCTGATGCCGGTGAAGTCGTCGGGCGTGCTGCCGGCGTCGGCGCGGTTGATGAACTGGATGCGGCCCTGGCGGTCGATCAGCAGGATGTAGATAGGGGCGTTTGCGACCACCGCTTGCCAGCGTTCTTTGGTTGCGTCGGTGATGCGTTGCGATTCGATGCTTTGGGTGATGTCGGTGTGCATCACCAGGGTCATTTTCGCGCCGGGTTGTTCTATCTGGACGACCCTGAGTTGATACCAGCTCGCCTTCGCGGCTCCCCCGACCTTGAACTCCATCGAGTAGGCCTGTTGCTTTCCTTCGATCACCGCTTCCACGCCCTTTGCCGCCTGGGCGGCTATCTCGCGATCACAGCAGGCGACATGTTCGGCAAGGGTGCGGTAATCCTGGCCTACGCAATTGCCGTGGCAGGCGAGGCCGCTGGACTGGCCAAAGTCGACCCAGGCTTTGTTGACGCGAACGATGACGCCGTTGGCGTCCAATACCACGACATTGGATGGAAGCGCGTCGAGAAATGTCTGAAGGAGGTCCAAGGGCGCCATCCGCGAGAGACGGTCCCAAGTATATCACGTGTGTGCAAAATGGATGATTGCGGCTGACTACATAGTTTTGATTTATTACAAGATTTTGGATAACGGCGAAACGAATTCACGTTTCAATCAAGTCTTCGTTGTCGACCTGCAGGATGGACAGGAACGCTTCCTGCGGGACTTCGACGCCGCCCATGACCTTCATGCGGGCCTTGCCTTTTTTTGCCAACCCGGGCTACGCCGCGCCGTCCAGCACTTCTCGGACCTTGGTGGCAAGTTGTTGGATGGTGAATGGCTTCTGCAGGAAATGCATGCCCTCGCCAAGCATGCCGTTATTGAGGATTTCGTTATCGGTGTAGCCCGACATGAACAGCACCCGGAGGCCCGGCGTCGACTCGCGCAATTTTTCGGCCAGCGCGCGGCCATTCATGCCGGGCATGACGACATCGGTCAACATCAGGTGTGGCTGCTCCTTTGTGGTCTTCATAAAGTGCAGCGCTTGCGCGGGCGAACTCATTGGCTCGACCTGATAGCCCTGGGCACTCAAAAGCTCGCCGGTGAGCTTTCGCAGATCGTCGTCGTCTTCGACCAGCAGGATGCGTTCGTGACCGCCTTTTTTTTGGGGCAGTTGCACAGTGATGCGTCCCGGGTCTGTTTTCCGCATGGAAGCGGCGGGAAAGTACAACTTGAAGCACGTGCCTTTGCCGAGCTCGCTGTAAACATAAATGTGCCCGCCGGATTGCCTGACAATGCCGTGGACGGTCGAGAGGCCAAGTCCCGTGCCCTTGCCCACCGGTTTGGTTGTGAAGAACGGCTCGAAGAGGTGTTTCTTCTCCTCGGGCGTCATGCCGCTGCCGATATCGGTGACGGCAAGCATGACATACTCGCCGGGGATGACGCCGGGATGCTGGGCGCAGTAGTTGGCGTCCAGTTCGGTGTTTCCGGTCTCGATGGTCAGCGTACCGCCATCTGGCATGGCGTCGCGTGCGTTGACCGCGAGATTCAAGACCGCCTGCACAATCTGCGAGGGATCGGCCATCACCGCGCGCAGGTCGGAACTCAGGGACGTCCGTAATAGAACATCTTCGCCTATAAGGCGCATCAACAAGTTTTCGGACTCTTTCACGCAACCGTTCAGGTCGATGCAGCGGGGCTGCAGGACCTGATGGCGTGAAAATGCGAGCAGTTGCTGGGTCAAGGCCGCCGCCCGACGACCCGTTCGCAGCACTTGATCGGCGTGCTCCCGAAGTTGATTGCCGACCAGGGAATTGGTCAGGAGTTCCGCATAGCCGTTGATGACCGTGAGCAGGTTGTTGAAGTCATGGGCGATTCCGCCCGCAAGGCGCCCCACGGCTTCCATCTTCTGGCTCTGGCGCAACTGGTCCTCGAGCATCCGTTCCTTGGTCACGTCCGTGGCGATCCAGACGGCCTCTTCGTTGTTGCCGCGGATCGGGCCGATCGTGACCCGGTACCAGCGCAACGCGCCCTTTTCATCCAGGGCCGAAAGCGTCAGTTGGGCCACGCATCGATCGTCGAACACATCGGCCAGGGCCTTGCGCAATTCCTGCATGTGCTCAGGCTGCACCCGGCTTTCGATCAACACGCCAGAATAGGACTCCGGTTTGGCTTTGTTGTTGGTCCGGTTGAGAAACCGGATGCGGCCGTGCCGGTCCACAAGCAGCACGAATACCGGGGAATTCTCGACCACGGCGCGCCAGCGTTCCTCGGACTCGCGCAGCATTCGCGCTGCAGTTTCCGAGGTCGAGAGGTCCCTGATAATCGCGGCAAAATAGCGCCGGCCGCCTTCGACAAAATGCAGGATCGTGGCGCTGGCCGGAAACACCTCTCCATTGGCGCGTCTGCACTGGATAGGGCCACGTGAACCCATAGGGCGTGAGTCCACCCCACCGGCCGCGAAGCCTTCCACCAGCTCGCGGTGGCGGGGTCCCATTCCGTCCGGCAGCAGACGATCCAGCGGGCCCCCGACGAGTTCTGCGGCCTTGTATCCGTACATCCGTTCGGCGCCTGCATTGAACACGACGACGCGGTGATCCTCGTCGATCACGACGATGGCGTCATTCGATAGCTCGACGATGAGGCCTCCAAGCCTTTCCAGTTGGGATGGTTGGTTGGGCACGGTGGTCATTGTTGCGGGTCCCGGCGCATTTCAATGGCTTGCAGCGGATAGCCTCACCATGTTAGTTGCTCGACCCGAAACTACAATAAATACAAAATATCTAAAAAACGACAAAGCGGGTCTGCTTTGTCGTCAACGAGCAATGTCCGTACTGGAGGGTGTTTCCGTGGGCCGTTCTAGTCTTCGTTGTCGACCTGGAGTATCGACAGGAAAGCTTCCTGGGGCACTTCGACGCCGCCGATCATCTTCATGCGCGCCTTGCCCTTCTTCTGTTTCTCGAGCAGCTTGCGCTTGCGCGAGACGTCGCCTCCGTAGCACTTGGCCGTGACGTTTTTGCCGACGCTGCCGATGCGCTCGGCCGCGATGATCTTGCCGCCGACTGCGGCCTGTAGCGCGATCACGAACAAGTGCCGCGGGATTTCATCCTTCAGCTTGATCAGCACTTTGCGCGAGCGGCTTTCGGCGAACTGCTTGTGCACGATCATCGCGAGCGCGTCGACGTCTTCGGCTGCAACCATGATGCGCACCTTGACGAGGTCGGCGGCTTCGAAGCCGATCAGCTCGTAATCCATCGTCCCGTAGCCGTGGGTGATCGATTTCAGGCGGTCGAAGTAATCAAAGATGATTTCGCTCAGCGGCATCTTGAACGTCAGCATCGCGCGGCCCTGGCCCAGGTGTTCCTGGTTCTGGTACAGGCCGCGGCGTTCCAGCGAAAGTTTAATCACGTCACCGATGCTGTCCGTCGGCGTGATCACATTTAGGCGCACGATCGGCTCGCGGATTTCTTCGTACTGGCTGGGGTCGGGCAGGTCCGCGGCGCGCTCGATTTTCACCACCTCGCCCTTGGGCGTGAGGATTTCGTAGTGCACGTTGGGCGCGGTCATCACGAGCTCGAGGCCCGATTCGCGCTCAAGGCGTTCCTGCACGATGTCCATGTGCAAGAGGCCGAGATAGCCGCAACGGAAGCCGTGGCCCAGCGCGCCCGATTGCTCGGGCACGTAGGTGAAGCTTGAGTCCGAGAGCGAAAGCTTTTGAAGGCCCTTGCGCAGGTTTTCAAAGTCGCTGGCCTGCGTCGGGTAAATGCCCGCGTACACCATCGGTTGCGGCTTCTTGTAACCCGGAAGTGGTTTGACGACGTCTTTGCTCGAGGCAAGCGTGATCGTGTCGCCGATGCCGACGTCCTGGATCGATTTCACGCCGCAAACGACGTAGCCGACGCAGCCGGTTTCGAGCACGGGCTGTTTGATTAACCCCATGCGAGCCACGCCGACCTCGAGCACCTCGAATTCCTTGCCTGTGGCCATCATGGCGATTTTCTGGCGCGGCTCCAAAAAGCCGTCGCGGATGCGCACGTAGAGCACGACGCCGCGGTAGTCGTCATAGACCGCGTCGAAAATCAGCGCCGTGAGCGGGTTGTCGCGGTCGCCCTTGGGCGGCGGGATGCGGTCGACGATGGCCTCAAGAATTTCGGGCACGCCAATGCCGGTTTTGCCCGAGCATTTAATGACTTCTTCCTCTTTGATGCCGAACACCTGATGCATCTCAGCTACCGTCTCCTCGTAGCGCGATGCGACCATGTCGACCTTGTTGGCCAGCGGGATGACGGTTAGGTCGGCGTTGATGGCCTGGTACATGTTGGCGACGGTCTGCGCCTGGATGCCCTGGGTCGTGTCGACAAGCAGCAGCGCACCCTCGCAGGCATGCATGGCGCGGCTGACTTCGTAGCCGAAATCGACGTGGCCGGGGGTGTCGATCAGGTTGAAGAGGTAGTTCTCGCCGCGAATCACCATCGGCAGGGCAATCGCCTTGGCCTTGATGGTGATGCCGCGTTCGCGCTCGAGGTCCATGGAGTCCATGGTTTGCTCGCGCAACTTGCGCTGGTCAAAGGCTGCTGACGATTGCAACAAACGGTCGGCGAGCGTGGACTTGCCGTGGTCGATGTGCGCGATGATGCTGAAGTTGCGGATGTTCGAAAGCGGATACTCGGCCACGATGCGTCCTGAGAGCGTTTTTTAGGCGCGACAGAGTTAACCGGAAAGGCCGATTAACGCCAGTCCCGGCTGATTTTAGATTTTGGTTTTTGTGGCTGCGGTTTCGTAACCGCAGCGCCCTTCGTCGTGGAAGAATTGAAACGGCTGCGGTCAGGAAACCGCAGCCACAGCCAGCCACGACTACGCCTTATACCCGTCCTGCTTGAGTTGCGGGACAATGGCCTGCAGGGCAGCCTTGAAGGCCTCGGCCTCACCCTCAAGCTTTGCCTGCTCATACTTGCCGGGGTGCGCGGCCTTCAGGCGCTCGACCAACAGCGTCGTGACCACGTCGCGGTTGGCGCTTGCGGCGGCGTTAGCCAGCAGTTCTTTGACCGCGGCCTCGACGAACAATTTGCGTTCCGCGTCGGCGAATTTCGTCAGGTCGGCCTTCAGCGCCTCGGCGGTTTCGGCCTCGCCGCCCTTGAGGCCGCGTTCGATGCGCTTTTCGTACTCCGTGCGCAGGCTGTCCTGCAATTCGCCGCTGAACTTCTTGCAGGCCTCGGTAGCGGATTCCTCGGCGCTCAGTGTCAGTGCGCGCACGATGTCCGCCACGCGGCCCGGCGCCGATGCGATGCGCGGTTGCAGCGATGCAACCAACGCGTCAATGCGCGAATTGGGCGCAAGGCGGAAGTACGCGATCACGTCGTTGTCGCCAAAGGCGGCGTCCATCAGGCTGTCGACCAGCGCCTTGCGTTCTTCGACGGTTTTGTGGATACGCGCCAGCAGCGCACGGATGGCGCCGCGCAGGGTCTGGCGCGTCGCGTCGCCCAACGTGTCGGCGGAAGCCTTGGCGAATTCGACCAGCCGCGCGGTCAGCGACGCAACCAGGTCGTCGGGCGCGACGCCCAGCGCCTCGTACAGACCGATGACCAGCACCAGCATCGCCTCGTTGTTTTCGTTGGTGTAGCGGTCGTAGAGGCCGCGCTGGCGCGTCGAGAGCGGCTCGGTCGTCAGCATGGTGAAGATGATTTCACGTGACGTCGCGACGCTCAGGGCTTCACGCACGGCGGTAATGGCGCTTGCGGCGGCGCCGTCGCGCGAGGCGGCAATGGCCATCAGCGCCGGCACGCAGTCAGCGACGTTGATCTGCTGGATGCGCGCAAAGAACGCCAGGCCCTTGCAGGCGTCCTTGGCGAGTTCGTTGTAACGGGCAAGTTCAGGCGCGGGCAATTCCTGCTTGAGTTTGGCCTCGACCTTTTCAAGCAGGCGCGAGAACTGCGCCAGCACGTCGTGGCGCGCAGTGGCGTCGGATTCGTTGGAGACGATGCTCTGGGCCTGCGTGATGAGTTCGCGCAGCAAAAGGTTGCTCGCCGTCTCGACGCGATCGATTTCTTCGGTCAGCAAAATCGCCAGCCGCGCCGTCGCAACGGGCGTCTTGAGCGCGCGCACGAGTTCAAGCTTCAGCGCCGGGCTGTTGCCGTTTACGTCAAGGCAGCGCGCCACGGTTTCAAAGCTCAACACGGGCCTGACCGCCAGCGCCCTTGCGCACGCGATGCGCAGCGATTCGACGTTTTCAACCTGCAACAACTGGACGCCCAGCGCCGCAACCATCGTCTTGGCCGCCTCGAGTTCGGCGTCTTTGGCGGCGGCCAGCAATTCGCCGATCAGCGTTGCCGCCTCCTCGCGCACGGGCACGTAAGGCGACTTCGACAGGTGCTCGATCAGCCGCGCGGCGTCCTTGCGGTCGTCCTTGCGCATGCGGTCAATCAGGACCTTGAGCAGTTCCTGCTGCAGGGTCTCGAATTCCTTGTCGCGGTCTTTTTTGGCCTTCATCCAGCCGGCGAAGATGTCCTCCTTCAACTGGTCGGTGCTTTTGCCCTTGAGCCAGTTGCGCCACAGCGCCGCATCGGCGTCGAAGTTCTGCTTGGTGATGTTCTTGAGCGAACGGTGGGCCGCGGCCTTGAGTTCAGTGTCGTCCGATTCCATCGCGCCGACCAGCGGCTCGACCATGCGGGCCAGGCCGCCCAGGCCGCCGATGTGCTCACGGCACAGCGTCGCTGCCGCGACGCCGCTGCGGCTGTCCTTGCCCTTGAGCAGGCCGATCAGCGCGTCGATGGCGTCGTCGGCTTTGTAGGCCAGCACAAGTTCCTTGGCGCTGGCGGCGCTGTCGCCGGTGTCGTAGGCGATCACGATCAGCGTCGGCAAAAACGCCTTGTGGCGTTCGGTCTCGTTGTCCTTGAGGTACAAAAGCAGCTCGACGAACGTCGCTTGCGGCTGTTTGTTCTTGAGCACGTCAACCAGCGGGCGCGGGTCTTGTTTTACTTCGCGGGCGCACTCGAGCACGGCCTTGAAGGCATCGCGGCGCGCTTCCTTGGTGGAGGCGTCGGTGAGCAGCTTGGTGCTTTCGGCAAATGCGTCAGGGTCAGCCTGTATCTCGTTTCGCGGGATGGGTTCCGCAGCTACCGGCACCTGTGCGGGCATGGGCCCCGCGCAGGCGCTGAGAACGAGCGACAGGCTGAGGAGAAGAATCATCCTCAAGCGCAAACTACCCTGCATAGCAATCCGATATCCGGTTGGCCGCCCGTCCATTAAACGCTATTGGCCGCCGCGATGCGAAACAAACTTTCGGATAGTTTTTGGGGGCCGGCGGGTGTGCTAGAGTCCCGGCATGGCGGCTTACGTGACAGCTTTTATCGGACTGGGCTCCAACCTCGGCGACCGCGAGAAAAACCTGCGCGACGCCTACGAGCTGCTTGGCAAGCTGCCGCAGACAAACGGGCTGCGGCTGTCGTCGCTGATAGAAACCAAGCCCGTCGATTCGCCGGCCGGCAGCCCGGATTTCATGAACGCGGTGGCCAAAATCGAGACCAAGTTGCCGCCGCGCGATTTGCTTAAAGCGTTGCTGGGTATCGAGAAGCAACTTGGCCGCGACCGCAGCGGCGTGCGCAACGAACCCCGGACGCTGGACCTCGACCTGCTGCTTTACGGCGACAAGGTCGTCAATGAGCCGGACCTGGTTGTGCCGCACCCGCGCATGCACCAGCGCGAGTTCGTGTTGTGGCCGCTGTTGCAGATCGACAGCCGGGTGCGCGACCCGCGCACGGGCGACCCCTTTGCCGATGCCTACCAGAAGTTGAAAGGACACCCATGAAGGTAGTTTCCGACAAGGTTTCGCTGCGCAAGGCGCGAGCTTCCTTTAAGGGAACCGTCGGGTTTGTGCCCACGATGGGCGCGTTGCATGCCGGGCATGCGAGCCTCGTGGAACGCTCGGCCAGGGATAACGACCGCACGGTTGTCAGCATCTTCGTCAACCCGACGCAGTTTGGCCCCAAAGAAGACTTCAGCAAGTACCCGCGGACACTTGAGGCCGATCTGGCGCTCTGCCGAAAAGCGGGCGCCGACCTCGTGTACACACCCGCTACGCTCTACGACAAAGACCACCAGACCTGGATCGACGTCGAGAACGTCGCCGCACCGCTTTGCGGCGAACGCCGGCCCGGTCACTTCCGGGGGGTGGCGACAGTGGTGGCCAAGTTCTTCAACCTGGTGCAGCCTACACGGGTGTATTTCGGGCAGAAGGACGCCCAGCAGGCAATGCTGCTGACGACCATGGCGCGCGAACTGGACTTCCCGCTCGAGGTCATCACGTGCCCGACGGTACGCGAGGCCGACGGCCTGGCTATGTCCAGCCGCAACCGGTACCTGTCGCCCGACGAACGCAAACGCGCGCTGGTGATCAGCCGCACGCTGCACGCGGTGCAGACGTTGTTCGACAAGGGTGAACGTGACGTCGACAAGCTGGAATCTGTGATGGAATCGGCGCTCGGGGCGGAAGTGGATCGTGTGGACTACGCGGAAATCCGCCGCTGGCGGGATTTGGGCGAGATCAAGATGATCGAGGAGCCCGTTCTTGCGACGATCGCGGTCTTCGTCGGTAACACTCGCCTGATCGACAACATCGTCCTGACCCCAAAGCGCGGAAAGCTGGCCTCACGCCAAGGCGCCAAGAGACCAGCGTAGTCGCGGGACAAACGTGAATCCGCGCCGTGCGCCAATCAACCCACAATCAATGGAGGACAAACCATGGCCGCATCCAAGGAAGATCAGCGGGAACTGGATCGTATCGCGAAGATCTGCGTGAACATTGCCTATGTCATTCACAAGAAATTGGGACCGGGACTTCTGGAATCCGCCTATCTGCGCATCTTCCTGCACGAATTGCGTAAAGCCGGCTTGAAGGCGGCAACGGAAGTCGCAGTACCGCTGATCTGGGACGGAGAGGACATGGGCACCGCATACCGTGCGGACCTGATTGTCGAAGGAAAACTCGTAATTGAATTGAAGGCAGTCGACAATCACCCCAAGCTGTTCGCACGGCAATTGCAGACGTACCTGAAACTATTGGACTACCGGCTGGGCCTTGTCATTAGCTTCGGGTTGGAAACCATTGCCAAGGGCACTGAAAGGGTTGCCAACAACTTTTGACTCTTGGCGCCTTGGCGTGAGGCATGCTTTTCAATGACTGACGAAAATCCAGCGGATGTGCTTGAACGCGGCGCGACGACCGACGAGCGCGATTTCGAAGCCGCGTTGAGGCCGCGACGCCTTGCTGAATTCGTCGGCCAGCGGCCCATCGTCCACAACCTCGATGTCTATCTCGCCGCGGCCAAACAGCGCAACGAACCGCTCGACCACATCCTGTTTTCCGGCATGCCCGGCCTTGGCAAAACCACGCTCGCGCAACTGATCGCCGTCGAGATGGGCTCGCACATGCACGGCACCAGCGGCCCGGTGCTTGAGCGCGCGGGCGACCTCGTGGGTATATTGACCAACCTCAAGCGCGGCGACGTGTTGTTCGTCGACGAAATTCACCGCCTGCCCGCGCCCGTTGAGGAATATCTCTACAGCGCGATGGAAGACTTCCACGTCGATATCCAGATCGACAAGGGCCCCGCCGCGCGCAGCGTGCGCATCGACATCCAGCGTTTCACGCTCGTTGGCGCGACCACGCGCGAGGGGCTGTTGTCGTCGCCGTTTCGCGCGCGTTTTGGCGTGACGGAACGCCTCGACCCTTACGAAGCCGCGGATATTCGCAAAATTGTCGAGCGTTCGGCGGGCCTGCTCAAGACCGAAATCGATGCCGCCGCACTTGAACTGGTGTCGAGCCGCGCGCGCGGTACGCCGCGCGTGGCGAATCGCATTTTGCGGCGGCTGCGCGACGTCGCGCAGGTGCGCGCCAGGGGCAAGATCACCGAATCCGTAGCCCGCGAAGGTTTATTGATGCTCGGGATCGACGAGTACGGATTGACCGAGATGGACAGGCGGATTTTGCGTTGCCTCGCCGATCAAGGCGGGCCCGCGGGGCTGCGCACGGTCGCCGTCGCCGTGGGTGAAGAAGAAGACACCATCGAAGACGCCTACGAGCCGCATCTGATTCGCGAGGGTTTAATCCAAGTGACGCCACGAGGTCGAAAGCTGACCGAAAAGGGCAAAAAACTGGCAAAGTAAGTCGGCTGGGCCCGCTGGGCCCAGCAAGCTATCTATCGCATGCAATTCGTGATTGCAGGGGCCCTTCCCAAGAACGCGGTGCGTTTTTGGGTTCGCTCCTGTTAGTCGCCCCGAGGCACGTTCCGCTGCCTTAATTCCGTCAGGTCTGCCTCAAATTTGACGGTGCTTTGACAAGTGGCACGCGATGGTTTGCGTGCCGGGTCTATTTTGGATAGCGTGCTTGAACTTCAATGCGGGCCAACTAACCAACAAAGGGGAACATATGTCCAAGGTGCAATTTTTACTGGTGCTGGGTTTTGCGGGCGTGATGTCGCTTGCCGGCAGCTTCCTGGCGGTCAACACGCTCATGGGCGACAAGGTGCACGCAAAAGGCACTACCGAGGTGCTCGGCGGTGCAGGCTCGGCCGTTGTTGCCACGAAGTTTCAGTTGCAGGATGCTGATGGCAACGTGCGTGGAGGCTTTGCAGTCGCTGACGACGGCCAAGTTGTCTTCACTATCTTTGATAAGAAGGGGAATGCCCGCATCACACAGAGCCTCAAGGACGAGGACGCGGTCATTGCCGTGACAGACCGCAAGCTCAGGCCCCGTCTAAGCATGACTTCTTCCAAGGACTTCCCGGGCTGTTTCATCGCTTATGATCGCCGCGGCAATCCGGGCGCGATGATGGTAACCGATGACGACGGCATGGCCGGCATTGAGTTGCAGGCAAAGGAAAACAAGAGCCGTATCCAGATCCAGGCCCAGGAAACCGGCACTTCCGTGATCCAGCTCAAGTCCAACGAAAAGCTGCGTGGCCAGTTCATGACTGACGCTGACGGCAACCCGCAGATCGTTTTGGCCGACGAAGACCAGAACATCATCTGGTCGGCGCCCAAGAAGTAGTCAAGACAGCGCAATACACACGGGCCGCCGCAAGGCGGTCTGTGCATTTAATGCAACATTGATGGGGTAAAGCGTTGCCTTGCTTGACTGCAAGGCCGCTGCGGGCATGATGGCCGGGCTCAAACGGGTAATCATAATGGCCATCAAGCTTTGCGTCACTTTGACCAAAGACAGCGGCAACCTGCTGGCGGAACTTGTCTTTGATAAAGACAAAGTCGCCGTCGGCCGCTCCCCTGAAAACGACCTGCTGCTGGTCGACGTCGACGGCATGGTCTCGCGCACCCACGCGGTTTTCATCAAGCGCGGCGACGACTACGTGGTCATGGATTTCGGCAGCCGCAACGGGACTTACGTCAACGACAAGCGGATGGAGCCGAGCACGACTGTCGACGTGAAAGCCGGCGACACGGTGCGCGTCGGGCCCTATTCGGTGAAGGTTGAGTCGACCACTATCACCGATGTCACGGTGGCCGTCGCGAAGTCGAATGTAATTTTCAACGGCCCGGTCAAAAAACCCGACGACACCGGCGAAGTCCCCGCGCTTGGCCCCAACAAGGTACAGACCGCGCCGCTAGTGGCCGAGTTGCAGAACCCGCCGACCAAGGCCGAAAAGCGGCCCGACCTCGACGAGCCCCAAACGCCAATCCCGCCCAAGAAAGAAACGCGCCCGGTACGCACTGAGCTGCCGACGGGCAAAACTGAAAATTTGCCCGTCGAGGGCGTGAACGAAATGGTGGCCGCGTCCTACAAGGTCATGGCGAGGCTGTCGGAACACTTCCTGGGCGAAAGCAGCTTCACCAAGCCCGAGCAGATGGAACTTTTTGGCCGCCTGATCGAGCAGACTCTGGATGTGACGCTTGACTGGCTGGTGAAATGCCTCAAGGGCCGCAGCGAGTTCGAGGGCCAGTTCGAAGCGTTCGTGACCATGGCTTTCAAACGCACCAATAACCCGATCAAGCAGGTCAAGAACCAGATGGAGATCCGCCGCTACCCGCTTGATTGGCGCGGCGAGCCCGACATGGAAAACGTCAAGCGCATGCTTGAGGGCGCTTATCGAGACCTTGGCGAACACCAGATGGGCATGGTGGCCGGCGTGCAAGAAGCCGTGCAGGCGATCATGCGCCGCATCGATCCCGAAACGATGGAGCAGCAGGTGCTCGCGGGGGCGGGCGGTTTGGGCAAAATGTTCGCGAAAATGTCATTGGAGAAGCGCGCGTGGCGGTTATACAGCACCACATATCGCGAATTGCTGGCCGAAAGCACCAAACTTTTCAACGACGTGATTTTTCCCAGCATCCGAAAGGGTTACCTGCAGTCGCATTCCAAGGAAGCAAAGGACCCAAAGCCGAATTCGGCGCCAAAAATCGAAGTGGTCAAGCCGAACTAACGAGGACTGCCATGAAAACGCGTGCGATTCTTCTGTTGGTCCTGACTCTCGTGCTGTCCGCTTGCGGCGGCACCTCGTCCATCCGGGTGCACGGCATTTCGCCGCTGAACAAGAACGAAGCGGGCGAGTCAACACCCGTGGACGTGCGCATTTACCTGTTGCGCAACGACGGCAAGTTCATGTCGGCGCCCTATGACCAGCTCTGGACGGCTGACAAGGATGCGCTGGGCGCCGATGCGGTCGGCGATCACCTGGCAATCACGGTTTTCCCGTCGGAAGCCGGCGACAAGCCCAAGGAAGTCTCGCTGGGTACGCTGGCGGCGGACGTGAAATTCATTGGCGTGATGGCGCTTTACCCGAAATCCGAGGACAAGGGCGAACGCCGCGTGGTGGTGCCCGTGGGCGACGCGCCGGGGTATGTGTTCGAGTTCACGGGTTATCGCATCCAGTTGAAAAAGTAATTCTCACCGCCGAGTCGCGGTGGCGCGGGGAACTGCAATTTAGCCACGAATAAACACGAATTGCGGTTGCCGTAACACCCGGATGGCTGTGGTTGTTGATTCGAGTAGATTCGTGTTCATTCGTGGCTAAAAAGTTGTTTTTCTCCGCGTCTCTGCGTGTCCGCGGTTGATTTTTGGAGAGGTTCTGTGGATTACCGCCAAAAAGTGCACTGGAGCGAGGGGCTTTTCCTCACCCCGCACCACTTTCAACAGTGGGACCGCTACCACGAGAACCTGCTGCGGCAGGGCATGCGCGCGATCCAGCCGCTGTATTACGGCGTGGCGGAACTGAAATTTGACGAGACGGCTTTAACCGGCGGCGAACTGGTGCTGTCGCGCTGCGCGGCGATTATGCCCGACGGCATGATCGTTGATCTGCCTGAACTCGACGAAGCGCCGCCTTCGCGTCCCCTTGCGGCGGCGTTTGCGGCCAAGCAGGAAAAACTCGGCGTTTATCTTGTCGCGCCCCTGGCGCGCGACGGCAGCGTGGGCGTCAGCGCCGCGGGCGAGACTGACGGCCGCGCGACGCGTTTTAAATCGCGCTCGGTTAAGCTGCGTGATGAGAATACCGGCGCCGACGAGCGAGATGTCCCGGCGGCTCTGAAGAACCTGCGGCTGGTGTTCGAGGGCGAATCGCTGGACGAAGCCGTCAGCCTGAAAATCGCCGAAGTTATGCGCACCGAAACCGGGGCATACAAGCTGAACACGAATTACGTTCCGCCGCTGCTTTCGATTGCGGCGTCGCCCTATTTGATGAGCCTGCTGCGCCGCCTGGTCGAGATCACCTCGGCCAAGAGCGTTGAACTGTCGCAGCAGCGCCGCCAGCGGTCTCAAGGCCTTGTGCAGTTCACGACCTCGGAAGCCGCCAATTTCTGGTTATTAAATACCGTCAACGCGCACATCCCGGGCCTGATTCACCTGTTCAACCACACGCGCAGCCACCCGGAGACGATGTACCTCGAACTCGCGCGGCTTGCGGGCACGCTCTATACGTTTACCAACGAGGGCCAGCCCAAGGACGTGCCGCCATATGCGCACGAAGACCTGGGCGGGACGTTTGCGGGCCTCGAGAAACAGTTGCGCGCGCTGCTCGAAACGACCATTGCGTCGCGCTGCGTTCCGATCCCCGTCGAGAAGATCAACAACGCGCTGTACGCGGCGCGCCTTGTCGATGACCGCATGGTTGCCGGGGCACAGTTCTTCCTCGCCGTCGGCTCGGCGTCGCCGCCGGAAAAAGTCGTCAGCGAGTTGCCGCTGAAGGCCAAAGTCAGCTCGCGCGACCGCGTCGACAAACTGATTGCGCAGGCGATGCGCGGCCTGCCGCTTAAGTACGTTGCCGCGCCGCCGCCGGATGTGCCGGTGCAGCCCGGCCGCAGTTATTTCCAGGTCGAGAAGGCCGGTGAACACTGGGAAGCGATTGCGAACACGCGCACGATCGCAATGTACTTCCCGCCGGAGTTCCAGGACCTGAAGTTGGAATTGATGGCGATCAAGGATTAACGGAACCAGAGCCCATCGCGCAAGCGATGGGATTGAAACCCGGGCACAGGCAGTATCCCACGGCTGACGCAGTGGGCTCTGAATCTATGGCTGAAGAACAAACGATCACACGCCAGCCGCTGCCCGAGCTCTGCTCGGGTTTCCTCACGTACGCCATCCAGGTCAGCAAAACGTCGGACCCCGGCCTGGCGGAAAAGCTCTACCTCAAAGTCGACGAACTTTTCCGCGAACTCGACAACGGCGCGCGCGCCAACGACATCCCGCTTGAGGACGTCCAGCAGGCCAAATACGCCCTGGTCGCGTTCTTCGATGAAATCGTGCTGAGTTCCAATTGGGCGGCCAAAGACGCGTGGCAGGGCAAGCCGCTGCAGCTTGCGTACTTCAACGACTTTTCGGCGGGCGAGGAGTTCTTCAACAAGCTCGAGGCGCTTCGTAATACGCGTGACCCGCGCAAGCTCGATGTACTCGAGGTTTATTTCCTCTGCCTGTCGCTGGGTTTCCGCGGCAAGTACGCCGACCTTCAGGGCATGGAACGCCGCAAGGTGCTGCTTGATGCGCTGGCGCGCGAGATGAAAACCGCGCGCGGCGGCGACAGCGGCGAAGAACTCAGCCCGCACTGGAAGCCGCCGGACGCCATGCCCAACTTGACGCGCGTGATTCCTGCGTGGGTGGTGCCGGTGGTGTGCGCGACGCTGATTTTGATTTTGTTCATTGTGCTGTCCGGCGTGCTCAACGGCGCCGTCGGTGGCGTGCAGGCGAAAGGCTAAGGCTGCTATCCACGAATGAACACGAATTCTCACGAATAGCGTGTTCGAAAACTGGACGTTTTATTCGTGTCTATTCGTGGAGATTCGTGGCCAAAAAGTTTTTGTGGGTAACGCAGCTGTATTGAGGTTTTGAATGGGCGGCATGTTCAGATTCCCGGTCGAAGGCGCCATCAGCCTCGTCGCGCTTGCCATGCTTGGCGCGCTGATCTGGTTTGGCGGCGACGTGCTGGGCATTGACCCGAAGATCCGCATGCTGGTCATCGGCTGCGTGGTCACGCTGGCCGTGTTTATCTGGCTGATCGGGCGATTGATGGCTGCCCGTGGGGCCAGACGTATCGAGAACCAGCTTCGCATGCAGGCGCAGGCGCAGATGGAAAGCGTCACGCCAGACAAGCAGCCCGAAGTCGCCGAACTCGAAAAGCAATTCCGCGACGCGCTGGGTTCGCTCAAGGCCAGCAAGATGGGCGCAACGGCGCTCTACACGCTGCCCTGGTACATCATCATCGGCCCGCCCGGCGCGGGCAAAAGCACGGCGCTGCAGGAGTCGGGCCTGAACTTCCCCAACGTCGGCGGCGGGCCCAAGAGCATCCGCGGCATCGGCGGCACGCGCAATTGCGACTGGTGGTTCACCGACGAAGGCATTTTGCTCGACACCGCCGGCCGCTACACGACGCAGGCGGAAGACCAGCACGAATGGTTTGCCTTTTTGGACCTGCTCAAGAAATCGCGCAAACACAAGCCGATCAACGGCGCGATTGTCGCCGTTAGCGTCACTGACCTCGTCAGCGCGACCAGCGAGGAAATCGAGGCGCACGCCAAGACTATCCGCGACCGCCTCGACGAACTGACCAAGCAGCTCAACCTTGTGTTCCCGGTCTACCTGATGTTCACCAAGTGCGACCTGCTTTCGGGCTTCGGCGAGTTCTTCGAAGATTACGCGCGGCCCGAGCGCTCGCAGGTCTGGGGCTATTCGCTTCCTTATTCAGGCAGCCAGAAGGAAGCCCGCCAGAGCTTCGAGGAAGAATCCGGCGCGCTGGCGGCCAAGTTGCGGCTGCGCCGTCTCGGCGTGCTGGCCAACGACCGGCCCGTGAAGAAGCGCCAGTCCAGCTTCGCGTTCCCGCTGCAGTTCGAGAAGGCGCGCAAGCCGCTGGCCGAGTTCGTCGGCGCGCTGTTCAAGGCCAACCCGTTTGCTGAAAGCGCCGTGCTGCGCGGCGTTTATTTCAGCAGCGGCACGCAAAAGGGCATCCCGATCGACCAGGTGCTGGCCGCGCTGGGCGAGGCCTTCCAGATGACCGAAGAAGCCACGACCTTGCAGCAGACCACGACCGAGAAAAAGAGTTTCTTCCTCAAGGACCTGTTCACCAAGGTGATTTTCCCGGACCAGAACCTCGCCCGCAGCTCGGCCAACGTGCTGCGCAACCAGGCCGTCGTGCGCACCGTCGCCGCGGTCGCTTCGCTGGGTTTGTTCGTGATCGTGCTGGCTTATCTGGTTACTTCGTTCATCGGCAACCAAGGGCTGGTCGGCGGCATGGACGCCGCGCTCAACCGCGTCGCCGCCGCACAGAAGATCAACGCCGGGCAGGCCGAACAACTTGCGGCGCTGGACGAACTTCGCGGGCAGCTTGCGGGCATTGACGGTTATCGCCGCGGCGGCGCGCCGATCACGCTGGGTTTTGGCCTCTATCGCGGCGAAGACGTCGCCCAGCCCGGCCGCAAGGTCTACGACGCGCAGATGAAAGCGCTGTTGATGAACGAGGCCGCCAAGAAACTGGTGACCGACCTTGAGGAACTCCGCGTCAAGCCCGAGAAGAAGTCGAGCGACTACGACGACCTGTACGACATGCAGCGCACCTGGAAGATGCTGACGGGCGAACTCAAGCCCGCCGAGCCCGAGCTGATCGAGCGCGTGATGAAGAAGAACGACCGCTGGGTGGCGGGGCTCAACCCCCGCACGCCGGAAAGCGAAAAGGTCGCGCTCTCGCAACTTTCATTCGTGGCCACACAGCTTGACCGCGTCGGCGACTTCAAGCTGGCCTACGACCCGGCGCTCGACCAGCGCGTCAGCGACGAACTCACGGGCGCGCTTTGGATACCGCAGACTTACGAGGCCGTTATCAACAACAAGAAGGACTCGTTTGACGCCATCAATGTTGACTACCTGATTAAAGGCTCGCCGGCGAAGTCCTTGATCAAGACCAAGTACACTTTCAGCGGCATCTACACGCAGAGCGCCTGGGACAAATACGTCGCCTTTGCGATCAAAGAGCAAAGCAACGTTCTTTCAAGCAAGTTCGCGCAGCTCAAGGCGGAAAAGAAGCCGTCTGAAATCGAAGAACGCCTGCGCGACCAGTACGTGACGGAGTACCGCCGCAACTGGGACCTGCTGCTCGAGAATGTCTCGGTCGAGGAATTCGCCGATTGCCAGGACGCGGTGAATCGCCTGCGCCAGTTGACGGCGGCCGACGCGCCGCACCGTGAGCTGTTTCGAAGCATCTGGGCGGGCCGTGTGCTCAAGTTGTCCGAGTCCGAACTGCCGCGCAACAAGCCCATGGACGACCTGAAGTGGGTCGACGAGGCGCTCAAGGCGCTGACCAACCTGATGGGTGAACTCGACACGTTTGTGCGCGCGACGCAGCCGCAGAAACGCGTGATCCGCTATCACCAGCAAAACAAGCTCAAGGCGCTGGTCGACGTGTTTGACAAGTGCGCCAAGGACCTCGACATCGCGCTCAATGCGGCGGACCCGACGTTGTCCAAGCGCGCGCTGAAGGTGCTGATGGATGTGTGGGACAACGCGCGCAAGGCGCTGGCCAAGGAGGCGCAGGCTGAGGCCGACGCGTTGTGGCAAACCAGCGTGGTCCAATGGTACCGCGACAACATGGCGGGCAAGTTCCCCTTTGAGGAGCTTGACTGGAAGACGCGCCAGGACGCAACACTGGATTCCTTCATTCGCATGTTCCGGCCGAAGTCGGGCATTTTCTGGGGCACATACGAGACGCTGGACGCGCTTGACGATTACGTCATCAGCCAGCCGCTGATTTCGTTCTCGCCGGATTTCAAAGCCTGCGTCGCCAAGGCCCAGCACATCCGCACCACCATGTTCAAGCCGGACACCGAAGCCTTCAACGTGCCCTTTACCGTCAAGTTTGACGGCAGTAAGGGCGTTGCCGATATCCGGTTAGGTTTCCCCGGGATGATGTACAACGGAAACAAACTCGATATTGGCCTTAATGACCGCGAGAGTCGGCGTTTTGAACCGGTCTGGACTGACGGCCCGGGCCAGGGAGCGAAACTGTCGATCCGCGTCGGCGACAACCAGTGGGTGGTCAAGGATTATACTGACAAGGCTTGGGGCCTGCTCAGGCTGTTGCGTGAGGGCAAACCCACGGGTGTCGACCAAGTGTCGTTTGTCAATACTTGGATGTTTCAGACGCTGGTGGCGGGCAAGGAGCAGACCTTTGACGTCAAGCTGACGTTTACCTGCAAGGAAGCGGAATCGCCGCTGAAGGAAAAGTATTTCGCAGGTTTTCTACCACCCGCAAAGATCGGCCAGTAACGAAAAAGCTTTGTCCACGGAAGACACTGCAAAGACTGGTTGGCCACGAATGAACACGAATTCTCACGAATTCAGCAACCATCAGAAGCCATCAGCTTCTATTCGTGTCTATTCGTGTGTATTCGTAGCTCAAAGTCTTTCTTCGCATTGGTTTGGGCCGTCGCTTGAAGCGAGGCGCGCATGACAACCTTCCCCGTCGGTTGTTACGGCAAGCTTCCGTTGCATGGCGATTTCATTCGCCAGAACGCGGGCACGCCCGAGCTCGGCCTTTTCGACCGCTGGGTGCAGGAAGGCATCGTCGCGGGCCATACCGCGGCCAAGGGCAACTGGGACGACCTGTTCGACCACGCACCGGGCTCGCGCTTCATCTATTACTGCGCCAGCACACAACGCCTGATGCCCGGCGTGATGGTGCCATCCTGCGACAAGGTCGGGCGCCAATACCCGTTTGTCGTGTTCACGTTCGCGCCGCTGTCGATGTTCGGGCCCGACTACCCGCTTGCGCCCGCGATCTTCGACGACTTCTTTACCCACGCCCACGGCGTTGCCACCAACTGGATCGGCCAGGACCTCAAGACGTTTTTGGCGCGCGTCGACAAGCTCGCGTTTACGGCCGACGTCGCAAGCAAGGGCACCAAGTTCTCCGTCGACCTTGCCCACACCAAACTCACCGACCTCTGGACCGGCGCCTACGGCAGCGCAACCGATCCTCGCCGCAGCCTTGTCCTTGGCAATGTCGCCGAGGTGATTAAACCCAACGTGAACCCGCGCTATGCGCTGCGGCTGCCGCAGGCGCCGGGCGCGCGCGATTTCGCGTTCTGGCTTGAGGCCACGCGGCGCATGGGCGCGCGCAAGCTGCCGCCGACAATGGCGGTCTGGAACATCGCCAAAGATGCGACGCCCGCCTGCGTGACGCTGCTGTTCGAGGACCTGCTGCCGAAGTATTTCCTGCCGCTGCTGCAGCCCAAACTCGAAAGCGACAGCGTCTACCAGCCCGGCAAGGTTGGCCTCAATGATCCCAAGCGGCAGGATGCGGCGAAAGCGAAGTACGGTCGCATCAATGACAGCCCCGGTGCGGTCGTCGGCGATCTGCTGGACGCCTGCGGGAGAGTTTGATTTTACCGCGGAGACGCGGAGGCGCGGTGAAAGGCAAAGGCTGTTAGCCACGAATTCCCACGAATCAACACGAATCAGGCTGAGTCATTCGTGAAAATTCGTGTCCATTCGTGGCTAAATACCTGGAGGAATGTTTGTGGCTGAAGTGACTGCAGCATTGGGTTCAGCGGCAATTCCCGGCGCTACGCCGGCCGGGGCGAGCGTGCGCTACGACCCCGAGTTCGAGTCGATCGAGACGGAAATCCAGAAGCTCGAGTCGCCCACGGGCGGAGTCGTGAACTGGAAGAAAGTCGCCGACGCCGCCGCGGCGATCATCGCCAATAAGTCGAAGGATCTGCTGGTGGCCGCGTATCTTGCAGGCGCGCTCTACAACATCAAAGGTTACGCGGGCTTGGCCATCGGCGTTGGCGTGATGAACGAGATGATCAAGGCGCACTGGGAAGGCCTGATGCCCGAGGCCAAACGCATGCGCGCGCGCACCGCCGCCGTGCAATGGCTGGTGGACCGCATCGGGCCCGAGATCGAGCGCAAACCCCCGCCGTCCCCGCCCGAGCGCGACGGCCTTGCGCTTTGCGCCCGTGCGCTGGAGGAACTCAACAGCTTCGCCGAAAAGTACGCGGGCGACGCGCCGGACCTCGGCGTCCTGTCGCGCGCCGTGCGCAGCAAACTCGAAGTGGAAACCGCGCCCGCGGCTGCCGGCGCGGCGGCCAACGCCCCGCAGGGAGGAGAAGCCATGAGTGGACCAACGTCCGGCGGGGCCCCCGCGGGTTCGCGCGCGGAGGCCATGAAGCGCCTGCAGGAGGTCGCCGACTTCCTGCGCCGCACGGAGCCGCACAGCCCGGTGAGTTACCTGGTGCAGCGCGCGGTTAAGTGGGGGGCGATGCCGCTGGAGGACGTAATCAAGGAACTGGTGAAGGACACAGGGGCGCGGGAATCGATTTTCGAGACCCTGGGGCTGCCGAAACCGCCATCGTCATAGGTATAAAGTGTTTTGGTGAAATAAGTTACGTGTGGCGAACGGGGGGACATTCAGATTCTGTAGATTCGCAATTTCCCAGTCGCTTGCGGGCTTGCACGGGGTAAAGTGTCACGCCTGCGAAAATTGAATTGCCGGTACGAAAATCAACCGGCTAGGAAGAGGAGAATCTCATGGCAGCAGCCGATGGATCCGTTGCGCCGCGTGAACGCGTGAACATTGTCTACAAACCCAGCACGGGCGATGCCCAGGAAGAGAAGGAGCTGCCGCTGAAGCTCTTGATGATGGGCGATTACACCCAGCGTAAGGACGAAACGCCGCTGGAAGAGCGCAAGCCCATCAACATCGACAAGGACAATTTCAACGAAGTAATGAAGAGCCAGGGGCTGGGCCTGCAGATGAACGTGGCCAACAAGCTCTCGGGCAAGTCCGGCGACGAGATGGCGGTCAAGCTGAAGTTCGACAACCTCAAGGACTTCGAGCCCGAGCAGGTCGCAAAGCAGGTGCCCGAGCTCAAGCAGTTACTCGAGCTGCGCCAGGCGCTGGCGGCGCTCAAGGGCCCGCTTGGCAACTTCCCCGCGTTCCGCAAGAAGATCCAGCAGATCGTGGGTGACGGTGCGGCGCGCGAGAAGATCATGAAGGAACTCGAGAAGAAGGAAGACAAGAAGTAAGGGCTTGAGCGACTAAATCATCGGACGGTCTCAAGGTCGTCCGCTTACGGCACTGAACGACGAGAAGAGGGATTGCGATGGCAGAACCCACTAAGCAGGCAGAAGCCAAGTCGGCGGCAGCAGCCGACGGCTCGCTGCTCGACGAAATCATGCAGCAGACCAAGATGTCGCCCTCTGATGATGGCTACGCCATCGCCAAGCGCGGCGTCGAGGCGTTTATCAGTGAATTGCTGGCGCCCGCGCGCCAGGGCGAAAAGGCCGACAAGGCCGCCGTCGACCAGATGATCGCGGCGCTGGACGAAAAGCTTTCGTCGCAGCTCGACCAGGTCATGCACAGCGACGAGTTCCAGAAGATGGAAAGCGCCTGGCGCGGCCTCAAGCTTGTGGTCGACCGCACCGAATTCCGCGAGAACATCAAGCTCGAGGTTCTCAACGTCTCGAAAGAAGATCTCCAGGCCGACTTCGAGGATACCCCGGAAATTGTTAAATCCGGCCTCTACAAGACCGTGTACACCGGCGAATACGGCCAGTTCGGCGGCGAGCCCTACGCGGCGATGATCGCCAACTACGACTTCGGCCCCGGGCCCAAGGACATCGCCCTGCTGCAGAAGGTCGGCGCGGTCGCGACCATGGCTCATGCCCCCTTCGTTGCGGCGGCGGGCCCGAAGTTCTTCGGCATCGACAGCTTCCAGAAGCTGCCGAACCTGAAGGACCTGAAGAGCATTCTCGAAGGTCCTCAGTACACGAAGTGGCGCAGCTTCCGCGAGTCAGAAGACGCCCGCAGCGTGGCGCTGACGGTGCCGCGTTTCCTGCTGCGTCTGCCCTACGGCGCCGACACCGTGCCGGTCAAGGCCTTCAACTACGAGGAAGACGTCAAGGGCAAGCACGACAGCTACCTGTGGGGCAACACGGCCTTTGCGTTTGCCACGCGTTTGACGGAAAGCTTCGCGAAGTACCGCTGGTGCCCGAACATCGTGGGCCCGCAGTCGGGCGGCGCTGTCGAGAACCTGCCGCTGCACCAGTACGAAAGCATGGGCGAGATCGAGACCAAGATCCCGACCGAAGTGCTGATCAGCGAGCGGCGCGAGTTCGAACTTTCGGAAGAAGGCTTCATCGCGCTGGCGATGCGCAAGGGCAGCGATAACGCGGCGTTCTTCTCGGCTAACAGTTGCCAGAAGCCCAAGAGCTTTGGCAAGAGCAAGGAAGGCAAAGACGCCGAGATGAACTACCGGCTGGGCACGCAACTGCCCTACCTGTTCATCGTCAACCGCCTGGCGCACTACATCAAGGTGCTGCAGCGCGAACAGATCGGAAGCTGGAAGGAAAAGGAAGACCTGCAGCGCGAACTGAACAAGTGGATTGGCCAGTACGTCGCCGACACGGACAACCCGTCGCCGGCCATTCGCTCGCGCTGCCCGCTGCGCACCGCCCAGATCGACGTCGAGGATGTCCCGGGCGAGGCGGGGTGGTATCGCGTGCAGATGAAGGTGCGCCCCCACTTCAAGTACATGGGCGCGTTCTTCACGCTGTCGCTGGTCGGCAAGATGGACAAGGGCAAGTAAGTGATTTTGCAGGAACGCGAGCGGGCCAAAAGCCCGCTCGCACTGTCGAAACTCGGAAAGATTTTCAACTGCACAGACCGCTCACAAATCAAGGGCCAAGAAAAAGGAGAATGATAGATGGCTAACATGAAGATCTTCATGAAGGTTGACGGCATGCCCGGCAGCTCTCTCGACAAGGCGCACAAGGATTGGTGCGACGTTCGCGGTTTCAGCCACGAGCTCCAGTACCCCTTTGACATGCGCGAAAACAAGGGCCGCGGCGAGCCGGTGCACGGCGCCTGCAGCGTCAGCAAGGAAATCGACAAGGCTTCGCCCAAGCTTTACGAGGCGTTGGCCAAGAAGAAGGCCGTCAAGGAAGTCACGCTCGAGTTCTGGCGCGATAAGCCCAAAGACGGCGGCAGCGAGGCATACTTCAAGATCAAGCTGACGGACTGCCGTGTTGTCATGGCGCGCCCGAACACGCCCAAGCCCAGCGAAATGGACCCGACGACTCCGCCGCACATGGAAGACATCGGTTTTGCCTATCGCCAGGTTGAGTGGACGTGGGATTCGGGCGGCCAGGTGCCGACGGTGTTCGACTTCAACGATCCGACGAAGTAATCGCCGGCTATTATGTCAGATTGGGGCCGGAGGCGGGTTCATGCCGCTTCCGGCCTTTGCCGCCTTGGCAGGTACAGGTTCAGGTTCAGGTCCAGATTCGCCAGCGCGGATTTTCCTGAACTTGAACCTGCACCTGGACCTCGAACTATGTTCAGAGACCGCACATTGCTTGAGCGTCTTTCGCAGGCCAGAACACGGCCCGCGCGCACCATGACCGAAGACCCTAACGCATTGTTGAAATCGGTCATCCGTAACCTGGCGCGAATATTAAATTCGCGCCAGGGGCAGGCGCCCGCGCAGATGGATTTCGGCATTCCCGCGCCTAGTGAAATCACGCAGGCGTTCCCGGATTCGGTAGACCGCATGCAGCGCATCATCCGCCGGTGCATCGAGAAGTACGAGCCGCGCCTGCATTCGGTCAATGTCATCTACGTCGAGAACGAGGACGACCAGTTGACGCTGCGCTTCCAGGTCACGGCCAAGGTGCAGGCGTCGCAGCAGCAGCATTCGGTGTTTTTCGACACGCTGGTGAATTCAACCGGCCACGTGAATTTGACAAGTTAGGGCTTGTGGATAGTGGTTAGTGGACAGTGGTTAGAAACGGCAAAGTCTTTCGCATGGGGATCTATTCACTAACCACCAACACACCATGACCTTTAACAAATACTACCAGGACGAGTTGCTTTACCTCCGCGAGCTCGGGCGCGAGTTCTCGACGGCCCACCCCGAGGCAGCAGGCTTCCTCGCCGAGCCCGGCAGCGACCCCGACGTCGAACGCCTGATCGAGGGCTTTGCGTTTTTAACCGCGCGCGTGCGAGAAAAACTCGACGACGAACTGCCCGAACTCACCCACGCGCTGATGGAGATGTTCTGGCCGCATTACCTGCGCCCGGTCCCCTCGATCACCACGCTGCAGTTCGACGCCATGGCGCAAGCCGCCAAGGAATCGCGCACCATAGCATCAGGCGCCGAGATCGATTCCGTGCCCGTCGACGGCACACCCTGTCGCTTTCGCAGTGTCTACGATGTCAACCTTCAGCCGATCACGCTGCAGGGCGTTGAGTTGCGCCGCGGCTCGCCCCCCGTGCTCGCGCTCAAGTTCAAATTCGCCGACGGTATTACGGCGGCCAAGGCCAACATCAGCAGCTTGCGCCTGCACTTGGCGGGTGAAACCGCCGTCAGCCGCGCCTTGTACCTGTGCCTGACGCGCTATTTCACGCGCGCCGTCGCGCAGCCGCTGACGCCGCCTGGCCAGGGCGTTTCGCTCGACGCCAAAACGTCGCCCGTGGGCTTTGCGGGCAACGAGGCGATGCTGGCTTATCCCAACGCGTCGTTCTCCGGCTTCAGGCTGCTGCAGGAATACTTCATTTACCCCGCGAAGTTCATGTATGTGGAATTGACCGGCCTGCAGGGCCTGTCGAAGCTTGGCGCCGCAACGCACTTCGAACTTCAGCTCCAGCTTTCGCGCTTGGTTGAAAACATGCCGCCGGTCAGCGCGGGCAACGTGCTGTTGAACTGCACGCCGGCGATTAATCTCTTCAAGCACGACGCCGATCCCATCCGCGTCGATCTGCAGCGCACAGAGTATTTCGTGCGGCCCTCGGGCAGCGACGGGCGGCACTTCGAGATCTATTCGATCGACCGCGTCGCAGGCATGCCGCGCGGCACCAACCGGCTGCGCGAGTACCGCCCGCTGTTCAGGCTTTCGTCGCGGCCAGAGCCCGACGCGGTGTTTTATCGCGCGCGCATCCACCCGGCGGTTACCGGCGAAGGCACCAACGTGATGATCAGCCTTACGGGCGGCATGCACAACATCCAGACGCCCGAAATCGAGACGCTGTCCATCGAGTTGTCCTGCACCAATCGCAACCTGCCGACGAAACTTGGCCTGGGCGACGTCAGCGTGACCACCAGCAATGCGCCAAATTTTGCGCGCGCCAAAAACATCACGCGGCCCACCGCCAGCATCGCGCCGCCCATGGGCGACGACCTGCACTGGCGGTTGCTGTCGCACCTGAGCCTGAACTACCTGTCGCTGATCGACCTTGAATCGCTGCGCTCGCTGATTGGCCTCTACAACTTCCGCGCGCGCGTCGACCGGCAGGCCGAAAACGCTCACCGCTTGATGCTCGCCGCGCTCGAGAAAATCAGCGCCAGGCCCGCTATCCGCCTGGTGCAGGGCGCGCCCGTGCGCGGCATGGAAGTTGAACTCGAAGTCGGCGAAGACGGCTTTGGCGGCGAGGGCGAGGCGTACCTGTTTGGCTCAGTCCTGAGCGAATTTTTGGCGCAGTATGTATCCCTCAATGCGTTCAGCAGGCTCAGCCTTAAAGGCACGAAGTACGGAGAGGTCCACACATGGCCGGCGAGATCGGGCAAGCGGACGTTGTTGTAAAGTCCGCGCTCGAGGAGCACGGCGCGATCCGTGACCTCGAGAAAAATGCGCACCAGTACTCCTTCTTCCAGGCCGTGCGCCTGGTGCAGGCCCTGTTTCCGGATGCCGCACGCGTCGGCCACCAGGGTCCGCCGGAGGCCGAGGTGCTGCGTTTCCGCCCGGCGCTCGACTTGAATTTCGCCACCGCCGACCTGCACAGCGTCGGCCGCATGCATAGCGAGGAAGGCGCGCCGCCGCGTTACCGCGTGACGACGAACTTCCTCGGCGTCTACGGGCCCGATTCGCCGCTGCCGGCGTTTTACACCGAAGAACTGATGGGGCAGGAAGAGGGCATCACTCGCGCCTTCCTCGACCTCTTTGGCCACCGCCTGCTGTCGCTGTTTTATCGCGTGTGGGAGAAATACCGCGCGATTGCGCAGTATCGCGCCGACGGCGCCGACTATTTTTCAAGCAGGCTGACGACCCTGCTCGGGTTGGCCAACACGCCGCCCGGCAGCGCGATCAAACCTCAGCGGTTGATTGCGGCGGCGGGATTGCTTGGCTTGCAGCCGCACTCGGCGGCGGCGCTTGAGGGCGCGCTGAAGGACATGTTCGAGGGCGTGGAGTTCGACGTCGAGGGCATGACGGGCGGTCGCGTGAACGTGCCCCACGACCAGCGAAACCGGCTTGGCGCTGCGAATTGTGCGCTTTCGCGCGATTTGACGCTGGGATCGCGCGTGTTTTCAGCGGACGGCGCGTTTTCGATGAATGTGGGGCCCGTGGGCCTCGAAGATTTCATGGCGTTTCTGCCGTCCGGCACCAAAATGGCCGAACTGCGGGAAATTACGGACCTGTTCAACCCCGATGCGCTGGACTATGAAGTTGTCCTGTGGTTGCGGGCTGAAGAGACACCGCCGCTGACGCTCAGCGGCAAGTCGGCGTACCTGGGCTGGTCCAGCTGGTTGGGGAAGGGCAAAGCGGGCGAAGACACCTACGTTCGGTTCTGGATTCGAGGATACAGGCATGGTTGACGTCAATCTGAAGTCGCTGGTCGGTCGGTTAAACCGTTTCTGCACGCGCTGGCTTGAGTCGGCGGCGGGCATTGCGGTTTCGCGCACGAACTACGAGGTCACGGTCGAGCACATGTTGCGCGCTATGGCCGAGGATCCGGCGGCGGACATCCAGTTCATCCTGCGCCAGTATGGGATTGACCCGGGCAAGTTCATGAAGGCGCTCGATGAGGTCCTCGACGGCTCGCGAACCGGCAATGCCGGGCGTCCGGGTTTCTCGCCCATGCTGGTCGACTGGATCGAACAGGCGTGGCTGCACGCCAGCATCGATTACAAGCTGAGCGAAATTCGCTCGGGTACGTTGCTGATTGCGCTGCTGGTCAAACCCGAGAAGTTCTCCGGAAGTTTGGCCGGCGATGACTACATGGACCTGCTTAAGCCCATAAAACGCGACGAATTGCGCACGCGGCTTCTCGACACCGTCAACAAATCCATCGAGGGCGCGGAAGCGGCCGGCGCCAAGGGCGAGGGCGGCAAGGGCGGCGCGCAAGTTGGCGGCGACGGCTCGGCTTTGGCCAAGTACTGCACGAACTTCACGCAGAAGGCGCGCGAGAACGCCATTGACCCGGTGTTCGGCCGCGAAAGCGAAATCCGCCAGATGGTCGACATCCTGGCCCGCCGTCGCAAAAACAACCCGATCTGCGTGGGTGAGCCCGGCGTCGGCAAGACCGCGGTGGTGGAAGGCCTCGCTCTGAAGGTTGTGGAGGGCGACGTGCCGGACACGCTCAAGAACGTCGAGATCATGGGCCTCGACATCGGCCTGCTGCAGGCGGGCGCGAGCGTCAAAGGCGAGTTCGAGAACCGCCTCAAGCAAGTCATCCAGGAAATCAAATCGTCGCCCAAGCCGGTCATCCTGTTCATCGACGAAGCCCACACGCTCATTGGCGCGGGCGGCGCCGCCGGCACCGGCGACGCGGGCCAGTTGTTGAAACCTGCGTTGGCGCGCGGCGAGCTGCGCACCATCGCCGCAACCACGTGGTCGGAATACAAGAAGTACTTCGAAAAGGACGCTGCTCTCGCCCGCCGCTTCCAGCTGGTCAAACTCGACGAGCCCAACGACGAAGTGGCTACAACAATGCTCCGTGGTTTGCGCGACCGTTACGAACAGGCCCACGGCGTAATCATCCGCGACGACGCGCTGGTTGCGGCGGCGCAGCTTGGCAGCCGCTATATCTCGGGCCGCCAGCACCCGGACAAGGGCATCGACCTGATGGACACCAGCGCCGCGCGCGTGAAGGTGGCGCTGACGACCAAGCCCGCGGAGCTGCAGGACATGGAAATCCGCATCGCCACGCTCGAGCGCGAGCTCGGCGCCCGTGCCCGCGACCGCAAATCCGGCGCGACTGTGGACGAAGAACGCGTTGCGCTGGTGACCAAGCAGGTTGCCGACCTGAAGTCGTCGCGCGAAAAACTGTTTGAGCGCTGGCAGAAGGAAAAGGCGGCGGCGGAGAAGGTGATTGCCGCGCGCACCAAGATGCTGGGCGACAGCAAGGCCGACGGCAACGGCAAGCCCGCCAGTGACGTCAAAGGCGACAAGGCTGCCAAGACCGGCAAGACCGAAGTGAAAGCCAAGGGAAAGACCGAGGTTAAGGGCAAGGACGACGCCGCGTTTGTCGGCGGCGACGCCAAGGCCCGCGCCGAATTCGAGAGAGCGCTGTCGGAACTGCGCGAGATCCAGGGCAAGGAGCCGTTGATCCAGGTGGAAGTGACGCCGGAGGTGATCGCGCGCGTGATCTCGGACTGGACCGGCGTGCCGATCGGCAAGATGGTGCAGGACGAAGCCAGCGCGCTGCTCAGCTTCGAAAGCACCATCGGCAAGCGCATCAAGGGGCAAGACCACGCCCTGCAAATCGTGGGCAAGGGCGTTCGTGCCGCAAAGTCAGGTTTAAAAAATCCGCGTACCCCGATGGATGTCTTTCTTTTCGTGGGTCCCTCCGGCGTCGGCAAGACCGAAACCGCGCTGGGTGTCGCCGACCTGCTGTTTGGCGGCGAGCGCTACATGACGACCATCAACATGTCGGAATTCCAGGAGAAGCACACCGTTAGCCGCCTGATCGGCTCGCCCCCGGGCTACGTCGGTTACGGCGAGGGCGGCATGCTGACAGAGGCCGTGCGCCAGCGGCCGTATTCGGTGGTTTTGCTGGACGAGGTTGAAAAGGCCGACCCGGAAGTGCTCAACCTGTTCTATCAGGTCTTTGACAAGGGCACGCTCAACGACGGCGAAGGCCGCGAAGTGGATTTCAAAGACACCGTGATCTTCCTGACCAGCAACCTTGCGACGGATCTAATCACGCAGGCGGGCAGCGGCGGGCAAAAGCCCGCGCTCGACGATTTAATCGGCCTGATTCGTCCCGCGCTCAGCAAGCACTTCAAGCCGGCGCTGCTGGCGCGCATGACGATTGTGCCGTTCTATCCCATCGACCAGGACGCAATGAAGGACATCACGCGCCTCAAGCTGGGCCTGCTGCAGAACCGCCTGAAGGAAAGCCACAAGATGACGCTCTCCTTCGACGACAAGGTCGTCGAGGCGATTGCGGCTCGCTGCACGGAGGTCGAGACCGGCGCGCGCAACGTCGACCACATCCTTGCGGGCACACTGCTGCCGAAGATTTCAACCGAGCTGCTTGAACAGATGAGCAAAGGCCCGCTGCCGGAGAAACTCACGGTTGGGCTCGATGGCTCGGGGGACTTCAGCTTCACGTTCGGCAAAAAGTAACTTCTGTAAAGCGTTGTCCACGGAAGACACGGAGAAAAGCAACTGCGCCTCACGCAAAGGCGCTAAGACGCAAAGCGACTTATTTTTCCTGGCGCCTTTGCGCCTTGGCGTGAGATAGCTTTTGCCGTTTTCCGTGCCTTCCGTGTTCTCCGTAGAAAAAGCTGTGGTTTTGCTTGGGCCGTTTGTCGAGGGAGCGCAACTATGGCTGAAAGTGCGATCAACAAACGCGTGATGTCCTTCAGCTCCGGCGCAGTTGCCGATGACTCGCTGCTGCTTACCAAGCTGGCGGGCTCTGAGGAACTTTCGCGGCTCTACAGCTACGAGCTTGAGCTGATCTCCGACAAAGTCGACCTCGACTTCGACAAACTGCTCAAGGAACCCGCAAAGGTCGGCATCAAGCAGGGCGTCAAGCTCGCGGGCGAAAACCGCCGCGGCGCGCAGACACTCAAGATCCACGGCATGCTCTCGAAATTCGAACAGATCGAACGCCGGCTCGACCTCGTGCGCTACAAGGCCACCCTGGTGCCGCGGTTGTGGAAACTCGGCCTGACTTACGAAAGCCGCGTCTTCCAGGACAAGACGGTCAAGGAAATCATCGCCGACGTGATGAAAGAGGCGGGTTTCACCACCGACGATTACGAAATCAAGGCCGGCAACGGCTACGCCAAGCGCGAGTTTGTCGTCCAGTACGAGGAAACCGACCTCGATTTCCTTTACCGCTGGCTCGAGCACGAGGGCATTTTCTTCTTCTTCGACAACAGCGGCGAGAAGGACAAGATCATCTTCGGCGACGCCGTCGGCCACTACCCGCGCATCCAGGGCAACTCGAATATTCCCTATCGCCCGACGGCCGACAACAACGCCCGGAGCGAGGGCGCGGAGTCCGAAAGCGCGTCGACGGACTGGTTCAAGGAAGAAGTCATCAACTTGTTTTCCTGCCGCCAGAGCGTGATTCCCAGGGAGGTCGTGCTGAAGGATTACAACTACCGCAAGCCGTCGGAAACGCTGCGCGTGGTCACGCAGGTAAGCCAGAACGGCGTCGGCCGCGTCTACGAATACAACAACCACTACAAGACCGAAGACGAGGGCAAGGCGCTTGGCAACATCCGCGCCCAGGAAATCGTGTGTCGCGAGAAAATCTTCAGCGGCGCTTCCGACTGCCGGGCGTTTCGCGGCGGCGCGACCTTTGAACTGCAGGAGCACTACCGCAACGATTACAACCGCGAGTACCTGATTACCCACGTCTCGCATAACGCCGAACAGTCGATCCAGTTCAGCAGCGGCAACACCCTGGGCGCCTCCTACAACAATGCGTTTGTCTGCATCCCCTCGGACAGGCTCTTCCGGCCCGAGCGCACCACCAAATGGCCCGCCATCCACGGCATCATCAACGCGACCGTCGACGCCGCAGGCAGCGGCGACTACGCCGAAATCGACGACCAGGGCCGCTACAAGGTCAAGTTGCCCTTTGACCTCTCGGACAAGAAGGATGGCAAGGCCTCGCGCTATCTTCGCATGGCCCAGCCGTATTCGGGTGAGGGTATGGGCATGCACTTCCCGCTGCACAAGGGCACGGAAGTCCTCGTCACCTGCGTGGACGGCGACCCCGACCGCATGGTGATTTCGGCGTCGATCCCCAACCCGGAGACCGAAAGCCCTGTTACATCAGACAACCAGACGCAGAGCCAGATCCAGACCGGCGGCGGCAATGTGATCACGATGGAGGACCAGGACGGCAGCCAGCACGTGACCATCGAGTCGCCTACACAGGGCACGGTGATTCGCATCGGCTCCAATTCCGGCGAAGAAGGGGAGGGCAGCGCCGGCGAGGGAGTGCATATCGCGACCGACGGCGACCACACGCAGGAAACCGGCGGCGACGAGAACAAGACCATCGAAGGCGACGAAACCACGATCATTGAGGGCGACAAGGAAGAAACCATCAAGGGCAACAAGGAGGAGTCCGTCGACGGCCACGTCAAGGAGTTCATCGACAAGGGCACCGAAGCCTACAACATGGGTAATTTCTCCGAGTACATCCTTGGCATGAACTCTTCAACGGTGCTTGGCATGGAGGCCTCGACGGTTGCGCCGCTCAAGCGCGACGGCGTCTACGGCATTTCCATGGAGTCCGTCCTGGGCATGACGGTTGAGACTTTCAAAGGCCTCAAGCTGTCCCACGAAAAAGGCATCTCGTTTGAAGTCTCGGACGTCAAGAAGTACGAGTTCGAGGCCCACCACGGCAAGAAAGTGCCCGGCATCTTCGCAACGATCGCCGGCATCGGCAAATACATCTACAACCGCCACAAGCTGATGTCGCAGGCCAGCACGCAGATTGCCGCCGCTGCGGCGCTGCAAGTTGAGGCCGGCAACATGGAAATGTCGGCGCTTCGGGCCGAGGCCATTTTTGGTTCGGACCACACGGACTGCACCGAGATGCGCCAGCGCGCCCAGCAACTCACGCAGGAAGCGACACTGTGGGAAGCCAAAGCGGCGGCGACCAAGATTTCGGCCCTCAACATCGACATTGGCGCAGGCGCCTTCACTATCGTCGGCGGCGGCGCTCCGCCGGTGGTGCCGCCCGCGGTGCCCAAGGTTGCCGCGGCTTCTGTCGCTGCCGAAAGCGCGGCTGCTGTCGCCGAAAACGCTGCGGCGGAGGCTGCTGCCAACGTCGCAAGCGCCGCAGCACCCAGCCAGTAACCAGACACTGGAGCAGAATGCAGATTGTGCTCGACAATTGCTTGCGTGTCGGCTGGACGGTGGGCAAATGGGCGCCGCCGCAACTGGCAGCGGCGTTTTTCGTCAAGGGCACTTTCAACCTGCTTCACGGCAAGACGGCTACGCCCTCCGACAAGCCCGAGATCGTGTGCGGCGACGTGGCCGCGACGCAGGCCGAGCAAAGCAGCCTGCGCTATGCGTCGGATTTCGCGCCCATGAAAGTGAGAGCCGATGTGCTGGTGGCTGGCACGGCGTACACGCCCGAGGGCAAACCCGCCACAGCGGTGCGCGCGGGGTTCGGCCTCGGCCCCGCCGACAAAAAGAGCATCCTTGAAAAGCGCCTGACGATCACTGGCCCGCGCGTCTGGAACAAAGGCCTCCTCACCAGCAAACCCGGCGAGCCGCAACCTTTTTTGAGCCTGCCGCTGATTTACGAAAACGCATTTGGCGGGGCGGGCGTACCGACCAACCCCGTGGGCAAGGGCGTGGGCGACCTGATGCCGCAAATTGAGCTTGAGGGCGCGCCGGTGTTGTCGCCGCGCGACAAACACGCGCCCGCGGGTTTTGCGCCGCTGCACCCGACGTGGCATCCGCGCAACCACAAGCTTGGCCATTATGATGGCGCGTGGCTGAAGGAACGCTGGCCGTGGCTACCCAAGGATTTCAACTGGGAACATTTTAATGCCGCGCCGCGCGATCAGCAGGTTGACGGCTATCTGCGCGGCGATGAGACGATTTATTTCCAGAACATGCACAAGCAGCACGCGCATTACTCCAGCGCGCTGCCGGGGCTGCGCGTGCGCCTGTTCGTGCAGGACAGGCACAAGGACGCATCGCGCTTTCGCGAGGTGCCGGTCAAACTCGACACGTTGTGGGCCGACATGGACGCCGAAAAGCTCGTGCTGGTCTGGCGCGGGCAGGCGGAAGTCCAAACGCTGAAGGCCCGGGAACTCGAGTACGTCTTTGCAGTCGTCGAGCCCTTGGCCGAAACGCCAAAGCCGATGTCGTACTGGCAAGCCGAACTCGCCCGCCGCATGGCACAGCCGGCGCCGCCCGCGCCCGAGGTCAAGGAACGCGAGAAGGACCCGACGCCGACGGTCGGCGCGCTGATGCAGGAGATGGACCCCTTGATGACCGAGATGCACAAGCAGGAAGCGGTGATGGATGCGCACCTCGCCAACAACATCAAACAGCTTCAGGCCCGCAACCTGCCGACGACGGGGATGTCGACCAAGCCGCCGTACGGCCCGCAATCGCTGGCCGAAGTCCCGGCGTTCCTCAAGCAGATGGAAACGCTGGCCAACGCCAACCAGGCGGCGCATCTGGCGCAGCTTGCATCCAGCGGCAAAGCCGCCGCGTTCAAGTTGCCCGCCGAGATGACGCAGCCCATCCGCATCGAGCTTCCGCCCGAGCTCGCCAAGGCCGCGCAGATTCAGCAGCAGGCAGGCAGGGTTCCGGCCGCTGCACCGCCGCAGCCCGACGACAACATCTGGACGCGCGAACGCGTGCTGGCCCACGCCAAGGCGGGCAAACCCTTTGCGCGCGTGCGGCTGGGCGCCGTCGATCTTTCGGGCGTTGATCTTTCCGGCGCGAATCTGGCCTTTGTGCGCCTGAACAACGTCAAGCTCGCGGGCGCCAACCTTAGCGGCGCTGATATGACGGGCGCGGAGTGCGGCGCCGGCAACTTCGCGGGCGCGAAGCTGGTGCGCTGCAACCTGCACGGCGCGACGTTCACCGGCGCGGTACTTGCAGGCGCGGACCTCAGCGAGGCGCGGCTGGACGACACCAACTTCGTGAAGGCCGACCTTGCCAAGGCGAAACTCGCGGGCGCGCGCGGCTACGGCACGTATCTCGCCGAGGCCAACCTGGCGGAGATCAATGGCGCGGGTGTGAACATCGAGGGCGGCAACTTCACGGGCGCGATGGCCGAGAAAGCAAACTTCAAGGGCTCGAGGCTGATCGGTTGCGGCTTCATGCAGGCCAACGCCAAGGGCGCGGATTTTTCCGGCAGCGACCTGGCCAACTTCCGCGGCCAGAGGGGCAACTTCGAAGAAACGAAGTTCGCGCGCTGCAAGCTCGGCAATTCGGCCTGGACCGAGGCGAACCTCAAGCGCGCCGATTTCACGCACGCCGACCTGCCCAATTCGCTGTTTGATTTCGTTGTGCTGGAGGGCGCGTTGCTGGGCGCTGCCGACGCGACAGCCAGCAACTTCGCCGATTCGAACCTGAAGGCCGCGAAATTCGCCGTCGCCAACGGCATGCGCTGCAGCTTTGACCGCAGCGATCTTTCGCTGGTCGATTTCCAGGGCGCGAACCTTTATTGCGCCGAATTCTGGGACGCCGTGACCGTCGGCGCGGATTTCCGCAACGCCAATGTCGCCCGGACAACACTCTCGAAATGACCGCCCTCGACCCCAGATTCGCAGCAGCCGCCAAGGGCAAGCCCGGTGCGCCCATTGGCGGCGACGAATTCCTCGCCGCGCTGGCAAAGGGCGAAAGCGTCGAGGCGCGGCAGTTGATCGGCGTTTCAATGCAGGGCGCGGACCTGCGCGGCCGCAACCTTAGCGGTTGCATGATCGACAACGTTGATTTCAGCGGCGCGAATCTTGCTGGCGCAAACCTCAGCGACTGCATGCTGACGCTGTGCAAGCTCGGCAACGCCAATCTTTCGGGCGCAAATCTCAAGGACGTGTTGTGGGCGCAATGTGAATTCAACGGCGCGAATATCGAGGGCGCGACGCTCGACAAGTCGCTCTGGGCGGAATGCAAGGGAGTGAACCTGCGCGCGCGCGGCGCCAAGGGCCCGGCGCGCATGGCCCAGTGTGAATTTCCCGACGCGGATTTTACGGGCGCGAGTTTTGACGGCATGGTCGTGGTCAAAAGCACGTTTACCGGCGCAAAGTGCGGCGGCGCGAGTTTCATCGACGCATGGCTGCCGGATTGCGCCTGGGCCGGGTCAGATTTCACCGGCGCCGATTTGTCGAAGGCCAGCTTCGAGGGCGGCGACATGGCGGGCGCAAAGTTTGAGAACGCCAACCTGAACTGGACCGTGCTTTCCTACTGCAACCTGGAGAAAGCGTCGTTCCAGGGCGCGAAGTTCGTGCGCTCCCAGTTGGACAACTGCAAGCTCGCGGGCGCAACCGGCTGGCCAAAATTGATCGAGAACATCGATTTCGAGGACGCCGACCTCGCGGGCCAGGCATTCAAGGAAATCGAGTTCAACCGCTGCAATTTCAGCGGCGGCAAACTCGGCAAGATCGACTTCAGCGGCGCGCGCGTGTTGTCCTCGAATTTCAACAAGGCCGACCTGAAACAGGCTAACTTTGAAGGCGCATCGCTCGAGACCTGCCGCTTCGGCGAGGCCGACCTGACCGGCGCAAACCTTAGAAAAGCCAAGCTGCCCGGCTCGCGCCTGCGCAGCGCGCAACTTGCGGAAGCCGTGTACACCGGCGCGTCCTTTTGGGGCGCCGACGTCAGCCTTGCGCACTTCAACCCCCGTTCGTTGATTGCGGGCGCGATCGACGGCGCGCGCTTTGAAGGCGCAAATTTCGATGGCGTCGATTTCTCCGGCCGCAATCTGACCAACACCGCGTTCATCAAGTGCTCGCTGGTCGGCGCAAAGTTCGCCAACGCGCAGCTCACCAGCGCCAATTTCTCCGGCAGTGACCTCTCGGGCGCGGATCTTTCGGGCACGCGCAACGAGGCCGCGGGTTTTGAGAAGAGCAAACTCGTCAACGCGGATTTCAGCGGAGCGGTCATGTCCAGCGCGTTCTTTGCCGAGGCGCAACTTCAGGGTGCGAAATTCCACGGCACGCGCATGGAACGCACGACGCTGAAGGATTCGACCTTTGCGCAGGCGAGTGTCGAAAGGGCCTCGCTGCGCCAGTGCAACCTGCAGGGGCTGAATTTTGCCAGGCGCAGTTTTGCGGGCTGCGACTTTTCCGGCTCGGATTTCAGCGGCAGTGAGATGTCGGGCGTCGACCTTTCCGGCTGCGCGCTCGAAAACGCTTCGTTCAACGCAACCATCCTAAAAGACGCGAAGTTCCGCGATGTCATCGGCAAGACAATCAAGTTCGCCGATGCACAGCTTGGCGGCGCAAGCTTCGAGAACGCGCAGATCAGCGGCTCGTTCTTTGCCGGCGCATATGCGCAGAAATGCAACTTCACCGGCGCTGACCTGCGCATGTGCATCTTCGAAAAGGCCGACCTGCGCAACAGCCGCCTCGCCAACGCGCGCCTCAATTACGCCGACCTCAGCTACGCGCACCTCGACCTCAGCGATTTTTCCGGAGCCGACGTGCAGGGCGCGAATCTGCACGGCGTCGGCGAGCAGGGCACGATCTGGCGCAACGCCAACACCAGGGGTGCGCGCCGCAGCGACGACGAACGCCTGAAAGCGGACGCTTTCAAGCCGCCAAGGCCCAAGGTTACGGGAGACAAGGTATGAGCGACAACATTGGCATCGAACTCGGCACGTTGCTTACGCAGGCCCGCGTACTCGACGTTGAAGGCCGCGCGCTGAAGCTCCAGGCCGGCGAGCGCATCATCGCCGCAAATCTGGCGCTGCCTTACCCGTACAAGCCGCAAGTGGGCGACACGGTACTGGTGATTGCGCAGGGTGAAAGCGCCTGGGTGATCGGCGTGATCGAGGGAACGGGCCTGACCGCGTTTTCCGCGCCCGCGAACCTTGAGCTGCGCGCAACCCGCGGCCGCATCGTGCTCAATGCGCGTGATGAAATCGAAATCAAGGCGCGCGACGTCAACATCAACGCCGACAACGCGAGCACGTTTGCGAAAAACCTGACCCAACAGGTCGAGAACCTTGACACCAGTGTCGCGGGGCTGGCGCTATTGCGTGCACGCGAAGAACGCACCGAGATCGAGCAAAGCAGCATCCTGCGCGCGGAAAACATCAACCAGCGCGCGCGCAAAGAAGTGAAAATCGACGGCGAGATCATCAACCTCGGTTAGGAGAACCTAATGGCTGGATTTCCTGTAGCGGTGGGAGGGCCGGGCCAGGCGATGTCCACGGGCCCGACCGACGTCTGCAAAGTGCCGGCGCCGCCCGCGCCGCCGATCCCGACGCCGTTTCCCAACATCGTGATGCTTGCGATGGTGAACCCGACATCGTGCAGTCCCAAGGTCAAGATCGAATACCTGCCGGTGCTGGTGGTCGGCAGCGAAATACCGATGTCCAACGGCGACGAAGCCGGCGTCGCCGGCGGCGTCGTCTCGAGCAAGTTCATTGGCGCCTGCAAGCCCACGTTGGGCTCGATGAAAGTAATGATCGGCGGCAAACCTGTCGTCTACATGACGTGCCTGACCATGCACAACGGCATGCCCGCCAACACCGTCGGCCAAGTCCTCGTCGCGGGACAGGTCCGCGTCATGGTCATGGGGTAAACATGGTTCCGGTCAAAGCCCATATCGCCGCAAAGGCGCACATCCGCAGCCTCGCCGAGTACCAGCAGCTTTATCGCGAATCCGTCGACAACCCCGCCGCGTTCTGGCGCAAACAGGCCGAGCACATCACGTGGTTTTCGCCGCCGCAGAGCATCGTCGATATCGACCGCGATGAAATCGACTTTGCCTGGTTCGCCGAGGGCAAACTCAACGCCTGCTTTAACTGCGTCGACCGCCACGCCCGCGCCACGCCCGACAAAACCGCGATCATCTGGGCCAAGGACGAACCCGGCCAGTACGAGCGCATCAGCTTTCTTCAGCTCAAACACGACGTGGCGCGCATCGCCAACGTGCTGATCGCCCACGGCGTCAAGCGCGGCGACCGCGTCTGCATTTACTCGCCGATGATGCCGCTGACCGCCGCGGCGATGCTGGCCTGCGCGCGCATCGGCGCCGTACACTCGGTCGTGTTTGCCGGATTTTCCGCGGAAAGCCTGCGCGACCGCATCCTCGACGCGGGCTGCAAGGTCGTGATCACCGCCAATGAAGGTCTGCGCGGCGGCAAGAAGATTCCTTTGAAAGCAACGGTCGATGAAGCCTGCAAAGGCCTTGAGATCGTGCAGACTGTGCTGGTCGGCCGCCGCACGGATGCCGGCGTCCCGATGCAGAAGGGCCGCGACCTTTGGCTCGACGAGGAAATGGCGCGCCAGCGTTCGACTTGCCCCGTCGAGTGGATGGACGCGGAATCGCCGCTGTTCGTGCTCTACACCTCGGGCAGCACCGGCAAGCCCAAGGGCGTGCTGCACACCACGGGCGGCTACCTGGTCTACGCGGCTACCACGCACAAATACGTCTTCGACGCGCACCCGCACGACATTCACTTCTGCGCCGCCGACGTGGGCTGGGTGACGGGCCACAGTTACATCGTCTACGGACCGCTGGCCAACGGCATCACGACCGTGATGTTCGAGAGCACGCCGGTCTATCCCGACGCCGGGCGCTACTGGCAGACGGTCGACGACCTGCAGGCCACGATTTTCTACACCGCGCCGACGGCGCTGCGCGCCATTGCGCGCGCGGGCGACGAACACGTCAAGAAGGCCAGGCGCACGAGCCTGCGCGTGCTGGGCTCTGTCGGCGAACCGATTAATCCGGAAGTCTGGAAGTGGTACCACGACGTCGTCGGCGATGGCCGCTGCGCACTCGTGGACACATGGTGGCAGACGGAAACCGGCGGCATTTTAATTTCGCCGCTGCCCGGTGCGACGCCATGCAAACCGGGTTCGGCGACGCTGCCGTTTTTTGGCGTGCAGCCCGTGATCGTCGACAACGACGGCAAGGAACTCACGGGCAATCCCGTGTCGGGCAATCTTTGTTTGAATGGCTCTTGGCCGGGACAAGCCCGAACCATCTACGGGGATCATGCCCGGTTTAAACAAACCTATTTCAGCGCATTTAAAAGCCTCTACTTCACGGGCGACGGCTGCAAGCGCGACGAAGACGGCTACTACTGGATCACCGGCCGCGTCGACGACGTCATCAACGTCGCGGGCCACCGTCTGGGCACCGCCGAAATCGAATCGGCGCTGGTCGCCCACCCCGCCGTCGCCGAAGCTGCTGTTGTCGGCTTCCCGCACGATATTAAAGGCACGGGCATCTACGCCTACGTGCAGATTACGGCCGAGTACGCAAAAAAACCTGCGGCCGAAGTCCAGAAACTGCTCGCCGATCAGGTGCGCAAGGCGATCGGCGCGATCGCCACACCCGACCGCATCCAGATCGTGCCGGGGCTGCCAAAGACGCGCTCGGGCAAGATCATGCGCCGCATCCTGCGCAAAGTTGCGGCGGGCGAATACACCGAACTCGGCGACCTGACGACGCTCGCCGACCCCGGCGTCGTCGAAAAAATCGTCGAAGAACACAAACGGCAAAAAACTTAACCACGAATGAACACGAATCTTCACGAATTGAATGCCGTATTCGCGTCTATTCGTGGAATTCGTGGCTAAAAAAGGACCGGCATGAACACCTACGACATTCACCTCGATCTGAAATACAAGCCGCTGGAGGTGTGCGACGCGGGCAAGATCGCCGACAACTGCGGCAAGGATTGGTGGAACCAGTCGCTGGTGAACGTGAACGAGAGCGTGATTCGCGTCGGCGTGTTCCTTGGCGAATTTCACTGGCACAAACACGACCGCGAAGACGAATTCTTCTGGGTGATCGACGGCTTGCTGCTGCTCGACCTCGAAACCGAAGAGGGTGACCCGTTTGGCAGCCACAAACTCAAGCCGGGTGAATCGCCCAAGCCCGGGAAGTTCCGCACCGTCGAGCTGTCGCCGCGCCAGGGCCTGATGGTGCCCAAGGGTGTGGTGCACCGCACCCGCGCCAAAGTTCGCACCACTGTGTTGATGGTCGAACCCGCCACCGTAAAACCGACAGGGGACTAGCGTAACTATTGATTTCAGAAGCTTTTGCGGCGTCGTGCCGTGTCATGGTGAAAGCATCGAGAAATTACGTCTATTCTTCCGATGGTTGACTGGAGGGTTGAAGGCCATATACTTTCGCGCCACAATAGTTGGCAGTTGGGTAGGCGCCGGACAGAAGGGTGTAAAACCATGTTGAATGCAGTCGATGTTCATGAAATTTGTGATCAGCACAATATCGACGTTCAAGAAATTGAATTAGGCGAATGTGCAGGATTCATTTCCTGCACGTCTGATAAGTGGGTCATTTCGGTAAACAAGGGTGATCCGCTAGTTCGACGTCGTTTCACAATAGCGCACGAATTGGGACATTTTTTTCTCCACTTAAGTCGGGGCTCGGTTCGAATTGATCGACCGCTCCATCGAAGCATTAATGCGTCGAACTCCGCGCAGGAGCGAGAGGCAAATGCATTTGCTGCAGCTTTGTTGATGCCCGCCAATGTCTTGCAAGCTGCTGTGAATGAAGGAAAGCCGACAAACGTCTTGGCGAGGGAGTTGTTGGTTTCCGCGTCTGCGCTGAGTTGGAGGCTTCAAGACCTTGGCCTGAAGAAGTGATATCTGACAAACGGCCAAATACGCAGTGCCGCCAGAAGTCGTTTGTGGCGGCACTTTTTATTGGGTTTGCCAATGCTTGATCAAGAATTGATTCGCGGCGTCGAGGCAATCTCAGATTCGTCCAACGAAGCTGAGGTCGAAGACAAGGTCGTTCTCCCTCTTCTGAAACGATTTGGGATAACGGCGAATGACTTCATTCCGCAAGGCGAAATTCCGCGACTAGATATCGCCAAGGGAGTGGAAGTCAAGAGAGCTTTTCTTCCGGACTACCTGCTGACTTTTTTCGGGCTCTATGTTGCAGTGATTGAGGCGAAGTCTCCCAGCGAGTCGGTGCAAAATGCATATAGAGAGGCGTGTTTCTATTCAACCGAACTTCACCGTCAACTTGGCACATTAACAGATGTCAAGGTTGCCGTGGGCTGCAACGGTCGCGAAATTTGGGTAGGAACTCCTGAAACTTCCGACAAGGACGCCAAGAAATACGATGTCCGCAAATTGGTATCTAGCCCCACACTTCTGGCCGAACTCGAGGCGTGGATTGGCCGAAAAACATTAAATGACCATGCCAACGAGCGAAGACTGGCACGTCGCCTTGGGGAGGCTTCAAACGTTAGGACCGACCTCTTTCTTGGTGCGGCCATTCCCAAGAATGAGCACAACTCGTTCTATCCGGCCATTCGACCGTTGCTGAATACATATTTTGGCAATCTAAGCCTCCTGCGCGATGAGCTGTTCCTAAAGGGGTATTGCGACCCGTCTGAACAGCAGCGAACGCGCGAAGAAGAAGATGTTTTGCGTGATCGCCCCCCTGCCCGTTCAGACGCCAAGTTGCTCACGCGACATAACGCTGATGAGTTGGTGGGCGACATAGTTAGGCACTTTCATTCATACCATACAGGTGAAGACACCTCCTTTGAGCCGGATCGATTCTTTCTCCTCCTCGGCGCGGCGGGTGCGGGCAAGTCCACATTTACTTGGTGGTACACGAAGTTCTCCGTCGATCACAAAAAATGTGTCCCGATATTGATTGATGGGACGAAGGCCCCTCAAGACTCGGAACCACTTTTCGCGCACACGTTGCAAAAGCTCACGAGTACGGTTCACGAATTCCTAGTTGCCAATGTTTACGGAGGTGATCGACAACGGGCTATTCGATCTATATTGCGCGAATCTTGGGAGAAGGACTACTACGAGTTCTTTCATCCGAAGATTGAAAAGCCAGATTACTTGGATCAGCACTTTCCAAAGTTAGCAAAGCCGATAAAGGAAAGTGATGAGGTGTTTTTGCCATTTCTGCTTGAGGATCTACATCGCAACGGGCTTGTCGCCATGCTCATCGTTGACAATTTAGACCTAACCAACGTCGCAAGACAGCTAGATGGGTTTAAACTGTTTCGGCCGTTTTCCCAACAATTCGAGGTTCTTATCGGCCTCGTCCTTCGGGACGAGACATGGCAATTTTACGCAAAACGCAAACCTTTCGAGGGATTTCATAGCTCTCCAACTTTTTACATCGCCGGACCGTCCCTATCTGAATTGATCGACAAGCGTGTGGAAGTGATGACTGAAGGCCTAGGCCAAACTGGGAAAAGGAATGTGGTGATCCCATTCGGGGCCAACAAGAACATGAAGTTAGAGCTTTCGATGAAGGACACCGCAGAACTAATTGCAAAGGTCCATGAAGGACTCTCTAAGCCAGACGACCTGCATTTGATTGAAGGCGTCTGTGGGAAGAACAATCGCAATGGTCTAGACGCGTTTGCTGTTGTCTGTACATCTTCGTACGTCGAGGAGATCAATCTTCTTCAGCCGACTTTCAAGGTCGGAGCGTTTGACCCCTCGCGAGCGCAGCTGTTGAAAGCGCTGATTTGCGGGGATAGTAAGTACTACGATTCACATTCGAGCTTTGTGGCGAATGCCTATACATTTGGCCAGGGAACAGACGGGTCAAGCATTTTTGTGGTACTCCACATACTTCGAGAACTGCTTTTTAAAGCCGGAGGCACTCCTGGATTCGGAAAGGGCTATGTGCCCCTTACGGACCTACAGGAGTTGTTGATGAAGTGGCTTCCGCTCGATGTTTCCGAGTTGCGTCGCATTACATTTGGAATCGTACGGACGGGGATTTGGCAAGTAGACACGTTTGAGCCAACATCCGAATCAGATTTCAATGCGGTTCGAATTCAAGAGCAGGGATTGTATCTGTTGAAGACCTTGTACAAGGATGACACGTACCTCGAATGCATGGCATTCGATACCGCAATAGCGGATCGATTCACGTTGGGAGAGTTGGTAGAGGCGTTCAAAAGCGATCGACGCTGCTCCGACCTCTTTTTGACCTACCTAAAGGGCAAAGAAGTGATTGAAGTTGAACACGCGTCAGCTAGAGGATTCAAGCTCGATCCAAGCCGAAAGAAATTCATGTAGGGCTCACACGCGGCTCGGAATGCGCTTTGTCGGGTCACAATCATACGGACGTGGCGGAATGGCAGACGCGCCAGACTTAGGATCTGGTGAGGCAACTCGTGTGGGTTCAAGTCCCACCGTCCGTACCATTCGACTCGGAAGGCGCTCGTCAGAGCGACTTCCGAGTCGAATGGTATCCTGAGCGAGCGCAGCGAGAAAAAAGCAAAGGCGCGGAGTGCCGGTATTTCTTTAGCATCCACCGCAAGGTGGGTGTTTTCGTCGGAGAAAACTGGCCGAGGCGCGAAAGCGCCGACACCCGGTGCCGCCGCTACGCGGCTTGGCATCAATTCTGCCCAACCGAAACCACCGCCTTTCGGCGGTGGCTAAACAGATGACGGCGCTACGCGCCTCACAACTTTTCCGCCGGACCGCTTCTGTCCTCGCGAAGCTTCGCTGAAGCTTCTGCTCGGCCCCGCTCCCTGTGGTCGCCACGCGCGGCTCGTAAAAGGCCGCTACTTCATTACGTGATCGCGGTAGTAGGCGAGTTCGGCGAGGCTGCCTTTGATGTCGTCCAACGCCGTGTGCGTCTTGCCGGGCTTGTCGAACTTCGGCACCGCCGGATACCAGGCCTGCGTCAGTACCTTGATCGAGCTGACGTCCACCTGCCGATAGTGCAAGTAGCGTTCGAATGCGGGCATGTACTTCGCCAAAAAGCGCCGGTCCGCGTGAATCGAATTGCCCGCCAGGACGCCCTCGCCCGGTTTAATCCCCTGTGCGGCGAGCAACGCGACGACTTCTTTTTCGACGTCGCGCAGCGCGTACTTCGACGCGCGCACGCGGTCGGTTAGACCGCTCTTGGCATGCATCTCGCGGACGAACGGGTCCATCAGCGCCAGCGCGCTGTCGGGCTGCCAGATCGCGCGTTCGAACTCGGCGAGGGGCTTTAAATCGGCGCCGGTGATGATGATGCCGATTTCGATGATGACGCAGGTCTCGACATCCAGCCCGGTCATCTCGAGGTCCGTCCAGATCAATCTTAGGTCAGCCATGCGTCCGGTTTAGCACTTGGCGGCGTGGAAGCGAAGTTCGTTGTGCCGCCCCTACGGGGCTCGGAATCTCACTAACAGAAAACCCAGCGCTTACGCGCTGGGCTATTGTATTTCGCCCTACGGGCTAAAAATCAAAGCACATCGACCTGGAGGTCGATGCCACGCCTACGCCTTTGGTCCTGCGCTGGCGATATCGGGCGCGACGCCGCTCTTGAACTGTTCGAAGTTGTCCGTGAACAGCTTGGCCAGCGCCGCAGCCTGCTTGTCGTAGGCCGCTTTGTCCTTCCAGGTGCTGCGCGGGTCCAGAACTTCCGGCGGCACGCCCGGGCATTCCTTGGGCACGGCAATGCGCAGCGTCGCGTGCTCAACCGTCGGAACCTTGTCGAGCAGGCCGTCGAGGGCGGCGTTCAGCATCGCGCGGGTGTGCGCAATCTTCATGCGCGTGCCGACGCCGTAGGGGCCGCCAGTCCAGCCGGTGTTGACCATCCATACTTTGGCGCCGGTCTTGGCGATTTTCTCGCTGAGCAGTTTGGCGTACACGCCCGGGTGCAAGGGCATGAACGGCGCGCCGAAGCAGGCGCTGAAGGTCGCGCTGGGCTCTTTCACGCCGCGTTCGGTGCCCGCGACCTTGGCGGTGTAGCCGCTGATGAAGTGGTAGGCCGCTTGGGCGGGCGTGAGCTTGGCGATCGGCGGGAAAATGCCGTAGGCGTCGGCCGTGAGGAAGACGACGTTTTTGGGCTGGCCGCCGCGGCCGCTGGGCTCGAAGTTGGGGATGAAGTCGATGGGGTAACTGGCGCGGGTGTTCTCGGTGCGGCTGTTGTCGTTGAGGTTGATGGCGCGCGTGTGGGCGTCAAAGGCAACGTTCTCGAGGATCGTGCCGAAGCGGCGCGTGGTCGCGTAGATTTCAGGCTCAGCCTCGGCGCTCAAGTTGATGACCTTGGCGTAGCAGCCGCCCTCGAAGTTGAACACGCCGTTGTTGCTCCAGCCGTGTTCGTCGTCGCCGATCAGCTTGCGCTTGGGGTCGGCTGAAAGCGTCGTCTTGCCCGTGCCCGAAAGGCCGAAGAAAACCGCGCTGTCGCCCTTGGGGCCGATGTTGGCCGAGCAGTGCATCGGCATTACGCCGTGTTGCGGCAGGATGTAGTTGAGCACGCTGAAGACGGATTTCTTGATTTCGCCCGCGTAGTGCGTGCCGCCAATCAAACCCAGGTTCTTCTCGAGGTTGAGGATGATGAAGGCTTCGCTGTTGGTGCCGTCGACGTCCTTGACGGCGTGCATCGAGGGCGCGGCGATGATGGTGAATTTCGGCGTGAAGCCCGCGAGTTCCTTGGGGTCGGTGATGCGCACGAACATGTTTTGCGCAAACAGGTTCTGCCAGGCCTTTTCGGTGATGATGCGGACAGGCAGGCGGAACTCCGGGTCTGTGCCCGCGAAGCAATCAAGCACGAACAGGTCGCTGCCCTGAAGGTAGGCCGCGACACGATGCTGGAGCGCCGCGAATTTCGCGGGCTCAAAGGGGCGATTGACTTTGCCCCACCAAACCTTGTCGGCGCTGGCGCCTTCTTTGACGATGAACTTGTCGTTGGCGCTGCGGCCGGTGTATGTGCCGGTGTGCACGACAAGCGGGCCGCTGGCAGCGACGTGGCCCTCGCTGCGGCGGATGGCTTCTTCGTAGAGCGCCGGGGCGCTGAGGTTGTGAAAGATCTGGCCGGTGTTGACGATGCCGAGATACGACAGATCGACGGGCATGGCTTGCCTTCAACTGTACGCGATCAGCAATGGTGCAAGGCAACCGAGCCGCCGCGTGACCGATGCTTGCGCATCGCACGCGAAACAGAATAGCGACGGCAAAAGCAAATCCAAGTGGCGCGGGCATTCCTGCCCGCGGTGCCGCGTCGTTTGCGGCACAATTCGGCCACCGTGGCTGGCCGCGCGGACAGGAATGTCCGCGCCACGGGATTACAACAGGCGCTCATAGGCCTCGACGGCGCGTTGCAGGCTGAAACGCCGCTCGGCGAGCTCCCGCGCGCGGCGGCCCATTTCAGCCAGCGCGTCGGGGTCGTGGCGCATGCGGCGGATGGCTGCCGCCACGGACTCCGCATCGTTGACCTCTGTCACGACGGCGCCGACGCCCTCTTTCTCGACAAGCGCGGCGATTTCGCTGCCCTTGGGCACGAGCGCAATCAGCGGCCGCCCGCTGGCTAGGATACCCGTGAGTTTGCTCGGCATCGCCAGCCCGTCCACTCCCGCTTCGAGTGTTACAACGGCCACGTCGCAGGCGATTAAACTGTCGCAGAGCGATTCCAGCGGCTGGTAATCGAAAAATCGCACGTTGCTGTATCCCTTGGCGATTTCCTTCGTTTGATTCAGCCTCGCGCCACGGCCGATGTAGGTCAGCACCACGTTTTCGGTGGCAAGGTCGCCCGTCGCGCGTGTGAGCGCGTCAAGCGGGTGCAGCAGGCCGAGGTTGCCGGAGTACTGAAGGACAAAGGGCGTCACCAGCCCGTTGGCTTGCGCGAACTGGCTGTCGGCCTTGGCGCGCGGCGCGATTTTGTCGAGATCGGCCCAATTCTCGATCACTTCGATGCGCGCGCGAGGCTGTTTGCGCCGTGCGTTTTCGGCCATACGTTCGCTCAGCGTCACGACGGCGTGCGCACGTTTGAAAACGCGTCGGTTGATGCGGTTGAGCACGGCGCTGAGAAAGCCGCCGTGGCGCCAGCGGCCCAGCGCCTCGCCGAGGTCCGGGTGAATGTCGTGCAGCACATAGATGTAGGGCTGCCGTCGCAGCCACCACAGGTACCACGCGGCCATGCCCAGAGTTGGCGGGCTCGAGGGAATGATCAGGGTGTGTCCGCCCGAGGCAAACAGCGCGCGCCACATCGACCAGCCCGCGATCCAGCGCGCGCGCCATATGCGCGAAAGCAGCGATTTGCCGGCGCGCGGCGCCCACCAGCGGCTGATTTTCACGCCGTCGCGCGTCTCGCCGCCCGGCGCGCTCAGGGCCATTTCCTGGTATCCCGGCTTGAAAGTCGCGACGCGGACCTCGTGGCCGCGCGCCGCGAGTTCGCGCGCGAGCTGGCTGAAAAGTTGTCCGTCCGCCGCAACATCGGGCGGATAATGAGGTAGCAGGAAGGTAACGGCGGCGGGCACGGCACTGTTAAATCAGAGCCGCGCGCGCAAGCAAGCGGCCCGATTCATCCTTGCTGGCACGCATGGCTCAGAGTTGGCTTGACGCTTGCACGGCATGGCGTAGGCTTTTCAGGACAGGAGTGTCCTATGAACCGTTCAAGGCGCGAATTTCTCAAGAAAACAGGCCTGGCGGCTGCGGGTTTGGGTGCGATCGCGCTGACCGGCTGCGGCCAAAACGCGGCCGGGAACAATGCGCCGGCAAACCAGCCCGAAAAGGCCCCGGACAAAGCGCCCGAAAAAGCGCCGGAAAAACGCGCGGAGGTCAAATACGGCACGATCATCGGCCCGGGCAAGTACGAGGACGAAGAGAAGAAGACCCACAACGTCCTGTCGATCATCAACCTCGACGCGATGACGGACAAGCGGCTCGACGTCGACGCGCGCCGCCCGCGGCTGATCGAACTCGCGTTTTACGCCCACGGCGTATCGCCGCACCCGTTGTTTCCCGACAAGGCGGTGCTGTTCGAAAAACACGGCGCGGGTTGCTGCGAAGTCGACCTGCGCAAAGGCGAGGTCACGAAAACGATCACCACCGGCGAGGACCGCCAGTTCTACGGCCACGGCGCCTTTTCTCGCGACGGCAGTGAAATGTACTGCACCGAAGTTGTCATCAGCGAGCGCAAGAAGGGCGTGATCATCGTGCGCGACAGCAAGACTTACGAAATCCAGGGCGAATTCCCGAGTTACGGCACGTCGCCGCACGACTGCACGTTGATCGACGGCGGCGCAACCTTGATGATCACCAACGGCGGCGACAAATTCGACACGAACAACAGCCCGCCCTGCGTGACGTTCGTTGACGTCAAGACGCAGAAGCAGATCGACAAGTTCGAGTTCGACACGGCGCGCATCAATGCCGGGCACGCGGCGATCACGAGCAAACGTGAGATCGCGGTGGTTTCGGCCATGCGCGACGGCCTGCCGGCGGATTCGACGGGCGCCGTTAGCTTCCGCATCGGCAAAGATGCGGCGCGCACGATGACGCAACCGAAAGAGATCACCTCGCGCATGAAGGGCGAATCGCTGAGCGTGGCAATCCACGAGGAAACCGGCGTGGTCGGCGTGACCAACCCGGAGGCGGACCTGGTGACGTTCTGGAACCTGCGCGAGGGCAAGTTCATCAAGGCGCTGGAGCTGGATGAAGGCGGCGGCAAGCTGGTGCGGCCGACGGGGATTGCGTTGACGCTGGACAACAGCTTTTTCGCGATCAGTTTTGGCACGTCGCGCACGATGCAACTGGTGTCGCCGCAAACGCTGGAGCTTGTGGCCGGCGCGCGCATCGAGAAATCGTTCCTCTCGGGCTCGCATTTTATTGTGTACGCGCTGTAGCTCGTGGCTGCGGTTGTTCCCTGACGAAGCCTTGGCGAAGTCAGGTCCCAACCGCAGCGTTAACGCAACATTTCGTCGATCAGCGCGATTGCTTTTTCATCATCGCAGAGCGAACGCAACATCTCGAGCCAGTGCTTCGACCACGGGCATTGCGGCGCCCAGGCGCGCAACGCGTCGGCGTGCTCAAGCACAAATTCATCGTCTTCGGCGAATAGCAGGTTCTGTGCACGCTTGGCCGCGACCTCGTCAACGGCGACGAATTTCTGCTTCAGGTCGTCCCAGACAAATCGTGTTGACCCGGAATCGATAAATTCACTCTGGATGGGGTGTTCGAGGCATTCGGGCAAAGGGCTTTCGGCCAACCAATCCTCTGCCCCGCGAGGTTCGTAAATGTCCGAATCGATCGCGAACTCAAAGCCCGGGCTGTAGGTGGCCGACCACTTCAGGGTGATTTCGGGGAACCACGATTCTGTCAGCGTGGCTTCAGCCGAGAAGTCGACTCCATAAGGTAGGTGATCACATTCTGCGCTGCCGCTTGGCCGCCACTCGAACACCGCCGCGTCGAAGCCCTGTTCAGGTGTCACGCAGTACCATTGTTCACAATCACAGTGCAGTCCCATGCCACTGCCGTGGGTCATGATGCGCGCGAAACTGAAGCGGGGTGCATGGGACATCGCGACAGATACGCCCCAACGCGAGTAGATTTCATCAAGCAGCAAGATGGATCGGTCATCACAGTAAACTTCGACGGCGCGCTGGATGTCACCCTCCTCGCCGCGAATGACACCCTTCCAGCGACGACCATTGGAATCGAGGCCGAGGTCAATCCACTCCTCAGGATTTTCCTCGCGCGCTTCTTCCGTGACGTCGATGGTCTCAACAAGCTCCTCGACAGGCGGCGTTACTTCGACGGCGTCGCACAGCCGCGCAATCGGTGGTTCGGGAAAGCTCGCCGCCAGCGGTGCGCGCGCAACGTTGCGGCGGGCCGGAACGGCGGCGATCGCCTCGACTGGCTCGTCACTGTGCGGCAGAACCGGCTTCACCGGAGTTTTGGGCCAATGGGTAACGCTGAGGCCGATGCAAATCGTGACGAGAGGGACGAGCCAGAGCGCGCGCATGCCTTAGTTTCGGCGCGCGGCGCGTGCGGCTGCATCAATTCCGGGTTTTACGATGAACTGGGCGTCAGAACGTGGAGGGTTGCGGAAGTTATCGGTCCTAACCCGCAAAGCAACAACTGGGCCTCACGCCAAGGCGCCAAGAGACTTCGCCTTGCGATTGGACTAACAGCAACCGGGAGACCCTTGACGGCTTGGCGTGAGAAAAAGTTTTACACCACGGCCACACAGTCGATTTCGACCAGCACTTCCTTGGGCAGGCGCGCGACTTCAACCGTGGCGCGGGCGGGGCGATGTTCGCCCAGGGCCTTGGCGTAGGCGTCGTTGACCACCCCCCAATCCCCAAGGTTCTTGAGGAAGATCGTGCACTTGACGATCTTGCTCATGGCGCTGCCGCTGGCCTCGAGGATCGCGGCGATGTTTTTCATCACCTGCGTAGTCTGATCGGCGGCGGCGCGGCTCACGATATTGCCTGCCGGGTCGAGCGGAATCTGCCCCGAGCAAAAGACAAAACCGTTGGCGATCACCGCGTGGCTGTAGGGGCCGATTGCGGCGGGAGCGTTCTTCGCGGTGATAAATTTGAGGTCGGTAGGCATTGTTCAGGTTTCGGGTTTTGGGTTTTGGGTATCAGGTAAAAGCGCGCAGATCGTCGGGTACCTGATACCTGAAACCCGATACCTGAAACCTGACTACCACGTATCCGGATCAAACAACTTCTTGTACTGCTCAAGCGCGTAACGGTCGGTCATGCCCGCGATGTAGTCGCAGACCACGCGCTGGACGCTCTGACCTTCATCGATGCGGCGCTGGAAGCCGCCCGGCAGCAGGTACTGCTCGGTGATGTAGCGCTCGAACGTCTCTTTGAGAAAGCGCGTGCCTTTTTCCATGCTTCGGCGCACGCGCCGGTGGTTGTAGAACTTTTCGAACAGCATGCGTTTCAACTTGATGACTTTGGCTTTCATCGCGGGGCTGAAATCAATCACAGGTTTGCCGGTGAAGCGCACTACATCGTCGACGGATTTAAATTTCTCTTCCTTGATGCGCGCGGCGGAATTCTCGAGCAGGTCGCTGACCTGCAAGTCCTTGAGCTTGCGCACGATCTGGTAGCGCAGTAGTTCTTCCTCAGCGCCGACGGCCTTGCGCGCCTCGGCTTCGGCTTGGGCGAATAGCTCGCTCTCGCGCGCCGCGGGCAGCGTCAGCAGGCCCGAATACAACCCATCGTCGGTGTCGTGCGCGTTGTAGCTGATTTCGTCGGCGCTGTTGGCTACTTGGGCTTCCAGGGTGGGGGATTCGCGCTCTATTAAACCCTTGAAGAGCGGCTTGTCGTAATCCGTGCGGTGTTTCATCAGGCCGTAGCGCACTTCGTGCGTCAGGTTCAGGCCTTTGAAAGCGGGCAGGTAGCTGAGTTCGAGTTCATCGACGATGCGAAGCGACTGGCCGTTGTGCTCGTAGCCGCCGTGGTCCTTCATCAGGTCACGCATGGCGTGCTCGCCCGCGTGGCCAAAGGGCGTGTGGCCCAGGTCGTGGGCGAGGCTCACGGCCTCGGTGACGTCTTCGTTGAGGCCGAGGCAGCGCGCGATCGTGCGCGCCGCCTGCGCAACCTCGATGGTGTGCGTCAGGCGCGTGCGGAAGTGGTCGCCTTCCCAATTGATGAAAACCTGCGTCTTGTATTCGAGACGCCGGAACGCCGCACAGTGGATCACACGGTCGCGGTCGCGCTGGAAACAGGTGCGGTAGGTGTGTTCGGGCTCGGGCGTGCGCCGGCCGCGCGATTTGCTCGCGCGCAGCGCATAAGGCGCAAGTGCGGCGTCTTCAGCGGCTTCAATGGCCTTGCGATCGAGCATGCAGATGGTTTAGCAAGGGTCGGTGGTCTGTGGCCAGTGCCCAGCAGCGCGGCGTAGGCGCCGATCATCGTAGGCTGATTCTCATTTCCCCGAACATCTGTCCCAACCCCTGCAATATCCCAAGCACAATCTGTTCAGCAGAGGCCGCACTCCCGCCACCGTCGGCGATGGTGAGATAGGGGCAGCGGTCGCGGTCGCTGGAGGTATTGATCACCCGCACCCAGTCGATGCGCGGGGCCTCCTCGCGCGGCGGCTGGCGCACGTAGCACCATTCGACCACGCCTACGGGCCGCCCGGCTTTGTAGGCGACGACGGATTCCAACTGGCCGTTGAGCTTCCAGCTTACGCCCACGTTGACAGGGTGGCCGTTGCAAAAGAACCCGATGGCGCGCGGCGTGCCGTCGGGCCACCATTCGCGCCATAATCCCGCGCGACGCCCGTGTAACACCAGGCCCTCGGCAGCGGGCTGGCCGTTGCCCCAGCGCAGTGTCGCCGGGCCGTCGTGGGCGGGCACCTGTTGCGGCGGCCTCAGGCGTATCGCGATTTCTTCTTTCAGGGCGTAGTCGTCGGGCCCGAGCACGAGCACAACGCGGCGTGGGCAGGCGCCTCGGTCCATGATGACCCGGGAGCTTTCGGTCGGCACGGCCATGACGCGGCAGAGTTCGCGGAACACCGACAGTTCCAGCGCGGTCATAGGATCGCAGGGTTTTTCCGGCGCGGGTCCGTAGGGAACGTCGGCGACAAGCAGGTCGTAACGTTCCTCGGCTTCGTCAAGTTCGGCAGTACGCGCGTAGATGCGATCCGGCGCGCAACCCGCGAGGGCGCCGGCAATCAGCAGCAGGATTGAGGCCAAGGCTCGCATGTGAACCCCTTGCGATACTCAAAGAATATCCCACGGGGTGGGGGCATGCCGGGGCACTCCGGATTAACTTGGCGGCGCGTGCCTGAATTCCGGCAATAGGCGCTCAGTGCAACGTGTTGAAATAGCAGTGTTTGTGGGCGGCATGTCGCCCCGGCGGCCTTGTGCTAAGATGAATGACTATGGATGGCCTCGACGCATTCATGAATTGCGATTGCTGCAAGAAGAACACGGCGCCGATTCGCATCAGCGACATCGAAGGCAACGCCGTGACGCAGCAATTTGCCATCTGTACTGACTGCATGACGCTGCTCAAGCGCATGATTTTCGACCCGGCCAAGGCGCTGCCGTCCACCGCCGAAGCGATCAAGCAGGTGCAGGAAATGTTGTCATCCACCGAGAACGCCATTGTGCTTGCCGAGGGCGCCAAGCCGCCCGCCGCCATCGAGCAGCCGGTGATGCCGACCTGCCCGAAGTGCGGCATGACGCTGGCCGAATTCAAGCAGCGCGGCCGTTTTGGCTGCGCCAACGACTACGAAATTTTCGGCGCGCACATCGAGCCTCTGCTCGAGCGCGTGCATGACGCGTCGCCCGCGCGCCACAAGGGCCGCTCGCCGCAAGCGCCCACACCCCAGGCCGATGGCGTGGTTGAAATCAGCCGCCTGAAGAAGGAACTCGATAGTGCGGTGCAGGCCGAAAAGTACGAAGAAGCCGCGAAGCTGCGCGACCGCATCGCCGCACTCGGCGGCGAAAAGCCCGCCAAGGCCCGCCGCAAGCGCAAGGAAGGCAAGGCATGAGCGCGCTGCCCCCTTTCAATTATTTTCCGCACCTCCTTGGCGAATGGCTGAAGGGCCAGGGGCCCGAGAGCGACATTGTGGTTTCGACGCGCGTGCGGCTGGCGCGCAACCTGCGCGATGTCCCGTTTTCGGTGAAGTCGACGCCACAACAGCGCGAGGAAGTGCTGGCGCTGGCGACCGCGGCGCTGGAGCGTGTGCACCTGGAGAAAAGCACGGTCACGCTGAAGTTGACGGGCATGAACGAGGTCTGCCGCGACGTACTGGTTGAGCGCCACCTCATCAGCCGCGAACTCGCCAACGGCGACGGCCCGCGTGCGGTGGTGTTCGGCCGCGGTGAAATGCTGAGCGTGATGGTCAACGAGGAAGACCACCTGCGCCTGCAGTGGATCAAGAGCGGCTTCGACGTTGACCGCGCCTGGGGCGCCCTGGTCAAGGTAGACAAGGCGCTGGAGCGCGAGCTGCCTTATGCGTTCTCTGAAAAATACGGTTACCTTACGGCGTGCCCGACCAACGTCGGCACGGGCATGCGCGTGTCGGTGATGGTCCACCTGCCGGCATTGACGCTGAAAGAGCATGTCCAGAAGGTTTTTAAAGCGGCCGAGAAAATGAACCACGCCGTGCGCGGGCTTTATGGCGAAGGCACGCGCGCCTTTGGCGATTTTTACCAGATCAGCAACCAGGCGACGCTTGGCCGCACGGAAGAAGAAATCATCCAGAGCGTCAAGGCGATCGTGCCCAAGATTCTCGAGTACGAGCGGCGCATGCGCGGCACGATATTCACCGAAGAACGCAGCCTGCTGGAAGACCGCGTGTTCCGCGCGCTCGCGACGCTGCGCAGCGCCCGCCGCCTGAACGTGCAGGAAATGATGAGCCATCTCTCTATGTTGCGGCTGGGCGTGGACCTCGGGCTGGTCACGGACATCACGGCGCGCACACTCAATGAACTTTTCCTGATCGGCCAACCTTCGCACCTTCAGCGCGAGGAAGGCCGTGAAATGACACCGGGCGAACGAGACGAACGCCGTGCGGCGCTGGTTCGCACACGGCTGGCGGTAACGAGGAACTAGCACGACACCATGGCGATGTACGTTGATCCCAACCGGCTGTTCAAGCTCGACTTGCCGCAGCGCTTCAGGCGCGACGACAAGGCCGAGAGCCTCGTTTTTGTCCACGACGACTTCGACGGCCGCGTCAACATCGCCTGTTTTCGCGCCGAGGACGGCGCGCCATCGCCCGACTTGTTCGAGAGCCTGCCCTCGCGCGACATGATGGAAAATGTCCTCAAGAGCAAACGCGGCGACCTTGCCCTTGGCTACGGCGATTACATCGGGAACTTCCAGGACGAAGAAATTGCGTGGCGCTGGTGGACGATCCAGCGCGGGCCCGTCTGCGTCGTAGTCAGCTACAACGGCCGCCCCGACAACGACGACGAAGCGCGCGGCGCCGTCGACGAGCTGATCGCCGGCATTGAAGTAACGGAACGCCCGCCGCTTTCCGTCGACAAATTCACGGCCATGGCCGCACTGGCCTACGCGCAGGTCATGAGCGCCCCTGCGCCGGAGGTGCGCCGCCCGCTTGAGCTTGGCACCGGCCCCAATTCGATCCTGAGGCTGGACAACGCTTATGTGACGTACCTGTCGGCGCACGACGACGGCGAAATCGACGCCGAAAAGTTGCTCAAGGACTGGTTCGAGCGGCTATGGGGCGAGAAGTACGACAAGCTTTCGAGCTTCGAGGAAATGCGCTCGCTGATTTACCCGGTGCTCAAGCCCTGCCAGTTCGCGCGCGATGTCGACGTCAACGTGTTACGCCGCCCGCTGCTGGAGGGCGACCTCGACATCCTGATGGCCATCGACACCGGCCGCACGTTGCGTTTCGTCAGCCAGCAGGACTTGGCGTCGTGGCCCGGCGTGACCGAGGACGAAGTGTTTTTCTACGCGCGAGAGAACCTGCTGGCGTTGTGCAAGGACATGCAGGTCAACGCGCTGGCCAACCAGGACGGCAAACCTGCGGCGATCATTTTTGCCTCGGGCGATGGCTACGACGCCAGCAAATTGATCCTCCCCGACCTGTACCAGAAGTTGTCGGCGCTGCTTGGCCCCGATCTCCTCGTCGGCGTGCCCAACCGCGACTTCATGATCGTGCTTTCCGCGCATGACGATGAAATGGTCGCGCGCGTTTCCGAACAGGTGCGGCTGGACGCTCAACAGCGACCCTACGCCATTAGCGGCGAACTTTACCGGTTTGGCGCATCGGGGCTGGAACGCAACGCCCCGACGCCGGGTTAACCACGTCATCATAACTTATTAATTTCTAATGGGTTGTGACGTATTTAAGCAAGTTTAAAGAAGTGGACTAATTAGGGCCAAAGTGTCCAAATTGCATAATTTCATTATCTTTGAAGCCCATTGGGCTAAACAACCAGTTAGATTACCATGCTCCCCGGTGAGTGGGCTTAATGGACAAGGCACTCAATTATCCGCGCGAGTTCCTTCGATTGTACTGGGAGCTAGAAAAGTCCCAAGAAGCGTGGTCCCGCGAACTGGAGGGCGAGTTTGGTCTCACTGCCAAACAATACAGCCTGCTTCGCGCCATTGAACGCCAGGCCGACATCACCACCACCGACCTTACCGGGATGCTGGGCAAAGCCCAGCCCGCCATCACGCAGATGTTGAACCGCCTCGAGCAAAGCGGATTTATCGCGCGCGAAACCAGCGTGAACGACCGCCGCCGCCGCAAAGTCAGGCTGACGCCAAAGGCCGTCGATTTGTTCTCGAAGGTTGACCCGATAGGACCCACACGCGTGATCATGGCGATGGAAAAAGCCAGCGACCGCGAGGCGGGCGAAGTCGTGCGCGCCATCGAGACGATCCTGAACTGGATGACTCAGCGCAAGCTGAAGTAATCAGGGCTCACTGACGACAAGACCGCCCTCGGTGTAGGCGATATCCGCGTTGGGGACTAATGCGCCGCCGATGGTTTCGTCCTTGCCCAGGCAAACCAGGCTGAAGCCCGACGACGTCAGGCGGTATTCGTAGGGCTGGCCGTTGAACGGGTTGCGCGGCACTTCGCGTCCAAGGCGCGCCATCAGGTCGTCGAGCTTTGCGGGATAACCGCCGGTCTCGCGCGCATAGACACTCAGCGTCTCGGCGAGGATTTTCAGGTCGTTCTGGGCCTGCTCCCATTGCGCCTTGTCCTGCCCGTCCGACTGCATGGCCACACCGCGAATCAACAGCACCACCAGCGCAATGGCGAGCAGGCCGCCCAACAGCAGCGAATACGGCCGGATGGTCTTTGGTCTTGGCATGGCGCCTGGTATCGAAGTTGGCGCAATAATAGCAATTGGAGGGCGAGCCGACGCATCTACCCGTTTTCGCGATATGCCAACGGGTGTTGCGCCGTGTAAAACGTTGGCGTGAGCCTGCGATACAAGGCGCTTGTTGCGGTGTTGGCCCTCGTCGCCATGGTGACGGGCGGCCTTGGTTTCTACGTCAGCAACCTCTACCGCGACTCTGAACGCGCGCGCATCCGCCGCGACCTCAAACGCGACGCGGACCAGCTTAACGCCGAGCTCGATACCTTCGCGCGCGTTACCGCCGCGACGTTGAAAAATTCGGCGCGCTCCAGCGAAGTTGTGCGCCTGCTTGCCGATACCAGCATCGACCTGAAGCAGAATTTCGACCCGCTGGTTGCGGCGTGGCGCGTCCCGGCCAAAGCCGACGTCGCACTGACGACCGTGAACAGCTTCATCGCCGAGGACCGCAAGGCCAAGGTGATCCACAAGTATGGCGACCTTTCGGTGATCGCCTTTGACGCGCCTGGCAAAGCCTTTGACGGCCGCCGCGAGACGTTGATGGCCGACGCCGCACTCGGGGCGTTCTTGAAGCGCTGCTACGCCCATGCCGAGGAAAAACCCAACGAGGAAGAGTCCCGGTCTTCGGTGATCGCGATTGCCGACTCGTGTTTTCTCGCCGTCGCCAGCCCTTTGTTCGAAAGCCTGCAAAACCACGAAGTCGCGGGCGTGGGCTGCGTGCTGATCGAGCTGTCCTCAAGCTGGGCGGTGCAGAACCACATGGGCGAAGGCAAGTTGGAGGCTGAGGACAACGCCGTCCGCCAGCTTATCTACATTGCCGACCGGCTGACCGCCGAAACTCTCGGCAGCAAAGACGCCGCCGCAAAGGCGCTGGATGCGGCGCTGAAGTCCAGCGGCGAATTCGAAGTCATGCTGGAAGTCCACGGCCATCCTTCGGCTTACGTCGGTCGGTTGAATCCTTTTGTGCTGGCCGAAGACGGCCCGGGCGGCAAGCCGGCGTTCATCGCGCTGAAAAACCTCGACCGCGAGCTTGAGCCGCTTGCGGCGTTGCAGCGCAACGTGGGCCTGGGCGGACTTGCGCTGGGAGTCCTGGGCGCGGCGGTCGCCTATGCCGGCGCGTACATGGTCATCCGCAAGCTGCGCCGCCTGCAGGACGCGACACTCAAGGTGCGACAGGGCAACTTTAATACGCGCATCCGCTTCAAGGGCCGCGACGAGCTCGGCTCGCTGGCGACAGCGTTCAACGACATGACCACGGGATTGAAGGCGCTGGGCGTGTACACAGACGATGCGCTGGCCAAGAAGCTGATCGACGGGCCGGACCAGCTCGCCAGCGCGGGCCGCCGCGAGGAAGGCAGCATCCTGTTTTGCGACATCAAGGGCTTTACGCCGATCGCGGAAAAACTCGGCGCCGAGGACCTCGTGAACCAGCTCAACGAGCACTTCACGGTGATGGGCAAACACATCAAGGACAGCAAGGGTTACCTCGACAAATTCATCGGCGACGCCGTGATGGCTTATTGGGGCCCGCCGTTTTTCCCGGACAAGGATTTCGCCAAGCGCGCCTGCAAGGCCGCGCTGCTGAGCCTGCGCGCCGAGGCCGAGTTGCGGCGTAAATGGCGCGAACAGGGCAAGCCCGAGTTTTTCCTGCGTATCGGCATCGGCACCGGCGACATCGTGATCGGCAACCTGGGCAGTGACACCAAGAAAAACTTCACCGTGATCGGCGACAGCGTGAACCTCGCCAGCCGGCTGGAGGGCGCCAACAAGTTTTATGGCACAGAAACCCTCGTGGACGAGCGCACCGCGGAACTCGCGGGCTCCGAGTTCTTGCTGCGCGAAGTCGACCAGATCCGCGTGACCGGCAAACAGGTTGCCGTGCGCGTTTACGAAATGATGGGAGTTGCCGCGGAGACGAGTTCGTCGGCGCTGCCGCGCTGCATCGGTTACGGCAAGGCGCTGAAGCTGTACCGCAACCGTGAGTTCGCCGCGGCTGCCGAACAATTGAAGGCATTGCTGGCGCGCGAGCCCGCGGACGGGCCCGCGAAGTGGCTGCTGGGCGTGTGCGAGAAATTCATGGTCCATCCACCCGATGCGGACTGGGACGGCGTGACGATCGCAACCGAGAAATAAGCCAGATGCCGCTGCGGCAGCGGCGGGTGTTGTTAAAAACACCCATCGCTTCCGCAAGGGGCTCTGGTTTTCTTAATCGGCGTATTTCGGCCAACTGGTGATGTCGTCGCCGCGGCCGTAGTCATTTTTCTTGTTCGGGCCGAAGCTCCAGATCACGTAACCGACGGGATAGCTTCCCGTGGTCGGGTGGTGCAGCATCTCGGCACACTTGTTCGGGTCGAGTTCGACGGTGCTGCCGTCCTGCAACTGGATGACGTCCTCGACGATGCCGTTGCGCACGTCGTTGATGTCCAGATAGATGTACGGCGTGCCCCAGGGATCGACCAGTTCGAAGAACGCCTGCGCGCCGTCAAGGTCGAGTTTGTCGTCCGCAAAAGTGTCGCCGTCGTAGTTGGTGCGGACGGTGTCGTCCATGAACAACTGGTTGTCGAGGTAGGGCCCGCCCTTGACGCGCGCGCGCAGCGCAACCACCAGCGCTTCAATGCCGCGATTGACGCGGTTTTGCTCGGCTATCGTCGGCGAGTTCGCCAATACGCCAAGCCGCCCGGCGTCACCAGGCGGGTAAACCGCCCAGCGCGTTTGCCAACTGTCGACATTGGCCTGCAGGCCGCGGATGACGGCTTCGCACTTGGCTTTGTCACTCTTGCTGATCGCCGGGATAATCGCGACGACAAGGATGCCCGCCAGCAGCGCGATAATCGCGATCACCACCATGATCTCGATCAGGGTAAAACCGCCTGAGCGCGGAGAACGGAGTGAGGAGAGCGGAGTAGTTTTGTCAGCCATACGATTCTCTGTTCCAGCCCTAGCCCTAAAACCAACCCTGCCGCTACCCGCCCTCAATGTTGTTCAGGTTGCTGTCGAACACGAACTCGGCCCGTTCCACCTGCACCGAGCCCTTGACGCCCGTCAGCGCGCGCGCGAAGAAGCCGCAATCGAGCGCGATGCCCTCGGAATCAAGGTCGGCGTTGTTCAGCACGTCCTGGTCGGCAATGAGCAGCACTACCTGCGCGCCGTTGATGATCGCGACCATTTCAAAGGCGCTGCCCTCTTTGTTGGCCCGCCGGCGCAGGCCCAGCGTCAGCCGTTCGGTCGCGCCGATGGGCCCGTTGTACGCCGCAATGTCCACCAAACCGCCCTCAATGAATTTCTCGGGCTGCGCCTCGTTGTCGAGCTGGAACTTGCGGACCTCCCAATAAATGCGGCCCGCCGGGTCGACGCCCAGCATGATGGTGCTTTCCGGCGCCCAGCCAGCCACGCCGGTGTTATTGGACAGCCGCGTCAGGTGGATGCCGCGGTGGAAGCCCGCGTCGCCGCGCGCAACGAACTCGGCCTTGAAAGTGCTCAGGGTCGAATGCTTCTTGCGCACGGCGAGGCGCGAGATGGCCTTGCCGTCGCGCTGGTCGACGCCCAGCACAAGTTTGCCGCCGACGATTTTGGTGGCGTCGCGGAAGCCGACGTCGGGCTTGGGCGGTTTGCGGATTTCCCAGACGCCGTAGTAGTCGGGCGTGCTGTCCTGGGCGAATTCCTCGCGCTCGACGCGCTGGCGTTCGTTTTCGCGAATCGCGCGCAGCCAGTCGCGCGCATAGGCCAGCGCGAGCGACGTGCGGTAATCCGAGAGGCTCGCCGGGTCGGCGAAGTACGCCATTGCGTCGGAGCCCGCGATGATCGCCACATGCTCTTCAAGCGCGCGGCGCGCGGCGCCGTAATCGCCCAGGGAATAGTTCGCAAAGGCGTTGACGTTCAGGCATTCCGGCGAGGGCGCGAGCGCGATTTGTTCGGGCGTACGCGTGCGCCCCGCGCCCTGCGAGGCGAAATCTTTAAGCGCGCGTATCAGCGTGTTCGAGATATCACGGGCGCGGGACAGGTAGGTGCGCCGGACCTCCAGCGCGTCGGCGCGCACGGCAATGGTCGCCGGGGCAAGGTCCGCAAGCTGGATATAGAGATTGGCCACGGCAAGCTGCACGCGCGGCTGCTGGGGCTGGATTTCCAGCGCGGCGGTAAAGAACGCGGCGGCTTCCTTGAGGCGCGGCACCAGCTCGGCGGCGATATCGACGGATTCGCCCGACGCGCGGCGCGCCAGCAGGTCGCCACGAAGCTTGTCGGCTTCGAGCACCGAAATTTCAGCCAGCATTACCAGCGCGGGGTGGAAGCGCGGGGCGAATTTGATGCAGCGCGTGAGGTGGTCCTTGGCGACGGCAAGCACGCCCGCCTTGAATTGCAGGTCGGCGATGGCGTAGTTGAGGCGTTCGTCGCGGGGGTTGACCTCGAGCCCGCGGGCAAAGGTCGCCAATGCCGCCGGGAAGTTGCCCAGGTTGCGCCGCAGGCGGCCCTCGGCCAGGTAGGGCTCGGCCGAAAGCGGGTCAACGGCCTTGGCGGCCTCGAGCATCGCCAGCGATTGCTGGTTGGCCTCGGGCGGCGTCTGGCCCGCGGGCACGACCATGCGGAACTGCTGGTCGCATTGCACGTAGATCACCAGCGCGCGCGCCATCAGCGGGTTGAGTTCGTAAACCACCGAGCCCCCGGGCTGGCTGCTGGCCGCGGCGAGCTTCTTGGCGGTGTTCATCACGGTCAGAGGTTCAAGGCGTTCGCGGGCCTTCTGCGGGTCGTCGGCCTCGCCGCGATGCAGCAGCATGGCGGCAAACAGCACCTGGCCGTTTTCGTAGAACTTGCTGGTATTCGGGATCTTGTTGAGCGTCGTGAGCGCCGCGGGAAAATTGCGCTGCGTGAAGTGCGTCTCGGCCAGGAGCAAATAGGCGCGCGCGATGTCCTCGGCCTTGGCGCCGGCGAATTCAGGAAACGGCGGGTCGGTGTCGGCGGCGGTGGACTCAAGGGCCGAAATCAGCGCCGTGAGGTCGGTTTTAGCCTCGTCGTAACGTTTGAGCTCAACCAGGCAGTAGGCGTGGAGGTAGCGCGCCTCGCCGTAAACCTCGGCCAGCTTGAGGTATTTTAAGGCCTCGCGGTGGAGCGACAGGCGCTTGACGTAGGCGCGGCCGATGCGCAGCGAAAAATCCTCGCGCTTGGGGCTGGCGACGCCGTTGTCGAGCGCGTCAAGGTAGACCGACAACTCGGCATCGAGGTTGTTGCGCGCGCTGTGGTAATTGGCCAGCGTCTCGTAAATCTCGGGGTTGGTGGGGTCCTTGTCGCGCACATAGACGAACTGCGACTGGTAGAACTCGGCGAAGTCGTTGCGTTCCTCGGCGGAAAAGCCGTCCTTGGTTTCGCTCAGGTTGGCGATCAGTTCGCGGTGGGTTTCTTCCCAGCGAATCACGCCCTGGCGGCGCAGGTCGCCTTCCAGTTGCGAGACGTATTTGTTGTAGATGTCGACCCAGGTCTGGGGGTAGCCCTTGATGGTCACTTTGTTCGCGGCCACGCGCAGGATGCGCCCGCGCGCCCCGGGGGGCGTGATGTCTTCAATCAGTTGTGACAGCGGCTGGCGCGGCTTGTAGGGCGTGAACTCGAAGAACGCTCCATCGGCCTCGGGCGCCTTGCCCAAAAACTTGTCAAAGTTCTCGCGCCACTTGTCGGTGCGGTAACGTTTGGCCAGGCCCGTGCGCTGCCAGCGTTCGGTCGACAACTTCAGGTCGTTGGTGCGGTCGGCCACCAGGCGGCCCGCCTTGCGGATGGCCACGGGCAGGACTTCCCAGTCGCTGGTGGCGTCCTCAACGCGGATGATCAAGTTGCCACGCGGGACCTCGGCCATCGGGTCGGGCAGCGTGGCCTGCGCGGCAAGCGGCGTCGCGAGAGCGAAAACCAGGAGGATGAAGACGGTGCGTGCCATTATTTGTCCCCGTCCTTGAATTCGTTGGTCTCGGTGTGCGTGAGGATCACCTTGCGCTTGTCGCGGGGCACATAACCGATGACGCGTTCGGGCTCGGGCGATGCGCCCGCGGGAATGTCGAAGTCGTTGAGCTGCGGGAAGCCGGGGAAGCCAAGCAGCAAGGGCGGCAGCTTCTCGAACGTCTCGGCGCCCAGTTGCCAGGCCGAACCCTTGGCCGGCTCGTAGACGCTGCGGTCGTGGAAAAACAGCGCGCTGACCTTGGCGTCGGGCACTTCCTTGATGGGCTGATTTTCAACCTCGCCGATCTGCTTGATGAGGCGGCCGGCTTCTTCGCTGGTAAGGCCCGCGGCGCTGGTGGTCTTGGCCTTGATTTCTTCGTCAATACGCGCGAGGTTGGCGCCGCCAAGGGGCGCCTGCATGACGACCAGCAGGATGACCAGCACAACAAAGCCGAACAGCAGCTTTTCTTTGTGTTCAGCCAGCTTGGCGAGGATGATTTCACCCATAAATTGCCTTCAATCCGTGCTGCTTACCTGAACTTGCGCGGTTGGCCCGCCTGGTTGTCTTCCCTGCTGGTCTTCACGCTGCCCGGCAACGGCGCTTCCTCGTTGATGGAGTAAGCCACCACCGTGATCTCGGCGTTAAGCATGTCGTCGCTGGGCGAAAGCACGTCGGGCTTGCTGAGGCTCATGCCCTCGACGGCAAAGAAACGGTTGCGCGTGTCGCCCTTGAGCGGCCGTTGCAGGTCGATCAGGAAGTTGTAGATCGCCTCCTCGGCGCCGCGCACGGAGATTTTCAGCATCCGCGGCTTGAGGTAGGGCGGATAGTCGGCCTTGTTGGCGTCTTTGCCCGCGCTTTGGACGGGCAGCCCTCGCGCGGACAAGTCCTGCTTGGCCTTGGCGTCGATGAACTCGAGTTTGCGCAGCGACGGGATGCCGACACGCTGCGTCGACGCCGCAACCACGCGCACCATGTCAAGGCGCGCGAGATAATCTGCGATCTGGTCGCGGTCCATCTTGTCGACGGCGCGGGCGGTGAAGCCCAGGGCGTTGCTGTCGGTGGTCGCGATCGTCACGTTGGGCTGATAACTCAGGTCGCGCAGGAGTTCCTGGCGCTTTTTCTGGTAGTAGGCGACCATGTCCTCGACCGTCGCCTCGGGCGGCAGCGACGCCAGCGTGTACTGGCTTTCCGTCTCCCAGCGCAATTGCGCGTTGCGGCGTTTTTCGATTTCCTGTACTTGCACGGTCTGCGCCGCAATCGTCACGCCCTGGCTGGTTGCGGGACGGCCTTCGTACTTCTTGGAGTCGTCGAACAAGAGGCGATAGTGCGCCGCCATGCGGCCCTGCACCGACTTCTGCACCGTGCCCACAGCCTGGCCCTTGGCGCCGACTTCGTTGTAGCCGATGACCAGCAGCGTCCCGAGCACGACCAGCGTCGCAATGAACCGCCAATGTTTTTTCAGCACGTTCATGGCCTGAACTCCCTCTCGAGCTTCAGCTTGATCGTGAATTCGATGTCGACGCCCGCGACCTGCGAGTTCTCCTTGGCTTCGCCGTGCACGACCTCCAGCACGCCCGGCATGTCCTTGATCAGCTTGCGCAGGTCAGGAATCACGTTCAGCGGGTCGGCGTTGCCGGTCTTCTGGATGAACAGCCTGAGCTTAAGCTCTGGCGGCGGCGGCAGTATCTTCGGGTCGTCGTTGTCCTTGCCTTCTTTCTTGGGATGTTTCAGGTCGGCGCTGTAGATGCGCACGGAATCCGGCCGCGTCGCCGAAATTTCCATCAGCAGCCGCGTCGCAAGGTTGCCCGGCGCCGTCGCATACATCGAGGCGTCGGCCTTGCGCCGGGCCATGGTCAGCGCCTCCATGCGGCCGGGTATCTGGTTGCTTGCGCCCTGGTAGCGGCCGACGATGCCCTGGTAGTTGCGCGAGTTGGCGTTGGCCTCGTCGGCGGCCTTGCGCGACAGCAGGAACACCGGCAGCAACACCGCCAGCACCAGCGCCGCCGCCATGTAAAGGAAGAGGCTCTTGTTCATGAACTCGCGGCGCCTGCGCACCGACGAGGGCAAAAACACGATCTTGGGCGCATTGGCGTCAGCGCCGATTTTCGCCAACCCCATCGCCAGTGTCAGCGCGGGTCGGTAGTTCTCGACCGTCTGCTTGGCTTTTTCGTCGAGGTTGGCGAGGTCGACATCGTTGAGCGGGTTGAAAACTTCGACCGTCTTGCGCAGACGGTGCATCATCAGTTCGCGCAGGCCGGGAATGGCCGCGCCCGGGCCGCAGATCATAACGCGCGAAGCGTCAAGTTTCGGGTCGCTGTGCGCGCCCTTGGCCAGCATGATCACACTGTTAATCTGCTGGAAGAGTCGGCCCGCGGCCTCCTGCCCGCCCTCAACGCCGCGGTCGGACGCAATGTTGTCGGCGGCCACGCTGGGGCGCAGGTCGAGGTCGCGGAACAGCCGCGCGCGCACCTGGTCGCGTTCACCGCCGTATTCCGGCAGCAGGCGGTCGACGAAATCACGCACGCCGACCGAAAGCGTGCGCGCAAAAATCAACGAGCCTTCTTTCACGATGATGACGTCGGTGACGTCATCGCCGATGTTGGCGACCAACAGCGTGCCCTCGTAGCTGACGTCGCCCGCGATCTGGTAGGCGTTGTAAAGCGCCGCGCAACCCGGCACGAGCGTAGTGAACGGGATGCCCGCCGCACGCAGGCTGTTGGCGTAGTGGTCGACAATGGCGTCGCGCGCCAGGCCAATGATGGCCGCGGGCTGGCCGTCAGGTGCGGCGCCGAGCATGTAATCGCCAAGGATGCCGCCCTGGCCGCCGCCGATTTCGTCGGCTTCGAGGCGCACCAGCGGTGCAATCGTCTTGGGGTTGGGGCTGCCGACGACCACGACGCGGTAGACGATGTCGCGGCCGGGAATGAGCGTGACGGGTTTGCCCGCGCGGAAGCCTTGCGAGCCAAGCGTTTGCCAGCTTGTGCCGATGGCGGCTTTCTGGTTGGTCTCGGGTTTTTCTTCGGTCCCGGGCGAAAAGCCCGGCAGCACCGCGACGTTGCGCAGTGCATAGCCCGCTCCCTTGCGGTCCAGTTGGACCAGCAATGAGAGCGCCGAAGAAATGTCGAGACCGTAGCTCATAGGTTCGTGTCGCGTGTTACGCGCGTCGCGTGTCAGGCCTTTGACTCGGGACCCGTGACGCGAGACGCGCGACGATTGCCTAATCCGTCCTCAACTTCTTGATGCGCTGGAACAATGCTTCTTCGCGGCTCATCCACGAGCCCGCGTCGTCGGTGTCAATCTTCAACCCGCGCAGCCACATGATCTCGTCGTTGCTGAGCAGGTTGCGCAGCAGTTTCGACTCGACCAGGTCGAGATAACCGAAAGCCTTTGCCCGCTGGGTCTTGGCGATGTGGGCAAGGCCCTGGTCGGCGTGCTTCTTTGCCTCGGCGATCAGGGCCGCGGCTTCCAGCACCATCAGTTCCTTGGCCTCGATGCCGCGCAGGCAGCGCGGGTAATTCTCGACCACAAACGCGAGTTTCAACCGGCCCTGCGTGGGCAGCCCGCTTGAGAGGTAGTCGCGCGCACTGACCAGGAACAACTCGCTGTCGCGCTGTTCGATTGAAATCGCAAGCAGGAAGCGTGCCTTGCGCGCCGCCGTCGCGAGGATTTCAAAATCGCGCGACGACTGGCGCAGGCTGGCGATCGCCGCCGTGGCCAGCGCCGACGCCTGCTGCGTGCGCGCGCTCATGTTGATGCCATTGAGGTACTGGATTGGCCCCGCGAGCGCTTCGTCCCACGCCGCGCCCTGCTTCTTCAGGCGGTCGCTGGTGCGGATGCATTCGTCCATCGCTGCAATGTACAGGCTTTCGTTGCGGGTAAGCTCCGGCACGTTGATGCCGTCGTTGAGTTCGATCTGGCGCAGTTTGTAGTGGATCGACGCGCTGTCGATGGCTTGCGCCGCAATCGCAATTTCATTTTGATTGAACGGAAATTCCTTCATGATGCTGACCGCGCGCATGACGCGGTCAACTTGATCCTCGCCGGGCAGCACGCCGGAGACCTGCGACGTCAACTCCGCCAGGCGGTCGCGCCCGCCGCCAAGGCTGAAGGTCACGTTGAGCGCGCCAAGGCCCTGCACAAAAATGTCGCGGCCCGCCGGCGCCGTGGCCACGCTGATCGTCGGCGAACCCTCGCCGCCCTCAATGCGGTTGCCCAGGCCGGTGTCGGCCGACAGCAGCGTCGTCAGGCGCTGGCGCTGCGCACTGCCCACGCCGATTTCGTTGCGGTATTCCTGCACCGAGATGCCGTCCAGCCGCACAATTTCAGTGGGGATGAACAGCGGCGTTGCGCTGCCGTTGGCGCCCACATAGATGCGGCCCTCACCCGGCCCCGGCGCCACCTGCAGCGCGCTGCCGATGGTGACAACGGATCCCGCCGCGCCAAGGCGCAGGCGCAGGTCCGTCGGGTGTTCCGTCACCGGGTCGAAGAAGTTGATGCTGAAGTCGAGGCTGCCCGGCGCGGCCTTCACTTGCGGCGGCCCGGTCAGGAAATCCATCACGCTCAGCGGGTCCTCCGCGCCCTCGCGCCGGTGCAGGACAAGCTGGCAGCGGCGCACGAGCGGCGCGTCGCCAAAATTGGCAGTGAAGGTGCCGTCGCCGTGGAATTCCCAGTTCAGGTCCGAATCGGCGGATTTGGTCGTGGCCGGCGTAATCAACGGCTTGGCGTTGGCGTCTTCGTCAACAGCGAGGTCGTCGTACACCACGCTGCCGCCTTTGCCGGAAATGCCAAGCGCAATGCGGTAGCCCTTGGCCCCGGCCGGTGTGCCCGACGAGCCCTCAAGCAGCGTCCAGTCCTTCATGCCGGCCTTGAGCACGACGGGGGTAATCACCAGTGCGTTGCTGTCGCGCGCGTCGGCATACCACAGCACCGAAACCACCGCTGCGCCTGTGCGGTTGGCGGACATTTCGCTGTTGACGGCATAAACGCTGACCTTGATGCCGCCCTTGGGAGCGTCCTTCATGGGCCCGACCATGAAGCTGATGCTGTTTTGCGCCGAGAAACGCGACAACTGCATGGCGTATTGGCCGCCGTGGCTGGCCTCGGTCACGCTGGCCTGGTCGCCCCCGCGCACGTCCCAGCCCCAGCCTTCGGGCAGGCCCGCGGCGTCGAGCGTATCAAAGGACGGGTTGTCCTTGTCGGCCAGCCCGCCCGGGCGCGCAGGGCGCGTGTTGTTCCCGGCGCCGGCGTCATCGCTGCGCTTGTCGGCCATCACGGTCATGGCGGCATAAAGCACGCCGCCCGCCAGCGCGAGCACGAGCAGAATTTCGATGGCGGCAATCAGCGCGCCGCCGCCGCCGCTGTTCTTGACGTTCTGCGTCAGCGTGGCGTGGTCGGCGACCTTGCTTTCGGCGGCGGCGTCCCGCGCAATCGCCGCTTCTTCGTCCATCGCCTGGGCGAGCTTTTCGCCGCGCTCGACGGGTTTGACCGAAGCGTTGGGATCAATGGGCCGGGCCGCGGCGATATCCTTGACCGACATCGGCACGGAGTTGCCGCTGCTTTCGGATTCCTTGCCGGCCACCATGAACTGGAAAGTGTGGTTGCCGATGATGATCAACTGGCCGATTTTCAGCAGTGCGGGCTCAGTGATGCGGTGGCCATTCACGGCAACGCCGTTGGTGCTGCCAAGGTCCTCAAGGACGTAGCCGTCGGCCTTTTTGCTGATGCGCGCGTGGTGGCCCGAGACCTTGGTGTCGTCAGTCAGCACCAGCGCGTTGCCGTCCTTGCGGCCGATGTTGAAGACATCGCCGAGGATGGGGATGATGCGTTCCTTCAGGTTGCCCTTGATTTGCACCAGCGCCGCGGGCGCAACCACCGTGCGGGTGCTGGATGCGCTGTCAGCGCCCCCAAAGCCGCTGTCGTCGATGGTCATGTCGACGGCGCCGATGGTCACGAGGTCGCCGGGGGCCAGCACGGCGTCCTGCACACGCTTGCCGTTGACAAACGTCCCGTTCTGGCTGCCGAGGTCGACGACGGCCCACTTGCCGTCGCGGGGCTCAAAGCGGCAGTGGGCGCGTGAAAGGCGATTGTCCTTGATGGCGATGTTGGCCTGGTCCGCAGAGCGCCCAACGACGACCGGGCCCGCTAATTCAACGGGAGAGTTCTCGCCCTTTTTGAAGACCAGCTTGGGCATCAGTGTGTGCACCCGCACGCCGAGACAGGTGCCGACGCTAATTTATTTGGGGCAAACAACTAGGGGCAGCCAGTGTAAGGACGAATTCGCGCCGCCGCAAGGCGGGATTAGGCAGGGCCCTTTTTTACCGCATGTTTGGGACGAAAGGCCTTGCATTGGTCTTCGTGCGTCTCAAGCCAGGGGCCTTCCAGCAGGTCTATACAATAAGGAACGGCGGCAAATACCGCGTCGAGGCAGTCTTTGATCGCGGGCGGGTTGCCCGGCAGGTTGATAATAAGGCTTTTGCCGCGGGTGCCCGCGATCTGGCGCGAAAGTATCGCCGTCGGCACGACCTTGAGAGAAACCGCGCGCATCTGCTCGGCAAAACCGTCGAGGACTTTGTCGCAGATTTCAGCCGTAGCGTCAGGGGTGACGTCGCGCAGCGCCGGGCCCGTGCCGCCCGTGGTCACGATCAGGCAACATTTTTCGCGGTCGGCCAGCGTGCGCAATGTTGCGGCGATCTGCGGGCGTTCGTCGGGGACGACTTTCGTGACGGGCTCAAAGGGCGTCTTGAGGATGCGCGTGAGTTCGGCCAGGATCGCGGGGCCGCCTTTGTCCTCGTAAACGCCTTTGCTGGCGCGGTCAGAGACGGTGACGATGCCGATTTTGACGGGGGCTTCCATGGCAGGGTTAGGTCCAGGGCTAGGGTTAGAGTCAGATTCGAGGCAAACGGCCGAGCTAACCCTAGCCCTATCCCTCTTCCGCCACCAACGAAAAAACTTGGATGCCCCGGGCGCAAGGGCCGACCGGACGGCGCTCCACCTTGAAACTAACCCGGTCGTTGTTACCTTTGCCCGGCTTGCGGGACCCTACACAGTCCTTAGATATTGGCCCGTAGTGTAATTGGTAACACAACAGATTCTGGATCTGTTTTTCTTGGTTCGAGTCCAAGAGGGCCAGCCAACTTCAGTGAAAGCCCGAATGTGCCGGGCCGTCATTGAGCCCGCCGTCACCAGAACGGCGGGTTTTGCATTTGTTTTCCCGACGCGTGACAGAAGCGCGCATATCTGGCAACATTCGCCGATTCAAACGGGCCCGGATCGAGTCGAGACCATGATGAAAAAGCGAATCTTCGCGGAGTTTGCGTTGTTGGGCGTGATTGCGGCGGTATGCCTTGTCATAGCCTGGCCTGAAGCGGCGGGCGTCAACAAGGTCGCCGGCGACAATGTCATTGCCGATCCCAAGGATCCCAAGGCTTCACAGGCGCCCGCCGTTGCGCGCACGGCCTATGTCGACTTCGTGAAGTTGCTCAAGAACGACCCGCTGTTCCTGACGGCGCAACTGAAGGAGATGCATAAGCTCGAGATCGATATGCGCGAGGAGGCCACGACCTTCGACGCCAAACACGCCAATGACAAGAAACGCCTTGAGGCCATCAAGCCCGACGAGATGGAATATCGCGACCTGATGAAGGACATCATCGAAAGCAGCGCGAAATCCAACCGCAAACGCATGACGTTGGAGTCCGAGGCCCAGCGCACAATAGACGAGGAAGCCCAGAAGGCCTTCAAGCGCATCAAGGACCTCGTGGCCGAAATATCAAAGACCAAGGGTTATAGCCAGGTCATGCTGATCTCGAGCACGCCCGCCAAGGGCCTCAAGTTCGACGAACTGCAAAAGCAACTGCTGCTAAGCCCGATGTTGATTTACCCGGAAGAGGACGACATCACCAAGTTCGTCGAGAAGGAAAACTTCCGCCGCAGTTACGGTTATCTTGAAATCGGCGACTCCACGGCCAAGGAAGGCACGATCGAGAATGACGGCGTCTGGACGGAAGATGACAAGGGCAATAAGACGCAGCGCGCCGCCAAAGATAAGGTCAATAACGCCGCGGACGTCTGGTTTGAGTGCAAAGTCGGCGCCAGGTTGTCGCTCAAGTGCGCCGTGACGGACCTCGACGAAAACGACAAGCGCGTGCCCGCCAAACCCGCCAACGCCGAGGTCGAATGGACGCTCATCAGGCTGCAGACCGGCACCCTCGACGAAAAAACCGGCGTCTACACGGCGCCCGACGCGATGCCCGCCGCCGGCGACATCGTCTCCATAAGAGTCAGTTGCAAGAAGGCCCCCTACAAGAACACGACCATCCGTGTGCGGCTGATCAAGTAGTCATCCAGGGCCCGCCGCCTCGGCGTCGGGATGGAACCAAAATACCGGCACTCCATCCCTCGCTCACGCGGGGGCTTTGTTTTTTACGGAGCAACCATGAAAGCGGCACAACTGGCGCAAATTTGCGGCTGCAAGCTTGAAGGCAACGGCGACGTCGAGATTTCCAACGTCGCGCTGATTGACAAGGCGACCCCTGCCGACGTCGCGTTTGCAGGCGCGCCCGAATACGTCGCGATGCTCGATAAATCCAAGGCCGGCGCGGTGCTGGTCAAAGCCGGCGTCAAAACGCCCGAGGGCATGACCGTGCTGCGCGCCGACGACCCGGACGTCGCGTTCTCCAAGGCGATTGCGGCGCTGCGACCGGCGGCGGTCCATCCCGGCCCCGGCATTTCCGACAAAGCCGCAATTGGCAAGAATTTCAGCGCGGCCGAAGGCGTCAGCGTCGGCGCGTTCGCGAGCATCGGCAATAACGTCAAGCTCGGCAAAGGCGTGATCGTTTATCCCAACGTATTTATTGGCGACGATGTGGAAATCGGCGACGGGACGATCATTTATCCCAACGTGACGGTGCTGTACCGCTGTCGTGTCGGCAAGAAGTGCATCCTGTGGCCGGGCGCGGTGATCGGCCGTGACGGTTTCGGTTTTCACTTCGTGGCGGGTCACTTCGAGGGTGCGCCGCAACGCGGCACCGTGGTACTGGAAGATTACGTCGAGATCGGCGCGAACACGACCGTCGACCGCGCGCGCTTTGACGTCACGCTGGTGCGCAACGGCGCCAAGATCGACAACCTGGTGCAGGTCGCGCACAACTGCGTGGTCGGCCAGCACTGCGCGATTGCGGGCCACGTGGGCCTGTCGGGCAGCGTGACCTTGAAAGATTACGTGGTGCTTGGCGGCGGCGTCGGCATCGCCGACCACATTACCGTGGGCATGGGCGCCAAAGTTGCGGCGAAGTCGGGCATCATGCGCGACATTCCGCCTGGCACGAGGTGGGCGGGCTATCCCGCCGACGAAGGCCGCGCGTACATGAAACGCGACGCGCTTTCGCGCCGCCTGCCTGAAACGATGGAGCGCATCCGCGCGCTCGAAAAGCAGGTCGCCGAACTTCGCGCGCTGGCCGGCAAGACGAGCCAGGCCGAAAGTGACGAAGCCGACCGCAACGCCGAGTAACCTCTTGACGCGTCAATAACGCCGTGATGGGTCCGAAATAACTTTCATCGCAACCTGTCCAAGCTTTTGGACGCGGCGCCCGGCCGCGTTCAAAATTTCGAGCGCGTCGCATCACAAAACAGCCGCCGGCGTCCGCAACCGCCGGGCGCCGCGGCTGATTTCCATTTGGCATCCATTGCGCTCTCCCAGCCTCAACAACTTCACAGGCTCTTTTGGGGAGGGTTCGGCAATGAACCGCCCAGGCTGGTTGATGGCCGTTTGCGCTTTGACATGCAGCGCCTGCATCGTGCTCAGTTGCGACAAAGTCAGACCTGAAATATCCACTTCTCCCGCTCCCGTGGCACAACCGGCCGATGGTCCCGCCATCGCCGTTTTCGAGGGCGCCCTCGGCCTGGGTGCGATCGCCAACGGCGCGCCAGCCGCCAACGCGCGCGATTTTGGCGCGCGCGACATTGCGGCGGGGCCCGGCAACCCCGTCACTATCGTTATCGAGAATTCCGGCGCCGCGGATTTGTCGCTGGGCGCGCCGGCGCTGGCCGGCCAGGGCGGCGAGTTCCTGCTCGATGCCGCGTCGATGCTCACCTTGCTGACGCCTGGCGCCAACACCGCTTTCACCGTCGCCTTCGACCCGGCGACGGCGGGCCAGAAAACCGCGACGGTGTCGTTCACGCACAACGGCGCCAACTCGTCGACGCCGTTTTCCTTCAGCGTCACGGGCACCGGCGCCGACGGCGCGCTTCCCGCGTTGACGCCGAACATCTCGGTCGCCGGGCCGGCGTCTGCGCCCGAAGGCAACAGCGGCGCGTCTACGTTTTCTTTCACCGTAAGCCTTAGCGCCGCAACCTCGTTGACGGTTTCCGTGAATTACGCGACGACGGACCTGACGGCGTTGGGAGGCCAGGACTACACCGACGCCGCCGGCGTGCTCACGTTCAGCGCCGGGCAGACCTCCAAGGCCGTCGCAGTCTCAGTGATCGGTGACGCCACCGTCGAGAGCGACGAGCAATTCAGCCTCGACTTGTCCGGCGCCTCCAACGGCGTCATCGTTGGCGCGTCGGCCACCGCGACCATCCTCAATGACGATTCCGTCGCCGGGGTGGTTTCCTACGCCGCCGACATCCAGCCGATTTTCAATGCCCGCTGCGTCTCCTGCCACCCCAGCGATGCGGGACTGAACCTGACGAGTTATTCGCGCGTGATGTCCTCGGGCAAGGTTGTCGCGGGCGACAGCGCGGCCAGCAAGATTTACCGCGTCGTTTCCGGCAGCAACCCAAGCATGCCGCCCAGCGGCGGGCCGCTGACCGCCGCGCAAGTGAAAGCCATCAAGGATTGGATCGACGCCGGGGCGCTCAATAACTGAGCGCCGGTGTGTGTTTGGAGAGGACCATGAGATTTCTGCTGTTGATTGCCGTGTTGTGTGCGCCGGTTTTGTGCGCGCAAGACGCCGCCCCGGCCAAGCCGCCCGCGGAAAAGGAGACGCTGTTGCAGCGGACCGTGTTCCGCTTCGGCGGCAGCTTCGCGACGTCCTACGGCGCGCTGATCCCCACACCCGGCCAGACGCAAACGGTCATTCCCGAGGAAGGTTTCGTCGGCGAATTTTCGCTGATGTTGAAGATCGAGCCGCCGGTGAAAGGGCTGAGCGGCTCATTTCGCGCGTGTTTCAGTTGTCACGCCTTTGAGGTCGAGACCGCCACGGTGCAGTATCGGCCCTCCAGCGAAATCTGTGTGCGCGCCGGGCGCTTCAACCTTCCGCTGGGCGGAATCAACGACCGTCACGACCCCGGCGTGCGCAAGACCGTCAGCATGCCGCTGACGCGCACGATGGGAAACATGGTGCGCCAGCGCGAATTCAACCTCGGTGTGCTGCCCGCGCCGGCCGTTGACACGGGCATCGATGTTTCGGGCAGCATCGACTTGTTCGGCGCCGGCTTCAGCTTCAGCTACGACGTCTTTTGCGTCACCGGCCTGCGCGGCGAGGGCGCCGACATCAGCTTCGTTTCCAGCCGCAGCCCGCTGGACAATAACGGCGAACCCGCGGCGGGCGCGCGCGTCGGCCTGGACAGCGCATATTTCTCGGTCAGCGGCTCGTTCATGTTCGGCCACCAGGACGAGGCGCGGCGATTGTCGTATTCGGTCGCCTCGCTGGATTTCCAGCTCCGAATAGGACGCTTGTCCGTCGAGGGCGAAGTTGCGGCGCGTCACACGCAATTCCTCAACGCGGGCGGCCATGCGCAGACCTGGCGAAAGTATGGCTATTACCTCCAGGCGGACCTGGACATCTGGGAGGAGTTCTACCTGGTGTTTGCGGTGGACGGGCTTTATGTCGCGGACGTTTTCCTGGGGCCAAGCGGCCCGGTGAAGACCCGCGCGCCTGACACCACCGACGACCGCAATGCGCTGTTTCGCGCCGTGGCCGGCGTGATGTGGTCGCCCTGGAGCTCGCTGCGGCTGAAACTTGATTTCGAGTACTGGAACTTCAGTGACTTCAACGACGCGTATGTCGTCCAGGCGGGTGTGGGATGGGCATTCTAAAGACAACCGTGGTGGGACTATTGGGGGCGTGCTGTCTCGCGCTTTGCGGCTGCGCATGGTTGATGCGTGAAAAGCCGGCGGAGCAGACAGACCCGCGCTTCAAGGATTACCCGCCGGAGCAGAAGAAAAATTGGCTGCTGACGGAAAACCGCTGCAGCAAGTGCCACGACATCGACCGCACGTTCGAGTCCATGTGGATGATGGACAACCGGCGCGACATCGAGGCGATGGTCGAGGACATGGCCGATCGCAAGGGCGCAGGTATCACCAAGCCCGAACAGGTGCAGATCGCCGACTTCCTCGACTATTACCGCACCAACCCCAAAACCGCCGAATAGCTCATGCTGGTTGCCGTGGCGGCGCGTGTTCTATATCGTCGCGCGCGGTCCGGTACGGCCAACCATGAAACCATTTTCGCCTCTGCCTGCCGCCGCACGCGCCTCGGGCGCTGTGCTCTGGCTTTGCGTGGCGCTGTTGATGGCCGGCGCGATGTGGGTCGGCTGCTACGGCCATCCCCTGGCCGATGACTTCACCTACGCCAGCGCCGCGCGCCTGGGCGATTTCCTGGCCGTGCAGGCGAACATCTACAACAGCTGGAGCGCACGCGTTTCCTCCAACGTGCTTTGCTGCCTGTTCCTGGCCGAGACGCCGCTGTGGGGTTATCGCGTGATCGCGCCGGTGATGCTCATGGGGCTGGTACTGGGCTTTTACGCTTTCGTCAGCGCAGCCGGGCCGCGTGCATTGACGCCCGCGCGCCGTTGGACCGCTGCACTGGTGTTGGCGGCGCTGTTTTACCTCGGCGCGCCGTCGACGCGCGAAGGCTTCTACTGGGCTTCGGGTGCGCTGAACTACCTTCCGGCGATGATCGGCGCGCTGCTTGGCGCAGCAATGCTGTTGGGCCGCGCCCCGCCACGAGCGTGGCATTGGCCCGCGGTTTTCCTCTGCGCGACGTTCACGGGGCTGTGCAATGAAAGCGCCTTGTTCGTCGAATCGCTGGTGCTGATGGTCGGCGCCACTTGGGCGTTTTTGCGACGCTCGCCCGCGCGTTGGCTCTGGCTTGCTGCGCTGGCGGGTTGCGGCGCGGCGGTCATCGTCGAATTGCTTTGCCCGGGCATTCGCCACCGATCGGAGATTTATGCCAACTCAAGGCAATTTCTCTGGTCCTTCCGCGAGTCTTGGGCATGGATGTTCCGCTTGTTCTTGCGGGCGTTGGGCAGCGTGGGACTTTGGGGCGCGACCCTGCTCTTTCTGCCCTGGCTGGTGCGCGCCGGCGGCCGCCTGCGGCGCTGGCGTCTGAGCCCGCTGTGGGCGGCACTGTTTGTGGCAGCGTGGATAGCGCTGATGGCAGCGGTGCTCTTTCCGATTCACTACGTCTCGGGCGTCAATCCTCCGGGCCGTATCCAGAATCTCTTCTACTTCATTTTCCTGCTGGGCTGGTTTCCTACGGCGGCGGTGGCGGTTTCATGGCTCTTGCGCCTAAAGCCCATGCGCGTCGCCGCAGGGGCATTCGCCCGCCGCAGTTTCATCGCGATAAGTGTGTTTGCCCTCGTGGTTGCGGCGGGAATGTTCGCCAACGGCACGTTCAAACGGCTGGCCGAGGACATTATGAGACGAGGGCCATCCTTTGACGCGCAGATGCGCCTGCGCCTGGAGATGATTACATCGGTTCGCGGCAGCCATGCGGACCTGATCGTCCCGGCGCTCAAGGATCCCCCGGACATCATCGGGTTTCACGACCTGACAGCGAACGCCCAGGACTGGCACAATCGCAGCATGGCCGATTACTACGGGCTGCGCAGCATCCGCACCGGTCCCTAGGCGTTGCCGTGGCGGCGCTTGTTCTGTACCGTCGCAGGCGCAGGGGACTGTCCCAGCGAGCATAGCGAGCGTGCGGACTGTCCCCGTCTCATGACGGGCATAGCATGAAACAAACCACGCTGAAATCAGCCGTGTCTCTTAAAGGCACGTCGCTCCACGAAGGCCACGAAGTCACGCTCACGCTCAAGCCCGGTGCCGCCAACGAGGGATACAAACTCGTGCGCACGGACAAAGCCGGCGCGACCATCCGCGTGCATCCGGACAACATCGCCGAGGCCCAGCGCCGCACGTTGCTGCGCGAGAACAACGTCGAAGTCCACACCGTCGAGCACGTCTTGAGCGCCCTATACGGTTGCGGCGTCGACAATGCGATCATCGAGCTTTCGGCCGCCGAGCCGCCCGCGGGCGACGGCAGCGCCAAAGCTTTCACGGACATGATTGACCAGTCCGGCGTCGCCGAACTCGCGGCGGAGGCGGTTGTGTTCACGCCTACGGCGCCGTTGGCGTTCAGCGAAGGCAAAGCGACGCTGAGTTGTATCCCCGGCGGCGATGCCAAGACGCTTGCCGTCGAATACGTCCTCGACTACGGTGTGCCGCACCTGCCGCTGATGCGTTGCGGTTATGCGATCACGCCCGACGTTTATCGCAAGGAAGTCGGCCCCGCGCGCACGTTCTGCCTTGAAGAAGAAGCGAAAGCCCTGCAGGCGATGGGTTTTGGCAAGGGCGCGAACACCAAAAACACGCTGGTGGTTGGCAAAACCGGCGTGCTCGAAAACACGTTGCAGTTCAAAGATGAATTCTGCCGCCACAAGCTGCTGGACGTGGTGGGGGATCTCGCTGTCACTGGCCTGCGTTTGAACGCGCAGCTGACGGCGCTGCGCAGCGGCCATTCGCTGAACCAAAAGATGGCCAAGGCCATTCGCGCGCAATATGACGCGGCGAAAACAAAGCCGTCGGGGGTCGGCGCGCTGGACATCCAGGGTGTGTTGAAGGTGGCGCCGCACCGCTATCCCTTCCTCATGGTTGACAGGGTGCTGGAGTGCGAGGGCACGCACGTCGTGGGTATCAAGAATGTGACGTACAACGAGCCGTGCTTTGCGGGCCATTTCCCGGGCCGGCCGATTTTCCCGGGCGTGCTGCAGATTGAGGCGCTGGCGCAGGTCGGCGGCCTGCTGGTGCTGCGCAAGCCTGAACACGCGGGCAAACTCGCGTTCTTTACCAGCGTCGATGAGGTGAAGTTCCGCCGCCTTGTGGTGCCGGGCGATCAGCTGATGCTCGAGGCCGAGTTGCTGCGCGACCGCCGTGGCTTCGCCGAAATCAAGGCGCGCGCGACCGTCGACGGCGAACTTTGCTGCGAGGGATTGCTCAAGTTCATGGTCGTGGACGAAAAGAGCCAGACCAAGTAGGCCCTATTGGACGGCAGGCCGCCAAAAAGCTAAGGTGTTGCCCCGTCAAGGGTGTGTCAGAAACTCAGGGCGGCGCCGCACGGCGCTGGGCAGACGTGGCGGACAAACCTCCGGTCAAAATCGCAGTCATCGGCGTCGGGCACCTCGGCAAGAACCACGCGCGCGTGTTGCGCGAGCTTCCGACGGCGGAACTCGTCGCCGTTGTCGATTCGCGCGAAAAAGTCGCCAAGGAAATCGCCGAACGCTTCCACTGTGAAGCACTCACCGATTACAAGGCCCTCAAGGGCCGCGTTGACGCCGCAACCGTGGTTGTCCCGACCAAGCACCATTTCGGCGTCGCAAGCTGGCTATTCGAAAACGGCATCCACGCGCTGGTCGAAAAACCGATGGCGTATACGGTTGATGAGTGCCGCAAGCTCATCGACATGGCCAAGAAGCACAAGCGCCTGCTGCAGGTCGGGCATATTGAACGGTTCAATCCCGCCCTGACGAGCATTCGCAACGCTATGAAGACCGTTGCGTTCATCGAGGCTGACCGCCTCAGCCCTTATCCTTTCCGCAGTACCGACGTCGGCGTGGTCATGGATGTCATGATCCACGACCTCGACATCGTGCTCAGCATCGCGAACTCGGAGGTCGAGGAAATCCGCGCCGTATGTACCCCGGTGCTGTCCAAGCGCTTTGAGGACATCGCTAGTGCGCGCCTGACTTTCAAGAGCGGTGCCGTGGCGAATATCACGGCCAGCCGCATCAGCGACAAGAGCGTGCGCAAAATGCGCATCTTCTGTGCCGACAGCTACCTGAACCTCGACTTTGCGGCCAAGCAGGCGTGGATCTACAAAAAGACACCCAAGCTCGACCAGGCGGACTTCCACGTGGAAAACCTGGACGTCAGCAACATCGATAACTTGATGCAGTTTGTGTTCAACGACCTGATCCGGGTTGAGCAGGTCGTGATCGGCGAGGAAGAGCCGTTAAAGGAAGAGCTGCGTGCGTTTGTGAAGTCGATCCAGAACGGCGAGCGCCCGGTGGTCGGCGGCGAAGAGGGCCTCGCGGCGATCCAGCTTGCCCATGACATCCTGAAGTCGGCCCGCGACCATTACGAGAAACACGTGCCCGACGAACATCGAAAGTGGTAGTAGCCTCAGCGAACTCAAACGAGAGCCGCCAACTGGCGGCTCTCGTTGTTTCAGTTACCCGGGGGCGTCTATTGGTCCCGAAAAGGGTTCCCGTACGGTAGCGCGGGAACGATTGGTTGCGGCCGCATTTGGTTACGGGACGGTTCCAAAACGTGTCCGGGCCCGGGAACATCGGTGTAAACGTATATACATCAATTGGTTATGGCCGTAACGCCGTCGGAGATGGCGCGAGCCCAATTAAGGCGCGGTGTCAGGAAACCTTGGACTCCATGCGGCGCGTAACCACAATATTTGATTGCGGTTATGCATGCAAGCTGGAGTGGCCGCGGTCGCAATTGTGGAAAACTATCTCTCAGGCGAGCAAGTCGGCAAACTGACGCTTGAGATTGCGACCAATTGGAACGTCGCTTGCACTATGTGGCATGCTTTCAGCAATCTTTCTTGGTCCAATTTCTAGTTCCACGAGGAGAAAACGATGCGCAAGCTTCTGCTCAGCATCGCGGCACTCGGCCTTATGGCGGCTTTCGCAACGCCGCTGCTTGCACAGGGAGATGACGACGGCGGCGGCGGCTACACGCCTCCCCCGGGTGGTCCTCCGCCGGGTGGTCCGCCCAGTCCCCCCAGTCCGCCTTCGCCTCCAGCGCCTCCGGGCGGTGGATATAACCCCACGCCTCCTTCAGGTGGCCCGGGTGGTTACGGCGGCCCTGGTGGTCCGTCGTATGGTGGCGGTTCGCAGTATCCGCCTCCGTCGACTCCCAATCCGCCGAGCAGCCCGCCGGCTTCACCGCCGCCCCCGGGCCCGCCGGTTCCTCCGCCTCAGGTTCCGCCTCCGGGTGGTGGTGGCGTTCCGGGTACCGTTCCTTCGGCACCGTCGAATCCGCAGCCCACGACTCCTACCACTCCGCCCCAGACGGGCCCCGGTGGTTTCGGAACTGCTCCGACGACTCCCAGCACTGTTCCGCCTGTGACCTCGCCGACCACGCCCAGCGTTCCGGGCTCCAGCGGCTCGACCCCGGGTGGCAATGGCATCCTCTCCAGCAAAGACGCAATGAGGAAGGAAGCCGTTGACCGTCCTGTTGGCACAGTTCACATCAAGATGCCCACCAGTGGCAGCACGGGCCAGGGCTCCGGCCCCGGCACGGGTACGCCCCCGGGCACCGGTGGTCTGCCTCCGGGCGAGACTCCTCCGGGCTCGCCTCCGGGCGAAGATCCGCCCACCTTCTATGGTGAGCCGGTCGAAGGTAAGTTCTGCTTTGTCCTTGATGCTTCTGGTTCGATGGCCGGTTCCCGCATCGCTTCGCTGCGGTCGGAAGCCACCAACACCATCGGCGCCTTGAGCGACAGCGACGAGTTCGACTGCATGTCCTACGGCACGCAGTTCGCCGACTCGACGATGGAACTCTGGGGCGGCTTGCAGCCCGCAACTGACGGCAACAAGTCCGCTGCGACGAACTTCGTCAACGGTCCCGCCTGCAACCCGGGCGCCGGCACCCCGACGCACCGCGCCTTGGAGAAGGCTTGCAACATCTATCCCGAGGACCTGACCAAGATGTTTGTGCTGACCGACGGCGCGCCCAACGCGACCGGCTCGGCCAGCCAGATCCTGGCTCACTTCCCCGCCTGGTGGAGCAAGTTCCCCCAGGAAACCGTCCTGGTTTGCATCTGCATCGGCGGTGTAGGTGAAGCAGTCAACTTCATGCGCGATCTCGCTGCTTGCGACGATAGCACTGGAGTGTTCATCAACAGGCCGTAAGAGCTGTACATGCTGAAAGCACAGGGGAGAGCCTCACGGCTCTCCCCTTCTTTTGTGCTTCGCTTCGCCGCCGCGTAGTGGTTGTGTCACGAATGCGGATTAACAATTCTAATCGCGGTTTGCGCTTCAACTTGCGACGGCGACTTACAAAATGCCCGGCGTGACGGCGGCTCTTCCAATCAAGTTCAACTTCCAGCGCGTCCTGGATGCAGGCGTGTCCGTTGTCGTCCTGCGCACTGCGGCACCCGCGGCCCTGCCGGGACCGGTTTCCGGCCTTGCGCAGGCCCTGGCGCGCTCGCGCGCCGAGGTTGTCGCGCTTGCAGCCGGGCCCTATCGTTATCCTTACGCCGCAGCGCTGGAACTTTCGCGCATGCTCAACGGCGGCAACCTGCCGGGCCCGGTGATGGGCGCGGAGAGCCTGTCGCGTTCGCGCCTCGCGCAGGCATTGCTGCCGCACCTCAAACGCCTGGTTGTTTTGCGCATCGCACGCCTGGAGTGGGTTGATACCGAAAGCCTCACGCTGCTTGCGGCGTTGATCGAGACCTCGCGCGCGATTGCGTCGGCGGGCCACAAGGGCCGCTGGTGGGCGGTTTGCGGCCTCGGTGCGGGCACCCCGACAGACCGCATGGGGTCGCTGCTGGACCCCGCGCTGGCGCTTTGCAGCGACGTTGAGCCGCCCGCCCAGCTACCGGCTTCCGTCAGCCCGCAGGAGCGCAGGCTGATGGCGGTGCTTCATGCGGCGCCGCATCCGCTGCCGCTGCCGACGGCGTTTGCCTGCGCGGGCTTGTCAGAGGAAACTGCGGGCGTGGCGTTGCGTCGCCTTGCCGGCGCGCAACTCATCGATTCGGGGCCGCGCCTTGGGCTGGGTTGCGCAGCGGACACGGTGGCGCTGCAGGCGGACGAACTGAACCGTGCGCGTGCGGCGCTTACGGAATTCAGCGAAGCCGACGTCCCGGAGTCGCGCCTTGCGCTTGCGGGCGAGCAGGCGGGCAGCGTGTTGCGCGCGCTGTCGTGGCAGCTTGGCCAGCGCGCCCTTGAGGAAGGCGAGCCGAACCTTGCGCTGGCGCGTATGCGCCAAAGCGGAAAGCTCAGCGGGCGCGGATGCGACGAAATTATTTATGCGCGGGCGTTGGCGCGCGTCGGCGCGCTCGATTCCGCGCTGGGCATCCTCGATCAATCGCGCCACGAACCCGCGGACGCGCGCATGCAGCTTGAGCAGGCGCGGCTGGCCTTTGACCTTGCGATGGCGGGGCGGGTTGGCGCGCGCGACGCCGAAAAAATCCTGCGCCGCGTCGAGCGCCTCGGGCGTTCAGGCCGCGGCATCGATTGTTGCATCGAAGTTCGCGCCATGCGCGCCGAGATCATGCTGCGCCGCAAGGATGTTCCCCGCGCCCTGGCGCTGTTGCGCCGCCGTCCGCCGGGAAGCCTGCAGACCGCTTCGCCCGCGGCGCGCCACCGCTTCCTCGTCGCCAAGGCGCGCACGTTGCTGGCATCGGGGCGCGCTACCGCCGCCCACCAGTGCCTTGACGAGTTGCGCGCCATCCCGCGCAGCGACGCCGAGATGCTGGCGGTCGAACACCTGGCGCTGGCGTCATTGCCCGGCCGCGACGAGGCCCTGGCGGCGCACAAGCGCGCCCTTGTGCTTGCGGCGCGTGTGCTCGATGCCCGCGCGGTGAGCGCCCACGCCCGGGCGCTCGGCGCCGAGGCGGTCGCGGTGCTTGCGTCGGTGCTCGGGCGCGCCGATGGCGCGGCGATGGCCGACGGCGGAGACCCGCGCCTGAACGCGGCCACGGCGTGGCATTGGTTTTCCGCGCGCGGCGCAACGCTGCTGGCGACGCTCGAGGGCGAGCACGCATCGATTTTTCCGCCGGAGGCACGCGCCAACCCCGGCCTGTGCGCTTGGCTTAAAGTCGTGTTGTCGCGCGTCGGCCGCCACGCGGGCGCGCAACTTATCCAGCTTTCGCCCATCCCTAATGCCGGGAATTTCGGCGGCGACCTGCTGCTGGTGTCGCCGGGTTTCGGCCGCGTCGGGCCCACGGTGGTCGCGCTCAAGCGTGAGCAGTTCAGCGACTCGACCGAACTCCTGCGTGTTGCCAGCGACCCGCGCGCGTTGCTGCAGCGTGCGCTGGACGGCGGCGAACTTGAACCCGCCGCACTGCGCGCCTGGCTCGACGATTGGGAACGCGCCCGCTTCCCCGACATCTCGGCCCAGCATGCCCGCTGATTCTCCCGAAGCCCTCCTGCGCCGCGCGCTCGACCAGGCGCTGGCGCTCACGCCGCCGCACTACGGCATGGACCGCAGGGCTTACGTCTCGCGGTTGCATGAACTTGCGGCGGGCATCGAATCGCTGCGCAAGGCGGTGAAGGCCAAGGACCGCAAGGACTTGCCTGAAATCAGCGGCGTGAACCAGTTGGTCGATCTTTCGGGCAAAGATTTCACGCGCCAGCGCGAGGAAATCGTCGCCGAACTGCAGGCGCTGGCCGAAAAACTGATGGCGCGCATGCGCAGCGCCCCGCCGGAGCTGATCGAGGCCCTGCGCGCCGTCGGCGGCGAGGCTTCCGCGGCGCTTGAACGCGACGCGCACGAGGCGTGGCGCAGTTTTCATTCGGGCGCGTACAAGGCCGCCGTCGTGATGGCCGGCGCGACGCTCGAGGGGTTAATCCAGGAAGCCTGCGCGAGGCTGCCGCAAGCGGCGGCGATCCATGCGCGGCTGTTTGCGGGCCGCGCGGGCGACAAGCAGCCGCGCAGCTTTACCGTCGATGAAGGTTTGAGCGTGCTGCGCGAGGCGGGGAAGTTGACTTCAGCGATCACGCACGTGGGCCGCGGGCTCAAGGAGATGCGCAACCTCGTGCACCCGGATGTGCAGCGCCGCCAGCGTGCGCCAATTTCCGCCAGCCACGCAACGCTGGCGTTACAGGCCCTTTGCACCCTGGCCGAAGAGCTTGCCCGGGCCTAGGAAACGTCGCAGCTACGCGGGAAGCAGGCCCATTAACCGTCGCCGCACTTCCGGCCACGGACAGTTAAGATCGACGGTACAGACCCGAATGCGCTGGCCATGCACGCGATATTCAAGGTCAAGCGTTCGATCCACAGTCGGATACAGCAAAATGCCTTCGACGTCCCGCAAGGGGTCGCCGCGTCGCAGCATGTTCACAACGTAGATATAGAGTTGATTTAGGTTGTCGCTGCGAACCCTGTTACCGCCGAAGCGATTCTCGGCGAGCGATTGGCCATAGAACTTCGCATCAATCACCACGACGCGTGAATCCCTGCACAGGGTTACATCCGTCTCCAAGCGCGGCAAGAAGGCTAGGTCCTCGTCGCTCGCCTCGACATCGTGCCAATTGAAGTGCCGGTCGCCTTCGTACCAATCACGGCATTCACGCCTATAGAAATTCCGCACGAAGGCTTCGAAAAGTCTTTCGAGTTCTGTGTCCGAGAAGTCTGAGAATTTCAAGCTGCCATCGCGCTGATCCGGGAACATGTGGTCGAAGATGAATCGACATATGCGCAGCAGCAACGCGTAGCGCGGGCCACTGCGCTGCAACATGGCTGAGTGAAAGTGATCGGAGTTCAGCGGAATCTCGCCGATAGAACGAAGGCGGCGATCAAGGCCGCTGAGTTGCGCCGCTAAGCCTTCGTCGAGGTCTGCGCGACGAAGCAGGCGAAGGATGGTAGTTCGCACGATCTGGTTGCTCAGAGTGTCATGGTTGAGGTCGTCAAAGCGGCAGAAGGTGCGGCCTTGCGGTAATACCAGTGCTTTGACCGATTCGCCAAAATCGATGCGCCCGCGCAGCCCCGCAACTTGCTCAGATTGCGTTGCATATTCCCGCCTCAGGCCGCGTCGCAACTGGTCATCCATGCCATGGATAAGCACGCGTGCGAACAAGTCCATCAACGTTGTTGGGCCTGCAACGTCGGCGGCCACAGCGTCCCCTACGTCAAGGAAGTCCCAGGCGTACAGCAGCAGGTAATAGATGTTGGCTATCGGAATATTCATGCCATAAGCCGCGCAACTTGGTCGCGAACCTCTTCCGGACGATCGAACCAGTACTCTTCGAGTAGGGGTTTGATTTCGTGCTGCACGACATCTTTGAACCAGAACTGATCGAGCGGATTGTCTTCCAGATTTTCACCGGGCATCGCGCAAAAGTAACTATGACCGATTTGGTATCCATGTCCGAGGCTTCGGGTATCGGCAGCGATTGTCCGATTCAAGGTGGTCATGCGTTCTACGATTCGTTTCACCAAGTCGGGCTCTGCGCCTCGCGACTCAAGGTGCTGGCGAAAACGTGCTGAAGTGAATGAGGGTTCCAGTGTGAAAAAAAGAAAACGCCGACGCAAAGCGTAATCGATCATCGCAAGCGATCTATCGGCGGTGTTCATCAGCCCGATCAGGCATAGGTTTTCAGGGACGAAAAACGCTTCGCCATCGACCGAGTAGGTTAGCGGTATTGCGTGGTCGGCGCCGCGCTTGTCCGGCTCTATCAACAGCATGAGCTCGCCGAAGATCTTAGACACATTGCCACGGTTGATTTCATCGATGATGAAGACGTATTGCCGAGTTGGTTCGGCGGTCGCCTTGCGGCAGAAGCGGTGAAAGACGCCGTCCTGCAGTGCAAACCGGCCATCATTCGTGGGGCGATAGCCTTGGACGAAATCCTCGTAGGCATAGGACGGATGGAACTGCACGGCTTGCACGCGGCTTGGATCCTGGACGCCAAGATGGGCGTATGCAAGACGCCGTGCGGCAAATGACTTTCCCACACCCGGCGGCCCTTGGAGAATCACGTTCTTTTTCCGCTTGAGCCCTCCAGCAATCGCGTAGAGAACGCTGTCGTCGACGAACAACTCCTCGATGACGTGATTGAGATCGTAGCGTCGGGTTGCAGGAGTCTCCGGTGTTGCAGCAGCTGCGGGTTGAGTGGAGGGCGACGCGGATTTCCCTGCTGGCTCGGATTCCTCCTTGTCAACAATCCATCGTTGGCGCAGCGGCGGCCCGTAGAAGTCGAGTACCTGCGAAGGGTATTCGGACTGAAGTTTCTGCCGCAGGTTGAAAAGGGCGTCATCGAGAGACTTGTCATCATTACTTCCAGGTGCGGCGCCGAATCCTTCCAGGGCTCGCCACTTTTCACCCGTCGAACACATTCGCTCCACCCGATCGGGAAGCGCGAAGTAACGCAACATGTGTCGGAATTGGCGATTCTCCTCCCTGCGCACTCGGTCGATCAGGTTCGTGAGCCGGTCGTAGTCGCCAATCACGCTTTGTCGGTTGGAGGGGAACTTGTTTTTGAATTCGGCCATCAGGTTGATCAGAAATCTCATTTCGAGCCAGAAGTTGTTGTTGTAACCCTGGCCGCCCGAGCCGATGCCCCGCAGCACCTCTTCTGTCACTAGCGGATGATTGGCGGGAAAAGGCAACCCGGACAACTCCCATGTTTCCCGTATGGGCCGGAGCTTGGTGGATGCCTTGAGATTTGAAGGGAACAGCTTGGCTGCCCAAAGCATCTCCGCGGCAAGCTGCTGGGCTGCGGGTGAAACGTGTTTCAACTGGCGCTGGAATTTTTCGTCGAAGGACCCTTCGCCTTCATCCGGCATTTCGACGAACGCTTTCCTCAGCTCTTCGATGTTTGCTGGAGTCCACAACGATTGTTCTGAGAAGATCGAACCGTCTCCGATTAGGCATCGGTCAATCCAGGATTTTGCGGCGTTGAGGATTGGGCTGAAATCACGATCGACTGATAGGCGGGCCATGGCAATCTCCGGGAAACGTCTGGCAGGATCATATCCTGTGCTGCGACACCTCCGGTCGCAGAATCAACCGAATCGATTTACCTCACTGGCAGAAGAGCTTGCCCGGTAGGTTTCATTGACTTGCGGTATATTTGGACTAACCTTGTCGGACTTATTTTCGCGAGGCGTTCATGGCCGTACCGCTGTCACAGATGTGGACCGTCGCCAGCTACGTCATCGGCCAGAAGCTGCGGGGCAACAAGCATTACCCGCTGGTGCTGATGCTCGAGCCCCTGTACCGCTGCAACCTGGCCTGCGCCGGCTGCGGCAAGATCCAGTATCCCGCGCACATCCTGAAACAGGAAATGGACGTCGATGTCGCCATGCGCGCCGTCGACGAGTGCGGCGCGCCGATGGTCAGCATCCCCGGCGGCGAGCCCCTGATGCACACCAAGATTGGCCAGATCGTCGAAGGTCTCGTCAAGCGCAAGAAGTACATCTACCTGTGCACCAACGCTCTCCTTCTAAAGCAGCGTCTCCAGGAAGGCGTTTTAAAACCCAGCAAGTACCTGACGATCAACGTCCACATGGACGGCGACGAAGAAGCCCACGATTTCGCGGTCTGCCGCGAAGGCACGTACAAGGTCGCCGAAGAAGCGATCCAGTTGGCGATCAAGATGGGTTTCAGGGTCACGACGAATTCCACCATCTTCAAACAGGCTGACACCGAGCACATGCGCAAGTTCTTCGACCGCATGATGGAAATCGGCTGCGAGGGCATCACCGTCAGCCCCGGCTACAACTACCAGAAGGCGCCCGACCAGGAGAGCTTCCTGCGCGAACGCCAGAGCACCACCGAACTTTTCAGGGCGTTCTTCAAGAAGGCGCCCAGGCGCTGGAAGTTCAACCTCAGCCCGCTGTTCATGGAATTCCTCATGGGCAAGCGCCATCTCGAGTGCACGCCCTGGGGCTGCCCCGCGTATTCCATCTTCGGCTGGCAGCGCCCCTGCTACCTGTTGCAGGAAGGCTACGCCAAGACCTTCAAGGAACTTATTGCCGAGACGAAGTGGGAAAATTACGGCCGCGCGTCCGGCAACGCCAAATGCCAGAGCTGCATGGTGCATTGCGGCCACGAGCCCAGCGCCGTCAACGCGACGTTTTCCAGCATCGGCGGCTTCTTTGCGACGGCCAAGGCGACGCTGTTCGGCGTCGACAGCGACAAGGGCCGCAACGTCACGCCGCCCGCGGTTACGCGCAACGTGGTCACCGGCGTTGATGCAAGCTGCACCGACGAAATCACGCGCCAGTTGATGGAAGCCGTCGACTTCCGCGGCGACGTCACGATCACGACCATCGATGGCGCCAAGCAGGCCGGCTACATCTTCAACTACGACGAGCAGTCGGTCGAATTCTTCCCCAGCGGACGGCCCGACGTCGTGACGCTCAGCCGCAAGCTCGTGGCCAAGATCGAAAAGACCGGCCGCGACACCGCCGACGGCAAGAGCTACGAGGCGTGGCTGAAAAAGTACAACGAGCGCAAAGAAAAACTCGCGCGCGGCGAACAAGCCGAAAGCGTCGACCTGTTCCCGGAAGTCCTGTCGTAGCAGGAAACCAGCCCCGGCCGGCAGGCCGGGGGATTAATCACGGACGTTCTTCTGATCAGCTTCCCCCGCCCTGCCGGGCGGGGCTGTTTTTATTCATCCCAGCTTGTTTTCAGCGTGTTGTCCGAGGCGATCTCCACCCACAAGCCATCTTTGGTGAAGCGGATGCGGAAGCCGTCGTCCGAGGGAATGATCTCGATGGCTTCGGCGTCGACGCTGCCAAAGCCGCCCTCGCGCGCGGTGGTTTTCAGCCGAGCCTGGAGTTCGGCGTCGGCCTTTTCGCCGTAATCAGCGCCGCGGAAGGCCGCTTCGCTGTAGCTCTTGATGTCGCCGTTCTTTTTCAGCTCAAGGATGCGGTCGGCGACTTCGCACACGCCATAAAGCTGCTGGCAAACCTCGATGCGCTGGCGCCATTCCGGCGACGGCGGATCAGCGGGCGTCGGCACTTCCACCAGGCGCTCGCCGCGGCCGTTGGCCAGCCGCAGGGCGTTGAACTGGTCGTCGGTCAGGTACGCAGTCTGGTACCCGCCGTCGGCATGCAGCAGCGCGAGGCGGCCCTTGCGCGCCCACGAGCCGTGCTGGGCGCAGACCATCCAGACATCGTACTGGATTCCGCGCCCGCCACGACCGCCGCCTCCAATTCCAATAGAACGTCCCGCCGGCGGCTCCTCCGGCGGTGGCTCGATGTCTTTGGTCGAGATATCCGGCGGCACGCCAAACCACGCGTAGCCGCACTCCGCAAGCGAAGCGTCTTCGGGCCTGGCGTCGGCCCTGGGCCCAAGTTCGCCGCCGCGTTTGGCAAGCATGGCCTGGAACCGATCGGCGAGCAGCGGGTCAAAGGCGCTGCGCAAGCCGTCATAAGGCTTGAGGTGGCCGTCTTTCTCGAGGCTTTCGAGCGTGACTTCGGCCAGCGCCTTCTTGAGTTCATCCGGTTTCAACTGCGAAAGTTTCGGGCGCACGGCCTGCAGCCACGCGTCGCAGGCGCGGCGCATTTCGGACAACACGGCGTCGTCGTGGCGCCTGGCGCGGTCGAATTCGGCTTCACTCGCGATTTCGTCCAGCAGTGTGCGCAGGTTCAGGTCGCCGCTGAGCGTGCCGTGCAGGCCCAGGCTCTGCGTCTGTTCGTCGGTCGAAACGGTCAGCCGCAGGCCCGAACGCAGCAGCTTGCGCACATTGAGCTGGAATCCGGGCACGCGCAGCGGCTGATTGTCCCAGGACCTGCGCCCCTCCTGCGACAGCGCCAGCACTTCCATCAGGTCCATGTAAAACACCTTGCTGCCGGGATGTTCGGCGTTGGGAATGCGCGCGTGCGGCAGCGCGCCGTTGCCCGCCGAGGCCGCCAGCACGCGCACCGCGACGTCTTCGCAGCCCGCAAAGCCAAGAATACCGTCGCCGATGAACACGCACTGCGATTGCCAGCCGCCGCGCATGCACAGGATGTCGCCGCCCTGCACGTGGCGCGTGACCCACCATTGGCGCTGGATGTGGTCCGGTGAACGGCCCTGCTGCTCCATTTTCTGGATAAACGCGAGGATCTTGTCTTTCAGGTCCGTCACGTCAGTGCGCGTCTGCACCGCCGCAAACATGCAGTAGTTGGAGTCCATGCCGCCAAGTGATGCGCCGGGCAGCATGATGTTGCCGACGGCGAGTTCGCCGCCCAGCGGCGCCAGCACCTGGTCGAGGTCCAGCTCCATGCCCTTAAGGCTTTCAAGCAGGCCGTCCATCGTGCGCTCCGAGCCCGAGATGTCGGTGATGCCCGCGGCAAGCCGGCTTTCCTTGCTTGGCTCAAAGGGGCGTGACTTGCTGTCCTCCAGCCGCTTCTGCGCGGCGTCGAGTTGCGCCTGCATCGCCTTCTTTTCGGTCTCGAGTTTTTCGCGTTCGTCCTTGGCGTCGTCCTTGAGCCCCGCGATGGATTTGTCGATCTCGTCGATGCGGCGCTTGCAACGTTCGATTTCTCCCTCGCATTCGCGAGCGACGCGGCCGAGTTCCTGGTCGTGGAAGAACGAAAGCGTGTCGATCAGCGTCTTCTTGTGGTCGTTGCCGAGCTGCGCCATCGCCATCATCACGATTTCGCGCGGCAGGCGCCGGTGCAGCGAAAAGCTGCCCGCGGGCTTCATCATGAACCCGAGCGAGCCCCAGGGCTCGGTCAGGATCATCTGCGCGCTGAGGTGGACCTGGCTATCAGTGCGGCCGGGAAATTCGCCGTAAATCGAGAGGTAATCCCAGCGGTGCCATTCGAGGGCTTCGAGCACCTCAAGCGGCTTGCTTGCGGCGTCGCGGCCCAGGCGGTCAAGCGCCGAGCGAAACGCGCGCATGTCCGCGAACATCACGAGTTCGCCCTTGGCGCTCTTGGACCAACCCTGGAAGCGTTTGGTCTCGCTCAGGCTTTCGTCGACGCGGCCCTCACGCACGTCGTTGACGTGCTGCATCAGCGCGGGCGTGGTCGTCACCGCCATCATGCCGGGAAACAGCGAGAGGCAGAACATGTCGGATGTGACGTTCGTGGGCGTTGCCTTGCTCTTGTCGCCCATCTTGGCCGCGAACTCGACGAAGTCTTTGCTGAATTCCTTGGGCGCGTTGTCGGCCAGGTCGATGATGATGACCAATTGCGCGTGGGGCGCGCGCACCATCACGTCGGCGACGCCGATTTCGGTCTTGCGCGCGTGGCGCGCAAAGCGCATGAACTCGGCAAACACCAGGCCGCCACGCTTTTTGTAGTCCTCTTCGGGCGCCGTCGCAAGCCAACGCGCCAGCGGAACCTCGAAGTCATCGCCCGCCATCTTGGTCAGCGCCGCGCCGAGGTTTTCGATGCGAACGTACGCCAGCGAATTGCGCGGGGCGTAGTCGCCAGGCTGGCGTTCGCGGGCCAATAGCGGCGTCGCCGCAATCACGGCGAGGGCGAGGGTGAACGCGAGGCGGGTCTTCATAGTGGGCTCCGGTCGTCTGGACTAGAACGTGCGGCGGTTGCGAGAAGATGCATGAAATCACATCGGTTCGCGTTTCCAAAATGATTATCGTTTTGTAGGGCCTGCGAAAAACGGGCGTGACAATTACTTGGGCGCGGGCGCCGCGGCGCGGAAGCCGCGGTCAAACGCGCCGCTTTGCGGCAGGCGGCGCTGGCGCACAAAGGTGCGCAGGTCGCCGGTGTCGGCATCGGTCATGCCGGGCATCTTGAGTTCGGTGGGTTTGGCCGAACGGAAGGAGCCGCCGCGCGTCACGCGACGGTCGCCGTCAGCAGGCTTGTCGGTAACCTTCGGGTCCTGCTGTTCGCCCTTGCCGTAGGTCGTCACGGCATACCAGTCGGCGCACCACTCCTCGACGTTGCCGGCCATGTTGAAGACGCCAAAAGGCGAGAAGCCTTCCTTCTTGCAGGTGTCGACCACCAGCGCCTCGGTCTCCAGCCCGCTGCTGCGGTAATGGGCGCGGTCGGCGCCGATGGATTCGTCGTTGCCCCAAGGATATGCGCGACCGTCGGCGCCGCGCGCGGCGTACTCCCATTGCGCTTCGCTGGGCAGGCTGCCGTCGGCGTCGGCCCACTGGCAGTACTCCTGCGCGCCCTGCCAGGTCACGCCGACAACGGCGCGGCGTTCGGCCCCGGCCATTGGCATCCACTGGCCGCCCGCGAACTCGATGCAGAAACGACCGCCCTTGGCATCGCCTTTTTCGGCGCCCTCGGAATAGACCTTGGCGGCTTCCGGGTCCGACGTCACGAACAACTTGCGCGCGGCGTCCTCGGTGATTTTCCTGTCGTTGAGGAACTTGCAGTATTGTTCGTTGGTGGTCTCATACTTCGCGATCAGGTAGGTCGACAGCTTGCACTTGCGCTGCTGCGCATCGACAAGCTTCGCGTCGGTCGTTCCCTGCATGAACACCCCCGCGGGGATTTCAACCATCACCATGCCGTCCTTCAGGCGCTGGAACTCGCGGTAGCCCTGCCCGTTTTTGGCCAGTTCGCGATAACGCAGCTCCTTCACGGCGTACTTCAGCTCGGCGGTCGAAACCCGGTTGGCAAAATCTTGCGCGACCAGCGATACCGTAAGGTCGCCAAACGCGGTGGCTTCCGCATCAACAGAAAAGCTGCCGTCCACGCCGACAATGACCTTCGCGCCGCCGCAAGTCAGCTTGGCGTCGGGATCATCGAGTTTGCCCGAGACGCGCACGCGCGCGGGCAGCTTCTCAAACCTGAAAGTTTCACCGACGGTGGGCTTCAATTCCGAGAAGTCTGGAGCATGGAGATCCACGATGACTTCGCGCTTGACTGTCACGGGACGGCCGATGCGCCCTTTGGCCTGAATCTCAATGACATGGCTGCCTTCCTCAAGTTCGGCCTCAAGGACGAAGACGCCGTTCTGGTCAATCTTGAGGGGAGTTCCGTTGTAGGTCAGCGTCAGCCCGCGGCGCTGCTTTCCCACTTTTCCTTCCAGCCTCAGCTTCTTGCTCGACACACGCAGGGTCTTGTCCGGGTTGAGCCCGCCCCAATCGACCGCCACGGCGTCGCGTTCAGGCACAATCCAGACAAGCGGCGATTTAGTGCTGTTGCCCGCCCTGTCGGTCGCTACGACTTCGACTTTGATCTTGTCATTGCCGACGGGGATGACGACTTCGAAGTTCGCGCCGCTCTCGGGCTTGCCACTGAGCGTCGCATCAATTTTGTCGTCGCCGGCGAGCACCTGAACCTTCACGTCGGTCAGCTTTTCCGTCACCGTCCCCGTAAGGCGGTAGCTGGTTTCCTCAATCGCGATTTCACTGCCGTGGTTGTCGACGGCGTCGGTGATGGCGGCAATGGCCAGCTCGGGCGCGTCGGGATCGGCGATGATCCACAGGGTGCGCGGCGGCGCCTGGCTGGACGCGCCGGCAAGGGCGGCCTCGATGGTGAGTTTTTGCGCGCCTTTGGCCAGGCGATAGGCGTTGCCGAACTTGTAGGGCTCGCTGTTCACTTTCACGTCGCCGTTGCTTGAGCCCGGGATGCTGTAGTCGAGGCTCGCCACGTAAATCGGGTTGGCTTCAAGACCCTGGTCGGCGGGAATATCAACGGCGAAGAGCAGCTCCGGCGGCTTGATGCCGCCGTCGGCGGGTTTGTTCTGTTCGCCCCTGTTGCCAAGCACCATCACAACCGCGATGCCGATGACCGCCAGCACCAGCGCAATCGCGCCTACGGCGATCAACACGGTTTTGTTGCTCGCCGGCGCTTGCAGGATCGTCGGGCTGCTGGCCGCCGGCGGGCCGGAGCCGCCGTTGTCGTCCGCGGCTTCCTCCATTGCGCCGCGGTCCTCGCCCCCGTCGCCGCCGCCACCGGGCGCGGCGCGCGTGCCACTCACGGTGCGGCCGGCGCTGGTGCGCGCGGGCGTGCGGGTCGCGAGATCGGGCGTGATAGTCGTGCGGCCGCTGCGGGGGCCCGTTGTAGCCAGCGACGACGCGCCGGGTTCCTGCACAGGCACGCGCATCAAAGAAGTGTTGGCCTCCGGTGGATTGCTCTGCCACCACTCGTCCAGCGCCATTGCGAACTCCTGGGCGCTCTGGTAGCGGTCGTCCTGCTGGGCGCCGGCGGCCTTTTCGATAATGGCGGCGAGGTTTTCGTCCACTGACGGCGCCTTCATGCGTAGCGGCGTGGGCTTGCCCGCCATCACAGCGCGGAAAATATCGGCGGTCGTGCGCCCGTTGTACGGATACCAGCCCGACAGCAGGTGATACAGCGTCACGCCCAGCGAATAAATGTCGCTGCGGTGGTCCACGCCCTCGCCGTGCCATTGCTCCGGCGGCATGTATTGCGGCGTGCCGACGATAAAACCCGCCATGGTCAGTTGCGGCTGCTGTTCGGGCTGCTGGCCCTGGCTCATGTCGCGCACAAGGCCAAAATCCATCAGCTTGGCCGTGTCGTCGGCATCCACCATGATGTTGGCGGGTTTGATGTCGCGATGAATGACCTTGCGGCCGTGGGCGTAGGCAAGTGCGTTGGCGATCATATGCACGTAGCGCACGGCCTGGTGCATGTTCATCGCGCCGGACTTCGCCATCTGGCCCAGCGTCTTGCCCTCGACGTACTGCATCGCGAGGTAATACGTGCCGTCGACGACATCAGCGCCGACGGTCTGGACGATGTTGGGGTGCGTGAGTTTCGCCGCGTGGCGCGCCTCGCGGAAAAAGCGCTCGATCAACTGCGGGTCGCTGGTCATGCGCGCGTGCACGACCTTGATGGCGTGGTAGACCTGAAGCACCTTGTGCTCGCCCAGGTACACGCCGCCCATGCCGCCCTCACCCAGCTTCTTGAGGATGGTGTAGGGCCCAAGGGGCGCGTTGCGGCTAAGGATGGGATCAGCTTCGGGCATCAGTTTCAGGTCCAGGTTCAGGTTCAGGAAAGCGGCGTCAGGTTTTTCTGAACCTGAACCTGCACCTGAACCCAGGCGTTACTGCGGCTTGGTGCATTCCTGGTTGAGGTACTTGTCCAGCGAGTCGCCCCACTCGCGCTTGTACAGGCCGAACGTGACGATCTTGCCGTTGCCGTCGACCAGCACCGCCGCGGGAATGCCATCGACGCCGTAATTGCGCGTGGCGCTGCCGTCGGCGTCAAACACGCCCTGCCAGCCGTGGCCGCGCACTTCAAGCTCGGCCTTCTGGCTTTGGGCGGTGTCGTCCTGGAAGTTCGTGCCGATGGCGACGAATACGATGTCGGTGCGCTTGGTTTCGACGAGATGGTTGAAGATCGGCTTCATGCGCTCTTCGCCGGTCTTCTTGCATTGGGGGCACCACGACGCCCAGAACTTCAGCAACACGGTCTTGCCCTTGTAGTCGGCGAGTTTCACGTCTTTGCCGGTGCGGATGTCCTTCATGGTCCAGTCCGGCGCGACCTGGCCGACTTTGAGCTTGGTGATGATGTCGGTCTGCGCTGCGGGCGGCAGGTAGCAAACTTCCTCGCCGCCGTCTTTCTTGCCGTCGGTAGATACGTTGTTGGCGGGTTTGTTCGCGGGCTTATTGGTCGGCTCAACTTCGCAGCAGCCGCAAGCGTAGCTGTGGCTTGAGTTCGAGTTGCCGCTGGTGGTGCAGCCGGCAAAGAAAGCAAAGGCGCCAAGTGCGGCGGCGAGCGTGATTGCGCCGATGCGCAAGGACAGCGTTTCGGGTCTCATGGAAGCTCCAGAAAGAGGGTCGGAATATAACATCCTGACGCGTTTCCGACATTCCCGGCAAAGTCGAAAAAAGCGATTAGCGGATAGCGGATAGCGGATAGCAAAGACTTGTAACGCAAGGCGTTATGTCGATGCTACTCGCTATCTGCCATCCGCTATCTGCTGCCTTACATCAGTTCGCTGACGAGTTTGGCCTGCGTGAACAGCAGCAGGTAGTCGCGGCCGCCGGCTTTGCTGTCGGTGCCGCTCATGTTGAAGCCGCCGAACGGATGCGCGCCTACGAGAGCGCCGGTGCACTTGCGGTTGAAATACAGGTTGCCGCAATGGAAATCGCGCCGCGCGAGTTCGAGCTTCTCGCGGCTGCGCGTATAAACCGCTCCCGTCAGGCCGTATTCGCTGCTGTTGACGATATCCAGCCCTTCCTGGAAAGTCTTGACGCGTAAACAGGCTAACACCGGCCCGAAGATCTCTTCGCAGGCAATACGCGCGTCGGGCTGCACATCGCCAAAGATCGTCGGCTCAATGAAGTACCCCTCCGGCGAGCCCGCCTTGCCGCCCGCAATCAGCTTGCCCTCCTTCTTGCCGACCTCGATGTAACTCAGGATGCCGCCGTGGGCCTTCTTGTCGATCACCGGGCCCATGTAGTTGTCCGGGTTTTCCGCCGCGCCGACCTTTGCGGCCTTGGCGCGCTCGACCAGCCTGGGCACGATCGCGTCGTAGGCCTTGCCCACAAAAATAGCCCGTGAGCACGCGCTGCACTTCTGGCCCTGGAAGCCAAACGCCGCCGCGAATATGCCGGCTTCGGCCGCGGCCCAATCGCTGTCTTCATCGACGAGGATGGCGTCCTTGCCGCCCATCTCGAGGATCGCGCGTTTGAGCCACACCTGCCCCGACGCCACCTTGCCGCAACGCTCGGCGATGCCAAGGCCCACGGCCTTGCTGCCGGTAAACGCCACAGCACGCGTGCGCGGGTGCTCGACCATCGCGTTGCCGACATCGCCGCCGCCGCCGGGGATGAAACTGACGACGCCGCGCGGCAGGCCCGCTTCTTCCAGCACTTCCATAAAGCGCGCGGCGACGAGTGTGGTGTTGCTTGCGGGTTTTAGAACAACCGTGTTGCCGCTGACGAATGCGGCGGTGGTCATGCCCGCCATGATCGCGAACGGGAAGTTCCAGGGCGAAATCACCGCGACCACGCCAAGCGGGATGTAGTAGAGGTTGTTGTCCTCGCCCGCGACTTCAGTCAGGGGCTGGCGCTCGACCTGCAGGCGGATGGCCTCGCGCGCGTAGAATTCGCAGAAGTCAATCGCCTCGGCGGTGTCGCCGTCGGCTTCGGTCCAGCTCTTGCCCGCTTCAAGCACGAGATAGGCATTGAATTCGTCGCGATACTTGTTGCGGATCAAGCCGGCGGCGCGAAACAGGATCGAGGCGCGCGCGTGGGCGTCGGTCTTGCGCCAGACGTTGAGGAAGAAGTTGTGCGCAGCCTCGACCGTGCTCTTGGCAAGGTCCGCGGTTGCGGCGACGCAGCGGCCGAGGATTTCCTTGGTGTCGCTGGGATTGCGGGATTCGATGGCCTTTCCGTCGTCATCGATTTCAGTGCCCATGCGCAGGGGGCGCGTCTCGCCCGCGCGCGCGCGGACCTTGGCAAAGCCCTCGCGCATGCTCTTCTTGCGTTCTTCGGTCCAGACGGTGGTGATAGGCTCGTTCTTGAACGGCAGCATGGGAACCTCGCTTGTTGGCAGACAGGCGAATTTACCCGCAAATGCTTGGCCGCAAAAACGCAAAATCGCCAAAGTACATGGCGATGTTTTGCGTTTTGGCGCTTTTGCGGCCTATCAGTCCGACCGTCCCGGCGCCTTGTACTTCAATTCGCGTTGTTTGCCATCGGAGCCGATGACGGTGAGTTTCACCTCGTCGCCGGGTTCGAACTTGAGCCGGAACCAGACCAGGAACGCACGGTCGCTGACATCGGTAGTATCGCCGTTTACAGCAACGATAAAGTCGTCGGATTTTAAACCTGCGTCGCCCGCGGGCCCCGTCGGGCCCTTGGGAAAATACGGTTTCACGCACATCCTGCCCGCCGCGACGCTGCGCGACTTGCGTTCCTTGTCGCTGCATTTGAGCGGCCAGGGCAGGCCGGTGTTCGCGCCGACGTCGGCCTCGGCGACGCTTTTGCGCCAGCCGAGGTTGGTCCTGCGCCAGTCGCCTTTGAGTTCAAGCGCCGCGCGCATCACCTCGCCCTTGTGCGTCCACACCAGTTCGAGTTTGCCGCCCGCACAGCGGTGCAGCACGCCGCGCAGGTCGGTCTGCGTAAATATGCGTTGCCCGCCCGCCGCGCCGATTTCGTCGCCGACTTTGACGCCCGCCTTTTCGGCCTCGCTGCCTTTTGCCACCTTGGTGACCATTAAACCGGTGTCACGGTCGAGCGTCAGGCCGATGTTCTCCGGAAAGGGCCAGCCGTAGAAGTCTTTGTGCTTGTCGAAGCTTCCCGCGTCGCATGCCGGCTGGCGGATGACCTCATTGACTTGATGACAATGCAGGCATTCGCTGTCGGCGGCTTCCCTGGCGCCGCGTTTGGCCCAGGACGCCCAGCCAGCAAGCTGCTTGGGCGTCTTGGCCGCGCCCTTCAAATCCGGCACAGGCGCGTCGATGTTCCAGCCCGCGCGACGCTTGTCGTAGTGGTGCGCAAGCACTTTGGCCAGCGCATTGGTCAGCCCGGCAACCGAGACGCGCGTGCTGTCCGAGACTTCGTCGCGCCCACCGTAAACGCCGTAGAGCTGCCCGCTGTCCGAGAGAAAATAGCCCCACCAGGAAAGGTCGAGGTCCTGGTAGTCCTCATAGGGCAAGATGCGGCTGTCGACGTTGCGCATGCTGGTCAGCCGCACGGTGACGAATTGCTTCAACAACGGGTCAAGATCATTGCTGCCCTTGAGAACTTCGGCGTCGAATTTCGCGCACTGCTTGCACGGCAGGCAGCGCAGCGTCACGAACAGCGGCCGGCCTTCCTTCTTGGCAAGCGCGAGCGCCGCGTTGAAGTCGTCGAGCCACACCACCTTGCCGTGCGGCGCGGGCAAATCAGCCGTGGCCGGGTTCAGGATTTCAGCCCACTTCGGTGCGGCCTTGTCTTCGGCCACTACCGCGGCGGCAATGCACAGTGCGCAGGCAAGCGCAAGCGACAACGCGGTCATTTGGCGGAACATGGCAATTCCCCGGGCCCGAACGTCTAATGTGCTCATCCAAAGCATAGTCCACGGCCCGCACCCAAGGGTTCGGGAAAACGGAAATCTCCAAGGAACCCCATGGCCCGATCGCCTCTGTCAGCCAGCATCCGCCGCGCCATCATGCTTGCGCGCTCGTCTAACCGTACCGGCATGGACGTCGCCGAACTGATGGAGCGCCGCCGCAACGCCATGACGCGCCGCCAGTTCCTGGGCGCGACGCTGGCAGCCGGTGCGGCGCTGGGCGTCAGCGCGTGCGCGACGACGATTGACCTCGACAAAGAGCGCGCGAAAAACGGCCCGCGGGTGGTGGTGGTCGGCGCGGGGCTCGGCGGTTTAACCTGCGCCTACGAACTTGCCAAGGCTGGCATCAAGGCGGCGGTCTATGAGGCCAGCCCGCGCGTCGGCGGCCGCGCGTTCACCAAGCACGACATCCTGAAAAACGGCGCGTTTGTCGACCTCGGCGGCGAGTTCCTCGATGTCCCCCACGTCGAGAGTATCGCGCTTTGCAAGGAACTCGGGGTGCGGCTGATCGACATGCGCCAGGACGGCAACCTGGTCGAGCAGGCGTATTTCTCCGACGGCAAAATCCACAGCGAGGCCGAGCTGATCGCCGCTTTAAAACCGATGATCGAGATCATCGACAAGGATATGTCGTTGATTCCGAAGGAACCCAAGCAGCCGCTGGCCATGGAATTCCAGGTGCGGCGGACGAAAGTGCGCAAGCAGATGGACGAGCGCACGCTGGCTGATTATTTCGAGCTGCGCTACATCAAGGGCTGGCTGCGCAAGCTGATGGAGAGCGCGTACGTCACCGAATTCGGCATGGAATCGAACGAGCAATCGGCGATGAACATGCTGTCGTGCTTTTACATTGATGCCGACGCGGGCCGCCTCGAACCCTTTGGCCACGAGGCTGAAACCATCAAGATGGAGGGCGGCGCGCAGGCCATTGCCACGGCGCTGGCGGAAAAGCTCGATGGCAGCGTCGAGCTCGAACATCGCCTCACGGCGTTGCGTTACACCGGCGGCGAATATCTGCTGACGTTTGCGCGCGGTGAAGGTTCGCTCGAGGTCAGCGCGGATTTCGTCGTGCTCGCGCTGCCGTTCACGATGTTGCGCGAAGTCGATGTGCGCCTCGAGCTGCCGCGCGAGAAAAAGCAGGCGATTGCCGAGCTTGGCTACGGCAACAGCGCGAAATTGCTGATGGGCATGGCCAGTGCGCCCTGGCGTGCGGCGGGGTTTGCCGGCGGCACGATCACGGACCTCGCGTTCCAGTTGTCGTGGGACAACGCACGCATGCAGGGAAAAAGCGCGGGCCTCACGTTCTTCCTCGGCGGCAAGGCGGCGCTCGAGCTTGGCAAAGGCACGCCGCGCGAACAGGTCGACCGCCTGCTGCCCGAACTCGACAAAGTTTTCCCCGGCAGCAAGGACGCCTTCAATGGCCACTTCCAGCGCATGCATTGGCCGAGCCACCCCTTCCTCAAAGCCGGTTATGCGGCGTACAAGCCCGGCCAGTACACGACCATCCGTGGCAACGAACAGCCGCCCGTCGGCAACCTTTTCTTTGCGGGCGAACACGTCAGCGAATTCGGCCAGGGCTACCTCAACGGCGGCGTCGAGACCGGAATGACGGCGGCAAAGGGCGTATTAGAGATAGCGAAGACGAGAGGAAAATAGGCGTGTCGCTTGCGATGTGCTTCGTGCTACGGAAAGCGCGAAACACGTTACACGTAGCACGTAACACGACCACATGCTGATCGATACACATAGCCACATCAATTTCGACAGCTACCACGGCGATCGCGCCGAGATGCTCGAGAGCGCGCGCGTCGCGGGCGTCGAGAAAATCGTCTGCATCGGCATGCTGCCCGAGGGCGGCCGCGAAGCGCTCGCTCTCGCCAAAGCCAACCCCGGCCGCGTGTACGCCAGCGTCGGCTGCCACCCCTACGATGCGGCGTTGCTCGACGACGCGATGATGGCGGATTTCGAGACCCTGCTGCGCGAGCCCGAATGCGTACTGATGGGCGAGATGGGCGTGGACACGGTGAAGGCCGAAGTCCCGCAGGACGTGCAGGAACGCGCGTTCGCGCGCCAGGTTGAACTCGCGATCAGACTCGACAAACCCGTGTGCATCCACAGCCGCGAGGCATTCCCGATTGTCGAACGCGTGATTCGCGGCGTGCGGCCACAAGGCTGGCGCGGGTTTGCGCATTGCTTCAGCGACGGGCCCGAAGAAGCGCTCAAGTGGCGCGACCTTGGCTTCCTGATCAGTTTCGCGGGGCAAGTGACCTTCAAGAACGCCCAGAAGCTGCGCGACGCGGTCAAAGCGCTCACGCCGCAAGACATCGTGGTTGAAACCGATTGCCCGTTTTTGGCGCCGACGCCGCACAGGGGTAAACGCAACGAACCCGCGTATGTGGCCCTGACAGCGCAGTGCATCGCAGAACAATGGGGCATCCCCGTGGCCGAAGTCGCCGCGCATACCACCGCCAACGCCCGCAAGATGCTGGGGATTTAGTTCAGGTGGCATCGAAATAGTGTGGTCCCGCGGCGCGGTCGCCCAAACCCCGGTCCTGATGAACCGCGCTCAGTTTTTCTTTCACGCGGTCCGGATTAATCCTCCGCAACTGTATCCAAATTTTCCTATGGGTAGATGGACCCGCACATCGACCAGCCGCAGCCGCCCCTCCCGCCGCAAACGGCGCAGGACCTTTATTTGCAGGCTGACCTGCGCCTGTTCGCGCGCGTCGAAGCCTCCACGATCCTCCTTCAACAACTGGTCGATGCCGGGCGCGTCGCCGCGCAGCAAGTCGTCCCGCCGCCGCCCGAG
>JADLAK010000013.1 GCA_020848275.1 Planctomycetota bacterium
ATCACAGTCGGACATCCATGGCATTGCCCGGCCTTGCGGCCGGGGCTGATTACGAACCACACGCGTCGCAACCGGGCGGAACTAGGCGTGAACCCCGGCCAACCCGCGAAAACCGAACGGCAAGCCCCCTGCATAAGCGGTGGGATCGAAGCCGGTGCACACGAGTTAATCCCACCGCTGACGCAGTGGGCTTGAACGTCTCTTCGCCCGGCGCGACCGCGCGACGGCGACGTGCGGCATTTTTTCAAGGCAAATTCGACTGCTGCGCCGCTGCGTTGTTCGACAGCACGTACGCGTGCACGGGAATTGCCCCCGCCGCGCCGAGCGACGCAAGCAGCATCAGTCCCAGCAGCGCCTTGGCAGCGCCGCTGCGGCCAAGGCGAAAACTCTGGATCGTGCCGACCAGCGCCCAGCCCGCGCCGAGGCCGGCAACGATCATCTTCGGCACCGTGCCCGCGTTCAAAAACGGCAGATCGAGCGCCGGCGTGAAATAGGCCGCCGCCGCAACAAGCGCAAGCGCGGTCCCGATCAAGGCAAGGATGGAAGCAAGTTTCACGGCGTTATTCTAACTCAGATCCTGCGCGGGCTGCAACGCGATCACTTCGACCCGGTCGCCCACGCGCACCACGCCGCCCTTGATCACGCGGCAAAGCACGCCGACGTGCCCGACGAAGTATGCGGCTTTGTCCGCGCCGAGGTTACCCGCCATGTGCAGGCAGGGCTCGCGGCCATAGGCGATTTCGATGACGGCCTCGCCCAGTGAAAGTTTCGTGCCCACGGGCAGCCAGTTCAGGTCGATGTCATCGGAGATCACCACCTGTTCGCCAAAGGCGCCGGGCGCTTTGAGCTTGCGGCCGAAGCTTTGCTCGAACCACGGATAGCTGCGTTGAGTAATCACATTGATCTGGCGGGTTTTGCTCTGGCCGAACTTGCGGTCGCCCTCGATGCCCTTGCCCTTGACGAGTTTGACCTGGTCCTGCGGCGAGCGAAGCAGCGGCGCGCCGCCCTCCGGCGCGATGCACAGATGAAGGACTTTGGCGGCGTTGCTCATTCCTGCTTCTCGGGCAGCTTCTCGACCTTGTATTCGTGGGCGCGCTTGCTGATCACGCGCGCCTTGATGATCTTGTCGCCCAGCCGCAGGGCGTCGGCGACTTCGAGGCCCTTGCTGATGCGCCCGAACACGGCATAGAGCGTGTTGAGGTGGAACGTCGTGGTGGCGGCGAGGCAGAAATAGAACTGCGAGCCCGCGCTGTCTTTGTCGGCGCCGCGCGCCATGCCGAGGCTGCCGCGGAAGTGGTTGCGCGTGGCCTCAAGTTTGATCGCGTAGCCGGGCCCGCCTTCGCCCGTGCCGTCGGGGTCGCCGCCCTGGGCCACAAAGTGCGGCACGATGCGATGAAACGGCGTGCCGTTGTAGAGGCCATTTTCGACCAGGCTGATGAAACTGGCGACGGTGTTCGGCGCGTCGTCCTCAAACAGGACGATCTCGATTTTGCCCTTGCTGGTTTCGATCTCGACGCGCGGCAGATCGGCGGCTTCCTTGGCGTAGATCTGCTGCTCGGCGGGCCAGCTTTGCACGAGTTCCTTCAGCGCCTTGGCGTAACGCGCCAGGCGCGGCTTGGCGAGATGTTCGGGCACGTTTTTCAGGCCCGCCTCGATGCTCGCGTCAGCGCCCGCGAAGTCGTTGGCGCGCGCCAGCATCAGGCCCGGCAGCACGCTGTAGGTCGCGAATGCCGGCAGATCCTCGACCTTGGCGACAGGCAGCGTCTTCAGGACTTCCGTCGCGCGGTCGAGCTCTTTGCGCCCCGCGTCGAGCATGCCCAACCCCGCCAGCGTCGAGGCGGCGAGCACGTGCAGCCGGAAGCGCTTGACGGCATTTTGCGGGCCGTCAATCAGCGCGAGCATGCGCTTGAAGCCGCGTTCAGCCTCGGCGTCGCGGCCGCTGATGGCATAGAGCTGATAACACGCGGCGCTGCTGGTCGTGGTGCCGTCGCCGACGAATCGCTCGAACAGGCGGTCGGCGTCGGCGGCAAAGAGTTCCTTCAGCTTATCGGCCTTGTCCTCGGCGCCAAACAGCATGGCGATGAAGCGAATCTCGTTGGCGTGGGTTTCAAGCCGCCCCCACGCCACGCGCTCGGCGGGCGAAAGTTCTTCCCACTTTTCTGTTACTTGGTCGACTTCATCGAGGATCGCCAACGCAGCAGCGGTATGGAACGTCGTCAGCGCGACTTCGGCGTCCGCCAGCCGCACGCCAAGCGATTCAGTGAAGTTTTCGCGCATGGGAGCCCCGGGGTCTGAGCGCTCCGGCGTGGTGCTGCATGCCGCGAGCAATAGCAGCGACAAAACCATGGCCGTTGCGCGCACGAGGGCTCCTATTTTTTCTTCTTGTCCTTTTCGTCGTCTTCTTCGACCTTTTTGGCGCGTTTGCTGGGCGGGCCTTCCTTCATCGCGTTCTGCACGCGCTTGAGCGCTTCGTCGGCCGCTTTCACGGCGTCGTCCACAGCGCGCTTGGTTTGCGGCGTGGCCTCGACTTCTTCGCCGGGTTTCAGCGGTTCATGCGGCGCCTCGCCCTCGGCTTTGGCGAGTTCGGCGCTTTCATTCATGATCTTGATGACCGAGACGATGCTGTCGTCGTCGCCCACCTTCATCAGGCGCACGCCCATGGTCGCGCGGCCGATTTCGCGCATGCTTTCCTCGGTAACGGTCGTGCGCAGCACCACGCCCAGGCGCGTCATCAGCATGATCTCGTCGCCCTTGAAGATGCTCTTCGATGCGACCACTTTCCCGTTCTTCTCGGCCACGCGGACGTTGATCAGCCCGACGCCTCCGCGCGTCTGGACGCGATATTCGTCGAAGGACGTGCGCTTGCCGTAGCCGTTTTCGCAGACGGTAATCAGCGAGGCGTTGCGGTTGACAACGGCGGCGCTGACGACCTCGTCGCCCTCGCGCAGGTTGATGCCGATCACGCCGCCGGTGTCGCGGCCCATCGGACGGCAGTCTTCTTCGCTGAAGCGAATGGCCATGCCGTCGTGCGTGGCAAGCACGAGTTCGTCCTTGCCGCCGGTCTCGACAACTTCAATCAAGCGGTCGCCTTCGGCCAGTTTGATCGCGCGGATGCCCTTGTTGCGGACGTTGCTGTATTCCTCCAGCGCAGTTTTCTTGATCTGGCCCTGCGCCGTCGCAAACGCGAGGTAGCGGTCGGTCTTGAACTCGCGCACGCGGATGCAGGCCGAGACTTTCTCGACGCTGCTCATGTCGAGCAGGTTGACCAGCGGCCGGCCCTTTGCCTGTTTGCTGAAGGCCGGCACGTCATAGACGCGCAGCCAGAACAACTTGCCCAGCGTCGTGAACACCAGCAGGTAGTCGTGCGTGCTGGCCATGAAGAAGTGTTCGATGAAGTCTTCTTCTTTGCTGGTAGCACCCACGCTGCCGGTGCCGCCGCGGTTCTGGCGGCGGTAGTCGTCCAGCGGCACGCGCTTGATGTAGCCCTGGTGGCTGATCGTGACGATCATCGGCTCGTCGGGAATCAGGTCGGTGATGCTGAATTCCTCGGCGGCCGCGGCCTGGACTTCCGAGCGCCGGTCGTCGCCGTGGCGCTTCTTCACGTCGGCCAGGTCGTCCTTGATCATCTTCAGGACGCGCTTCTCGTTCGCCAGGATGTCCGTCAGGTCCGCGATCTCGGCGAGGAGGTTCTTGTACTCTTCCTCGAGCTTGCCGCGTTCCAGGCCCGTCAGGCGCGACAGTGTCAGCGCGAGGATCGCATCCGCCTGGATGCGCGTCAGGTGCTCGTTGTCCTCGATGACGTGCCCGCCCTCGGTCTTCACCTTGGCCGGGAATTTAAGCGCCATCAGCTTGTCGCGCGCTTCGTTGGGGTCCTTCGAACCGCGAATCAGCTTGATGATCTCGTCCAGCTTGCTCAGCGCCAGCAACAGGCCCACCACCACGTGCGCGCGCGCCTTGGCCTTGTTCAGCATCCAGCGCGTGCGGCGCTGGATGACGATGCGGCGGTGGTCCCGATAGGCTTCGCAAAGCTGCTTGAGATTCAGGGTTTGCGGCTTTCCCTCGACGATCGCGATGTTGATGATGCTGAAGCTGGTCTGCAGCGACGTGTGTTTAAAGAGCTGGTTCAGGACGATGTTGGCGTCCTCGCCGCGCTTGACCTCGATGACCAGTTTGATGTCTTCCTTCGAGTAATCCTTGATGTCCGCCACGCCCGGCAGCGCGTCGGTGCGCACCATCTCGGCAATCTTTTCGATCATCGTGGTCTTGTTCACCTGGTACGGGATTTCCGTGACCACGATGTGCTGCTTGCCGTGCTCGGCTTCCTCAATATCAACCTTGCCGCGCAACGTGATGATGCCGCGGCCCGTGCGATAAGCGTCGACCACGCCCTGCCGGCCGCAGATCACGCCGCCCGTCGGGAAGTCCGGCGCCTTGATGAACTTCATCAACTGCTCGATGGTGATTTCAGGATTGTCGATCAACGCCGCGATGCCGTCGCAGACCTCACTCACGTTGTGCGGCGGCATGGACGTCGCCATGCCGACGGCAATACCGCCCGTGCCGTTGCACAGCAGGTTGGGGAACTTGGCGGGGAACACCGACGGCTCCTGGCGCGTGCCGTCGTAGTTGTCGATGTAATCGACGGTGTCTTTTTCGAGGTCCTCCAGCATGTCCATCGACGCGCGCGTCAGGCGCGCCTCGGTGTAACGCATGGCCGCCGGCGGGTCGCCGTCGATAGTGCCGAAGTTGCCCTGCGGGTCGACCAGCATGTAGCGCGTATTGAAGCTTTGCGCCATGCGCACCAGCGTCGGGTAGACGACCGCTTCGCCGTGCGGGTGATAGTTACCGCTGGTGTCGCCCGCGATTTTCGCGCACTTGCGGAACTTGCTGCCGGGGCTCAGGTTCAGGTCGTTCATCGCCACCAGCACGCGGCGCTGGCTCGGCTTTAAACCGTCGCGGACATCCGGCAGCGCGCGCGCGACGATGACGCTCATCGCGTAGGTCAAATAACTCTCGCGCATTTCGTCAGCGATATTCAGCGGCTCGATGCCACGCTGCGGTTCGGGCTTGTCCGGCGCCTGCTCGACCTTCTTGGCCATCTATATACTCCGTCAATGAAGGGCCGAACTCTACTCGCGCCGGCACCCACCAACAAGCAAAATGCAAACTTGCTTGCGTGTATAAACCACGCTGCACCAACCATTTGCGGCTGTTGGCAACGTGTTTACAAAGGCGGTGTTTCGAGGTCTCTTTTGCGCACCTTTTTGCTGCGCGGGCGAATCCACAGCCGCACGCGCAAGGGCATCCTGCGATCAAGCCAGTTCACCCATCCACGCGTGCGTTCGCTGCACACGCCCATAAGCGGCGGCACCAAAACCAAAAACGGCCAGCCGGGAATAATCGGCATGATGATGCCGACAATGCCAATGATCGTCAGCAGCAGGGCCGCCAGACCCGCGAGTGCCCGGACGACGAAATTGCGCCGACGCGTGGGCATGGGCACGAGGTCGCCGAGCAAGTCGGGGTTGACGAGCGGCACCTTCGAGGCTGGTTCGTTCAGCGGCTCCATGCAGGTATTGTATGCATTGGCGCAAGTATGCCACAGAAAACGTTTTGTGTTGCAACAAGCCCTTGACGCAAGGACCTTCTTCCCTATCCTGCTAGGCTCACTATGCCCGGGCTCCGGGCCGCGATGGAGTAGTGTTAATGCCGACTGCAACTGCTGAACCGCTCGCCGAGATCACTCAAAACAAAACTCCGGAGATCAAAACCCTGCTCGACTTGCGCGAGCAGTTGTTCATTGACTCCATGCTCAAGCGCCGCGCCGACGACGCGCTGGCAAGCTGGACGGCCTCGCGCGAACGCCAGGGCGTGCTGCTTTACCTGCGCGGCCACACTGAACGCGCGCTGGCAATCCTGGAAACCGAGGCCAGCCACGACTTCGCCAAGCACTTCTACGCCCGCGCGCTGCTCGACGCCGGCTACGCCGCCAAGGCCGAGAAAATCCTCGCCGCGCAGTTCACCGGCAAGGACCTCGACACCGGCCTGCCGCTGTTCCGCGCACAGGTCGACCAGGGCAAAATCGACGACGCCGAGAAGACCCTCAAGGGATTGGCCTCGCTCAACACGCCCGAGACCCGCGCCGCGCGCATTGAGCTGATGCTGCGCCGCGGCGAACTCGAACGCGCCGCGATTGAAGCCGAGGCGCTCTTCAACGAGAACAATATCTCGCGCGCCGCAAGCTTCGTGTTTGCGCTCGTGGCCCAGGCCGCGGGCGACGACGACGCCGCGCGCCAGGCCTATGAACGCATCGCGCAGAACCCGCCGGTGCCGGTCAACGTGCTGATCAACCTCGGGACGCTGTACGAAGACGCGGGCGAATACGACCTCGCGATTAAATGCTACGAGACGATCCTGCGCGAGTACCCGACCAACCAGCGCGCCAAGCTGTATCGCCGCGATGCCGAGTCGAGCAAGTCGATGTTCTACGACGAGGATCGCGAGCGCAAGGAAGACAAGCGCCTGCAGATCCTGCGCACGCCGGTCACCGATTTCGAGCTGTCGGTGCGCTCGCGCAACTGCCTGGCGAAGATGAAGATCGAGACCTTGGGCGACCTCATCCTCAAGACGGAAAGCGAACTGCTCAGCTATAAGAACTTCGGCGAAACCAGCCTGCAGGAAATCAAGAGCATCCTCGCGAGCAAAGGCCTGCGTCTTGGCATGCGCAAGGAAGACGCGCTGGCCTACGTTCCGCCGGAAGACAAGGGTCGTGGCGCGCCGCCGCCGCCCTCGGGCGCCGAGGACCTTACGGCCCGGCCGATCGAGACGCTCGAGCTTTCGGTTCGTTCGCGCCGCGCCATGGAGCGCCTTGGCGTCAAGGTCATCGGCGACCTCACCAGGCGTCCCGAGGCCGAGATGCTGCAGGTGCCCAACTTCGGCCAGACCTCGCTCAACGAGGTCAAGCAGAAGCTCGCCGAGCTCGGCCTGGCGCTCGCCGGGTCGTAATTCGTGTTACGTGCTTCGCAAAACGTGCTACGGGATTGCTCAATTGAGTCTCTCCCGTAGCACGAAACACGTAACACGCGACACGACGCTAATCGCCATTGCGGCGTGTCAAGACTAATCAGACAATCAACCATCATGGCCAACGCCTCTTCCACCGTGACCGACCCACTCGAATTCAAAGACGGTCGCGGCGTCGTGGACTTCGGCGTGCTGGCCGTGCGCAACGGCCTGCTGACCGCCGAGCAGCTTGAGAATTGCCGGCGCAAGCAGGAGGCCTCGGCCAACCTCGGGCAGAACCTGACGCTGCAGCAGATCGTCCTGGGCGAGAAGTTGATGACGCCCGAGGACATCGCGCGCGTCCAGCGAGCCCATGAACAACTCACGCGCGACCGCGAGCGCAAGCAGGACCTCAAGTTCAAGGGCTACGAGATCATCAGCACGCTGGGCGAAGGCGGCCTGGGCAGCGTGTTTAAAGCACGTCAAATCAGCATGAACAGGCTGGTTGCTTTAAAAGTGCTGCACATCCAGTGGATCAACGACGACGAGTTCCGCAAACGTTTTGTGCTCGAGGCGCGCATCGTCGGCAAGCTCAGCCACCAGAACCTGATCCAGGTTTACGACGTCGGCAAAGAGGGCGACTACTACTACTTCTCAATGGAGTTCATCGACGGCCGCACCGTCGAGGACTACATCCATGAGGCGCCGCGCAAGCAGATGGAAGTCGCGCGCGCCGTCGAGATCATCATCCAGGTGGTGCGCGCGATCCGGTACTACAAAGACTTCGACATCGTGCATCGCGACATCAAGCCGACCAACGTCATGGTCACCAAGACCGGCGTGGTGAAACTCGGCGACTTCGGCTTTGTGAAAAGCAAGCTCGACAAGGAACTCGGCTTCGAAGGCATGGTGCTCGGCACGCCCGATTACATCGCGCCCGAGCAGGCGATGGGCAAGGATAACGTCGACTACCGCGCCGATGTCTACAGCCTTGGCGCGACCTTCTACCACATGCTCACGGGCCGACCGATGTACGACGGCACGCCAAGCCGCGTGATGGTCGCACACACGCGCGAGCCCATGCCCGACCCGCGCACGTTCAGGCCCGGCCTGACCGACGACGTCGTCGCGGTCCTGATGAAAATGCTGGCCAAGGACCCGGACGCGCGCTACGCCAACCTCGACAACCTGTTTGCGGACCTCGAGCACCTGCTCGAGCGCAACCGTCGCGGCGGGCCGTTGGCGAAGATCGAAATCGGCAAATCGAGCGTGCTGCGCGCGCTGAAGATCGAGCAATCCCGCCAGGGCGAACTCGCGGGCAAAGTCGGCGGGCTGGAATCGAAGATCAAGACGCTCGAAGGCCAGCGCAACATCGCTTACGCCGCCGCAGCCTTTGCGGCGCTGCTCGCCCTGATCCTGCTGATCGTCAAACTAGCGACCTAAAGCGGGTTTGCGGCCGCCTGGCGGCATTCCATGGGGTATACTTCCCCCATGTCCCATGCATTGCATATTCGTCGCCCCGATACGGGGCTGGTTTCTCTGTGTATCGCCGGGGCCACGGTGACGATGATCGTCGTATTTGTGATGGCCCACGCCTCATATCTGGCCGCCAAGGGCAACCTCCATGGCAGTGCGGCGTGGTATGCCCGCTGGTCGTGGCTTGGGCTGATCCTGCCCGCCACGCTGTTCGCCACAACGTACCTGATCGCGCGGGATTATCCCAATGCGCGCGGCGTACGCATGGCCAACGGCACGGTGCATATCGTGGCCGCATGGGCTTGGGCCGCGAACTACATCCTCGGCATGTTCGCAACGTAAGTAACGCTGCTGGTGTGTGAACCGGGGCGCACTGCGTCAGCGGCGGGTGTTTTTCACCGCGGAGACGCGGGATCGCGGTCAACAGCAACAAGTTACCGCCAACGCGCCAAAGGCTGTCTGGCGGTGTGATAGAATCCGGTATGGCCAACCGCGTCGCAAACCGCTTCCGCTACTCGGGCCTGACGATGTTACTCATCACAGCAATGCAGCTTACGGTTGTAGCTCTCTTTGTGATGATTCGGTCAGGACGCATGAACGAGATGTACAAAGACCAAGGATTCACGCTTCCACTGTTGACACATTTGTACGTTCAGTTTTCTTGGGTCGCATTACTCCTTCTACCTTTCATGTTTCTTGCTGCCTTTCTTATCGGGAAATACTCGACACAAGGCCGGTTGTGGCAAAACGTTAATGCCGGTCTCTTCATGGCGATGGGTTTTTTATGGCTATTCGGCGCGTTTATAGCTTGGTTTCTTCCAATGCAGCCCCTGTAGCCGCCTTCTTCGCGACCTTCGCGACTTCGCGTGAGATTTAGCTTTTCAGCCGTTCGAAATACTCCCAGAAGTCGGGGAAGCTTTTGCTGACGCAATCAGGGTTTTCGATTTCGATGCCGGGCATGACGAGACCGGCGACCGCAAAGCTCATGGCCATGCGGTGGTCGTCGTAGGTGTGAATCGGGTATCGGGTATCGGGTGTCGGGTTTCGGGTTTGCTTCGTCGTCGATGGCTTTTTACCGGATACCTGAAACCTAGTACCCGATACCGGAGCCCCGACGATTTCTATCCAATCTTTCCCGGTCCTCACCCCTGCGCCGAGTTTCTTCAACTCCGTCGCCAGCGCCGCAATGCGGTCCGTCTCTTTGACGCGCAATGTCGACAATCCGGTCAGCTTCGATTTGCCCTTGGCGAACGCGCACACGACCGCGAGCGTCTGCGCCGTGTCCGGCGTGTCCGACAGGTCGGCCTTGATGGCCTTCAACGCGCGCGACTTTGGCCCCTGAACGCCCAGACCATTCGGGAATGACAAGACTTTACAGCCCATCTTGCCGAGCAAATCAACAAACGCCGCATCGCCCGGCAGATCCCGCGTTAAACCATCGATCACGCACTTGCCGCCCGTCAGCGCCGCCGCAGCCCAGAAGTAGCTCGCCGCGGTTGCGTCCGGCGGCACGCGATACAGCGGCATCACGTAGCGCGCCGGTTTAATGACAAAGCGTTTGTAGCCGTCTCGCTGCACGTTTTCGCGCGGCAGGCCGAAGGCGTGCATCACCGACAGCGTGGCGTCGATGTACGGTTTGCTGACAAGGTCGCCCTTCACGCGGATGTCCGTGGGCGCTTCGAGGCTGGGTGCGATCAGCATGATCGCCGACAGGAACTGGCTCGAGGTGCCGCCTTTGACCGTGACCTTGCCGCCACGCAGCAGGCCGCCGCGAACCTTGACGGGGAGGCAGCCGATTGCACCGAGTTCGGTCAGGCCGCCGCCCATCTGCCGCAGCGCGTCGATCAAATCGGCCATGGGGCGCTGCCGCATGCGCGCGCCGCCATCGAGCGTGTGTTCGCCCTCAATACGAGCTAGCAGCGCGAGCGCAAAGCGCGCGACAGTGCCCGCGTTGCCCGCGTTGAGCGTCTTGGGACCGGCGATGCCTTCAGGGTGGCTGTGCGGATGAACGTCAACGTTGGCGGGATTGACGCGCTGACGGCGAATGCGCCAGCCGAGATCGACCAGCACGTTGAGCAGCAGCGCCGTGTCGTCGCTGTTGGAAAGCCCGTGCAGCGCGACACGTTTAAGAGACAGCGCCGCGCAAATCAGCGCCCGGTTCGAATAACTCTTCGATCCCGGCAGCGACAGCCGGACATCAAACGGTTTAGTAACGGGCTGAATGACTTTGACCGGCTCGGACATGCGAATTCACCGCGGAGACGCAGAGGCGCGGAGAATACGTTGGAACGCCGAAACGTGAAGGTTCTAGCGGCCCAAGACTTTCAGGCGGCCGTAGTGCTTGATGCATTCATCGGCGAGGCGATCGGCGTCGGCTTCCTTGATGTCCGCGCCGAAACTGATGCGGATGCAGCCCTGCGCATCCTCGAAGCTCAACCCCATCGCGCGCAGGACGTGGCTCGGGTCCGTTTCACCGGGCGCGCAGGCCGAACCGAGGCCGACGCAGAAACCCGCTTCACCCAGTTCAATGCCAAGCGCCTGGCCCTCGATGCCAAGGAAACTGATGTTCGAAATGTTGGGCAGACGCGGCGCCTTACGACCGTTGATGCGGATGTCCGCACCCAGCGCCCTGGTCAATTTCGCTTCCATCGCGTCGCGGATTTTCTGCACGCGCGGCCACACGTTGGCGCGCTCGGCCTCGGCAAGTTCGAGCGCGGTTGTGATGCCCGCCTGCCCCGGCGTGTCTTCGGTGCCCGCACGATATCCCCACTCCTGCGGGCCACCCACCATCAGCGGCGCCAAGCGCCCGGTCATGCGATTGAACAGCAGGCCCGTGCCCTTGGGCCCGCCGAACTTCGCGCCGGCAAGGCTCATCAGGTCGGCGCCGAAATCGCGCGGCTTGAGATCAACCTTGCCCATCGCCTGCACCGCATCGCAGTGGTAACGCGCGCCCGCGTCGTGCGCGAGCCTGGCGATTTCCGCCACGGGCTGGACCACGCCGGTTTCGTTGTTGGCGTACATGACGCTAACGAGACTCGTGCGCTCGTTGACCAGCAGTTTCAGCGCCGCGAGATCAACCACCCCATCAGCCGTCACGGGCGCAAAGCGCACTTTAAAACCTTCGGCCTGCATCTGCTCGGCGCACAGCAGCACCGCGTGGTGTTCGATCATCGAGACGACAAGTTCGTCGCGACCGCCCGCGCGCAGGGCCATCACGCCGCGCAGCGCGAGGATGTCGCTTTCTGTGCCGCCGCTGGTGAAAATGATTTCGCGCGGGTCGCAGGCGAAGATTTTGGCCGCGCGCTCGTGAAGTTCCATGAGCTGGCGGCGCGCGATGTAGGCCAGCGGGTGATGCGCGCCGGGGTTGGCGAAGTGCTCGGTCGCGTATTTGCGCACGGCGTCGAAAACTTCGACGCGCGGCGGCCCGCCCGCGGCCCAATCGCAATAGATGTAGGACTTTTCAGGCATGAACGGTGGCTGATTCTAAGTATAGCTCATCAAGAGCGCATCAAGAGCGTTTGGGCCGCGGCAGCACCACAATCGACGGCTGTTCCGTCGGGCACGCCTTCACGCACAGGCCACAACCCGTACAAATGCGGCTGTCGACCTTGGGCTGTTTGCCCTCAAAGGCAATTGCGTTGGGCTCAAGCGGGCAGGCGTCGTGGCAAGCGGTGCAGGCCTCGCCGAGATAACCCAGGCAGGTGCGCGGCTCGACCACCGCAATACCGATGCGAACCTCCCCCACCGGCGTCGGCTTCAAAGCGCCCGTGGGGCAGATATCCATGCAGTCGCCGCACAGCGTGCAGGGGCCGATATTCGGCATCAGGATTGGCGTGTCGAGAGGTGCCCCCATGTGCGATTGCGCGGGCGTGATGACTTGCTCGGGGCAGGCCTCGACACACTTCTTGCAACGCGAGCAGGTCTCGAGGAATTCTTTTTCGGCGAGCGCGCCCGGCGGCCGAAAGAACGTGCGGCCGTGCATGTCCTCGTACTTCGGCGCGCTGTCGTCGTCTTCAGCGCCGCCGTAAAGCGCGCGCAATGCGTCGAAGTCGAGGCGTTTTATTAAACCGGCGCCGGGCAGGTATGTCGTGGCGAAGTCAAACGCGCCGCTGGCCATCTGCTTGATGGCTTTGCGTTTGTCGGGCTCGGCGGGTCTGGAATCAGTCATTTGGGGTTTACAGTCTACAGTCGACGGTCAACAGTTTGTTTCAAACCGTTGACTGTGAACTGTCGACCGTCAACGTCTGTTAAATCCATTCGGGCTCGGCCTTGGCCGTGATGATGCCCTTTTCGCGGCCCTGCTTGAGGAACTCGCGCACGGCCTGTTCGCCCTTTGCACCAATATCAACGGTGTAGTCGTTGACGTACATTCCCACAAACTTCGCGGCACGGGCGCGGTCGAGGCCGCGGCCATAGGACAGGGCGTGATCGAGCGCCTCGTCGCGGTGCTCAAGGGCGTACTTGATGCTCGCGCTGAAGCATTTGCTGAATTGCGCAATCACGTCGGGGCCGAGGTCGCGCCGCGCCACGTTGCAGCCCAGCGGCAGCGGCAGCTCGGTCTTCGCGTACCACCATTCGCCAAGGTCGACAATTTTAAATAATTTCAGGTCGTTATAGGTTACTTGACCTTCATGAATAATAACCCCGGCAGGAACGTCGCCCTTAAGCACGGCGTGCTGGACCTCATTGAAATTCATCGATACCGGCACTGCCTTGGGGTTGTAGAGGCGCAATGCCAGCGTCGCGCTGGTGAGCGGGCCCGGCGTGGCGACCTTTGCGCCATCGAGATCGGTCGGGTTCATCGGCTCTTTGCTGACGATGATCGGGCCGTAGCGGTCGCCCATGCTGGCGCCCGCGCGCGTGATCACGTAGCGGCTTGCGATGTACGGGTAGGCGTGGAAGCTGACGGCGGTGACGTCGAGCTCGCCCTTTTTTGCGCGCTGGTTCAGCGTCTCGATGTCGCACAGCTCATGGTTGATCTTGAGCCACTCGGTGTCGATCTTGTTGGCCGTGAGCGCGTAGAACATGAACGCGTCGTCGGCGTCGGGGCTGTGGGCGACGGTGATCTTTTTCAATTTGATCTTCGCTTTGGACATAGGCTAAAGGCTAAGAGCTAAAGGCTAAAATTTGTCACTGATTTTCGGCGGCCGGTGAGCAAATTTTGCTTTTAGCCTTTAGCTTGCTGTTCTCTGATTTTCGTTGGCGTCTTTCAATCGCACCAGCTTCAGCTTCAGCTTTTCCCAGATTTCGGCCTGCTTGAAAAGCTTGACCACCTCGGGGTCTAGTTCGCCGTCGGCCGCCATCTTGTCGAGGATGTCCAACGCGCGCTCCAGCGGAATCGCCGGCTTGTAGGGCCGGTCCGCCGAGGTCAAGCTGTCAAAGACGTCCGCGACGGCCATCAGGCGGCTGCCCAGCGGCGTGTCTGCGGCCGGAACGCCGTTGGGATAACCCTTGCCGTTCATTTTTTCGTGGTGCTGGCCCGCGAGCTCCGGCACGCGCGCGAGGTCCGGCGTCCAGGGAATCTGCTTGAGGAACTTCCACGAATCCGAGACGTGGTTCTCGACCTCGGCGCGGTCTTCCGGATTAAGCGTGCCGCGGCGCGTCGACAACGAATGCAGGTCGCTTGGCAGCAGCAGCGGCAGCACGTCCACACTCGATTTGTACGGGTTGTTGTAGATGCCCTGCATGCGCGCCAGCGCCTCGTCGGGCAGAAATCCGGGCTCGGTGTATTTTGCGAGGAACGCCAGGTCATCCTGCAGCGCGTGCAGCTCGCGCTCGAGGCGCTTGCGAACCTCCGCGACCGCGGGACTGTCGGCCGCATGCCCGGCGTGGACAAGCGCTAGTTCTTCGCGCGTCGCCGCAAGAGCCATTTCGCGCCGGATGACCTCGCCGCGAAAAATGATGGCGTCGGCTTCCCACTTGAACAGCTTTTTGGCCTTGGTCAGCACGTGTTCGCGCACACCGATTTTGCCGAAGTCATGAAGCAAACACGCGTAGTGCAGCTCAACCAGTTCCTGGTCCTCGAAAAACTGGTCCTTGAACGCGCCCTCTTTGTTGTCGTTGACCGCCTGCGCCAGCGCCATCGTAAGGCGATCGACGCGGGCGGAATGGCCCGCGGTGCTGGGATCGCGCTGCTCAATAGCACGCACGCTGGCATGCACAAACGACTCGAACAGGTGCCGAATAGCGTCGATCAGGCGCACGTTCTCGATCGCCACGCCCGCCTGGCTGCTCAGGCTGTGCGCGAGTTCGAGATCTTCCGAGGCGAACGGCATGACGGTTTCGTTGACCGCCTGCTCGCTATCAAGGCGGCGCAGCGGGTCGCGCTTCTTGTTGATGAGCTGGACAATCCCCACCACCTCATCACTCGTGTTCTTGAGCGGGATCGTAAGCATGCTTTTCGTGCGATAACCGTACTTCGTGTCGATCACGTTTTTGTTGAAGTGGTAGCTCACGCCCGCGGGAATGTCGTACACGTCTTCAAGCGCGATAATCTGGCCCGTGAGCGCCGCGCAACCCGCGATGCTTTCCATGTTCGCGGGAAAAATAATCTCGGAAAACGGGATGTTGACGCTGTCGTTCTGCGCGGCTGCGAATCTCAACGAGAACATCTTGGTCGTGAAGTCCGCGCGCTTGACGGCCTGGTGCTGGGTCTGGCGTTGCGCGCGGCCGGCGTACTTACGGTTGGAAACCGCGGCGCCGGAGCCCGCCTCGATCAGATACACGCTTCCGGCGTCGGCGTCCATCAGGTGGCGGGTTTCGCTCAGCACGAGCTCAAGCAGCTTGCTGGGGCTGCGTTCGTTGGAGAGCGCGACGCCGATTCGGTTCAATCGCCGCAGTTTCTCGGCGCCGGTGACGGGCGTGCTTTCATGGAACGTGCGGCTGCGCAGATGCACGAGTTCGCGCACGCGGCGGATGAGGGTGTCGACGCGTGACTCCGCAGGCGTCATGCGGATTTCGTCATCGAAGGGGAAGCGGTTGAAGAGGTCCTGCAGCGCGTTGCGGTCTTCGTCGTGGCGGCCCTCGCGCATCAGCAGCACGACGGCGCTGGTCGGGTCAAGGCGCGAGAGCATCTCGTCGGCAGCCTTGGGATTGGAGGCGTCGAACAGCAGGCAGATCGCGGCCTCGAGGTTGATGGCGCGGGCTTGCTCGGGCGTGGCGATCTCGACGATGCTGTCGCGGTCGAGGGAAAATTTGCGGGACGCCATCAGCATGTTGATGGCCTGCTCGCGCAGCCTGGCGTCTTCGCTGAAAAGCACGAACGTCAGGCGCTGGCGCGTGGCGTTGATCGGCAATCGGCTGGGCAGTTTTTGCGTGGGCGATTGCATGGTCGACCGTCTGCCTCGGGACGTGGCCGATTATAGTTAGTTTGACGGCGCCGCGCGTCTCGCGTCACGTGTCTCGTGCCAAAAACTGGACTTCTGACTCGCGACTCGGGACACGGGACCCGGGGCTGTTTTTATCGGCGGGGGACGACGCTGCGCGCGGTCCAGCCGAACTTCAGCCGCAGGGCGTCGAAGTAGCTGCGCGACGGATGTGCAACAAGTGTGATTGGCTGTTTCGCGCGCCGAACCTCTACGACATCCTTGCCCGAAAGCTCGACGGTGTCCATGCCGTCGAGCGTAAGCGTGATGGCGTCGCCGGGCTCGACCCAGAACTTGAGCGCGCCGCCCGCAGGCAGCGCCAGCGGCCGAATGCTAAGGGTGTGGGCGCAAATGGGCGTGAGGACAATCGCGTCCATCTCGGGGTGCAGGATCGGCCCGCCCGCGGAAAGATTGTGCGCGGTGCTGCCAAGCGGCGTCGCGACGACCAGGCCGTCGCCAACGTACGCCGCAAGCTCGGCGCCGTCATGGGCGACATGGACCGTCGACATGCGGCCGTCGGGCGCACGCTGGAAGACAACGTCGTTGACGGCGCTGCGGACGGTGCGTTTGCCGGCGCGCTCGATGGCGGCTTGCAACATCAGCGACTTTCGCATGGGCAGTTTAAGAGCCAGCGCCTCCTTGAGGCGCACGAGCAGATCGGGCAGCTCAAACTCGGCGAGAAAGCCGAACTTGCCGAAGTTGACGCCGAGGATCGGGACTTGTTTTTCGCCCAGGCGGCGCGCGATATGCAGGATCGAGCCGTCACCGCCGAAGTTGATGACGAGTTTGGGCAGCTTGCGTTTGAAGTTGTGCCCGCCGTCGAGGTCGACGACAACATCGCGGGCGTATTCGCGCACCAGCGGCTCGACCTGCGCGATGGCGTGGACGACATCGACGCGTTTGCCATCACCGACGAGAAGGATCATGGAACCCCTAAAAGTCGACAGTCGACGGTCAACAGTTGAGGGTAACTACCAAAATCAAACCGTTGACCGTTGACTGTAGACCGTCGACGTCACACCACGCTCTTGGTTGAGATCGGGCGCTGGGCGCCGCTTTGCGACGAAGCGCGCGACGCCAAACCCAGGCGGCGTTCGATGCCGGCGCGGATGCCTTCAGGATGCAGGCCGACTTCCGTCAGCACCTCGACGCGCTGGCCGTGGTCGATGAATTTGTCCGGCAGCGCGATGATCTCGATCTTGGTTGTTTCCAGCCGCGCGCGGTTGGCGAAATCCATCACCGTGGACCCGAAACCGCCGTGGCGCACGTGTTCCTCGACCGTGAAGACCACGGGCTGCGACTCAATCACGCGGGCGATAAGGTTTTCATCGAGCGGCTTGGCAAAACGCGCGTTGATCAACATCAACTTCTTGCCGTGGTCGCGTTCGACTTCCTCGATGGCGTCGAGCGCATGGTAAACCATCGAGCCAAAAGCGATCACGACGCCGTCGTGGCCTTCGCGCAGGATTTCGGCCTTGCCCATCTCGATGGGCTGGTTGTCGGGAAGCTCTGTATCGGCCTTGGGCGCCTGCGTGCGCGGGAAGCGCACCGAGGTCGGCAACTTTTGCTCGAGCCCCCAGCGCATCATCTTTCGAAGTTCGGTCGCGTCGCGCGGCGCCATGATGACCATGTTGGGCAGCATGCCCATGTAGGCGATGTCGAATACGCCGTTGTGCGTGGCGCCGTCGGGACCGACCAAACCCGCGCGGTCGAGGCAGAACAGCACCGGCGTCTTGATCAGCGCAATTTCCTGGAAGAGCTGGTCGACGCTGCGCTGCAGGAATGTCGAGTACACGGCGCAGATCGGTTTAATGCCGCCGAGCTTCAAACCCTGGGCAAAACCGACGGCGTGCTGCTCGGCCATGCCGACGTCGAAACAGCGGTCGGGATATTTCTCGATCACCTTCTGCAAGCCCGTGCCCTGGAGCATCGCGGCGGTGATCGCGACGACCTTGCTGTCGGCTTCCATCAGCTTCATGGTTTCGTCGACGAAGATGTCGGTGTAGGCCTTGGTGCCGTGGCGCGAATATTCCTTGGGCAGGTGCGAGGTGTGTTTCTTGTGGGTGCTCGCCGCGTGGTAGGCGTAAAAATCGTCCGCGTCGTTGTTGAAGCCCTTGCCCTTTTTCGTGAGCACGTGCAGCAGCACCGGCTTGCCGGGACGCTTGATGTTTTCAAACGCGTCGAGCAATTCCTGCGTGTTGTGGCCGTCGATGGGGCCGTAATAGAAAAACCCGAGTTCCTCAAACAACACGCCCGGGTGAGGCGCGGGCATCAGGCCGTGCAGGCCGGCTTTAACGTGGTCGACGACGTCGTGCAGCGCCTTGCCGAAACTGCCGCCGCGCTCGTCGAGGCTGCTGAGCATGCGCTTGGCCTCGCGCCGGGCCTTGGTGTAGGCTTGGCTCGTGCGGAACTTGCTGAAGTAGCTGGCGAGCGCGCCCGTGGCGGGCCCGATGCCGTGGGCGTTGTCGTTGAGCACGACCAGCAGCTTGAGGTCGCGCAGGTCGCCGCCGTGGTTGAGCGCCTCGAGCGCCTGGCCTTCCTGCAGCGCGCCGTCGCCGATCACCGCAACCGACATGCGGTCAGTGCGGCCGCAAAGCTTGTTGGCCATGGCAATGCCGATGGCCGTCGAAAGCGACGTGCCGCCGTGGCCGGTTTTCACGAGGTCAAAGGGGCTTTCCTTGGGGTCAGGGAAGCCGCTGAGGCCCTTGCTCTGACGCAGCGTGCCCAGGCGGTCTTTGCGGCCAGTGAGAATCTTGTGCGGGTAGCACTGGTGGCCGACGTCAAAAACCAGCGAATCGTGATTGAGGAAGTTGTAGTAATAGTGCAGGGCGAGCGTGATCTCGACGGTGCCAAGTCCCGAGCCAAGGTGGCCGCCGGTGCTGCCGGCGACGACGTCGATGATGTACTGCCGAATCTCGGAGGCTAGTTTGGGGAGGTCTTCCGCCCGGAGCGCCTTGATGTCCTCCGGCGTGTTTATCTTGTCGAGAAATTCATGCATAGGCGATTAAAAGACCGTTGATGGCCTTGCCCCCAAAGCGAACGCGTGATTCTACCCGTTGATTGGCGCGACAGCAACCATGACCCTTGATGGTAAATTGGTGCAAACTAGCCCGCGCTAATGTGTTCGGGCGATAAAGTAGCCCGCAATCGTCTGCAGGGCCGCGGGCGCCTTGAGGCCCGCCACCTGTTTGACGGCCGCCGCCACAAGTTCCTCGGCGTGCTTCTTGGCCCCGATTAAGCCCATGACGGCGGGGTAGGTCATTTTGTTGGCGGCCTTATCTTTGCCCGGCGACTTGCCAAGTTCCGCGGCGGTCGCGGTCATATCAAGGATGTCGTCAATGACCTGGAAGGCCAGGCCGATTTTCTCGCCAAAGGCGCGCAGCTTCTTGAGCGTGGCGGCTTTGGCGCCGCCGCAAATGCCGCCGCAAACGACCGCGCTGGTGATCAGCGCGCCGGTCTTGCGCTGGTGGATGCCGCGCAGGGTGTCGATGTTCGGCCTGGCGCCTTCGGCCTCGAGGTCGAGCAGTTGCCCGCCGGCCATGCCCTCCATGCCCGCACCGCGCGAAAGTTCGCGCACCAGGGCATTGGCGCGCGTCGCGTCTTTGACGTGCGTCGAAAGAACTTCAAAGGCATATGTCAGCATCGCGTCGCCGGCCAAAATCGCCGTGCCTTCGTCGAATGCCTTGTGATTGGTGGGCTTGCCGCGGCGCAGGTCGTCGTCGTCCATGGCGGGCAGGTCATCGTGGATCAGGCTGTAGGTGTGGATCATCTCAAAGGCCGCGGCCGCGGGCATGGCGTCTTTGAGTTTGCCGCCCACGGCTTCGCAGCCGGCGAGCACCAGCATGGGGCGCAGGCGTTTGCCGCCGGCCCAGAGGCTGTAATTCATGGAGTCAACGAGCTTCTTTGGCGCCGTGGTGTTTGCCCACGCAAAGCGCTTGAGCGCCTGGTCCGCCAGCGGGTTGAACCGCTCGACCAGGCGCTCGAAGTCGTACTTGGCGTTACGTCCGCCCGCTTTAGTCATTCGCGTTTACGTCTTTGGGGTTAGTCACCGTCTTGCGCTTATCCCAGTGGGCCGGACGCGGCGCCGCACCGGGCGTTGCATACTGCGACGGCAGCCAGTTCAGCTTCTGCGGCTCAACGTTGTCGGCCACCGAGGGACGCAGCTCGCGTTCCAGCGTCAGCGTCTTGCCTTCCTTGTTGTCCGTGGCGGGGCCGTAGGCGCTGTGAATCTGCGGCGTGAGGAAGAACAGGACGTCGGTCTTTTCCTCGCGGACGTTGGCGGCCTTGAAGAGCACGCCCAGGATCGGGATGTCCTTGAGGATCGGGATGCCGTTTTCCTCGGTGCGGGTGCGCTCGCGCAGCAGGCCGCCGATGGCCAGCGTTTCACTGTCGCGGATGAAGACGTTGCTGATCGCTTCGCGGTTGGACAACACGGGCGTCGTGTTGCCCTCGATGGCGATCTGCGCAACCTGTTCCTTGATGGTGAGCTTGAGGTCGAGGCGCAGCAGGCCGTCGCCAAGGATCGTCGGCGTCACTTCCATGACAATGGCGATTTCCTTGAACGAAACGCTCGCGGTTGCCGTGCCGCCGCCCGAGCTTGTGGCCTGCAGGTAGGGCACTTCCTGGCCGACGGTGATCTTGCCGGTCTTCTTGTTGCTGATGAGGCAGGACGGGCGAATCAGCGTGCGGGCCTTGCCTTCGTTGGCCAGCGCCTCGAGGCGCAGGTTGATGCGCGGGTTAATGAAGGTGGCGAAGTACGGGCCAAAGCCGGTAGGCTGGCCGAACATACCGCCCGCGGTCTCGCTGGTGGTGTCCAAGGAGCTGCCGGTGAAGCGGCCGTTATTCAGGTTGCTGGCGCCGTGGTCGGTGAACCACTGCAGGCCATAACCCATGTACTTGTCCAGGGTGACTTCGACAAGCTGGCTGGTGATCTGGACCTGCTCGGGCGTGGTGTCGATGCTCCGGATGAAGGCGTCGACATCGGCCATGCGGGACTGGCGCTCGAAGATAACGATGCTGTTGCGGTCAGGGTTGACGACCACGCGGCCTTCGGTCGAAAGCACGGACTGCAACTGCGTGGCAAAAGCCGGGTCCGAGACTTCGCGTTTGGTGACGTAGGACTTCACGACCATCGGGTCGACGACCTGCTTGTCGGCCTGGGCCTTGTTGAGCTCGACGATCTTGTTCATGTACTGGACGACGGGCGAAATCGGCGTGTCGTCCGTGGCGACCTCGTTGAGGTTGCTCTCGACATCGGTGATCATCAAATAGCCGGTGTTGTCGTCGTACACAATGCGACCGCGAGGGCTGATCATGTTGCGCAGTTGCGGCTCATAGGCGCCAACTCGCACGCCGGCGGGCATGGTCCAGTCCAGGGTCTTCATCTTGCCGGTGGGACCCGAAACCGGTCCCGGCTGATTGCTGCCGCTCTGACCGAGATCAATTACCGGGTAGCTGAACACGAAGCCTTTGCTGGTGTCCTTTTCGAGGTTCATGCCGCCGAGGTCCTTGAGGCGACCGAAAATGTCGGCGGGCGTGGCTTCGCGCATATAGACCGAAACCTTGCGCCGGGCCATGCTTTCGAGAAGTTGGGCCTGCAAGGCGAGGTCCTGGGTGTTGGACGCCGGCGGGCCGCCCTGGTTGATGGTCGCGGGAACAAACGCGTTGGTGCCCGTGACTTTGGCGGTTTCCATGATCGCCGCGATCAGTTCGTGGCTTTCAAAGGTGACGTTGAAACGGCCGGGCTTGCCGGCGGCCTCGACGACGTTGGCCTGGGGGCTGCGGCCACCCGGCTTGGACTTGATATAGATGAAGTTGCCGTTCTCGACGTAAAGCAACTCGTTGCTTTCGCAGATCGAACGGATCGCCTGCTTGGGCTTGACGTTGCGGTAGATCACCGTGAGCTTCATGGCGATGCTGCCCTCAACAGTGATGTTGAGGCCCGAACGCAGGCCGATGTAGTGCATGACGATGTGAAGGTCCTTCTGCACGAAGTCGATGGTGATTTCGCGTTCGGGATCGATCACTTCATCCACAGGTGTAGGCGTAGGTTGCGCCGGGGCTTCACCCTGGGCGCCAAGAGGGGCGCCAAGCACGAGCATAGCCAGCCACGCCAGTACAAAGAAAATTGGATACTTGTTCATTCCGTTGGCCCTGTAAGAACCACTGCGTCGAAAAGACTTCCTGGCTTCCAACAACGTCCCACCATTGCCGGCTTGAACGTATTACTTCTCGTCGTACGGGTCAAAACTTGCAATCTTCAGGCGCTGCACGGCGCCGGTGTCGCTCGTTACGGTCGCAATGGCGCCGTCGCGGTCATGCCGGACCTCTGTAATCTTGAAGCGCGTGCCGGTCAGGCGGTCGCCCACCTTGTAGGGGTAGGGCTTGCCGTCGAAGAACACCTCGAAAACCTCGACCATCTTGACGCGACCGTCCTCGTCGTACACCAACTGGCCATCGACGTCGCGCAGTTCATAGAGGCGGCTCGCCACGCCCTTGAGTATCCAGTTCGCCTTGAGCGTCACCACTTCCTCGGCGCGGCGTTCGTCAACGATATCGCTGTTGAGCACCAGCAGAGGGTCAAACGCTCCGGGGATATACGCCACGTTCTGGATCACCGGCGCGTCGGTCTTGATCGGGGCCAGGTCGTCTTCGGGCTTGGCGGCGCCGGGCGCCCCGGGCGTTCCCGGGGTTCCGGCCACGGGCGTGCCCGGAGCCGGCGTTGGCGTTCCGGGCTGCGTTCCGGGCGTCGTCGGCGGAGGCGTGCTGCCGCCGCCCTGGTTGAAGAGACCGGGAAGGTTCATCACGGCGATGACCACCACCACCACGCCAAGCACGGCGAGGATGATCATCTGCTGTTTCTTCTTCTTGTCTGCTGCGGCAGCCATATTTTGTTCCCTGCGCCCGGGGCGCGTCGGAAAGTCGCTTCTCTACTTGGGTACGTTGATGCCAATGGAGCCGAGGTCGCGCTTCTGCACCACGAAGAACTCGACGCGGAAGGTGTGCGTCTTGCCCGCGCCGCTGTTGCCCGCGGCGACAAAGTTGCCCGGGATCAGCGTGGCGTTGGGCAGGTTCTCGAGTTCAGCCATGAAGCGGCCGAAGTCGTTGTAGGTCGCGCTGCACTCGATATAGATTTTCTCGGCGCGAAGCTTCTGGGGCATGAAGGTCGGCGACTCCATGTTCTTCACCAGCATCACGTCCTTGAAGTTCCTCTTGTCCTGCGGCAACTCAACCTTGTGGCGCTGGGCGATGCCCTCAATCTGGTGGATCAGGTTTTCGTCGGCCGCCGAGAAACGCGCCTCGACCTTCTCGATTTCGCCCCTCACGCGATCGGACTCGCCCTGCATCTTCTGCATCCGGCCTTCCTTCTCCTGCTCGGCGTGAAGCTTGATTTCGTTGGCCTGGGCGTTGAGCGTCCACATCTCAAGCTGCTTGGTCTGCGGCATGTACAGGCCGAAGTAAATGCCAATCGGGGCCGCCGCACCCAGCACCAGCGCCGCACCGATGGCGATGATGCCCGCGGTCCAGTCGTTGGTGTCGCCCTTGTTGATGTCTGTCGCCATGTCCCTGTCCCCTATTTGCCGGTCCGCCGCCCTTAGCGTTCCGTGCCGCCGCCGCCGAAGTCACGCCGCGCGCGCACAACAAAGCGCGCGTAACGGCCCGCTGACCCCGCAAGACGTCCGCCGGCCTGCTCGTCGAAGGTGAGTTCGTAAGTCGGCACGCCAACAGCGCGCGTGACGTCGGGGTTTTCCGAAATCTGGCGGCCGACGGCCTCAAGCGCCTGCTGCGTCACAATGTCGCTGTCCACGATCTGCACCACGCCCGTACCGGACAACTCGCGGTTAGCCAGCAGCGGCGAAGCCGGCTGGGCGCCGCCGGTCGTCGGCGTGCTCATCAGCGTGACCGAAATTTCCGAATACCAGAACTGGCCTCGAGCCGGCTTGTATTGGGCGATCTGCGTCAACACGGGCGAAAGGAACACGCGCTCGTTCAGCAATTTCACGTCTTCGTCCCAGGCAAGCTTCATGGCCTTCTTGCGGTCCTGGGCCTTGGGATACTCATTGTCCAGCCGCCCCTTGAGCGTGCTGAATTCCTTGTCGTACTTCTGCGCCGTCGCCTGCTGCAGGTCGGTGCGGGTTTTTTCCTGCGCCGTCATCAGGCCCACAAAGACCGAGCACAGCGCCGCCAGAAACACGATGCTGATCACCGATAGCACGATGATGCGGCGCCGCTGGCGGGCTTTGGCTTTGTCCTTGATCAGGTTTAGTTCAAACATGCCCCTGTCCTTTTTTCCGCTTAGCCGCTGATTTCACGCATCGCAAGACCGCACGCCACAGCCATCAAAGGCCCCAGCTCGTCGAGGAAGTTGGGCGGGAAACGCTTGGCCACGCCCGCGACGTCGATGCGCGCAAAGGGATTCCACAACTGCGTCGGCACGCCCAACTGCCCGGCAAAAAAGTCGTCGATGTCGGGGAACTTCGCCGTGCCGCCGCAAAGCTTGACCTTGTCGACCTTGGGCACGATGCGGCGGTTGATGTAGTACTTGAATGTGTCCTGGATTTCGCTGACGAGGTCGCCGAGCGCGTCGGCCAGCACCGCGCGGTTGGCGGAGATACGCTGGGCCGCGCCCATCTGGTTCTGGGTCTGCGCAGACTGGTCGAAGCCGCCTTCTTCGTCGCCGGTCATGGTGTCGCCGGCCTTGGCGCCCTTGCCGGGCTTGGCTTCGTCCTTGCGCATCATCGCGGTTTCGTCGCCGTCGAGCAGCACGTACTCTTCTTCGCCGCCCTCGCCGCCGGCTGTTTCGCCGGCGCCGCCCATGCCGCCGCCGGGCATGGTTTCGGCCTGCGATTCAAAGCCCTGCTCGCCGCCGCCCTCGAGTTCATCGAGCGGCGTATAGGCGGCCTCGCGCTTGCGCTTTTCGGCCATGGGAAGATCCATGCCGTAGATTTCAGAGATCGCACGCGACAACTGGTCGCCGCCGCTTGCAATGTCGCGCACAAAAACGCGGCGCGGGCCGTGGCAGATCGAGAGGTTGGTGAATTTCGCTCCGATGTTGATCAGCGCGACGGTTTCTTTTTCGCCCACGCCCTCGGTCTCGACAAACGCGTTGGCAATGGCCAGTGCGTCGATGTCGAGCACCACGGGGTCGAAGCCCGCGCTCTTGAGCAGCACAAAGCGCTTGTCGACTTCTTCCTTGTGGACGGCGACGACGAGGCCTTCCATTTGCGGCTTGCCCTCTTCCATCACTTCGTCGAAGAGGACGTAATCGAGCGCGGCCTGGGCGAGGTCGAAGGGAATGATCTGCTCAGCCTCGAAGCGGATGGCGGCTTCGACTTCAGTCTTGGGCAGGCTGGGAAACTTGAAAAGACGCGGGGCGACGCGCGGCCCGGAAACGGCGAAACTGCAAGGCTTGCGTCCGAAATTTGAATCCTGGGTGATTTTTTCAAGCGCACGCAGAGGCGCTTCGGCGATCGCCTGGGGCGATTCGTCGGGGAAATACTCGGTGCGCCGAATGTCGGCATGGCCGACGCTCTTGAGGGAGTAGCCCGCCCCGGAACGCTTGAGGGCAACGGCCTTTACGGACGATGAACCTACATCGATGCCTACGGCAAGTGTTGCCATGGGCTTAACTCCGATCTGCTGGGCCAGAAGGTGACAAACTCGGAAGATAGACGGCGGGGTCGCTCGCGTCAACCCCCTTACAGCAAAGAAGATACGCCTTACAAATAGCAAGACCGCCCGTTTCCGGGCGGTCTTGTAAATCATGCAAGTCACATTGTGCGTTAAGGGATGTACGTGCGCCAAGTGAAGGACAGGCGCGCGGCGGGCAGGTTGTATGCACGCAGGAAATATGGCGGCGTAGTTGTGGCGAGACGATAGTCCCAGTCGTAGTTGCGCCGTGTGAAACTACCCATGCTGCTCTGTTGTTCGCCACCGTTCAGCAGACCGCCGCAAACCCAGTACTCGGTGCTGCTCCAACTGTTGCCCAACGAATTGGGGGCGGTGCTGCCGGCTTCGGAGCCGCTGGCAATTGAAACACGATCATAGCCGAAATAACTCCCGTCCATGCAGAACTGGTTGTTGTAGTGCGTGTCGCCGCTAATGGAGTTCACTTCGGAAGCTGTGGGCAACGGATCCCACCAGCGTGTGCGCAACCAAATACGGGAATTACTGTTAATTCCCAGCATTTCCGAGAAACTCGTAGCGCTGGACCCAGTCTTGTTGGTCGACCGACGGGCTTCGGGTGTATCCAACAGCGACTGATATTTGATGCAGTTGGAAATAATGACGTTGCCTTCAGCCGCCAGAGTGACGCGTTTGCCGCCGCTAATCGTGCCTTTGACGAGGACGCAGGGAAAGTAGTTGAAATCGCTATCCCCGGGATCAAGCGGCGAAGAAGCATCGTCAATGCGACGGCCGCCGGACAGGCAGTCATTGTCGCCACCGTTTGAGGAAGTGTCCATGATGGGCTGGACGTAGTAGTTCACCACCTTAGCCGGGTTAGTGTTTTGGGCGTCGGAGTCAACCGCACCTTGGTACAGCCCACCGCCGATTGAGATATAGCCTTCGACCGAGGGCGAGTCGGAATCCAAGTAAATCACGCCTTCATCGGGAATCGTAACGGTTTCCGTTGCCACGATGTAGTGGATGTCCGAGCCGGATGAAGGATAGCGCGTACCGGACCCACTCACGTAAGCAGGCAACACGGCGCCGGTCGAGTTGTTGTATAGCTCAAAATCATCATTGGAGGAACTCGGGCTGGCAGGGTACCCGGACTCACCGGGCAGTTTAGCGGCCGTAGCCGGCGGAGGGTTGATCGTCCCCGTGGTTGTTGACGTGCGCTTCCAGTAACGACGGATGTAGGTAGAACCCGTGAATTCAATTTCAAACGTATTCTGGTAATACAACGTGTTTGTGGTGACTGCCTTTGTCCGCGGGACGGCCAGTGACACCGTGCTCGGGTTGATCTCGGGTACCGAGTAACCTTCCTTGGGATACTGGCTGGGATTCCAGTAATACGGTGAGCCACCCTCATTGTTAACAGTGCCGCCTGTGAACACACCACCGTAGTTGAACTGAATGCCCGTGTTGTCGTTGCAATTAATGCTGGCACGACACATCAGGGGGCCCCAGCAAGTAAAATTCGCAGCCAAACTGAGGTCGCTCGTTTTGTTGTAATAAAGCGCGTAGTCGCTGAACGTCGCAATCTTGATGTCCTGTTCGACCGCGCGCTGGCGTCCAGCAATGGTCGCAATCGAACGCAGTCGCGCCTTCGGAACAGCGCCCACAGTCAACGCCTTGCAGCTCACAACGACGCTGGCTCCATTGATGGTCAATGTCGATCCGACCTGCTTCCATACGGTGGTAGGATTGCTCGAGTCAAACAGCAATGACCAGTCATCCTGCGCGCCTGCGATCAGCGTGAACTGCCCTCGGCAGGTCTCAATTCCAGCCTCGGCAGCGTTATAAAGGCGCATGTCGATGCCCTTGCTCGCCACCTGAAGGTTGTATTGGAAGTTCGTTGCCAAAAACGCCGTGCCGCCGGCCGACACCAGGATGAACATCGACATGGCTACGGCCACGGCCGAGCCGCGTTTGCGGCTGCGAAGTTTCAGTGTTGAAGCAATCGTTCTCATTGGATGCCTCCTGCGCCCGTGCGCGAAGCTAACTCACGTTTCGAAGAATGACGGTGTACTTGATGGTTGCGGACTGGGTTCCCTGAGTGGCGCTCAACTGGAAGTCGAGACGATCATCGTCCGATGTGGTTGCTGTCCCGTTGTCAAAATGCGTCGCCGAGAAAGAGGCGACATTGTTCTGGATAAATGTCGTCGTTTCAGCGCCATAGACGCCGGAACCTGAAGATGTTTCTGTCGCGACATAACGTGTCAGCGTTGTGCCGGAAAGCGTCCAGCGATAGCGGCGATTGGTAGTGACGCCCGTAGTGGCGTTGTAGTCACTGGTTGTGACTTGAACTGAGGCGGCGGAAGTACCTGCGGTGGCTGGCAGGACAATCGCCGAGCCCGCGCGGAAATCGGAGACCATGAGTTCACGGACAATTTCGACACGGTTCTGCACGTCGTTGTCGTCGCGCGCTTCGGTCATACCGCGCGCCAGGAACACCAGGATGCTCCCCGACGCCAGGATCATGATGCTCAGTACGACGAGCGCAATCGCCACTTCGATCAGGGAGAAGCCGCTCTTTGTTTTTCGCGTCATGGTTATTCCCCGATGCGGCCTTCCAAGGTGGTTGACGTGCCGTAACCGGCGCCGTAATCAACTTTGACGAGGACCCGACGGTACTTCGTGGTCACGCCGCTGGTCGTGGTCTCCCATCGGTAGTCAGATCCCGAAGTCGATGTGTTGTAAAGCAGGCTGGCCGACACACGGTAAGTGATGCCGTCCACCACAGGATAGTAGTAGTAGGTCTGCGAGACGGTCGAAAACGAATAACCGTGGGGCAGCGAACTCGGAGTGGTGTATCCCGACATACCGCTGTAGCCCGCCTGACGGAACTTCTCGATCTCAATTTCGGCCAGGTTCATCGCTGCCTGTTCCTGCATGTTGCGGAACTGCGCCCAGCGCGCGTAGTAGTAGTACGATGCGCCCGCGAGCGCGACGATCACCATGATGAACGTGGCGACGCCAACCTCAAGCAGCGAAAAACCTCGGCGTCGATTGCGAAGACCAGCGGCAGTGCTTGCCATGTTCACCCCCAAGAATTACGCGTGAGACTTCAAAATAATACACGATGGCATGGAAATGTCATGTGAATTGTCGAAAATAATGCTTGATCCGTCGAATCAGTCCCGATTTGTCATATATTTCAACTATCTTGTAAGTCCATATCGCCTGTCACTTACGTCCAAATCTCGTCTAAGCCCGATTGTCAGTTTCCCGTAAGATAATTATTCGCCGCACCGCAAACCCCGGTCCGCTATCTGACACATCTGCGCATTGGCGTTGCATGTTAACAAGAAAAGAAAATCGCCGAAGCGATTTTCTTTTGTCGTCGCTGCAAGCCCTCGCATCAGGGCGAAGAAAGTGTTCCCGCGCCGCTCTGGATATTGCTGATACTCATCGTGACCTGGGGCGAACCGTTGTTCGTATTCGCGGCGGCTTGATAACTGGCCGTTGTTGCGGCCAGCGCCGTCTGCGAATAATCGCCGGCGCCATAGTATTTGCCGTTGAGTTCCGTCGTGTTGACGATGTCGGATATCGTCCATGAGGTGTTGACGGTATAGGCGTTGGTGACGAACTTGCCGCGCAGCCGGTCCTTGATGATGCCGAGCGCCGCGCGCGCCTCGGAAGACTTTGCCTCGTTGGTATTTGCGCTGATCAGCGGGATGGCGGCAAGCGCGAGGATGCCAATGATGACCACGACAATCAGCAGCTCGATGAGGGTGAAGCCCGGACTGGACCGACGCATGTGGAAAGCCTTTTTTGCAGAGCCTTTCGAGGTGGAAAATTATGCGGGTGGACGGGGATCGCCAAGCGATCCCCCGATCCGGTAAACCCGTTACAGCAATTGTTCAAGGACTGGTGAGAGTAGCCGCACCGGTCTGGATGTTGCTGATGGTCATCGTGACCTGGGGCGAGCTGTTGTTGGTGTTCGCGGCCGCAACGTAAGTGGCGGTAGCGGCAGCAAGAGCCGACTGGCTGTAGTCGCCGGCGCCGTAGTACTTGCCGGTCAACTCGGTGGTGTTAACCAGGTCAGCAATCGTCCAGGACGTGTTGACAGCGTTGTTGTTCTGGATGTACTTGACGCGCAGGCGGTCCTTGATCGTGCCCAGTGCGGCGCGAGCTTCGGACGACTTTGCTTCGTTGGTGTTGGCGCTGATGAGCGGAATGGCCGCCAGAGCCAGAATGCCGATGATGACTACGACGATCAGCAGTTCGATCAGCGTAAAGCCCTTCTTCATGTTCCTCATTTGTTTCTCCTGGGTTAATGCCCGGTGCAGGCATCTTGACGTACGGACGAAAGTTTCTCTTCAATAACTTGTGTGAGGCCACAATTCCAGAACGCGTTCGATTTGCGATCCGGCCGCGCCTCAAGTTTCACAGCAGCTACGCTAAAGTGTCACGACTTTATCACAGCTTAGTGTAGGCGTCAAAATTTTTCCGGGTTATTTGCGTGCGATAATTTTGGACGTGTCTCTCAACCCTATGAACGAACAGGGCCCGAACGGCGCATTGCCGTCGGGCCCTGGCTTTTTCAAAGCTTTTTCAGGCTACGAAATCAGGGGCTGGTGAGCGTGGCTGCGCCAGTCTGGATGTTGCTGATGGTCATCGTCACTTGAGGTGAGCTGTTGTTGGTGTTCGCGGAAGCGCGATAGGTCGCGGTGGCCGCGGCAAGGGCCGTCTGGCTGTAATCGCCGGCGCCGTAGTACTTGCCGGTGAGCTCAGTCGTGTTCACCAGGTCCGCGATGGTCCACGAGGTGTTCACGGCGTTGTTGTTCTGGATGTACTTCACGCGAAGACGATCTTTGATCGTGCCCAGCGCGGCGCGAGCCTCGGAGGACTTCGCTTCATTGGTGTTGGCGCTGATAAGAGGAATAGCTGCGAGCGCCAGGATGCCGATGATAACCACGACGATCAGAAGCTCGATCAGCGTGAAACCTCTCTTTTTGTGCTGGATAGGCATGATACGGGTCCTTTCTTATGTTGTACCCAGTTTGTGAAACGGGTGAAATTGTGGTCGAAAGGGTCAGGAATAGCCAAAAAACGCCATTTCGTCTAGTAAGTATTTCAAAAAGCTTACGTTAGTTCACGGCGGTTGCAATCAGGTATCACAAGTATGTCATGCGCAACGCCGCTTGTCTAGTTATTTATGTGCATTTATTTCTTTTTTTACATGTTTTTCATTTCTCGTCAAATTACAGGCGGGCGGCCTCCCGGCCGCCCACCTTTTTTACGCGCTGTTGACAGGTCAAGACATCACGGCGAGGTGATTGTTCCCTGTCCCGACTGGATGTTCGTGACCGCCAGTGTCACCTGCGGCGACTGGTTGTTCGTGTTGGCCGCGGCCTGGAACGTGGCTGTGGTAGCCGTCAGCGCGGTCATGCTGTAGTCCGAGCCGCCGTAATACTTGCCGGTAAGTTCGGTGGTGTTGACCAGGTCTGCGATCGTCCAGGACGTGTTCACGGTGTTGTTGTTCTGGATGTACTTCACGCGCAGCCTGTCTTTGATGGTGCCAAGCGCGGCGCGCGACTCTGCTGCCTTTGCATCGCGGGTGTTGTCCGAAATCAGCGGAATGGCCGCCAACGCCAGTATCCCGATGATCACCACGACGATCAAAAGCTCGATCAAGGTGAAGCCGCGTGCGTTCCTATTGAGAGACATAGTTCACTCCTTTTGTGTGTGCAAGTTAGAGTTTTGGTTGGGCAAAGGGCGTCAAACACAACACAAGTTGTGTTTTTATAACATCTTACGTCAAATCACGCGCGCGTCTTTTATACGTCACAGCTACATCACGCGATAATTCTCGGAAGGGTGCCGGATGTTTTCACGGCGGCGCGAGAAAAACAAAAAATCCGACCGCGCCAGCGCAGCCGGACCAAGGTTGTTTGGGTCGTTTACGACAGCGAGCGCTGCCGCTGTGTGCCTTCAATGAAGTGTTCGAGCGCCGCGATCAACTCGTTCATGCCGCCAAAGCGCTCGCCGCTGGCCTTGGCCATTGCCCTCGAGATGATGCCGCTGAGTTCCGGCGGTACGCCCGGCTCCACATCGCTCGCCGGCGGCGGCTCGTCGAACAACACGTGGCGCATCACGTCGTAGTGATTCTCGCCGTCGTAGGGACGTTTGCCCGTGACGGCTTCGTACATCGTGATGCCAAGGCTGTAGACGTCGCTGCGCTCGGTCACTTCCGCGCGGCCGCCCTCGATTTGCTCGGGGCTCATGTAGGCCGGCGTGCCGAGGCTCAAGCCGGTCGCGGTCAAGATCGCGCTGGCCTTCTTGAACGCCAGCCCGAAGTCGACGATCTTCACCTGCCCGTCGCGGCAGATCATGATGTTGCTTGGCTTGATGTCGCGGTGAATCACGCCGTGCTGGTGCGCGAACTGCAAGCCGCGCGCGGCGTCGCGCGAAATCTCGGCCGCGTGGTAGGGCGATAAATGACCGCGGTCGTGGATCAGCTCGCGCAGGCTGCGCCCGTCGAGGTATTCCATCGCGTAGTAGTAGAAGTCGTCATCCTGGCCGAAGTCGAAAACGCGCACAATGTTGGGGTGCTCAAGCCCGCGGATCGTCTCGACTTCGCGCTTGAAGCGGTCAATCTCGGTCGGGTCACTCACCATCTGCAGCGGCAGGACTTTCAACGCGACGACACGGCCGTCCTTGGCCTCGCCCTTGAAGATAATGCCCATCGCGCCACGCGCTATCTGCTTGAGGTTGCGGTATTCGCCCAGCGCCTTGGGAGACATGCCGGTTTCCGAGCCCGGCGCGGGCTGATGGCGTCCGCTCGCCACCACCTGCTTGGGCGAAATGTCCTGCGCGATACGCCGCGCCGCAAGTTCGCCGGCGATGATCGCAAGCGCCGCCGAAATATCGCCGGGGATGAAACCCTTGCGCTGGGCCGCCGTGGCCATGTCGCGGGCTTCGCCGGTCTCGACGGCGGTGAAAAGCTGCTCGACCTGGGCTGCGGAGAGCAGCCCGGTTATGGAGGCCACGTGGCCATACAACCGGTCGAAGCGCGTAATGGGCACTGTATTCTCGTATTCTCTTACGCCTGGGCGCGCGCCGCTCGCCTGATCGAGGTGCCGTCAGAGGCCTTGGGCAGCGGTTCGCCGGCAACCATTGCCGCATAAGCCTCGGATAGCGCCGCAACCATGGCCGCGGGCGTGTGCATCGTCTCGACATCGGCAAAGGCGCTCTTGCCCAGCCGAAGCCGCTCTGCAGGCTGTTGTACAAGCGTGAGCAGCTTGTCTGCCAGAGCCTGTCCATTGTCTCTGGCGACAAGCACGCCGTCCACACCATCTTCGATAACATCGAAGAGAACTCCGCCTTCGCTGCCGACAACCGGCAGGCCGTTGGACATGGCGGCCAGCGCCATCGAGGTCGCGGCGGGCTGGCGCGAGTCGACATACACGATGTCAAAGGGCTGCCATGCAAGGCTGTAGTCGTAGAGGCTCTCGACCATGACAATTCGCTGCAGCAGGCCGCGGTCCTCGATCATCTGGCGAATTTCCGCGCGCACGGGCCCGGTGCCCAGGATCGTGAACATCAGGTCAGCCTGGCGCGCGCACAGGGAAAAGGCGGCCTCGACATAAGCGTGATGGCCCGTGTTGGGCAGCAGCGGCCCCAGGCAGCCCACCACGGGCCTTGTGCGCGGGTCCAGCACGTGGCGTTCGTCGGGCGCGTGCAGGGCAAAGGCTGCGGTCGGGATCAGCGTGTTCATTTCACGCGGCACGCGGCACGCGTTGATAAGGTTTTCGCGCACCGCCTGGTCCATCGCGAGATACGCATCGAACTTGAGGTCGCCGGGCGCGGGCAATTCGCCCGGGCCCGTGCCGTGAACAGTCACGCACAGCGGGATTTCCAGCGCGTGCGCCAGCTTGATCGCAATGCCGCTGTCGAGCACGACGGCGTGCAACACGTCGGGCGCGAACTCGGCGACTTCGGCCTTGAGCGCGCGCCAGGCAAAAAAGCCCGGGTTGCCGCCGTCGAACTTGCTGAAGGTTATGCCTTCGGTCGGCAGCTCGCGCTTGAGCGGCCCGGTTGGCGCGATCACCAGGATCTCATGGCCCTGGGCCTGCAGCGCCTTGACCAGCATTACCGCATACAACGTCACCCCGTTGAAATCCAGCGCCGGCGCGGCCACCGCAATACGCCACTTGCGCGGCGGCGGTTGCGGCGCCATTTGCGCCTCCGTCAGGCGTCCCGTGTCCTTGCGTTTGACCGCAGCGCGGTTGACGGAATCAGCCATCGCTCGCCACCCTTTCGGCCACGGGTTCGGGCTCGCCTTGCTGCAATTGCAGCGCCGAGGCGTAGTGGCCGCCCAGCGCCGCAAGTTCGGCGTGGGTGCCTCGCTCAACGACGTGGCCCTGGTGGAAGACGAGTATCTGGTCGGCCTTGCGGATGGTGCTAAGGCGGTGCGCGACAACAAACACCGTGCAACCGGCGACGAGGTGGTCGAGCGCGTTCTGTACTTCGCGTTCGCTGCGCGTGTCGAGGTTGCTGGTCGCTTCGTCGAGCAGCAGGATCGGCGCTTTCTTCAAAAACGCGCGCGCGATCGCGACGCGCTGGCGCTGGCCGCCCGACAGGTTCACGCCGCGATCGCCAAGCTTGGTGTCGAGCCCCTGCGGCAGCGCCTTGATCTCGTCCCAGATGTTCGCGGCCTTGGCCGATTCGATGACTTCGGCTTCGGTCGCGTCGGGGCGGCCGGTCATGATGTTGTGGCGGATGGTCGTGTTGAAGAGGAACGTCTCCTGCGAAACCATCGAGATGCGCGAGAGCCACGATTCGCGTTTGACCTCGCGCAGGTCGATGCCGTCGACGCGAATCGCGCCCGCTACGGGGTCATAGAAACGCGGGATCAAATCCATCAGCGTCGACTTTCCCATGCCGCTTTGGCCCACGAACGCGATCATCTGCCCGCGCGCGACTTTGCATGTGACGTCGGCAAGCACGGGCCGTCCCGCGACGTACTCGAAGCCGACATGGTCGAACTCGATTTCCTTGAAGTCGACAGGGGCGTCCCTGGCCGTCGGGGGATCCGCGGGCTCCGGCGGCTTGTCATAAAGCTCGAAAACTTTGTCCAGCGCCGTGGTCGAATCCTGAATTTCGTTCAGCGAATTGCCAAAGCGTCGTGCCGGGTCGTAGAGGAAGATAACGGCAACAAAGAACTGCATGAACATCGGGAAGCCACCCTGATCGCGGAACCACTGCTGGGTAAGCATCCAGGCGATCAGGCCAAAGCCCCCTGCAAGGATCAGGTTGTAGCTCGCCTCAATGCCCGCGCGGGCCAGACCTTTGTAGCGGGCGACGCGGCGTTCGCGCAAAAACACCTCGCGCGAAACGCGGCTGAATTCCTCGGTCTGGGCGTTGTTGAGGCGGAAAGCCTTGATCACGCGGATGCCGTCGAACATCTGCACGAAGAAGTTGCCCTGGTCTTCCATGCCGGAGAACTTTTTCTTGGTCGCGCGCCGAATCTTGCCCGCAAACAACATCACGGGTCCCAGCACCATCGGGAAAACGATCAGCGTCGCCAGCGTCAGCAGCGGGCTGGTGTACACCATGACCCCGAGCAGAAAGATGATCGATATCGGATGATGGACCAGGTCGTCGATGGCAAGCTTTACCAATGTACTGGCGCCGCCGGCATTAACCGTCAGGCGCGACATCAGCGCGCCTTTACGTTCTGTGTTGAAGTACGCCATCGGCTGCGCCAGCAAGCGGCGGACAAGCTCTTTCTGAAGCAGGATACGGGTGTTCGCCTGCGCGTAGCCCATAAAGTACTGCTTGAGCAGCGTGCCGACCGCCATCATCAACCCGCCCGCGCCCAGGATAAACGCCATTGGCGCAACAGCGCGAAACATGCTTTCAAGATCGGTGTCTGTCAGTTTCGAAACGTCCTTGGTCAACTCCACAAACGGCCGAATGGCCGTGACGCGCATTGCGCTGCCTGCCGAGAGCAGAATCATGCCCACGCCGCAAATCAGCAGCTGCGGCCACTGGGGTTTCAAAAATGGCCACAGGCGGCCCAGAAAGCCAAAGGCTTTGCGCACGTTGAGCCAGTCAAGCTTGTTGCTCTTGCCCGGCTGTTCCTGACTGGTCGTTTCTTTGCTCAAATTTTGGCCCTGCGCCCGCTGGTTTTCGATTGCAATACTTGCAGCGCCCGTTCTGCCACGTCCTCCGCATCAAGCTCGCGCATACATTTGATGCCAAGGCCCGGGCACTCGCGCTTCAAACACGGCATCAACTCGCAATCGCCCGTCACAACGTTCTGCAACTGTCCGTAGGGCCCCGTGCGGCGAGCGTCCGTCGGCCCAAGCACCGCGACCACGGGCGTACCTTGCGCCGCGGCGATATGCATCGGCCCGCTGTCGCACGTTAGCAGCAGGCGCGAGATATCCAACAGCGCCGCAAGTTCGCGCAGCGAAGTCTTGCCGCACAGGTTGACCGGCCGCGCCTTCTTGCAGGCGGCGGCGACTTCGGCGCAGGGCTTGTCCATGTCCGGGCTGCCGATGATTACGGGTGTGACCACGCCGGATTTCGCCAGTTCGTCGAGCGCCGCCGCGAATTTCTGCGGCGGGTAGATCTTGGTCTCCCAGCGCGCGCCGGGGCAAACGGCAACAAGCGGCGAATCGGCGGCAAAACCGTTGGCCGCAAGCAGGTCGCGCGCCGCCGCGCGCTCGGTCTCGCGTACGTCGAGGTCCTCGCGCGGCTCAGTCTCGCAGCCCAGAAAGCGCGTGACGGCGCGATAGCGGTCGCGCGCGTGAACCGGCTGCCTGGGCACCTCGACGCGGCGGTTGTAAAACAGTCGCGAGCCCTCGCGCGACCCGCGCATGCCTACGCGCACCTTGGCGCGCGAAAGCCACGAGAACATCCCGCTGCGCAGCAACCCTTGAAGGTCGATCGCGACATCGAAGCGGCCGGCGCGAAGCTGGCTAACGAAGCTGCGCAGTTCGCTGCGACCCGTCAGCATGCCCGTGACGCCCCTGAACTTGGTGCGTTCAAAACCAAGCGTACCGTCAAGGCACGACAGCGGTTTAATGAGAGGCTCGAACGTCTTGTTCACCAGCCACGTGAGGTGGCAGGTCGGGAATTGCTGCTTGATCGCCCAGGCGCTTGCGGCGGCGTGGCACACGTCGCCAAGCGACGACGGTTTAATGAGCAGCACGCGTTTGCCCGCAAGGTCGAGTTGCTTCAAGCCGCCACCTCCTGCCGCGAACGAACCAAGCATTCAAGCAGGCGGTCGGCGTTTTCTTCAAGGCCGATGAGCTTGCCCGCGTCGCGGATGTTCTCAGGCTTTCGCGGCTTGGCTATCAAATCCCCCACCGCCGCGGCGAACTCGCGCGCGTCGCGCCGGTCCTTCAGAACATAACCGTTGACGTCATTCACGATGTGCTGTTTCGCGCCGTTGTCGGCGCTGGTAACGACGGGCAGGCCGCAAGCCAGCGCCTCGGTGACAGCGTTGGCGCTGGGGTCATGCAGCGTCGGCAGCACGAACACGTCGGCGGCCGCATAGAAATCGGCCATGCGGTCGGTCGGCGGCAGGAATCGCACGCGTTGGTCGAGGTCCGCCGCACGGAGATATTCCCGTGCGTCCTCCGTCTCGCCTTTGCCGACGCAGAGAAGCCGGGCGGCGGAGTCGTTCTTCGCGAGTTCAATGAACCCGTCGATGACGGCTCTTAAACCCTTGCGTCTTAAATCCATGCCTGCGAACAGCACCAACTGCGCGCCGTCGCTGATTCCCAGTTCTTTGCGCACGGCGGAACGACGCCCGCGCGCCTCAAGGTTGAAGCGTTTGAAATCAACGCCGTTGGGAATGACGCTGATCGTCTGGGGCCGCACGCCGAAGTTTTCCATGACGATGCCGCGCATCATCTCGCTGTTGGCGACGTAATGCGCAAACCGGCCGGGCCGGAACAACTCGGCCTCGAGCTTGAGCAGTTGCCGGTGGCGCGGGTTCATGCGCTGAAGCTGCAATGCCGCGCTGCTGTAGCGCGCCTTCATCCACTCGCAGTGCAGCCCGTCGCCCAGCCGCAGCACGTCGCCGGGATACGCCCGCGCGAGGCACAGCACCGCGTCGGCGCCAAGCTTCTGCGCCGCCTTGCCCGCACGCGACGCGAACCAGCCGTGTTTAAAGGGGCCGAGCATTTTCGGGCGCGAGACGTGCACGATTTCCATGCCCGCCGCGTCGTCGGCGTCGGCCTTGTGGCAGATGATGCTGATGCGATGGCCCTGGTCGCGCCAGCGCCGCGCGAGGTTCACCGCGTAGCGCTCTGCCCCGCCGCGGCGCGCGATGAACTCCGTTCGTATCAGGGCAATGTGCATGCTTGGGGTTTGCCTCAGGCCGGTTTTGCTTTCGCCGCGCCGGTTTTCTTCTCGTCGGCGAGGCGGCGCACCGCCGCTTCCTGCTCCGCGGTTTCGATGCTGCCCGGCCGCGCCTTGCGCACCAGCGCGATCGCGGCGTCGGCGGTCATGCCGGTGTCGACCAGGTAACACGCAATCAGCGTGCCGGTGCGCCCAATGCCCGCGGCGCAGTGCACGACCATGGCCTTCTTTTCGCGCCTGTAGAACCGCGCGTGCTCGAGGAATTTTTTTACGACTTCGGGCGATGGCGGCGTGAAATCGGCCACCGGAAGGTGCAGCACTTCCATGGAGTGGCGCGCCAGCAAGTCGCGGTCGGGCGACCGCCCCGTCAGGCTCACGACCAGGCGCACGCCTTTGTCGCGCAACCACAGCCAGAACGATTCGCTATCGGCGGGCGGCTGAGCCATGCCCGCGATCTCGCCTTCGATCACCCATGAGAAATTGTTCACGCCGCACAGTGTAGCAGGCGCGCCGGAATTGGTCACTTCGTCAGCGCCCACGCTTCTTCCAGCGACGGGTCGATCTCCAGCGCCTTTTGCGCCGTGCGCCGGTATTCGCCGGGGCTTTCGGTCTTCTGCAGTTGCGCCAGGCGCAGCAACGGCTGCGCGTTGCGCGGCTCGTGCTTGATCCAGAGTTCGACGTCGGCGCGCGTGGCGTCGGTCAGCAATTCCATTGCTGCCGCAAGTGTGCGCGGCGAGACGAGGTCAGGGTCGGCAACCTGCGCGGTGAGGTTGACGTATTGGCGTGCGGCGGGCTTGTCGCCTCGCTCGATGCTTGCCTGAAGCCGCAACATGTCGACATCGAAGCCGTCGCCGCCGAATAGGCCGACGAACTCACCGACGTCGACCTGCCCTGCGCGCGCGGCAAAGTACGACAGGCGGCGCAACGCGGGCTGGCCCAGCACCTCGCAGCCCTTGAGCGCCTCGGTGCGCGCACCGACCGACGCCGGCACGCCCGAAGTGTCCAGCAGCCGGTCGGCCTCATCACGGGCGGCCCCCGCGTCGCCGGAAGCAAGCAGCCACGCAATCAGGCTCATGCGGTCGTCGAGCGAGCCGTCGCGCAAAAACGTCTTCATGCTTTCGGCGGCGACGAGCAAAAGTTTGATCTTCTGCTCCTTGCCGTCGGAATCGCGCAGCGTGATTTCAGTTTGCGTCAATGTGGTGATGCGGCCAGAGCGCGAAATGATCTTCGGGTCGCGCGTGTCATCGCCCATGAAACCCGCGTGGGCCTTGATGGTGGTTGCGGCGCCGCGTTTGCGCACGCGGTCAAGTGCGGCGTGCAGGGCGTCCTCGGCGCGCGCGGCGAGGTCGGCGTCCTGCCCGTAACTCTCGATGCTGCGGCGCAGCGCCATGTCCGTGAGTTCCTTGGCCAGCACCGACAGCCCCTGGCGCGCCTTGGGCCAACGGCGATGCAGGGCGTCAGTCGCGACCTGGTCGAGCCCCGCGCGCAATTTCTGCGCCGCCTGCCCGCGCTTGAGCACCACAGCGTCGCGATCCTGCTCGACCACGAGGCTTGCCGCCACGTGCGCTTCCGCCAGCGCGGTCTTGAGTTTTTCGAGGCGCGCGTTGACACTCTCCGCGCCGGCGGGCGTGCGGCCATTGAGAAGTTTCTGGAGCAACGCCAATTCCGCCAGCAGTTCGCCCTTGGCGCGGTGTTTGTCGGCCTTCTCGAATGCCGCAGAGATCACGTCCGCCTCCAGCGAAAGCACTCGGCGGCGCTGGGTCTCCACGCGGTCCGCCAGCTCGTTCTTTTCGCCTTCGTACAGGGAGCCGAGCAGCGCCGCGGGCACGGCTTCCCACGCGGCCAGCGCGTCGGCGGAGTTCGAGGCCGTGATCGCCTTGTCGGAGATTTCCCACGCGCGGTTGTAGGCGGCCTTGCGCATGTCGGCCACTTCGATGACAAGCTCGCGCAGTTTGCTGTCCGCCTGTGCGGCAAACGTGCCATCGGGAAAGCGTTGCTTGAATCGCTGCCAGGCGCCGTAGGCCCGCGCGTAGTTCGCCGTACGCTGGGCGCCGCCGGCCTCGAGTTCCGCCTCGTTGAACGCCTCTTCCTCGGCGGTGAAGGTGGGCGGTGTCGCCACGTTGGTGCTGCCATCGCGCGGGCCATCGTCGCCGCGCACGCCATCGCGCGGCGTGTTGCTCGCGCGGGTGACACCGCCATCAGCCGTCGGGCGATTGACGTCCGGCGGCGGGGTCGTCAGGCGAGAAATCACGACAAAGCCCACGACCGTCAGCGCGGCCAACGCCGCGACGCCCGAGACAATCGGGAACAGCCGCGAAGGTGGTGCGGGCGGAAGGCTTTCCGTGGTGATGAGCGGGCCGCTGGGAGCTGTCGGCGTGTCGGGAGTGTTGCGCTCGATGATGCGTTTGGGCAGACGCTGCAGGATTTCGTCGAAGTCCAGCGGACGCTCGGCGGGGTTGTAGGCCAGGCACGATTGAATGAGTGTGCACAGGCTCTGCGGCAGGTCCGGCCGCCGGCCCTCGAGCAGTTCCGCGCCCTGGCGCTGCTTGAGTGCAATTGCTTGCGCGTTGCTGGGGCCAAAGGGCGTGTCGCCGCAGGCCAAGTGGTACATCGTCGCGCCAAAACTGAAGATGTCGCTGCGCGCGTCAGGTGTTTGCTTGCGCAGAATTTCGGGGGCGGCATACGCGGGCGTGCCGAAGTTCATCTGCCCGTCGTGGCCTTCGCTGATAAGCCGCAGGTCGCCCGCCAGGCCGAAATCGGTCAGTTTGCAGACGCCGCGCGAGGACATGATGATGTTCTCGGGCTTGATGTCGCGGTGCAGAATTCCCTGCCGATGCGCGAACTGCAGGGCGTCGGCGGTCTGGCGCGCGACCGAAAGCAATTCTTTGGGCCGCATTGGCCCGCGCTCTTTCATCGCGGTGCGCAGGTTGATGCCCTCAACGAAGTCCATCACGATGAAGTGAAGGCCCTCGATGTCGACGATGTCGTTGACCTTGACGACGTTCTCGTGCTCGACCTTGGCGAGACTTTGCGCCTCGGTGCGGAAGCGCGAGATTAAATCCTTGCGCGCCGCCAGCGCGGGGTCGAGCACCTTGATCGCCACGATTTTGTCGATGTAGACGTGCCGCGCGCGATACACCACGCCCATGCCGCCGCGCGCCACGCGCGAAATAATCTCGTAGCTGCCCAGCCGCCGCCCGACCATGGGGTCGAGTTTGGCGCTTGTGCCCGGATTGGGCGCAGGCAAGGCTGGTTGGTTCTCGGCCACAGCGGTATCCTTGGGGACTGTGTTAACCCCGGTGCAGCACTTTTAACGATGAAACCGCCCCGTGGGACCAGTTTAACGACATGACTGATCTTCCAGCCAATCCAAAAGACGACGGCAAGCTGACCGACGAACAAATTGCGGCGCTTTTAAAGCCTGACACCGCCAAGCCGGGCAAGAAAAAACGCGACGACAAGGCTCCCAGCGCCCGCTTTCCCGAGGCGTTGTACATGTACCTGTTCACGGTGTTTGCCGGGCTGGTGTTGCTCGGTATCTGGGGCTACATGTTGCGCGGCGTCGAAGAAGTAATGAGCCGCGGCCCGCGACAGAACTCGCCGCTGACCGAACATCTGCTGTTCAACCTGCGCTCGACCTGGGAAGGTTTCCTCGACCAGCTCAAGCAGCGGCCGTATATCCCCATCGGCATTGTGCTGGGTTGCCTCGCGCTTTTCGTGCCGCAGACCACCCACGGGCGCAAGCGCATGATGCAATTGCTTTCGGCGCTCATCGTCGCCGCCTTTGCGGCGCTGATCGCGATGCAGTTCACGTCCGAAATGCGAATCCTGACCACCCCGCGCATATGAACGCCCTCGTGACCACGCTTCTGCAGGCCGGCCCGCCTTTTGACGACCCGGAGTTCGTGGGCCATGCGGCGGCGGCGGACGTCAATGTAGGCATGATCGTGTTCTGGGTGGTGCTGGGCGTCGCGCAGTCCGTGTTGTTCGGGCTCTGGGGCCGCGCCAAGGCCGAGGAATTCGACGTCAACCCGTGGGTCGGCTTCGCCGCGGGATTTTTCTTCAGCTACATCGGCGTGCGCGTCGTGCGCTATCTGCGCAGCGACCGGCTTTTCTATACGCCGCGCCCCGCCACGCCGCACCAGTGGCGCCAGCCTGTAAGGCCCGTGAACGCTCCCGTGGGGCAGGCTTCCAGCCTGCCTGTCGCTGCCGAAGGCGGCGACTATCAGCCGATACCGCAGTACCCGCAGCCGGGACAGCAAATCGTAGGGCAGGCTTTCAGCCTGCCCGGCGGGCCGGAGGCCCACCCCACGCAATTACCTCCATCCGAACCACAAGTCGCCGACTCCAGCCGCTTCGAATCCGTCGAGAGCACGCCACACACAGCGCCCGCCAGGCCGCAAGTCGACGCCTACGGCTTCATCATCTGCCCCGGCTGCGGCGGCCGCATCAAACAGGGCCGCAGACGCTGCGGCGCCTGCGGCGCGAATTTGTAGGTTCAGGTCCAGGTTCAGGTTCAGAGTTAGTAAGATCGCGCCGCATCAGATTTCTGAACCTAACCCTGAACCTGAACCTAAAAAACATGCCCGCCGAAAACGTCCAGAACTTCATCGCCGGTAAATGGTGCGACCCGATCAAACCCGGCGAGACCTTTCTTCGCAAAGACCCCGCCAACGGCGAGGAAGTCAGCAAACACTCGCAGGCCGGCAAAGCCGATATCGACGCGGCTGTGGCCGCCGCAAAGAAGGCCTTTGCGGGCTGGCGCAGCACGCCGCAACCCAAACGCGCGGAAGTCATCTACCGCAGCGCCGAGATCGCGCGCAAACGCAAGGAAGAAATCGCGCAGCTCATGACGCGCGAAATGGGCAAACCAATTGCCGAAGCTCGCGGCGATGTGCAGGAAGCCATTGACATGGGCTATTACATCGCCAGCGAAGGCCGCCGCGCGTGGGGTCTGCAGATCCCGAGCGAACTGCCGAACAAGCGCATGTACACCATGCGCCAGCCGCTGGGCGTCTGCGGTTTAATAACGCCTTGGAACTTTCCTATAGCCATTCCTACGTGGAAGACCTACCCGGCGCTGCTGATGGGCAACACGGTCGTGTTTAAACCCGCGAGCGAGACGTCGCTGCTCGGCAAACGTTTCACGGAACTCTTGATCGAAGCCGGCGTGCCCTCGGGCGTTTTCAACCTCGTGGTCGGCGCGGGCAGCACCTGTGGCAACGCGCTGGTCGAACATCCCGACGTGCGCATGATTTCGTTTACCGGCAGCACGACGACGGGTCTGGGTATCGCGGCGAAGGCCGCACCATTAAACAAGCGCGTGAGCCTGGAGATGGGTGGCAAGAACCCGGTGGTCGTGATGGACGACGCGGACCTCGAACTCGCCTGCAACGCGATCCTGTGGGCGGCCTACGGCACGACGGGCCAGCGCTGCACCGCGTGCTCGCGCGCGATCATTCACGCGGCGGTGTACGACAAGTTGTTAAAGATGCTGGTCGAGGGCGCGAAGAAACTCCACGTCGGCCACGGCAGCGATCCCAAGTCGTTCCTGGGCGCCGTTGTTAATGAAAAACAACTTAAAAGCATCCACGGCTACGTCGAAATCGGCGTCAAAGAGGGGGCCAAGCTCGAGTGCGGCGGCGCGCCGCTCACCCAGGGCGAATACGCCAAGGGGCATTTCTACCCGCCGACGATCCTGTCGGGCGTGACGCCGAAGATGCGCGTGGCGGTCGAGGAAATCTTCGGCCCGGTGCTGAGCGTGATCAAAGCGAAGGACTACGACGATGCGATCGCGATTGCGAACAACGTCGAGTTCGGCCTGTCGGGCAGCTTCTTTAGCCGCGACGTGAACCTGTGCCACCGCGCGAGCGAAGAGATGGAAGTCGGCCTGTGCTACATCAATGCGGGCACGACGGGCGCGGAGGTCAGCACGCCCTTTGGCGGCTGGAAGAACACCGGCAACGGCCACCGCGAAGGCGGCCCGACGGTGATCGATGCTTTTTCCGAAATCAAAACCGTGATCACTGACTACAGCGGCAAAGTCCAGAAAGCCCAAATCGACAACAACTGATCGGCCGTCGGTGATCGGTTGCCAGTTGTCGGTAGAGGCGTCGTTACGAGCCGCGCGCGCAAGCAAGCGGTCCGGTAACTGCAAAAGCATTCACCACGGAGAACACGGAGTGCACGGAGAACTGCATTGCCGTTTCAGAGCCCCGAGCGTTAGCGAGCGGGCCTGTTTTGGCTTCGCGACCGAAGATGAACAACCCGTCAGTCGGTCTTGTTTGCCGACAATTCCTCTGCCCAAGGATCGAACGGAATAATCTTGTCCTTGTATTTTTCCCACCAAACATCCACCACCGTTCCAAACTGCATCTCTTCACGCCGTACATAAGATGTCGTCACCGGCTGGGCGATTCCACTTTTGGCAGCGGAATTGGACAGAAGTTCGAGAATCTTCTGCTGGAGCAATTCGTCGCCAGTACCGCTCATGCCGGTCTCCGGCACAAAGTGCAGAAACTTGATCGCCCTGGGAAAATACTCCTTATGTCCGCGCCGGACCAAAGTCAGTCCAGCCCAAGCGCCTGGCCTGCCTTCCAATTTTGCGAACTCTTTGAGTGCCTTTTCGCCTTGCACCGCGTCGTCAAAGCAAAGGTAAACTGCGGCAGCCACGCGAACTCCCTGTTCCTTGGCATCCAGGAGCGTAATTAGGTTCGAAATCCGATCTTTGCCGCAAGAATGGCCAAAAAAAGACCCGAAAAGGTAAGGTTTCTCCGCCGCAGACCAATGCGCGTTCTTGTCTTGAGTCCAATCCTTCAACCACTTGGCCACCGGGGCGGGCTCGTAGCGCGTAAGCGTTTCAACAGCCTCGCCAAAATCCTCATGAGCAATATCGCCGCTTTCGACGATTTTGCGGAGGGCGGCTAACTTCTTAGCATCGGGAATCGTTTGCTCGTCGGCCTGTGGCAAGGCTTGGTCTTTCGGGTGCAGCCGACCATCAATTTCGGTCTGGATTTCGGTCAACTTGTCCTTGTTCCAAGGCAAGTCCTTCGCATCCATCCGTTTCAGATAGCTCACGGTTTCTGCATATCCGGCTTCTTTCAAAACGTGGGCTATGGTGGACTGGATTTCTTTCTTCGCATCCTTGGCGTAAGCAACTAGCAGCTTCAGTGCGGCGGCACAGTCGTTCGCCGCACGCATGTTGGCGACCAATTGGATTGCGATGGTCTCCGCCTCATCCTCTAATTTCCCACGCAGCAGGCGTTTGCTTGTGACAACGGCAAGAATCAGCGCCTCCTGTTTGCTTGGCGAATGGCCAAAGAACTCCTTGGCCTGCGACTCAAAGGTTGGGTTCTTTGGGTCTTCTTGAACGCTGGCACTTTTCTCTACGGGCCACCGACCCTGGAATAGCGGAAGCGAAAAATCGAATCTCACCTGGCGCCAGAATTCGGGTATCGGAGCGCCACTGCTCATCGACATCAGCGTAGAGGGAGCCTTGGTCTTAAAGCCAGTGATGCCCAATCGCTCGCCAACTAGGACAAGCGGATACTGAGGTCCCCAATAGTTTGCCGCGATCTTGATCCGCACCGTGTCGCCGGCCTTCGGCCCGCGCCAGGATTGAACGACTTTGTACTCGGCAACGATCCCGCCAGCCTTGGTGCATTCGACGATTCCCACAAAATCGGCATCATGAAGGAGCTTTTCCGTCGGAATGGGGTCAATGGTGTGCGCATCCGCCACACTGGCCAGAATGCACGTTGCAAAGCCAATTAATAGTAATGAACCAAGTGGTACGCGCATGGGACGTTCCTCCAATCGCATCTAATAACGAGCGACGAATTGGGGTGGCCCGAATGCATTGCGAAACTTCGCGACTTTGCGTGGTGGCGACCCCGCACTTCAACAGCATTGCCAGGGCAAGGATGCCCTAGCTACACGCTTTTCTCTGTGCGCTCCGTGTTCTCCGTGGTGAACGCTTTTGCAGTTGCGTGCCGCTTGCTTACGCTTCGCGCTCTGTTAACTGCCGCCTGACGCTGGGGACAGTCCGCACGCTCGCCGTTGCTTCGCTCCGGCTCGCTGGGACAGTCCCCGTTAGAACCCGGTCGGTGAGCTGAAGCGGAACTTCTTGAGCTTGAGGGCGGGGACGACAAAGTTGCCGCCGAAGAGCGCGCCGCCGGTTGCGTGCGCGTCTTTGCCCACCGCCTCAACCTCAGCAAACGCCGTCAGCAGGCTCTGCGTAAACCGCATGTTCTTCACGGCCTTGGTGATCTTGCCGTTCTCGATCATGAACGTGCCCGAGCGCGTCATGCCCGTCAGCGACAGGTCCATCGGGTCCACCACATTCGTGTAGTGAAACTTCGTGATCAGCAGGCCGCGCGGCGTCGACGCGATCATCTGCTCCACCGTCTGGTCGCCCGTCGCGACCACGATGCTCGACGGCCCCGGGCCGCCGCTGTCCGGCTGCATGTTCGCGTGGCCCGTGTTCTCGGCCTTGCACAGCTTGGCGCTGCGCCGGTCGTGGCAAACGCCCTTGATCACGCCCTTGTCGACCA